>JAZTWK010000059.1:0-21819 GCA_045635865.1 Victivallaceae bacterium
CGCGTTGCCGGGGATCAAAAACGGCGAAAAGATCGGCGTACTTTACGACGGCCGCAACCACGAAGTGCTTTACTTTGGCTTGATCTGCACCGACGGTGAACTCGTGCCGACCGGGGAGACCCAAGTTTTGAATGCTCCTGCCGCGGCGGAATTTTTCGCTTCGCGCGCCGACGAAAAGTTCGTCGTTTCCGCCGTCGAAGCCGAAGCGGTAAAAAAGATCATCCCGGCGGATGCTGCGATCACGGTGATCGAAGCCGCCGATTACGCCGCGCTCGACCGCAACAAGTCGATTCCTTTTGACGACGATCTGACCCGACTGGTCTATATCCGACCGGCGGTTTACGGACACGAAGACTAATCAACCACTGGGGGAAAGATAAAATGAGCGAGATAAAATTGAGCCGTCCGGATTGGGATCAGTACTTTATGGATATCGCCCTGGTGGCGGCGTCGCGCAGCAACTGCTGTCGGCGGCAGGTGGCGGCGGTGCTGGTGCACGATCGCCGGATCATTTCCACCGGTTACAACGGCACTCCGCGGGGCATCCGCAACTGCTGTGACGGCGGTTGTCCCCGGTGCAACAGCGACGTGCCCTCGGGCCATGCGCTCTCGGAGTGTTTGTGCAGTCACGCCGAGGAAAACGCCATCGTGCAGGCGGCATATCACGGCATCGCGGTCAAGGGTTCGACGATCTACACGACCTTCAGCCCCTGTTTGCAATGCACCAAAATGATCATCAACGCCGGGATCGTCGAAGTGGTTTACTATCGCCGCTACTCGGTGGACAAGGTTTCGATGGATCTGCTCAATGAAGCGGGCGTGATCGTCCGGGGTTTGGAGGATTAAATGGCTCAAGGCGACTTGCTCACGCTTACCCAAGCCGTCGCGTGGCGCGAATCGTTGCGGCAAAGCGGCAGGAAACTCGTCGTCACCAACGGGTGCTTTGACATTTTGCACCGCGGTCATGTGGAGTACCTCGCCCAAGCCGCCGCGCTGGGCGATGAACTCTTGGTGCTGGTCAACTCCGACGCTTCGGTGCGCGAGCTCAAAGGCCCCACCCGCCCGGTCAATAATGAAATCGACCGCGCCTTTTTGCTCACGGCGCTCAAGAGCGTGAGCAAAGCGGTGATCTTCCCGACCGCCCGGTGCAATCAGGAACTTGATGCGCTATCTCCCGACGTCTATGCCAAGGCGGGCGATTACACGCTGGCGAAACTCGACCCCGCCGAACGCGCCGCGCTGGAAAAGCACGGTACTCAAATCGTCTTTCTCCCCTTCGTTTCCGGTCACTCCACCACCGGCATCATCGAGAAACTGCAAAAGTAAAAAAAACGCCGCCGGAAAATTCCGACGGCGGATTTTTTTTGCTTGGATCAGGCGAGCGTCGCCACTTTGAGTTGATAAGTGTCGCCCGACTGTTCGCAATAGAGCCGGTAGCTGTCGCTCAAGTAACTCTGCGCGGCGCGGTTCCATACGGCGCTTTCGCCGCCAATGGTAACTCCGCCGGTCAGCGAGCCATCCCAACCGGTGATCGACGAGATCCCGCCGGAAAGGATCGTCCACTCCGAACTCAACGCGTTCCCGCCGAAGTCCAAATTGAGCGAGTCGCCCCGGAAGTTGTTGATCCCGGCAGCGAGAGTGATCGTGCTGCCCAACTCAAAACTCCAGGATTTCACCCCGGAAAGATCCAATTCAGAGGTGAAATTGACCGCACTCGCGCCGGAAATGGCGATCGCGTCAAAGCCGACGATATACTCGGCATTGAAGTCCCCGACGAAGTTGGCGAATGCCAGATTTCGCCCCCCGCGGACCAAGTTGTTTTGCTCGCCGGCACCGGTGCTGTCGCCGGTGAGTACCCCCGTAAAGTCGAGGTTACTGCCCAATCCGGTGAAGCTGACATTGGTCGAACCGGTGATCTTGCTCTGCGTATAGCCGCCCCCCACGATATCGGAAGCGAAAACGATCCGATTCACGGAGCAATCGATATTGAGATTGATCCGGCTCGACGCCCCCTTGATGTCGATCAGCGTCGCGCTGGCGGCATTTTGCCGCGCATAACTCTGCTTGGATGCGACGTTGCCGCCGAAGACCCGCTGATTGAAGGTCCCACCGGAAATATTGGTGGTGATCGTCGAATTGCGGTACGTGATCGTGCCGCCCTGACTATCCGAACCGCCGGCGACCGTGCCGTTGAAAACGCCGCCGGTGATATTGAGCGTCGAGTCGCCGCTCAACGTCATCTTGGTATCGGTCACCGCGATATTGCCGCCGCAGATGAAACTTTTGTAGGTGCCGGCATTGATCGTAAGCTCCGTATCGCCGGTGATCACCGCGGTTCCGGCCGCCAGATAATGGCCGCCGAAAACGAAGTTGCCGGAAATATTTCCCGCGCCCGAAACCACCGCCGAACTATCCCCGGTAATGGTCGCCGTGCCGCTCACGCTGATCTCGTAGCCGCCGAATACCGCCTTGAACTGCGCCTGCTCGTCGGCATTGACCGAAACACTGTTGGTCGCGGAGTAGCTCCCCGCCCCGGTGATCGTCTCGTTGGCGAAAATTTTGGCGGAGTTCGTGATATTGCCCAGCGACAGGTTGCCGTCGCCATGGATCGGCTCGGTGGGGCTGTAACTGGGTTCGTCGCGGAAGATCCGCAATGCGAGATTTCCGGATTCCTGCGTCAACGCGTAGTTTTTGCCCTCGCGGTTAAGCGCATCCCCGTTTACGGTCAGTACGCCATAGTACGTTTTCCCCGCGCTGATACTGACGCTCGCGGCAAATCCCGCCGCGCCCTGCGCAAGTTTATAAGTACCCGCCGCCTGATCGGCGGAAACCGTGATCGTGTAAGCCGGCGTGCCGGATATGCGCGAAAGATCGTTGACCAGATAATCGTCACTGGCGCTCCGCCCGGTCAAGGTGAAGTCGATCGTACCGGTGGAATCGACGCTGACGGTGCCGCCGGAAGCGATATTCAGCGAGCCGAAATGGGTGCCGCTCGACACTTCCAGTTGACCGCCGGAAAGAATGGTGGTGTCGCTCGCCTTGCCGCCAAAGAGGAAAAGTTGCCCGCCTTGAGAGATCGTCGTATTGACGGCGGTGGTCGGGGCGTGGACGCACGCGATCATTCCGCTGCTCAACACCACGTCGCTAAAGGTGTTGGTGGAAAAACTTACTTCGTAAAAATCATTTTCCGAGTCGAGCGACGAGCCGAACCGGGCGTGACCGCCATTTTCCCGAATGCCGGAAACCGAACTGTTGATCCCCTGAATGAGCAACTCACTGCCGGGGTTGAGGAAGATGCCCAAGATCTCCCCCTCGCTCGTCATTTGCCCGTTGCTGTTCAGCGTGACGCTGCTCGCCGTGCCGTCGGTGCGCAAAAAGAATCGACCGCCGTCATCCACGGTGATGTAGTCGGCCTCGCCGCCGCTTTGGACTTCAAGCACGCCGGTGCCTTCCACCGTGATCTCTTCGACCCAACCGCCATCCTGAACCAACAGGTAATCCCCGTCGCCCAAGGTGAGGTCGGTCATAACCGCCGCCGAGGCGACCAGTTGGTTATCGTGGTAGAGAAATACCGCCGGATCGCCGTCATAATTGTCGAAGTCGTTGTTGCTTCCCATATTCAACCCGTAAAACTTTGAAAAAACGCCAGTTAGATCAGACTCCACGCTTCCCCGCCAAACCGCAGGTATAGCTGTCGCTATATAAGGTAGCACGGTTCAAGGCAAAAATCAAGCCGAAACCGACAAAAAAAAACCGGGGGGAGCGCCCCTCCCCCCCGGCAAGAATTATTGTGGCTTATTCCAAGCAGCGGTAGGTGATCTTCGCCCACTCATCTTGGGCGCGGTCGTCCGCCAACAGCGGCACCGGGCTCTTGCCTTGGAACGGTATCTCGCCGTAGATGAGTTTTGCCACCGCGCGCTGACTCGCCGGGCAGTCGCTGCAGGCGTTGACCACCGCCGCGGTGCTCACCGGATTTTCGGTGACGACATAGGGAGTGTAAAAGCTGATGATGATCGGATTGTGCTTGATCGTGTTGCTCGACATCCACACCGACTCCAGCGCCAGACCGGAAAGGCGATTCATATACCCCGGCGCGGCGAGGAAGAGGAAAATCACCGCATCGTAGCGGCCGCCTTTAAGCTCGAAGTCCAACAGATCCAAGCAGTTGCCGTTGGCTTTAAGTTCCACTTGCGCGCCGCGGGCTTCCAACTCGTCCAAAAAGATTTTAAACCGTTTGTCGTCGCGGTCGGGATGATCTTTTTCATTATATCCGGCGATATTCACCAGCACTTTTTTGACCTTGCCGGCAACCAGCGGCAGGGCGTGGTTGCGGTCGCGCACCAACACGGTACCGCGTTCGGCGATCTCCCGCGCCACTTCGGCATAATCGGGGGCGTCCGCCACTTCCTTGACCGGCAGATCGCCGATGATCCCGGCGGCGGCTTTCATTTCCAGCTGACGGCGGGCGGATTCGTCGATCCGCTCCATGGGGATATCGCCCCATTCGACCGCCTTTTCCACCAGATCGAAAATATCCGGTTCCGGCCACAGCATCACGTCGATACCCGCGTTGACTTGGGCGATCATCCGCTTTTCGTAACTGCGGAAAGAGACGAAGCCCGACATGATGAGCGCGTCGCTCACCAGCACCCCCTCGAAGCCGAGTTCGTCGCGGAGCAGATCACGCAGGATCGGCGCCGACAGCACCGCCGGAAAGTTGCGGTCATCTTTCCACGGCAAGGCGATATGCCCGGGCATAATGGCGTTGACTCCGGCGTCGATCACCCGGCGATAGACCATACCGAAGCTCTTTTCCCAGTCGGTTTGGCTCATATCGTCGACCGCCACCCCAAGGTGCTGGTTGCGGAAATCCCAACCGTCGCCGGGGAAGTGCTTGGCGGTGGTCATAAGACCATAATCCTGCATGCCGCGGATAATGTTTTCCGCCAGAGTCGCCACCTTTTCGGGGTCGGAGCCGAGCGCCCGCAGACCGATCGCCGGGGCGAGCCAGTTGAGGATCACGTCGACCACCGGCGCGAAGGTCCAGTGGAAACCCGTCGCCCGCCCCCGCTGGGCGATCACCCGCCCGAAGCGATAAGCGAGTTCCGGATCGTCCGCCGCCGCCAACACCAGTTGCGGCGGCATCGGGTCCGCGCTGATGCCGTTTTCCAGATCACCGGAAACGATCAGCGGGATCTTCGCCACTTGATTGTATTCCTGCAAGGCTTCCGCGCCCTTGAGCCGATTGCCGACCAGATTGATCACATCCACGCCGGAAAAGAAACTGCCGAAGGGGAAGCGCTCGGCGATTTCCGCATAAGAGTACTTTTCGGCGAGCATCCGCACATTGCGGACGTTGAACTGCACCATCTGACCGATTTTTTGCCGCAAAGACAAGCCGTCAAGCGCGGACTGTGCGATCGCTCTCACCTGATCGTTGTAAAGTTTCATCTTTCCAACCTTTCGTTTGAATTTAGGCTACGGCATAATTTACCGTAGCACACGGCGAAATGCAAGCCCGCAAGCCTTGACTTTGCTTAAACACCTACTATATTAGAGTTAAAAACTCCATAGCGGAAACTTAAAATGAACTTGATCACCGTCCTGCCCGATTGGGAAACCTTGCGCCGCCGCGCCGAATTGGGCGGCATCGCCGCCGAACGGCTCGAGCCGGCGCGGCAACTCCACGCCGCGCTATCCGCCGACCCGGTGCGCACCGCGCTCTATTTGGAGTGTCTCAACTCCCTCTTGGCGGGAAAAAAGGCGGAAAATCCGGGTAAAAACTTCTTTTCCCCCGATGATTTGGGAGTCTTTTATTTTCTGGTGGTGCTCGGCGGCTACGACGGCGGCAAGGCGAACTTTATCCGCACCGGTTGCCCGGCGGAACTTTTCGACCGGGTCTGGCACGACGTTTCCCGCTGGGCGGATTTCTACTATGAGCAAAGCGGCAAAGTCGCCTTTCCGGATTTTCTGCTCAACTGGTACGTTTTGCACCTGACCGGGCGGCTCTTTGAATTTGAGCGACTGCAATTTGAAATTCCCCGCTTCGCCCGCTACGATTTTTCCCTGGCGCCGACGGTCTATCCCGGCGAAGCGGTGGTTTCCATGCACATTTATCACGGCGCCAAACTGGATTTTGAAGCGGCAAAGCGCGATCTGCGGCAACTGCCGGAATTTACCGCCAAGTATTTCCCCGACTACGATTTCCGCGCCGTGGTCTGCTTCTCGTGGCTGTGGGACCAAGCGGTGCGCCAAATGCTCCCCGACTCGAGCAACATCGCCCGGCTTTACGACCTCGGGGACCCGGTGCAGACCGAAATCGAATCCGACGCGATCTGGCGCTGTTTCGGGGAAAAGGGCATCGCCGGTTGCCCCCGCCCCAACCCGCTTCAACAGAAACTCATCGCGCATAAAGAAAGCGGCGGTAAATTCCGTTACGGGGCGCTGGTTTTCCCGTGGAAAAAGTTGCGGGAACTCTAAAACCAAAAAAGGAAGGGGGGAAAATCCCCCCCCCATTTTTTTCTCCCCATAAGCTGCCGATCAATCCCAAGCGTGACCCGCCGAACCCAACACGTCGTGGTTCTTGCGGATGTAGAGATCGCGGAGCATATCCCGCGCCGGACCGAGGTAGAGCCGGGGATCGAAAACTTCCGGCTGCTCGGTGAGGACCTTGCGGACCCCGGCAGTCATCGCCAAGCGGCCGTCGGAGTCGATGTTGATCTTGCAGACCGCCGACTTGGCAGCTTCGCGCAGCTGATCCTCGCCGATGCCGATCGCATCTTTGAGTTTGCCGCCGTTGGCGTTGATGATCGCCACCAGATCCTGCGGCACGCTGGACGAACCGTGCAACACGATCGGGAAACCCGGGATGCGCTTTTCGATCTCGTGCAAAATATCCAAACGGATGCGGGGATTTTCGCCCGGCTTGAACTTGTAGGCGCCGTGGCTAGTGCCGATCGCGATGGCGAGCGAATCCACGCCGGTACGCTTGACGAATTCCTCGACCTCTTCCGGCCGGGTGTAGGTGTGGCTTTCCGCCTTGACTTCGTCTTCGACGCCGGCGAGCACGCCGAGTTCGCCCTCGACGGTGACGTCGTACTGGTGGGCATATTCAACGACCTTGCGGGTCTGCTCGATGTTTTCGTCAAAGGGCAGATGCGAGCCGTCGATCATAACCGAGCTGAAGCCGTACTCGATACAGCTTTTGCAGGTCTCGAAATCCGGGCCGTGATCCAAGTGCAGAACGATCGGAATACCTTTGCCGCCGGTCAGCTCTTTGGCGTACTCGACCGCGCCCTGCGCCATGTAGCGGAGCAAGGTCTGGTTGGCATATTTGCGCGCGCCCTTGGAAATCTGCAGGATCACCGGCGACTGACTTTCACAGCACGCCTGCAAAATCGCCTGCATCTGCTCCATATTGTTGAAGTTGTAGGCGGGGATGGCATATCCGCCCTTGACGGCCTTTTGGAACAACTCGCGCGAGTTGACCAAACCCAGAGTTTTGTAGCTGACCATGCTCGTTTCCTTTCTGATGCGCTGACGGGGATATCCCCGCGGTGTCACTTGGTCTTAATATACCACAAAAACCCGCTGATTGCAAGCTGATTTTGCCCAGTTCAGCGCGGCGACAGCACCACGAATCCGGGCAAACCCGGCAGTTGCCACCTGGTCAACAGCGCCTTGACCACGGGAGCATTGAGATCGGGCATTTCCACCCGTACCAGCGTGTAAT
This sequence comes from Victivallaceae bacterium, assembly GCA_045635865.1. Taxonomy (GTDB): domain Bacteria; phylum Verrucomicrobiota; class Lentisphaeria; order Victivallales; family Victivallaceae; genus UBA1784. Next base: position 7,733 of record JAZTWK010000059.1, read on the forward strand.
TTTTCAACGCCTCCGCGACCTGCGGATCGGGCAGTACCTGCGCTTCCATTTCCCGGCAACTTCCGCACCAGGAAGCCCAGCAGTCGACCAAGACCGGGCGGCGGGCGGCGGCATTTTCCGTCAGGGCGACTTCCAGTTGCCGAAGACCCGCTTCGGGGTCGGAATTTTTCCCCGCCGTCATCCCGGTCTGCACGAGATACCACACTCCCCCCCCCGCCAACAGCAGGGCAAAGCCATACTTGACCGCCGTCATGAATTTTCCCGGGCGGGGCAAGATCGAAACGCCGAAGCTCAACAGTACCCACGGCGTCGCCATGCCGACGCCCAGCACCAACGGCAACAGCGCGGCAAAGCTATTTCCGGCGGCAAAACGTGCCGCGGCAAAGAGCAGCACGGCGGCGGTCACCGGGGCGACGCACGCCCCCGCCAACAGTGCCGACAGCGCACCCCACGCGATCAGACCGAGCCCGCGACTGCGCCCGAGCAGTCGGTAACGCTCGCCCCGGAAACGCGACAGATCCAACGGGATCACCCCCGCCATCGCCGCCGCGAGGAAAAGGAAAATCACCCCGACCGCCGCTTGAAAATAGATCGAGCCGTTGAGCGCGCCGAAACGGACTCCGAAAATTGCCGCCGCCACGCCGAGCGCGCCGTAGGCGACCGCCATGCCCAGAGCGTAGAGCAACGCGGATCTCCGCGCTTCGCCGGGGGTGCGCCCCGAAGCGATGATCCCCAAGTTGATCGGTACAAGCGGCAAAACGCAAGGCGTGAGATTGAGGGCGAATCCGCCGAAAAATGCCGCGAGCAACGCCCACAACCAATTCCACTGGCGAGTGGTGTTTTCCCCGGACGCCCCCAGAAAACGGCAAAATTCCGCCGCATCCATATACCCGGCGGCGCTTTTTTCCACTTGCGCGGCGGCGATCGCGGGGTATTGCCGCGCCCAATCGGCAGTCGGATTTACCGTTTCCGCCCCGCCCCGCAAGGCGAGCGTCTGGGGCGTGAGGCAGATCGAAGCTCCGGAATGATCGGCGACGCAACCTTGAAACTCCACCGCGAGCGGTTCGGTACGGCCGGAAACTATCCACTGCCACTTCCCCGCCGGCAACACGGCGACGCCGTCGGAGTTTTCCACCGGAGTCGGGGCGGAGATCACTCGCGCGCCGGAAAAGTGGATCGATTCAAAATAAAGGTACGCGCCGGGAGAGACCGTAGCGGAAACCGCCGTATCGGTTCCGGTGGCGGCGACGCTCCACGCAAAGGGCGCTCCCCAAGTTGCGCCGCCGAGCAGTACCGCCAGAAACAGTCCAAAGAATTTCGTCATCATCGCTTCCTTTCCGGCTATACTTTAATGTTTTTCGGCAAAAAAATCAAGTTTGAGAGTGCCGACGACTTGAAATTTTCCGCCAAACGCTTTTATTGCTGTTTGAGATTCGGGCGGCGTTTTTCTCCTTCACCCGTCGGAGTCGATTCAAGTTAAAGAAAGGAGAATAGCTATGTTCAAAACCCTATTCGGCGTCGGCATTCTGCTCGGCGCCGCCGGACTGGTCGCCGCCGAACCCGGCACCACCCGGCAACTGCGCTTCGTGCAGGACGACGCCCAAGACTACATGGTGTCCAAGATCTACCACCTGAAATACGTTCAGGCCAACGACGTCACGCCGTTTCTCTTGGGCATGGTCATGCGCTACAACACCAACTCCAGCGTCGGCAACATCGAGTACGGGGAGCAGAACTCCCAGATGCTCACCGTGACCTGCCCGGTCAAAATGATGCCTTATGTGGACGATTTCGTCGCCAAGATCGACCGTCCGATCCAGATCGACGGCAAAGCCCCCGGCGACCCGATCCGCGGCACCGGCATCACCCGGGCGGTCTATCAGCCCAAATTCCGTTCCGGTCAAAACCTGCTCAACGTGCTGGTCAACTCGGTCATCGGCGCGGGGGTTTACAGTTCGGTTTACGGGTGGGACGCCAATTCCAATCAAATTTACTGGAAAGACAACGTTTCCAATTCCAGTTTCAACTACCAGTTTCTCGCCTATCTCGACCGCCCGTCGCCGCAGATAACGCTCACCTTTACCATTTATGAGTTGCGCGACAGCACCTTGCGCGATCTCGGCATCGAATATCTCGCCTGGAAAAACGGGCCGGGGCTGGATCTCTTTCAGGCGGGGTGGAAAATGTTTGACGTCACCAGCGCGGGCACGGCGGCGATCACCGCCGCGACCGGCCCGGTGGGCGGGTTTCTTTTCGCCCCGCAGTTTGACGCGAGTTTCATCCGCCTGCTCGCTCAACACGGCAATGCGGAGATCCGTTCGCACGCCACGCTTTCGGTGGTCAACTCCGAAACTGCCACCTACACCATATCGTTCAATCCCGGCTACCAGAATATCGTCAAATCCGACCACGATCAGACCAGCGTGGTAACTTCCACACTCTCCGACTCGGTAACTTCGCAACTGTCGCTTACGGTATTGCAACCGATCGTCAACTTGCACTACGGCTCGACGCAGGCGGGCTACCCCGAAAACGAAGCATTCAGCGTACCCGACTACGCCCCCGGCGACTACTCCCGCTATCCGGGTACGCTCAATTTCGGCTACCACATCCAGACCGCCAACGTGGTCGAGACCAACAACCTCGGCGCGGAGCTGATCGAAACCGCCGATCTATCCGGCAACGCCCTCGTCGATCTCGGCACGGAAACCTTGCTCGCCAAGTGGGATGAAGCGCAGGAAGTCGAGCAGGTGATCGGGGTTCCGTTTCTCAAAGATGTGCCGATTTTGAAATATCTCTTTTCCACCACCACCTCCACCAAGGAAACCAGTCACCTTTTCCTCAGCGTCAAGGTGGAAATGCTGCAAGCCGCGCCGCCGCCGGAAAAACTCTTAAGCGGCGAATTGACCAAGATAAAATAAGCTAAAAAAGTAGGAGAATATCACCATGAAATACCACTTCCTGCTCTGGGGATTGTTGCCGCTCGCCGCCGTCGGCGCGGATATTCCCGGGGTGCCCCGCGACTCCAATTTCGGCAACACCGGCGGTTACGACAGCACCCGTATCGAGGCGCAGTTGGTCGTGCCGGTGGAGTCCGGCACGGACACCATCCACTTTGTCCGCGACAACAACGACCCCCGCGTCGTCACCAAAACTTATGTGTTGAAAAACGTCGATCCCTACGCATTCCGGGATTATCTGCGCCAAATGGTGCAGTCCAAGCGGGTGGGCAATTCCGCGCTGCAGCAGCAGTACCCGGGCAACACCGCCAATCCGCCGGTGGCGACCACTTCCGCCCCCGTCCTCGCCGGAGCGCAGGCGCAACCGGGTTACAATCCGCCGGTGCAGTTGGGCAGCAACACCGCCGTCGAGTGCCTCAAATACGCCGACGGCACCGGGTTGCTCATGGTGAGCGCCGAGGAGTACCGCTTCGCCGACCGCCCCGAAGGCATGGGCATCGATACCCTGGTGGCAACTTTGGACGATCCGGCATTGGGTCCCTTGAGCACCGGCAGTCAGATGTTTATCTACATGCCCAAGTTCGTGCCCGCCCGCAACTTACTGCCGCTCATTCAAAATATGGGCATCAACGCCGGCGACGTCACCGAATTGTGGCAGGGGCAGGATCTGGTGACCACCGATCCGGACCTCAACTGGCTGATCTTTGACGTGAGCAACTACTCGTGCGAAAACATCGCCAAAATGCTCAAACTCTACGACGTGCCGATCCCGCAGGTGGAAATCGACATCACCATTTACGAAATGACCGATGAAAACGACCAGAAGATCGGCATCGACTTCCAGAACTGGAAAAACAATGAGGGGATCGACTTCTTTTCCGTCGGCGGCCGCTACCGCAACAACTGGAGCGCGCTCTACTCCACCGGGTTGCCCCGCAAGGCATTCGGCTCGGAGCGCACCAGTTTTTACAACTTCAACCCCAAATGGAACACGCGTTACTTGGATTTCATCGCCTCCAGCGGGCGCGCCAACGTTTCCCACGCGGGCACGCTGATCGTCCGCAACCAGTGCAACGCCGAACTGCGCCGCACCTCGCATTTGATCTACATCGACCACACGGCGGCGCCGGTCAACTCCACGCCCGCCGACGACGGCAGCGTCGCCTTTTACCAGTTGCTCTCGACGATCATCGGCAAGGTCTTCCCGACCGGCGACGACATCCGGGTCGGCAAGTCCGAACAACAGAAAACCGCGATCTCCTCGGTCGATTTCGGCTTTTCTTTGACTATCACCAATGTTTCGGTCAACACCGAGGAAACGCGCTTTGACGCCACGCTCGAAGACACCAATTTGCTCGGCTTCCAATCCGACGGCACGCCGCGCATTTCCAGCGGCGGCAAAATTACGCTCACGATCAGTTTGCCCCACGGCACCGACAGTTTCGTCATCGGCGGCTTGAAGCGGCAGAGCACGGTGAAATCGCGGACGGGCGTACCCTATCTTATGGATATACCCTACCTCGGATACCTCTTTTCCACCGAAAGCACCTCGATCAAGCACAGCGACCTCATCGTGACCGGGCACTGCCGTTACAGTTCGCCGGAAGCGCGCAGTTTCAACTCGGCGACCCAAGCCGAGACCAAATGAGCCGTTTCCCGCCGCCGGCGGCATAAAAAGTGAATTTTTTTATGGGAAATACTTGAAAAATCCGCTACTCGGAGTTATTTTAATTGAATGCCGAATCGTATCGAGACGGCAGTGGGTTGGTAGCTCAGTCGGTAGAGCATCGCCCTTTTAAGGCGGTGGTCCCGGGTTCGAACCCCGGCCAACTCACCATTTTAGAGTGGTAACGGAAACTTCCAAATAGCGAGGCAAAAAAATGAGCAGAGTGTGCGCCATTTGTGGCAAAGGCAAAGCGAACGGCGGTTGCATCACCCGTAAAGGTCTGGCGAAAAAAGTCGGCGGTATCGGTATGCACGTGGTCAAAAACGTCAAACGTACCTTTGAAGTCAATCTTCAGAGCGTCAAAATCAACGACGGCGGCACGGTGAAAACCGTCAAGATGTGCGCCGCCTGCATCCGCACCGGCAACTACCAGAAAGCGTAAGCCGACCTGCGGTCAAGCGAAATTGATTATCCGGCGGATAAGTTGGCGTTTCAACTTGTCCGCCTTTTGATTTCAAGGAGAGTTTCTCATGGCATTCAAAAGCGTTTCCAGTCAAGTCAATTTCCCGGAAATGGAAAAGGAGATCCTCGCTTTTTGGCGGGAGAACGCCATTTTCGAGAAATCGCTCCAAATTCGGCAGGGCGGCAGTGAATTCACCTTTTACGACGGTCCGCCTTTCGCTACCGGGCTTCCCCACTACGGGCACCTGCTCGCCGGCACCATCAAAGACGTGGTGCCCCGCTACCAGACCATGCGCGGCAAATATGTGGAGCGCCGCTTCGGCTGGGATTGCCACGGCTTGCCGATCGAAGCGCTCGCGCAGGATGCGCTCGGTATTTCCGGCGCGCACGATATCCGCAATTTCGGGGTCGACAAGTTCAATGAAAAATGCCGCTCGATGGTGACCCGCTACGTCAGTCAGTGGCGCGAAACCGTCACCCGCATGGGGCGGTGGGTCGATTTCGACCACGACTACAAGACCATGGAACCCAAGTACATGGAAAGTATCTGGTGGGTATTCAAGCAGCTTTGGGATCAGGGGCGCATCTACAAATCCTACCGGATCATGCCTTATTCGTGGAAACTCTCGACGCCGCTATCCAACTTTGAAGCCGGCAGCAACTACAAAGACGTGCAGGATCCGGCGGTGACGGTGCGGACTTGCGTGCTTTCCGGCGCCAAACCGGAATGGGGCAAAACCTATCTCCTCGTCTGGACCACCACGCCGTGGACCTTGCCGGAAAACCTGGCGATCTGCGCCGGCAAGGATATTGATTACGTCGTCGTCAAGGATCTCAGTGATCCCGACACCCCCTGCTACGTGCTCGCCGAGGCGCGGCTCAACAGCATTTTCAAGAAGCCGGAAACCTACGAAATCGTCGCCCGACTCAAAGGCGCCGACCTCAAGGGGTGGAGTTACGAGCCGCTTTTCCCCTACTATGCGCATCTTAAATCCGAGGGTTGCTTCGTCGTCCTCAACGACGACTACGTTTCCACCGACGACGGCGTCGGCTTGGTGCATCAGGCGCCCGCCTACGGCGAAGACGACTTCCGGGTCTGCCGCGAAGCCGGGATCACCGCGATCGTCGATCCGCTGGATGCCTCCTGCAACTTCACTTCGGAAGTTCCCGAGTACGCCGGCCGCTTCTGCAAAGACTGCGACAAGGACATTATCGCCCGACTCAAGCAAGAGGGCAAACTGGTGCATCAATCGACGATCACCCACAGTTATCCTTTCTGCGACCGCACCGACACCCCGCTCATTTACCGGGCGATCGAGGCGTGGTACGTGCGGGTAGAGGATCTGCATGAAAAATTGGCTAAAAACAACGAGACCGTGCATTGGACCCCCGAATACGTCGGCGGCAAACGCTTCGGCAACTGGTTGAGCAACGCCCGCGACTGGAATATCAGCCGCAACCGCTTCTGGGGCTCGTGCATCCCGGTATGGATCAACGACGCCGATCCCGAAGATCGCATCTGCGTCGGCAGTATCGCCGAACTGGAAGCCCTTTCCGGGGTGAAGGTCACCGATCTGCACAAGCACTACGTCGACCAGATCGTCATCAAGCGCGACGGCAAGACCTACCACCGCACTCCGGAAGTTTTGGATTGTTGGTTTGAATCCGGCTCCATGCCCTACGCCCAACAGCACTATCCCTTTGAAAACGAACAGCATTTCGAGGAAAACTTCCCGGCGGACTTCATCGCCGAGGGGTTGGATCAGACCCGCGGTTGGTTCTACACCCTCATGGTGCTCGGCACCTGCCTCTTTGACCAGTCGCCCTACCGTAACGTGGTGGTCAACGGGCTCGTCCTCGCCGAAGACGGCCGCAAGATGTCCAAGCGGCTCAAGAACTATCCCGACCCGGTGGAGGTGATCGACCGGTGCGGCGCCGACGCGTTGCGGCTTTTCATGCTCGGCAGTCAGGTCGTGCGCGCCGAAGACTTGAAGTTTTCCGAAACCGGCGTGCGGGAAACGCTCCGCAGCGTGATGATCCCGATGTGGAATGCGCTCTCGTTTTTCGTAACCTACGCCAACGTCGACAACTACACCCCCGAAGCCGAGGTGAAAGCGCCGGCGCATCCCGCCAACGTGCTGGGTCGCTGGATCCTTTCCAGCGCGAGCCAAATGGTGCAGGAGTTGCGCGAGGAGCTCGACGATTACAATCTGCAAAAGGCGGCGAATCGCTTCAGCCGCTTCATCGACGACCTCACCAACTGGTACATCCGCCGCAGTCGCCGCCGCTTCTGGAAGAGCGCCGGGGATCAGGATAAGCTGGAAGCGTATCAGACGTTGCACTATGTGTTGTTGACCTTTGCCAAGGCGGCGGCGCCGTTCATTCCCTTCACCACCGAGGCGATCTACCGCACGCTCCGCACCGACTCCATGCCGGAATCGGTGCATCTGTGCGACTACCCCGAACCCGACGACTGCCGCGACGAGTATCTCGAAAAGCAAATGGATTTCACCATGCTGGCGGTAAGTCAGGGGCGCTTCCTGCGCACCGCGAACAACCTCAAGGTGCGCCAGCCGTTGAGCAAAGTCATCCTCGCGTTGCCCGATGCCGAAGTGGAAAAAATGCTCCGCGACACCGTCGGGATCATCGCCGAGGAACTCAACGTCAAGCAGGTGGAGTTCTGCGCCGACGAGGAAGAACTGGTCAAGCGCAGTTGCAAGGCGAACTTCAAGGTGCTCGGCGCCAAGTTGGGCAAAAATATGAAAGTCGCCGCCGGACTCATCGCCCAGCTTTCCAGCCGGGAGATCGGGAAAATTCTCGCGGGCGAGGAATTCTCGCTCACCCTGCCCGACGGTACGAACGTGCAACTTGCCGCCGAGGATCTGGTCGTCCAGCGCGAAGAAAAGCCCGGTCTGGTCGCTTCCAGCGAGCGCGGCGTGACCGTGGCGCTGGCGACGGAGATCACCCCGGAACTCGCCCGCGAGGGCTTCGCCCGGGAAATGGTCAGCCGGATCCAGAATCTCCGCAAAGAGCGGCAGTTCGACGTCGCCGATCGCATCCAAATTCGTTACGAAGTGCCCGCCGAATACGCGGAAGCGGTCGCGGAATTTCACGACTACATCGCCGGCGAGACCCTCGCCGTGACGCTGGTTCCGGGGGCGGGCGACACCGACTTGGAGTTGAACGGAGTTCCGGTCAAGGTCGCCATTGAGCGCGTATAGAGTTTGCTTATGAGTAACCGTACCCGCTTCGGCATCGTCACGGCGTTGGCGATCCTGCTCGGTCTGGGGCTGTGGAGCAATCGCGGGGCGAATGTCCCCTACTCTCACCGCTTCGGCACCATGGGTACGGTGGCGAACTTTTCCTTTTACGCCCCGCGCTCGCCAGCGATCGCGGCGGATGCGGCGGCGCGCGCCGAGTTCGATCGGGTGAGCGCCGCCTGCAATCTCTACGACCCCTCGAGCGAACTATCCCGCCTCAACGCCACGGCGGCGCAAACGCCGTTTGCCTGCTCCGACTTGCTGTGGGATATTCTGCAGGAGGCGCGGCGCGGATTCGACTGGAGCGCCGGAAAATTCGACGTGAGCGTCAAGCCGCTCATGGATCTCTGGGGCTTTTACCGCCGTCGCCAAGCCATACCCACCGCGGCGGAGATCGCCGCCGCCCGGGAAGTGGTCGGCTTGGAAAAAGTCCACTTTGACGACGAGCATCACTGCGTATTTTTCACCCGACCCGGCATGGCGCTCGATCTCGGCGGCATCGCCAAAGGTTACGCGCTGGATCTGGCGGCGCGTGCGGTCAAAAAGTGCGGCGTAAAATATGGGGTGATCGACCTCGGCGGCAACCTCAAACTGCTCTCTCCCCGCCCCGGGGAAAGCGATTTTCAAGTCGGCATTGCCGATCCCGGCGACCCGACCAAGACCCGCAAGCTCCCGAATTTTCTCCACTTGAGAAAAAATCTGGGGGTTTCCACTTCCGGCAGTTACGAGCGATTCATCGTGTGGGATAATCATCGCTATTCGCACATCGTCGACCCCGCCACCGGGATCGCCGCCAGTTTTCGCCACGCCGCCACCGTCGCCACCCCGAGCGCGGCAATGGCGGACTGGATGTCCACCGCGCTCTATCTCGATCCGGCGCTCGAAGCGAAATTCCGGGAGCGCGTTCCCGAGTTGAACGTCGTCATCGTCGAACCATGAGTTACCCCGATCCCGGCGCCCGCATCATCCGCACCCACGTCAACTGGGACGGGGCGGGTCAAACGCTCGCCGGCTATCTCGCCGCCCGCTTCACTTACCGCTCCAAATTGGAGTGGGAAAAGGTCATCGCTCAAGGCGAAATCACCCTCAATGGCAAGACTGCCGCGCCGGAAACGCCGCTGGCGCTCCACGACTGCATCGAGTATCATCCGCGCGAACTGCCGGAACCGCCCGCGATCCTGGACTACCAGTTGGTCTACTCCGACCCGGAAGTATTGGTGATCGACAAGCCGGGCAATCTCTGCGTCCACCCGGCGGGACCGTTTTTCCGCCACACGCTGTGGTTTCTGTTGCAAGCGGATTTCGGCAAAGAGATCTACTTCGTCAACCGGCTCGACCGGGAAACTTCCGGGCTGTTGCTCGTCGCCCGCACCTCGGATATAGCCGCCAAACTCGCCAAATCCCCCATAGATAAGCAGTACTTCGCGGCGGTTTACGGGCAATTTCCCGCGCAACTCTTTGCCGAGGGTTATCTCTATCAGGACTCCGCGAGTTTGATCCGCAAGAAACGTTTTTTCTCCCTCACGGCGCCCGCCGGGATCAAAAGCGAAACGGCATCCACCAGTTTTACCGGATTGGAATGCGAAGCGGATTTTTCGCTCCTGTCGGCGACGCTGCACACCGGGCGGATGCACCAGATCCGGGCGACGCTTGCTTCCCTCGGCTATCCGGTCGTCGGGGATAAACTTTACGGGCCGGACGAAAGTTGCTATATCCGCCAAAAGAGCGACGAACTTACCGCCGCCGATCGGCAAAAGTTGCGCCTTGAGCGCCAGGCGCTCCACTCCGCAAGACTGCGCTTTGCCCACCCCCGCAGCGGGGAAAATCTGGAGTTTTCCTCCCCCTGCCCCGCGGAATTCCACCCGGAAGCGTTGCGCCGGATTTGAAAAAATGCCGTTTCCGGTATATATTAGGTAATTACGTTTGGACTTTATGTGTTAAGTTTGTCAAGGAGATCAGATTATGTACAGTGCCTCCGACCTCAAAAAAGGATTGAAGATCCTGATCGACGGCGCCCCCTGGGTCATCACCGAATTTGAATTCTGCAAGCCGGGCAAAGGAACCGCCCTCTATCGTTGCCGGATGAAAAATATGATCACCGGTATCGGTATGGAAAAGACCTATCGTCCCACCGACAAAATGGATGAGCCGGATATCGAAGAGCGCGAAATGTACTATTCCTACTTCGACGGTCACAGCTACATTTTCAGCGACCCCACCACCTACGAGGAAATGGCGGTTTCGGCGGAAACCCTCGGCAACAAAGTTTACTTCCTGCTGGAAGAAAGCCTCTGCAACTTCGTCCTTTTCAACGGCGAGCCGATCGAGATCACGCTCCCGACTTTCATCGAAAAGGAGATCGTCGAGACCGAGCCGGGCGTGCGCGGCGACACCGCCACCAACGTCACCAAGCCGGCGAAGATCGACAACGGCTACGAACTGCAAGTGCCGCTTTTCATCAATCAGGGCGACATCATCAAGATCGACACCCGCACCGGGGAATATTCCGAACGGGTCAGCAAAGCCTGATATGAGTTCCCAGCTCCAAAATCTCGCCCGGCGTTCGCAACTGTTGCGCTCCGTGCGGGATTTTTTTTATGCCGCAAACTTTCTGGAAGTGGAAACGCCGGTGCGGATCGCCGCCCCGGCTCCGGAAGAATTCATCGAGGCGATCCCCGCCGCCGGGCAGTTTTTGCGCACCAGTCCGGAATTGGAAATGAAGTGCCTGCTCGCGGCGGGCATGGCTAAAATCTTTCAAATCGGCAGTTGTTTCCGCAGTGGCGAAGTCGGGCGCAAGCACCGCGAAGAATTCACCATGCTGGAGTATTACGCCGCCGGTTGGGATCACCGGAAGCTGGCGGAGTTCACCCACTCCCTGCTCCAGTCGGTCTGCCGTCAAATCGTCGGCGGAGTTGAGTTTTCTTATCAAGGCGCGGAAATCGACTTGAGCGAGGCGGAATTCCTCACGGTCGACGCGGCGTTTCGCCGCTACGCGGGCGTTTCCGCCTTTGAGGTGGCGGAAAGCGACCGCTTCGACGAGCTGCTGGTCACTCGCGTCGAACCCAATTTGGGCAAAAACGGCGTCACTTTTCTTATGGATTACCCTGCCTGCCGGGCGTCGCTCTCGCGCCTTGACCCGGCGGATAGCCGCGTGGCGCAACGTTGGGAAATGTATATCGCCGGGATCGAACTTGCCAACGCCTTTGGCGAGTTGACCGATGCCGCCGAACAGAAGCGGCGCTTCGCCGCCAGTACCGAATTTCGCGCCCAGCATCAGATGCACGCTTATCCGGAGCCGACGGAGTTTTTTGCCGCCTTGGATCGCGGCATACCAGTTAGTTCCGGTTGCGCCCTCGGGGTCGATCGGCTGATGATGATCTTATCCGATGCCGACGATATTTCCCAAGTGCGCTATTAAGGCGTCGGTGAGCGCATCCACCCCTCGATCTTGAAGTCGCCTTCCAGCATCTTGCCGGAAAAACCTTCCGGATCGTCGGCGCGGAAGTGCAACTCCAGGTGCATCCCGTAAAACTGCCCCCAGTCCCCCTCGTAGATCGTGAAGCGGATCTGCCCGGGAAAAGTTTCGCCGGGATCGTCGGAAAAGCCGATCCGCTCGGTGGCGTTGGTGCGCAAACGGTAGCGCGACAGGGGGATGTTTTCGGTGATCTCCTCGGCTTTGAGGTAAATTTCGCCCGGTTCGCCGGGGTTGCAGTAAAAGTCGGCGACGTAGACGCCCTTTTCCCCGCGCAAGGTGAGCCGGGGCAACCGCCGCTCGCCCTTGGGGAAACCGGGAGACTTCAGCACGGCGGCAAATTCCTTTTCCAAAAGTTCCACCGTTTTGGCGGTCATCGGCCGCCCCGGGTTGCCGCTTTCCTCGATGATCTCGACCAACGCTTCACCCGCCCAAAACCGACTGGTGCTGTGGTGGCGATGCGTGGGGTCGATCACCGCCCCGGAGCGAGCGAAGCGCCCGTTCCAACTCAACCCCTCCAGACCGATATCCAAGCGGTAAGTGTAGCGATCGTCGGCTTGACCGCCGAAATAGCTGTAATAGCCGTCGCCCGCCGGCACCGGTTCGCCGGTGGGATCGACAAACCGCCGGGTGGCGTGCAAGCCGCCCCGGGGGTCGGTGTAAAGGCGATACTCCGGATTGGCGGCGAGATAGGCATAGAGTTTTTCGCGCAATTCCGCGGTAGAGGTCAACTTGGCGAGCGCCGGGATCTCCAACTCCTGGTCGTCCTCAAGTTCAATGCCGTCATTGACCGCATTCAGCACTTGGTACTGAAAACTTTCGGGCGGGGCTTGGCGAAAATCGATCCGCCCCAACGGCGGGGCGGGCGTGGTCAGCACCACCTTTTCCGGCAACGGCAAATGATCGGCGAAGCGATCCCGCACCGGGCCGATATAGTGGTAGAGCACCCCCAAGATCAACAAAAAGCCGGCGCCGATGCTGTAAGCCGCGCCGAGCGCCGTCCGCCGGAGCCAGAGCCGATAATCCCCCCGCCGAAACGCGGCTATCCCGGAAATCAACATCCCGATCAGCAAGCCGAGTGAAATGTAAAAACCGATCCGCAAACCGACGTCAACGTAGTAGCGGAACCGGTAAGGCAGGCGGTTGCTCCAGAGCAATCCGGTCATCACCAGCATCACCGGCAACAACCCGGCCCCGACCGCCGTCCAAATCCGGGTGAGCGCGCCACCCCATTTCCGCCACTTTACGTTGATCATTAAAGATACCATAAAAATCAACGGGCATTCAGCAAGTTCGGCTTGCCGGATGCCCGCAGTTTCAAGCTCCGGCCGGAACTACGACATGATCATCAGCGAGAAGACCAAGCCGAAGATCGCGCAGGTTTCCACGATACCCAGCACCATGATGTAGTTGGCGAACCCCTGATCGGTTTCGGCAAACGCGACGCTCGCGCCCGCACCCGCCTTGCCTTGGAAGATCGCCGACGCCATCTGCACGATGCCGCCGAAAAGACCGACGATCGCGTAGAGCAACGCATTTTCCGGATGCGCCGCCAGGTTGCCCTTGATGATCATCATAATGATCATGGCGTAAATGGTCTGCGAAAGCGGCGCACCGACCAGCGCCAAGAGCAAAAACGGCGCCGCCTTGCCCTGCTGATAGCACTTTTTCCACGCGCCGATCGCCGCTTGACCGGCGATACCGGTGGCGATGGACGAACCCGTGGCGGCGAGCCCGACGGCGACGTAACCGGCACCGAGAGCGACAGATTGCATGATTTCCTGAGTCATTTTTATTCTTCCTTTTTATTGGTGGAAATTGGATTTTTGAACGGGTGGAACGCACTGCCGCTCCAAGTCAGCCCGGTGTGATTGGAAAATTCCAACGTGTTGAGCCGCACGGCATGGACCAGTACGCTCATCATCGCCAAAGAGATGTTGAGCAAGTGGCCGAAAAGGATCACCAGCACCCCGCCGAGGATAAACCACGGCGACGCCTTGATCACCTCGATCCCCATGCCGTTGAAGTTGCTGGCGATATAAGCACCCGACATGCCGACCGCAAAGAGCCGGATGTAGCTGAGCATATCCGAAAAACTGCCGATGATCGAAAAGGGAAACTGGAAAACGTCCGCGGCGTCGCGCCACTTGATGCCGCAGAGCAAAATCAGCACGAAACCGATCCCGTAGAGGTAATACATATACTGGGGAAATTCGCCCGGCAACACGATGATCCGCACCGCCAGAAAGAAATTCGCCAAAATGATC
>JAZTWK010000060.1:0-24200 GCA_045635865.1 Victivallaceae bacterium
GGAACCGGATCGCCCCCCGCACTTCGTCGGTACGGACCCGGCCGTTGCCGTCGCTGTCGATGTACTGCAGAAAGCGGCGATCCGCCCGGAGCGCCGGGATCGAAACACTGTTGAGCACCCAGTGCGCGTCGTCAAGCGCCAACGCCGCCCGGAGATCGGCAAAAGTGCGGATGTCCTGTTGCAGAGAGCCGCCAATGCGGATCAGGCGCGGTTTTACCTCGTCAGTAGTGATGGTGTCGTTAGCCAAAATCAGCCTCCCGAATTTATTTTTTACTGGATCCCAGTTTTTTCAAGTACGCGGACCAGAAGTTTTGCGGTGCGCTCGCCTGGTCCCATTCGCCGAGCCACAGGTGATAGTAAAAGTTCGCCGGAATTTCCCCGGAATCGGCGGTTTTCAGCGTCTTGCCCAGCGTGGTGAGCAGTTTGGCGACTTCGCGGGGATTCTGCTTGCGGTCGATGACGACCGGCTGATTATCCAACGAACGGAACGTTACTTTGCCGTCGGCGGTGGCGGCGGTCGCCCTTGCCATGCCGACTTGGGGCAGGGAGACCATGATCCGGAAACTTTCCAAGTTCCCCAACTGGCGGATGAAGTCCTGCACTTTCGGCCAAAGCTCGGCAAGTTGAGTTTGCAGTTGGGCGTACTCCGCCGCGGCCTGATCGGATTTGGGGTGTCGCTCCGGAGCCATGGGAAGCGGGGTCCGCAGTGCCGCATTGAGCATTTCCGCGTCATTGGCGCGGAGCGCGGCGGAAAAGGTTTTCAGCAGTTCTTCGCCCCGGCGCAAGGTGCTTTCGGCATATTGAGTTGCCTGTTGATCGGCGAGTTGTTTCCGGCGGGCGATCTCCGCTTGGCGCTCGGCTTCCAGTTGCTTCTGGCGGGCGATCTCCGCCTGCCTCGCCTGCTCGGCTTCCAGTTGCGCCCGCTTTTGGGCGGCGACCAATTCATCCTGCCGGGTGCGGGCGGCTTCGCGGTACGGTGCGAAATTGGCGGCGTCTTCGGCGGCGGCAAATGCCGCCACAAGCTCCCGCAAGTAGCGCGTTTCCTCGGCGGTTACCGGGGTCGGATAGCTTTTCAGCAAGCCGGCGTAGCGGGGCAGCAGATTGGCCGGATTTTCGCCCCCCTTGACCCGCGCCAAAATCGCTTCGGCGGCGTCAATGAGTTGCGGTCGGCTCTTCGGCTGATCGGATGGTGGCGTATCCGGTGCGACCGGCTTGGCGGGATCGCGTTTCGGCAAAAGGCCGACCGCCCAGTCGCGGCAGATCGTCCACAGTTTTACGCTCTCCTGGTGGATCAAATTTCCGGCGGGCTGGAGGAGATCCGGGCCGGTTTGATACTTGCCGACGATATTCCCCCCGACGGCGACCGCCAAAAAGACGATCAGCAAAGTTATGCTCGACCAGAGCAAAGTTTTGCGGATCAGCGACCGCCTTTCCGCGTTGGTAAGTTTACGCCGCCGGAAAATTTTGATCTTCATCGTGCTTTCGCTGATTTGCTGATTGATGAAATCTTCCAGCGCCAGGATCAGTTCCGCCGGGGTCTGGTAGCGTTTGGTGATGTCGCGCGCCATCATTTTGACGATGATGTCGTTGACCGCGTCGGGGATATGGGGGTTGATCTCCTGCGGCGGAGTCAGATTGCCCCGCAAATGGAGTTCCCCCATTTCCTCGGTGTCTTTGGCGGGGTAGGGGAAACGCCCGGTGACGAATTGATAAAAAGTCGCCCCCAGACTGTAGATGTCACTGCGAATGTCGCACGGCTGACCGGTAAGTTGCTCGGGGCTGATGTATTGCGGCGTGCCCATGACTTCGGCGCCGTCGCTGTTGGCGGTACTGCCGGCGCGACTGGCGAGCCCCAAGTCGGCGAGTTTGGCAAAGCCGCTGGCGTCGAGCATGATGTTGTCCGGCTTGATGTCCTGGTGGACGATCTTCTGTTCGCGCCAAGCGGCGTCGAGCGCCTTGGCGACGTCCAGCACCACCTTGGCGGCTTCCAACGGCTCCAGCCGTTTCTTTTCCGCCAATATCTGCTTGAAAGTCCGCCCCCGGATGTACTCCATGGCAAAGTAGAATATCCCCTCTTCCTCACCGACGGCGTAAGCCTGCACGATGTTGGGGTGGTTGAGTTTGGCGGCGGCGCGCGCCTCGTGGAGCAGACTTTGGACGTATTCGGAATCGGCGCTGTACTTTTCCAAGAGGACCTTGAGCGCCACCTGCCGATCCAGCGACAGTTGCCGGGCGACGAAAACTTCGCCCATGCCGCCGGCGGAGATCGGTTTTTCGATGAGGAAATCCCCCAATACCACCCCCGGCGCGACCCGGCTTTCCGGCACCGCCACGGACTGGTGGCAATGCGGGCAGTCGACGCTGCCGGAAGCATTGTCAATGGAAAAAATTTCTTTGCAGTTGGGGCAAAATATCCGCATAATCCATCACTCCGGGAAATAATAACGAATCACCGCTTCTTTGCGCAGGGATTCCAAATAACGATCACGGCTGATTTTTCGCCGTTCATCTTCCAGTTGTTGGCGAATCTCGTCGGCGGCATCGTCGAGCGCGGTGACGGCGGCGTGGCGATGCGCCAATACCCGCAGAAATACCGTGCCCTCGGGGGTGGAGATCGGGCCGTAGCATTTACCGACTTGGATATCTTTCAGCGCGGCGGCGAATTCCGGGCGCAACCGCCGCACTTCCAGTTCCCCCAGACTGCCGCCGGACTTTTTCCCCGGCGCATCGGAAAAAAGGGTCGCCAAGCGGGCGAAATCTTCCGGATCGCGCTCCAGGCTGAGCCGGAGCTCCTCGGTTTTGGCGGCGAGATCGTCGCGGTCGGCGCGGAGCCGGATCATCGCCAGTTCCACACTTTCGGGGTGGGAGAATTTTTCCGGGTGCGCCTGATAGAATTCGTAAACGTCGCGGGGAGTGACGGAAACGTCGATGAGAAATTGCCGGTAGAGCACCAGCTGAACTTTCATGTGATCGGTGAGTTCCTGACGGAATTTTTCGATACTGCTGCCGTTTTCCGACAGCTTGCGGGCGAAGTCCGCCCGGGAGCGTACCCCCATGCGCAACGCGGCGGCATCCATTTCCGACTCGATATCCTGATCGCGGAGCGTCAGTTCGTTGCGGGCAAAGTCATCCAGCAACAACTGGCGGTCGATGAGCAGATCCACCGCTTTTTTGCGGATCTCCAACAGCTTCTTTTTCAGTTCCTCGCCGGAGTAGGCGGCGTAGGTCTTGTATTCCTCGTTGGCGGTGATATTCAGCACGTCGCCGAGGCTGATCGGCTTGCCGTTGACCGTGCCGAGAATGGAGTTGGTCTCGCCGCCGACGGGAGCGTCCGCCGCGATCAGTTGCGACAGTGCGAGCAAGGCAAAAAGAATGACCGCCCAACGCATGAATCACGCCCCCGTTTATTGCTTTTTTGGTCGAAAATATCCCGATTTCATATACTTGATGTAAATATAGTACCGAAAATTCCATTTTTCAAGACGAAAAGACTCCGGGAGCCGAAACTCCCGGAGTCGCTGGAATTGGATCGATCTACCGATCGGATTTTTCCGGTTTCGCTTTTCGGGTCGTCAAGGTGCGCATCTTTTCGCACATCGCGTAGAGCGCCGGTACGAAAATGATCCCGACCACCGTCGCCAGCAACATGCCGTAAAAGGTGGTGACGCCGATCGCCTGCCGACTGCCCGCCCCGGCGCCCCGCGCCACCACCAGCGGGAAGACGCCGAAAAGGAAGCTCCACGCGGTCATCAGCACCGCCCGGTAACGCAAATTGCCGCCGTTGAGCGCGGCTTCCTCGATCGAAAGCCCCCGCTCCCGTTCCTGCTTGGAAAATTCCACCATCAGAATCGCGTTTTTCGCCGACAAACCGATGAGCATGATCAGCCCCAACTGCGCGTAGATGCTCAAGCTGCCGTTGCTCCAGCACCACAAGCCGAGCAACGCGCCCAAGGTGGCGAACGCCCCCGACAGCATCACCGCAAACGGCATCGTCCAGCTTTCGTACTGACCGACCAGGAAAAGGTAGGCGAAAACAATACTCATCGCCAACAAGAAAAGGATCCGCCCCTGATTGGCGCGCTGCTGATAACTCATGCCGATCCACTCGACTCGGTACTTGGGATTGGTCTTGACGCTCTCGATGATCTGCATCAATTCCCCGGAAGTCACGCCGCTGTTTGCCTGCGCGTTGATCTCGCTGGCGGTCTCGCGGTTGAAGCGCTTGATCTGCTTGGGGCCGACGGTGTATTCGATGTCGGCGAGCGAACTCAACGGCACCATGGTCCCGGAATTGTTGGGCACCATGATACTGCGGATGTCGTCCAGATCGTCGCGCTCCTCGAAGTCGGACTGGATCTTGACGTCAAAGGCGTAACCGACGATGTTGAAGTCGTTGATGTAGATCGACGCCAGTTTGCTCTGCAAGGTGGTGTAGATGTTTTTGATCGGCACGCCGAGCGCTTCCGCCTTTTCCCGGTTGATGTCGAGGAAAAGTTGCGGGTTGTTGGCGCGGTAGCCGCTGTTGGCGTACATCACTTTGGGATGCTGAAAGAGCGTGAGGATCATCTTTTGGGTTTCGTCCGCCAGCTCCTGCGGCGGGATCTCGCCGCTGCCGGTGAGCATGAAAGTCGCACCGCCGGTCATACCCAGACCCATGATCGCCGGCGGGGTGAAGCAGATGATCCGCGCCGCCGGAATGGTGTTGGCGATCTGCTGCATCTTGCCGAGCAGATTTTTGATCTGAAGCTCCGGAGCTTTGCGCAAATCCCAGTGGTCGAGGCGGATGATCGCCATGCCGGCGTTTTCCGCCAAGCCGTTCATCATACTGTAACCGCAGACCGTGAGCACGTCGCGGACGCCGGGCTCTTTCATGATTTTGGCTTCAAATTCCCGGATGACGGCGAGAGTCCGCGCCTGAGTCGCCCCCGGCGCCAACTCGATGTTGCACATGATCGCCCCCTTGTCCTCATCGGGCAGGAAGGATTCCGGCAACCGGTTGTAAATGAAGTAATTTGCCGCCAGTACGCCGATGAAAATGACCAAGGTGAGCAGCGAACGGCGCACCAGAAGTTTCACCGTCGACGAGTAGACCTTGCGCGAAAAATCCAACCCGATGTTGAAGGGGGCGAAAAATTTCGGCTTCTTCTCGCTCGGCGGCCGCATGATCAAGCCGCAGACCGCCGGGCTGAGCGTCATCGCCACAAAGGTGGATATGCACAGCGAAATGCACATGGTGAAGGCGAACTGGATATAGATCCGCCCGACCATGCCGCCGTAGAATGCCAGCGGCAGATAGCACGCGACCGTGACCAGCGTGGTGGCGATGATCGCTCCGGTGATTTGATGCATGGATTTGCTCGCCGCTTCCTTGGCGGAAAGGTGCTCCCGCTCCATGATGCTCTGGGTGTTTTCCACCACCACGATCGCGTCGTCGACCAGACTGCCGATGACGAGGATGAGCCCGAACATGGTCAGCACGTTGATGCTGAAGTCCATCGCCAGCATGAAGGGGAAGGTCGCCATGAGCGCTACCGGGATCGCCAGCGTCGGCACCAGCGTCGCCCGCCAGTCCTGCAAAAACAAGTAGGTGATAAGCACCACCAGGATCAATGCCACGATCAGCGTGGTGACGATCTCCTGGATCGAGATGGTGATGAATTCGGTCGGGTCGTAACCGATCATGTAGGTAACGCCCGGCGGGAAACGTCGGGAAATTTCTTCCAGCTTGGCCTTGACCCGGTTGATCGTGTCGAGCGCGTTGGCGTCGTCCTGGCGGTAGATCGCCACGCCGACGCACTCCTGACCGTTCATGAAAACTTTGCCATAGTAGTTTTTACTGCCGAGGTCGACGCGGGCGATATCCGAAATCCGGACGACGTTGCCCTGACCGTCGCTTTTTACCACGATTTCCCCGAATTCCTGCGGCGTTTTGAGCCGCCCCTGCACGTTGACTTTGAATTCCAGATAGTCGCTGCTGCCCTCGTTGCCGATACTGCCGGTGGCGCCCATGTTGTTCTGCGACTGCACCGCGTTGATGATGTCGGCGTGAGAAATGTTGAGCGCGGACATCCGCAACGAGTCCAGCCAGATCCGCATGGCGTATTCCTGAGTCGCCAGCAGTGAAGCCTCGGCGACGCCGTCGATCCGGGCGATCGGATCGCGCACCTGGGCGGTTACATAGTTGCTCAATTCCAAAACCGACATATTGCTGTAATCGGTCATAAAGTTGATGACCGCCAGCATATCGGTCGAGCGCTTCTTTACCTGAATCCCGTAAGAGAGCACTTCTTGCGGCAGACTCGGCTCGGCGCGCCGGACGGCGTTTTGCACGTTGACCATGGCGATATCCGAGTTGGTGCCGCTTTTAAAGGTGATGCTGCACCGGTACATGCCGCTGTTGTCGCTGGTGCTGGAAAAGTAGAGGATGTCTTCGACGCCGTTGATTTCCGCTTCGATCGGGAAACCCACGGTATCGGCGACGACTTCACAGCTGGCGCCGACGTAAAAGGTTTCGACATTGATCTGCGGCGGCGCGATTTCCGGGTACTCCGCGATCGGCAACTGATGGAGACAGATCGCGCCGATCAACACCAGGGTAATACTGATGACAAACGCCAGTTTGGGGCGGTCGATGAAAATCTGGGAGAACATCGCTTATTTCCCCTCTGACCGGAATACCGGATTGACTTTCATGCCGGGCATAACTTTGTGCGAACCCTCGACGATGATCTTTTCGCCGGGCTTGACGCCGGAATGGACGATTTGGGATTCGCCTTTGGCGGAACCGATCGCCAACGGACGAGCCTCCACTTTATTGTCGGCGCCGATCACATAGGTAAGCACGCCCTTGGGGGTGAAAACCAGCGCCGATTTGGGGATCGCCGGGTAAGGTTTGGGATCGTCTTTGGTCAGCCGGACCGTTACCGCGCCGCCGGGATTGAGCACGCCGTCGGGGTTGGGAAAGCGCACCCAGACCCGGAGCGAGTCGGCGCTGGCTACCAAACTGACGTTGTCGATGATCTCGACCTTGCCGGCGTGGGGATAGACGGAACCGTCGGCGAGCAGAAGCTCGATCTTGGCGTTTTCCCGGAAGTTTTTCTCGTTGCCGAAGTAGGTCAGATAATCGCGCATGCTGAAAGAAAAGCGCGCCCGCAGTTGCGACATATCCGCGATCTGCACCAGCGAACCCGAATTGGGCGTGATGTAGTTGCCGGGCGAAAAGGCGCTTTTGCCGGTCTTGCCATCGTAGAGCGCGGTGACCCGGGTGTGATTGAGATCATCCTGCGCCAAAGTAAGTTCCGCCTCGGCGGCGAGCAGATCCGCCTTGAGCGAACCGACGTTGCTTTTGGTGCTTTCCCAAGTATCCTTGGAAACCGCCTGCTTCTTATACAATTCGTCGTTGCGCCCGTAGTTGCCGGAGGCGTAATCCAACTGCGCCTTGATCTTGGCGATCTTGGCTTGCGCGGCTTTCACCGCCGCCTGATAGCGGGTGTCTTCGATCTGGAAGAGCAACTGACCCTTTTTGACCATTTCACCGTCTTTGAAGCCCTGCGTGATGATGTCGCCGGAGATCCGGGGGATCACGTTGTAAGTGTTGATCGCCACGATCGTTCCGGCGAGGTTGCGGGTCATGGTTTCCCGACCTTCGCCGACGACTCCGGCGACGACGTTTTCCACGCGATTCAAGGCGGCGGCTTTCTGGTCGGCGGCAGACGCCGTCAGGGTCGCCAAAACCGCCCCGGAAAGCAACATGGTGTAGTAGAGATGACGCTTCATTTGAATATGTTTTCCTTTCTTATTGGTTTTGGATCATTTCCAGTTGTCGTGCGAGCGAAGCCTTGATCTTTTCCAGCACGGCGAGCAAGGTGCTCAATTCCGCATCGGAAAGTTCGGAAACCATTTTTTCCGAAAGATCATCCAGCACGATCTCGAAGTTGGCTTGGAGCCTTTTGCCCCGGTCGCTCAGGGCGACCCGGATCGCCCGGCGGTCGCTTTCGGAGGGGGTGCGGACGAGCAGTCCCCGCCTGACCAACTGATCGACGAGCAGCGACGCCGCCCCGGGGGAAAGTTCCATGCCTTGGGCAATTTCCTTGAGCATCAGCCCCGACTCGCCGTTGCGGCAAACGAAGTCCAACAATTTGGACTGGGCGATGGACATCCGGAGCAATTCGTCGTCTCGGCACAGATCGCTTTTGTCGCAAAGCGCGCGAAGCCGGGTCGAGATCGCCCACAGGAGCCGCCATACTTGAGTGGAGGAAGTTCTGCGCATATCTTGCTTTCTTATTTCAGGTTGTTTGTTCACCAAATAATTTAAGCTATAAAATAACTCCGCGGGGCGGTTTTTTCAAGCCGGGGGAGGGTTTTTGGCGAAAAAAAATCGTCTCCCCCGCGCTACCTCTTGAAGTTAGTCGAGAAGAGAGTTATATTAAGCCTTTGTTATTATTATGGTACAAGGAAAATATCGAGTGAAAAAACATGTTTGACAGCTTTGGAGAAAAACTGCACGGGATATTCCGGCGGCTTCGAGGCGAGGCGACGTTGACCCCGGAAAACATTTCGGATGCGCTCCGGGAAGTTCGGCTCGCCTTGTTGGAAGCCGACGTCAATATCGAAGTAGCCACCGAATTCATCGAAAAAGTCCGGCAGGAATGCCTCGGCACCGAGGTGCTCAAGAGCGTTACCCCCGGGCAGCAGGTGGTCAAGATCTTCAACGACCAACTGGTGAAACTGCTCGGCAGTGAAACCGCCGAACTGGAGCTCAAAAGCCACCCCGCCGTCATCATGATGGTCGGTCTGCACGGCAGCGGCAAGACCACCACCAGCGGCAAATTGGCGCTCCACCTCAAAAAGCAGGGCAAGCGCGTCAAGTTGGTCGCCGGCGACGTCTATCGCCCGGCGGCGATCGACCAGTTGGAGATCATCGGTCGGGAAATCGAGGTGCCGGTGCATGTCGAGCGCACCAGCGTCAACGTCGCGGCGATCGCGCTCAACGCGGTGGAGACCGCCTCCGTCGAGGGGTGCGACGTCGTCATCATCGATACCGCCGGTCGGTTGCAGTTGGATGATCTGATGATCCAGGAACTGGTGCGGATCAGTTCGGTGGTGCATCCCGACGAGGTGTTGCTGGTCGCCGACGCCGCATTGGGGCAAGAGGCGGTTTCGGTGGCGCAGGAATTTCATCGCGCCGTGCCGCTCACCGGTTTCATCCTCACCAAACTCGACGGCGACGCCCGCGGCGGCGCCGCGCTTTCCATTCGGCAGGCGACGGGAGTGCCGGTCAAATTCGTCGGCGTCGGCGAAAAGCTGGAGCAGTTGGAGATTTTCCACCCCGATCGGATGGCGAGCCGCATCCTCGGTATGGGCGACATCGTTTCGCTCGTCGAACGCGCCGCGCAGGATATCGACGAGGCGGCGGCGCGCAAACTGCAGGAAAAGATCCGCAAAAACCGCTTCGATTACAACGATTTTCTCGCGCAACTGCATCAGCTCGACCGTCTGGGCGGCATGGATAGCTTGTTGCGCTTCTTACCGGGCGGGCGGCAGTTGTCGGGGATGCTCAAGGGCATCGACCGCTCGCAGTTTGCCAAAATGGAAGCGATCATTTTGTCGATGACGGCGCAGGAACGGGAAAATCCCGATCTGTTGGATTTTTCGCGGCGGAAACGGATCGCCCGGGGCGCCGGGGTGCCGGTGGAAATGGTGGGCAATCTGATCCACCAGTTCGACACGATGCGCAAGATGATCCGCCCCAGCGGCACCATGGGCAAGATCATCGCCAATCCGGGGCCGACGGCACTGCCCGGCGGCATGGGCGCCCGGGGCTTGATGAACTTCCCCGCGCCGATTTCCCGCAAGGCGCAGGAACATAAGAAAAAAATCGCGAAGCTGGCGAAAAAGGAACGCCAAAAACAACGCAGGAGAAAGAAGTAAGATGTTGGGATTTCTTATCGCCTTTATCGGCGGCGGGGCGGTGGTTTACGCCACGATGTCCCCCGCGGGCAAGACTTGGGCCACGGTCTATGGCGTGGCGACGTTTTTGCTCATTCAGTTGCTCATCGGGTTGCTCATCCGGTGGCGGATGAAACAATATCAGGCGGCGCTGCAGGCGGTGATGATCGAGGCGCAGGGCAAGGTCAACCGGCAGATGACCATTTATCAGCGTCGTCCGCCGTCGAGCATGCGGGAAGCGCAGGAAACCGTCAATCGGATCCAGACGCAGGCGTCGCGCCGGATGTTGGAAATTTTGGATTCCTGCCAGAAGCTCACCTGGTGGAACTTTTTGCTGGGCAAACAGCTCAATGCGATGCGGGTGCAGCTCTACTTCCAGCTGCGGGAGTTCAAGAAAGTGGACGAGTTGTTGCCCAAGTCGCTGTTGCTGGATCAGCAGAGTCTGGCGATCCAGTTGGTGCGTTTTTACCGCAACGAAGATGCCAAGCTGGATAAGTTTTACCGCCGCAAATGTGCGCGGCGCAAGGGCGACGATGTCGCTTTTCTCGCCTGTGTTTACGCTTGGATAAAGCTCAAGCAGGGCGACGCCAAGACGGCGTTGCAGGCGCTGATCGCCGCCAAGGGGCGCTCCGATCACGCCGTGCTGTTGGAAAACTGCGAAAAGCTGCAGAACGACCGCGCCAAAAATTTCAGCAACGCCGCCTTTGGCGATCCGTGGTATTCGTTGCTTTTGGAAGAACCCAAGGTCAAAGCTCAACGGCAGGCGCGGATGTTCTGATCCGCCGATCGCCAGAACAGGGATTTTCTCAACTGTGAAAGAGTTGCGCGACCAACTTAAAGCCGGTTTGGAAGAAGTCGGCAAAAGTTCGCTCAAGCCGATCGAATTCATCGGCTCGATCGCTCGGATTTTGCCGAATCTTTTCCGCCCCAAGGGGATACGGCGGCGCGACTTGTGGTACTACCTCGATCTCTGCGGCGCGAAATCGTTGCCGATCGTGCTGTTGATCACGTTTCCCATGGGCGCCATTATGGCGATCCAGGCGGATCTGCAGTTGAGCAAATTCGGCACTGAGATCTTTACCGTCGATCTGGTCGGCTTTTCGGTGCTCAAGGAGTTCGGGCCGCTCATGGTGGCGATCATCCTGACCGGTCGGGCGGGTTCGGCATTCGCCGCCGAGATCGGCACGATGAAAGTCAACGAAGAGATCAGCGCCCTGGAGACCATGGGCATAAGTTCGATCTCTTATCTCGTGTTGCCCAAGTTGGTGGCGATGGCGATCGCCGAGCCGATCCTGACCGTCTTCGCCGATTTTGCCGGCATCATCGGCGGTATGTCGATCGGGGTCAGCGTCATGGAGATCCCGATCGCGGCTTACTGGGATCGCACGATCAACGTGTTGGACGGCGTAACGTTGCTTTTGGGCGTGTTGAAAAGTTTTGTCTTTTCCATACTGATCACGATCGCCGGGTGCTACTACGGATTTTCCGCTTCCAGCGATGCGCAGGGCGTCGGCTTGAGCGCGACGCAGGCGGTGGTGGCGTCGATCTTTTACGTGGTCGTCGCCGATGCGATCTTGACCTTGCTCTATTCTTTCATCGGGTACTGAACGCCATGGAAAACGTCATTGAAGTCGAAAATTTGACCATGGCCTACGAAGAGCGGGTGATCATGCAGGATTTGAATTTCTCCGTCCGGCGGGGGGAGATTTTCGGCATTTTGGGCGGTTCGGGGTGCGGCAAGAGTACGTTGCTCAAGCATCTCACTGGGCTGTATCAGCCGCACTCCGGGGATATCAAAGTATTCGGGCAGAGCATCGTCAACATCGACGAGGAGTGTCGGCGCGAATTGATGCGCCGCTTCGGCGTGACCTATCAGGGCGGGGCGCTCTTTGGTTCAATGAGCGTGGCGGACAACGTGGCGTTGCCGTTGCGCGAATTCACCACGCTCAGCGAGCGGGAAATTGCCTGCGTGGTAGCGGAAAAACTGCGGATGGTCGATCTGGCGGATTTCGGCGAATTCATGCCGGCGGAACTTTCCGGCGGTATGAAAAAGCGCGCCGGGCTGGCGCGGGCGTTGGCTTTGAATCCGGAACTGCTCTTTTTTGACGAGCCGTCGGCGGGGTTGGACCCGATCTCATCGGCGGAGTTGGATCGCTTGATCAAGCGCTTGCGCGACCAGTTGGGGGCGACGGTGGTGATCGTCACTCACGAGTTGGATAGCGTTTTTGCGGTGATCGATCGGGTGATCATGCTGAATAAAGCCACCCGGGGCATCGTCGCCGAGGGCGACCCCCGGAAATTGAGAAATGAAGCGGAAAATACTTGGGTGCGGGATTTTCTGACCCGCTCCGGTTTGAAAGGAGAATGCGACAAATGAATGATCGGGATCGGAACATGCGGTTGGGCCTGTTTGTGGTCATCGGCTTTGCGCTGTTGATCGCCATGCTCTTCTTTTTCGGTTTGTCGAGCGTATTCAGCGCCAAGACTCACTTGGTGA
This sequence comes from Victivallaceae bacterium, assembly GCA_045635865.1. GTDB lineage: Bacteria > Verrucomicrobiota > Lentisphaeria > Victivallales > Victivallaceae > UBA1784. Next base: position 12,446 of record JAZTWK010000060.1, read on the forward strand.
CGACTTTTGCGGAGTCCGTGCAGGGGCTTTCGGTGGGGTCGCAGGTCAAATATTGCGGTGTGACGATCGGCTCGGTGTCGGATGTTTCGATCCTCACCGACGACCGGGTGGTGGTGGTCGGCATGGATATCGAGTTGAAAAACTTCATTTCCCGGGGCAGCAACGATTTCCGCCAACAGAAGTTTCAGAAGTATCTGCAAAAGGAATTGCCCAAGGGGTTGCGCTGTCGTTTGGAATACGCCGGCATTACCGGCATGAAGTACATCGACTTCGACTACTTTTCCACCCCGGAAGCGGAAATTCCCGCGCCGCCGGAAGACGTCTTGCGCGAGTGCAACACCCACGATTATATCTACATGCCGTCGGTGCCCTCGACCTTTAAGGATCTTTTTGGAGCGTTGAGCGTGGCTTTGGAGCGGCTTTCCAAGATCCGCTTTGAGGAGATCAGCGACGATTTGCAACGCTCGTTGCAGGGGTTGGCGGCGATCCTTACCGATCCGGCGATCAGCTCGGCGCTCAACAGCATCAACGATACGGCGGACAATCTGGCGGCGGGCACCGCCGCGGTCAACCGGGTGTTGGATGAGAAAAAGCTCGCCGAGATCGTCGCCAATGTGGAACGGGTTCTCGCGTCGGTCGACCGCTTCACCAATGAAGCCAGCAGCAACGTCAAGCAGATGGATCTGCCCGGCAGCAGCGCTTCGCTCCGCCAGACTTCGGATCAGGTGCAGTCGACGCTCTTGCAGCTCAATCAGACGCTGGAGTCGCTGAAAATGCTCACCGACTACCTTGCCACCGATCCGCAATCGCTGTTGCGGGGCAAGAGCAAGTAGGATCGAAATGGGAAAAGAGTTGCCGCCGGAAGTGCTCCGGCAATTTGCCCAAAAGCATCCGGAGTATGCCCCGGAAGCCGGCAATTTCGTCGCCGAAGCCGTCAGTTTCACCGTCGGCAGACTGCCGCAGGCGCGCCACGTCACCGGGGCGGAACTGTTAGTCGGCGTGCGGGATCTCGCGCAGGAAAAGTTTGGGCCGCTGGGGGCGAAAGTGTTGGCGGAATGGGGCATCGCCGTGCCCTTGGACATCGGCAAAGTGGTTTACTTTTTGATCGAAAGCGGGGTGCTGTGCGCCACCGCCGAGGATAAACTCGAAGATTTCGATTTGGATTTTGACTTTTCCTTTACTGCGGCTTCGGCGGGTATGCCCACCGATCTGCCGATCATCGCCGAGAGAAAATGAATATCCTTGCCGGTTGCGAAACTTTTCGTTGGGATAACGGATTGCGGGCGGTACATCTTTACCGCAACTCCGGCTCGGTGGCATTGCAGATATTGCTCGGCGCCGGCAGTATCGACGAGGGGGAACTCGCCGGCAGCGGCATCGCCCACTTTTTGGAACACATGCTCTTTCAGGGGTGCGAGGGCTTTCCCGGTCGTCGCGGCCCGGAGATCATCGAACAGCACGGCGGCGAACTCAACGCCTATACCGGTTTGGATAAAATGACGCTCATCGCCAAAGTTTCGCCCCGCCGTCTGGCGGAAACTCTGGCGATCTTGAGCTCCATGGTGCGCACGCCGACCATTCCGGAGCGCCGCTTTGCCGCCGAAAAGCAGGTGATCATGCGCGAGTGCGATCGCGGTCGGGACAACGCTTCGCGCCGCTTGTCGGAAACGATTTTTGCCCTCAATTTCCCCGGTCACCCGTTGGGGTTGCCGATCATCGGCTTCCCCGCCAATTTGACCGCGGTTCGGCGGGCGGATCTGGTCGATTTTCACCACCGGCTCTACGTGCCTGCCAACTGTGTGGTGGTGGCGGTCGGCGAGGTGGAAAGGGCGACTTTTACCGATCTGGTGGAAAAGTATTTCGGCACGTGGACCTATCGCCCGGTCGCGCCGACCCCGCCGCCGGAATTGCTCCCGGTGTTCGGCAAGGAACGGACGACGGTTTTCGACGATCCCCACGAATTTATGGCGATGGGGGCGCCGGTCCCGCCGATAACCGATCCCCGTTCCCCCCAACTTGATTTGTTGTGGGGGCTGTTGGCGGGGGCGCCCAACGCCGCGCTCAACGTGCCTTTGGAAATGGAGCGTGCCTTGGCGCTTGGGGTGCGCGGCAGTTTTGCGCACTTCCGTTTCGGCGGTTACGGCGGCGTGGTCGCCATGACCACTCCGGATAAATTTTCCGCCCTGCGCCGCGAATTGCCCGCCGAGTTGCGCCGGATCGCCGCCACCGGATTTTCGGCGCGGCAGTTGCGGGCGGAGTTGACTCAGCGGCAGGGCGATTGGTTGAGCAACTTCAACAATGTTGAATATCTTGCCAATCAACTGGGTAATGGATTATTGTTGACCGATCGGGCGGATTTTGCCGCCGTTTATCAGGAGCGTTTGGAGCATACCTCGGTGGACGAGGTCAACGCTCTCTTGCCCCGGGTTCTTCCCGAATCGCTCAACGTCTGCATTCAGCGCAACCGTAAAGTTGCCGTTGCTGCCCCGGCGGCGGCGACCCGGCGGGAAAAGATTGAAGAAAGTCGTTTTTCCGGAATGCGGGTCGCGCGGTGGGAAACGGAGCTCCCCATGGCGTACGGTTCGATCGTGGTGCCCGGCGGTTCGATTTTCGAGCCGGCAAATCAGCGCGGCGTCGCTTCGCTTTTGGCGAATCTGTGGTTGTGCGGCACGCGCCGCTACTCCGAAAAGGGGTTGCTCGACCGACTGGATGCGCTCGGCGCGGTGGTGAATTTCCGCCCCGGGGCGAATACCTTGAGCATCGAATTCAACGCGCCGCGCAAAAACTTGACCAAACTTGCCGAGCTGATCGGGGAAATTTTGGCGGCAGGCACCTTTACCCCGGAACAGTTTGAACGGGAAAAGGAGCATCTCAAGGCGCAACTGCGAAGTCAATGCCAGTCGCCTTATCCGCTTGCCGCGTTGCGTGCCAAAGAGTTGCTGTTGGGCAAGGATCATCCCTACTGCGGCGTGACCGAGATCGAGCAGATCGAGCGACTTACCCCGGATATGGTGGAAAACTTCCGCCGCCGGATTTGGCGCCCCGCGCAGATCGGAGTCGCCTTTACGGGCGTGGCGGAAACGGCGGTCGCGCCGACTTTGGAACGGCTGTTGGGCGGAGTCAAAATGATCAAAACTCCGCTGCCGATCCCGGTGGAAACCGCGTTTGCCACCGGCAGGATTCGGCAAAGTTTCGCCTTGCCGCGGGAACAGTTGGCGGTGGTGCGCATCCTGCCCGGAGTGCGATTGGCGGATCAACTTCAAGAGTGGCACCTCGGGGTGCTCAACGCGGCGGAAAACAACCTCTTTTCCCCGCTGTTTCAATCGGTGCGCGAGGATAACTCGCTGGCTTACGCGGTGGGGATGCAGCTTTTCGGCGGTCGGTTGCAAGGCGGAATACTGCTGTACGCGCTCACGGCGTCGGGCAACGGCGACCGGTTGGAAAAGTTGTTCGCTTCCGAGTGCGCCCAACTGGCGAAAAATGGATTGTCCCGAGCGAAATTTGCCGAAGCGGTCGAGCAGTTTGCCTTCAACAGTGCCACTTTCGGCGAGGACCCCGCCGGTTTGGTCGGAAATCTCGCGCTCAATTTGCACTACCGCCATGTGCCCCGCCTGCCGAGCGAGCAGGCGGCGGAGATCGCGAAGTTGGATTATGGGGAAAATCGCCGGATCATCCGCGATATATTCACCGATATTCCGGAGATCATCGTCCGCACCGGAGCGATCCAATGACGCGCGAGCGGGAGTTCGCCTTTGCCAAGTATTTCCGCCGCCACCCGACGCCGAGTTTGCCGGGGCTGGAAAAATTTTCCCGCATCGTGGTGATCCCCGCCTATGATGAAATGGCTTTCCTGCCGGAAACGCTTGATAGCGTCTTTCGCGCCTCCGATCAGGCACCGGTGGCGGTGATCGTAGTCGTAAATCATCCGCCGGAAGCACCGGAAACGGTCAGTCGCGCCACTTTGGAGTATCTGCAAAAAGAGCAACTCCACGAATCCCGGCTCTTTTGCCTCTACGCCCCAAGTTTGGTCGGCGGGGTGGGGCGCGCCCGCAAACTCGGCATGGATGCCGCGCTCTTTGCCCACGCTTCCAGTGTCGGGGAGGATTTGGAAATCTACTCGCTCGATGCCGATACGCTGGTGGCGGAAAATTATTTTGCCGTCGTCGGCGCCGCCTTTCGGGAGCACCCGGAAGTTTCCGGATTCACCCTGCCGTATCGCCACCTGCCGGAAAGCCCGGAAACCGAACCGTTTTTGCGGAACTACGAGCGTTATCTCGCCGATTACGTCGAGCAACTTCGCCGGGCGGGGTCGCCCTACGCCATTTCCACTATCGGCTCGGCATTCGCCTGCCGGGGGGCGGCGTATCTGCGTTGCGGCGGCATGAAAGTCCGCGCCGCGGGCGAGGATTTTTATTTTCTCACCGAATTGGTCAAGACCGGCAAGGTTTTGGAGTTGACCGGCGAGCCCTTGGTCTTCCCCAGCGGGCGGATATCCGGGCGCACTCCTTTCGGCACCGGTACGGCGGTCGCCAAGCTGGCTTCGGGCGGAGCGTTGACGGAAAATTCCCCCGCCGCCTTTGCCGCCCTCGGCGCGGTGTTGACCGCCCGGAGTTTTGGCGAAAATCTCACTTCCGCGGAAAAGTTTCTCGCCGCTTTGCCGCCGGAAGCGCAGGATTTTTTCCGGCAGGAAAAATTCTCGGAAGTCTGGGGGCGGATATTGAGTAACACTCCCGCCGATCCGGCGGCGCGGCAGGCGGCTTTTGATCGCTGGTTCGACGGCTTGAAGACCCTGCGGTTCCTTCACCGGGCAAGTTTGATGCGCGGGTCGGCGGCGACGTAGAGCAGATCGGCGATCAATATCCCCGCCAAGGTCAGCGCCCCGGAAATGGCAAAGAGCGCCATTTGCAACGGGTAATCCCGGCTGGAAAGCGCCAGCAAAGACAAATTCCCCATGCCGGGAATGTTGAAAATGTATTCGACGATCACGCTCCCGGAAATCAATGCGGGTAGCAGTCCGCCGAAAAGCGTGATCAAGGTGATGAGCGCATTGGCAAAACCGTGGCGCCAGATCACCAGGTTTTCGGGCAACCCCTTGGCGCGGGCGGTGCGGATGTAGTCGCTGTGCAGAACTTCGAGCATCCCGTTGCGGGTGTAGCGCGACAGCGCGGCGAAGCCCCCGTAAGCCAGGCAGAAGATCGGCAAAATGTAGTGCTTCGCCAACTCCCACTGCAAGCGCCAGATCGAGAGTTTATCGCCGCCGACTACCTGCAGACCCTGCAACGGAAAAAGGGGATAGACGCCCCCCTCGCAAAGGAGCGACTGCAACAGCAATCCCACCCACATCACCGGAAGCGAGTAAAGAATGAATAAAACCAGCGCGCTGAATTCGTCGCGCCGGGTGTTGGCGTGGACGGCGCCGTAAACCCCCAACGGAATGGCGAATAAATAGGTGATGAGGATCGCCCCGATATTGAGTTGGAGCGTCGCCGGCAACCTTTCCCGGATGACTTCGAGCACCGGGCGGCCGGGGTCGACGCTCGCCGAGCGACCGAAGTCGCCGTGAAGCACAATCTGCCGGAGCCAATAGCCGAAACCGACCAGCACCGGGCGGTCGAGGTGGAGTTCGGCGCGGAGCGACTGATTGACCGCGAGACCGGATCTCTCGTCGACCGTGCCGAGCGCGTCACTGCCGCCGAGGATACTGCTCTGCGTCGGATCGCCGGGGGCGGCGCGCAACATTAAATAACTGGTCAGCAAAATGATCAGCAGCGTCACCAGTGCCAAGCCCAGCCGTTTGAGCAGATAAAGCGTCATGTCAGCACCCCAACCATGCCCAAACTCCGCCCAGCGCTCCGCCCAAAAGGATGAGCGCCATGATCGGCAGCTTGGTCTTGAGCAACAAAATCAGCGAGACGGCGAAAACGACCACTCCGGGCAGGGAGATGCCGAAATCAGCCGGCAGGATGCCGCGCAGGAGTTCCCGCCACGGGATCGGCGCGGTGAAAACCGAAATGCCGAGAAAGATCGTCGCGGCGTAAATGATCATCGCCACCGCCGCCGGGCGCAGTCCGGTGAGGATGCCCTGCACCCAAAAGGAATCCCGATAGCGGGCGAGGTAGCACGCCGCCAGATATCCCAAAGTGAGCGAGGGGATGATCAAGCCGAGCGTCGCCAGGAGCGAACTCCAGAATCCGCCGGAAATGTACCCCACGTAGGTGGCGCAGTTGATGCCGACCGGGCCGGGGGTAAGTTGCGCGATGGATACGAGATTGCCGAATTGCTTAAGCGTGATTATCCCATGTCCATGCACAAAATAAATTTCCAATAGCGGCACCAGCGGGTAGCCGCCGCCGAAGCAGAGGAGCCCGAAACCAGTGAAAGTGAGCATGAGTATCAGCGGATTCATTTGCTTAAAGCTCCCATTTTGCGGCGGCGATAATATTCGGCGATGCCGAAGGGGATCGCGCCGAGGATGATCAAAGCGGGATTGATCCGCGCGAGCAATAAAACGAGCGCCGCCGCGACGATGATCGCTTCAAATGCCGAAACGATCGTCTTTTTCGCCAGTCGGTACGCGGTGAGCAATATCATCGCCGTGATCGCCGAGCGGACTCCGGAAAAGACGCCGAGCCACACGGGGTTGTGGACGTCGAGCGTCGGGAAAACGGCGGCGATCAGCAAAATGACGAGAAATGAGGGCGTCACCGCCCCCAGCACGGCGACGAGGGCGCCGGGATAACCGGCGACCTTGCGCCCGACGTAAGTGGCGCAGTTGGCGGCGACGATCCCCGGCACGCTCTGCGAGAGCGCGGTCATTTCCAAAAGTTCGTCGGGGGAAAGCAGTTTTTTTCGGCGCACGAAAACGTCTTCGATCACCGGCAACATCGCCAAGCCGCCGCCCAGTACGCCGAGGGCGATCTTGGCAAAGCTCCAGTAGAGCAGGGCGAGTTGAGCAAGGCGCGAAGCGGTGGTCATGTCGATTTTTCCGGTTGAACTATTTCTACCTTTAATATAGCGTATTTTGTCGGTATTGCCAATTTTATCAAGTCGATTTGCAAAAAGTTCCGATCGGGATTATATTTGCGTTGGATCAAGTCCAAGAGGATAAAAATGAATTTTTCCGCCGATCGCACTTTCGGATTTTCCGTTCCCTGGCGGGGACGGAATGGGAACTTTCACTACTTTTTGCCCCAGCGCCCCTCCGACCTCTGAGTGATCCCGATGATTTTTTTTGCTTCTCCGCATCGGCGGGGAGGCGAGTCATTTTACCCAAAACAGCAAAAAAAAGAGGATCATCATGGGTTATTTAGTGGAAAACGAAGCAAAACAGCGGGTCGCCGCGGTGCAGGAGTTGTTGCGCGGCAAAAATTTGGATCTCGCCTTGGTCTATTACGATGAATTCAATATCGGCAACGGCTGGTATCTCACCGGTTGGTGCCCCCAGTTTGAGAGCGGCGCGGTGCTGGTGCCCGCCTGCGGGGAACCGATGCTTTTGGGCGGGCCGGAAAGTGAGCCATTTGCCCAGCAGGACAGCGCGATCAAGGAAACGCGCAACTTCCCGGTCTTTATGGTGCCCGACGAGGAGTACCCCAACGCCAAGATCATCGACTTCCCCCAACTCTTTGCGGAACTTCGCCGCACCTTGAAACAGGTGCGCCGGATCGGTCTGGTCGGCGGCGATCGGATGCCCGCCGGGTGTTACGCCGGGATCACCGCCGGATTTGCCGGGGTCGAGATCGTTGACATCACCAACGATTTTTTGCAACTGCGCTATCACAAATCCGAGTGGGAAATTCAGCAGATCGGCACCGCCTTCGGTCTGGCGGATCAGGCGTTTGACGCGATGCGCTCCGCCTGCAAAGTCGGCGCTTCGGAAATCGAGATCGCCGCCGCCGGGGAATATGCCGCCCGGAGTCGCGGCGCGAGTGGGTTCGGCTTTTCCGCCATCGTCGGCAGCGGCAAGCGCGCCAACGCGGTGGTGCCGACCGCCAGCAGCAAAAAACTGCTCGACGGCGAACTGGTCATGTTGGGGCTCGCCCCCAAGTGGAATGGTTACGCGGGCGTTTTCGGCGACACGGTCCCCGCTTCCGGAGTTTACTCCGCCCGGCAAAAGGAGTGCATCAATCATTTGCGCGAGGCATTCCGGCTGACCAAAGCGATGTTGCAGGTGGGCAAGTCGGGGCGGGAGATCGACGCTCCGGCGCGGAAATACTTCATCGAGCACGGCCTGTTGCCTTACCTCGTGTGTCCCTTCGTTCACACGATCGGCTTGCACGAGGCGGAATCGCCCTTTTTCGGCCCCAACAGCGACGACGTGCTGACCGAAGGCATGACGGTCTGCGTCGATGTGAGCTTTTTCGGGCATCCCGAATTCAACGGCGCGCGGATCGAAACCGGTTATCGGATCACCGCCGCCGGCCCGGTGCCGTTCAGCGCGAAAATGGATGCGTTGCACTGCTCCGAGTTGAAGTAATGGGCGCATCACTGGGGCCGCCGTCGGGATTTTCCGGCGGCGGCTCCTTGCATTTAAGGGGCTTGGTGCTATATTATCTGCCTTTAAAGGTGAGGCAAAAACATGAGTGAAGTCAGAGAAAATCGCGGTCGCTTGATCGACGTCTTGGCGGTGGCGTTGCCACTGGTGTTGGCGAGCGCCTGCCATGCGATCAATATGTTCGTCGATCGGCTGATGCTCACCCGCTATTCGCAGGCGGCCGCCGCCGCTTCGCTGGGCGGGGGATTGACCAACTTCACCATTTCCTGCTTTTTCTTTGGCACGGTGAGCTACACCGGGACCTTTGTCGCCCAGTACGCCGGGGCGCGGCAGTACGGTCGGATCGGCATCGCCGTCTGGCAGGGGATATTTATGGCGCTGGCAAGCGGCGCCTTGCTGGCGAGCGGATTCTTTTGGGCGGGACCTTTCTTTTCGCTCTTTCCCCACACTCCGGAAGTGATCGCCGCGGAAGTTAGCTACTTCCAAATCCTTTCGCTCGGCGTTTTCATCTTTTTGAGCAGTTGCGCGATCTCCTGCTTTTGGACGGGGCGGGGCAAGACGGTGGTGGTGCTGGCGGTTTCGGTGATCATCACGCTCGCCAATATCCCGCTCAACTATTTATTCATCTACGGTTGGCGCGGCGTGCCCGAACTCGGCATCGTCGGCGCCGGGATCGGCACGGTGGCGGCGGAAGCGATCGGGTTGCTGGTCTATCTGGGATTGTTTTTCGCCCCCTCGGCGCGGCGCCACTTCAACACCGGAAAGATCCGCCCGGATGGCGAACTGCTCCGGCGAATGTTGCGCTACGGCGCGCCCAACGGGGTGCAGCTGCTCCTGGATATGATCGGATTTAACACCTTTTGTCTGGTGCTCGGTTCTTACGGGGCGGCGGTTTTTGAAGCCACCAGTATCGCCTTTGGCATCAACACCATCGCCTTTTGCCCGGTCATGGGGGTGGGGCAGACGGCGTCGATATTGGTCGGGCAGGCGATCGGGGCGGGCGATATCCCGCTGGCGAAACGCTCGGTGCGCAACGCTTTTATCTTGATCACGATCTACACCGTCATCATGATCGGGATCTTCACCGGCTTGCAAGACTTGGTGCTGTCGCCCTTTATCCGCTCCGGCGATCCGGCGCAACTGGAAGCGATCCGGCTGACCCGGATCATGCTGCTTCTGATCTGCTCGTATTTGCTGGTCGACGGGGGGAACATCGTCTTGAGCAACGCCTTGCGCGGCGCGGGCGACACCCGGTTTACCATGGCGCTTTTCGGCTTGGTCGGGGTGCTCGGTTTCGCCCTGCCGTGCGTGGCGCTGTATTATCTGGGCGCTCCGTGGTGGGCGCTGTGGGTGGCGCTCGACAGCGAAATATTTTTGCTCGCGCTCATCTTTTACCTGCGCTTCCGGCAGGGCAAGTGGACGAAAATGCGCGTCATCGAAGACGCCCCCCGCGCCGACGCTTGATTTTCCCCCTCGGGCAGTGTATATTAAACTGCTGAAAATGAACCCCGAAACAAGGTTGGCGTTGTTATGTCTGCACCGGAAAATCTCGTCGCAAAAATCCATCGTCTCCGTCAGGAGCGCGAAGCGATCATCCTCGCTCACAACTACGTTTCCGGCGAAGTGCAGGACATCGCCGATTTCGTCGGCGATTCGTTGGAATTGAGCATCAAGGCGAAGGCTTCCGCCGCGCCGGTCATCGTCTTTTGCGGCGTGGCGTTTATGGCGGAAACCGCCAAACTGCTGTCGCCCAACTCCACGGTGCTGCACCCGGTGCCGGCTTCCGGCTGCCCCATGGCGGATATGGCTTCCGCCGAAGCGGTCGCCGCGTTCCGCCGCGAGCATCCCGACGCCATTATCGTCGCCTACGTCAACACCACGGCGGCGACCAAGGGCGAGGTGGATATCTGCTGTACTTCCGCCAATGCGGCAAAAGTGGTCGAGAGTCTCCCTGCCGACCAGGAAATTCTCTTTTTGCCCGATCAGAATCTCGGCGCCAACGTCATGGCGGAAACCGGGCGAAAGATGCAACTTTGGCCGGGTTACTGCCCGACGCACAATCACATTTTGCCCGAATATATTACCGCCGCCCGGGAAAAATATCCGGATGCGGTGGTGCTGGTGCACCCGGAGTGCCGTCCGGCGGTGGTGGCGCGGGCGGATTACGCCTTGAGTACCGGCGGTATGTTGCGGAAAGTCCGGGAACTGCCCCAGCGACAGATCATCGTCGGCACCGAGCAGGGGATCATCCACCGGCTTAAGCAGGAAAATCCGGATAAGGAGTTTCTGCCGCTCGCGCCCCCGGTGCTCTGCCCGAATATGAAAAAAATCACGCTCGAAAGCGTAGCGGCGGCACTGGAAAACCATCAGTTTGAGGTGAAATTGCCGCCCGAACTGCTGGAGCGCGCCCGCTTGCCGATCGAGCGGATGCTATCCCTTAAATAAAAAAACGCCCCGAAAACTTCGGGGCGCGTTTTTTGGTATTCAGCTTAAATCAACTGCAACGCGTCATCGAGTGCGCCGATGATGTCGTCGATGTGCTCCAAACCGATGGAAAGCCGCACCAATTCCGGCGACAAACCCGCCTTGCGCTGATCTTCCTCGCTCAACTGCGAGTGGGTGGTGCTCGCCGGGTGAATGATCAAACTCTTGGCGTCGCCGACGTTGGCGAGAATGCTGAAAAGTTTGATGTTGTCCACCAGTTTGATGCCCGCCGCGCTACCGCCTTTGACGCCGAAAACGACCATGCCGCCCGCCCCGTTGGGGAGATATTTTTTTGCCAAGTCATAGCTCGGGTCGCCGGGGAGTCCGGGGTAGCGCACCCACGCGACTTTGGGGTGATCGCTGAGAAATTCCGCCACCTTGAGCGCGTTTTGGCTGTGCCGCTCCATGCGGACGGGGAGCGATTCCACCCCTTGCAGGAAACTCCACGCCGAATCCGGCGAGAGCGTCGGCCCCTGATTGCGCAACCCGACGATCCGCAAGCGCAGAATGAATGCCAGATGATTCAACTCGCCCAGATCGTGAGCGAAGCGCAAGCCGTGATAGCCGCGGTCGGGCTGATTGTAGAGCTCGAACTTGGGGTCGCTCCAGTCGAAGTTCCCGGCATCCACCACGATACCACCGATGCCGGTGCCGTGACCGTTGATCCACTTGGAAAGCGAGTGGATGACGATATTGGCGCCGTGTTCAATGGGGCGGAGTTGGGTCGGCGGGGCGAAAGTCGAGTCGACGATGAGCGGCAGGTGATATTTTTTCGCCAGT
>JAZTWK010000061.1:0-42203 GCA_045635865.1 Victivallaceae bacterium
CAATCGCCGCCATGTTGCAGCTGACCGCCATACCCGCGGTGTCGTGGGTGTGGAACTGGATCTCCTTGGCACCCTTGCCGTAGGTGCTGTCCAAAATTTCCCGCGCCGCCTTGACCGTGGCGCGCACGGTTTCGGGGGTGCTGGTGCCGGAAGCGTCTTTAAAGGCGAGGCTGTCAAAGGGAATGCCCGAAGCGATGATCTCGTTGAGGCGATCGACGTAGAATTTCGGGGTGTGGGCGTAGCTTTCCTTTAAGCCGGGCGCCAAGCCCATCATGGTAATGGTGATCTGATGCTTGAGGCCGTATTTGGCGATCGCCCGGCCGGAAACGTCCAGATTGCGCACGTCGTTGAGCGCGTCGAAGTTGCGGATCGTGGTGATGCCGTGCTTTTTGAAAAGTTTGGCGTGCAAGTCGATGATGTCGCTCGACTGGCTGGAAAGGCCGACCACGTTGACGCCGCGCGAAAGGGTCTGCAGATTGACGCCGGGAGTCACCGAATCGACGCAGGCGCGCCACCGGTCCATTTCCTCAAAGGCATTTTCCTGCGTGTAGAAAAACAGGCTCTGGAAGCGGGCGCCGCCGCCGATCTCAATGTAGTTGATCCCCGCCTTGACCGCCGCTTCGAGCGCGGGCAGGAAGTCGTCGGTTTTGACCCGGGCGCCGAGACAGGACTGGAAGCCATCCCGGAACGAACAATCCATGAATTTGATTTTTTTCATGCTGAACTATCCTCTATGTAAAAATTTTGTTGATTTCCGGATCACTTCCGTTCCAAATCGACGGCGGCGACGGCGGCGGCGATCAGCGCCAAATCGTCCGACTTGGGCGCCGCCGGGGCGGCGGGAGCCGGAGCCTTGGCGAAAGGCGCCAGCGCCACTCGCAACAGATTCATCATGATGATCATGACGACGAGAAAGACGAATACGACCCCCATGCCGCAGATCATGAGCTTCAGACCATCCCAGAGGATGGCGACGGATACCGTTTCCATGGTTTACTCCTCGTTATTGCCCCCGGTTACGGGGCATTGGTTTGCCGTTTCCGGCGGCACCACTATCCGCACGTCGCCGCAGTCAAAGCGTTCGATCCGCCCGCCGCGCTCGATGACCATGCCGCCGTCGGCATCGAGATCGCGAAACCGTGCCCGGAAAACTTCCCCGGTGGCGCCGACCAACTCGACTTCGGTGCCGATCAACCGGTTTTCCGCCCGAAAACGGGCGAGGACTTTTTCCGGATAGTTACAATAGTTAATATAGCATTCCGTTATGGATTTTTCCAGTGCTTTAATAACTTTTTTTACCCCATTTTTCCGCCCGGAAATGGTATAGACGCTGCACGCCGGGGCACCGATTTCCAGCAGTTCTTTTTCCGTCTGGTTGAGGTTGATGCCGATGCCGCAGACCACCCCGGCGAGTTCGCCTTGGCGCACCACCCCCTCGGAAAGCACCCCGGCAAGTTTGCGATCGGCAAAGTAGAGGTCGTTGGGCCACTTGAAATAGATCTCCGTCTCGGGAGCGAGCGCGCGGATCACTTCCAGCGCCGCCAAGCCGACGATCGCCCCGGCGTGAAAGCCCGCCGAAACCCGGCGAAAGAGCGCGCTCAAGGTGATGCTCCGCCCCGCTTTACTGCGCCAGACCCGGTCGAGCCGCCCCCGACCGGCGGTCTGCTCGAGCGCCGCGACCACCGTGCCGTCGGCAAGTTCAAAAAAATGCTCCTTTGCCCAAGTATTGGTGGAGTCCACCTCGTCCAGCACGATCAGCATCGCCGCGCCTCAACTGTTGCCCAAGAGCCGCATCCGGCGCTTGCCCAGCGGGAAACGGAGCTGGAAGACCGTGCCCCGGCCGGGGGTGGAGACCAACCCGAAGCCGGCGCCGTGTTCGCGGCAGACTTTTTCGATGATCATCGTGCCGATGCCGTTGCCGCCGCTTTTGGTGGTGCGGAAAGCCTGAAACATGGTGCTCAAATTTTCCGGCGTGACTCCGGAGCCGGTGTCGGCGAATTCGACCACCAGAAATTCCTCGCCGGCGGAAGCGTAGATTTCCAAAACACCGCCGTTGGTCATCGCCTGCACCGCGTTGCGGATGATGTTGTAAAATAATTGTTTAAGTTGATCGGAACTTCCGGTGATCGGCGGCAAAATTTCCGGGAAATCGCACTTGACCTCGACTTGGCGCGCCTCGATTTCCGGGCGCATGAACTTCAACACCTCAAAGATCAGCTCCGGCAGATTCTGATTGCGGAAGTCGCCCCGCCCGGGGCGGATCGCGCTCAAAAACTGCTTGATGATGCTGTCGAGCCGCTCCACTTCCTTTTTGCAGACGCCGACGAGCTCCTTGCTTTCTTCGGGGTCGTCGCCGCTTTCCAGAAGTTGCAGATTTAAATAAAGACTGTTGAGCGGATTGCCGATCTCGTGAGCGATCCCCGCGCCCAAGAGGGAAACCGCCTGCACGGTGTTGCTTTCCATTTCGCTCTCGGTGCGGCGGCGGCTCTCGGTGACGTCGCGCAAGATCACCACCGCCAAAGTGGGATCTTCCGCCAGGGGTACGAGATAAAACTGGATGAATTTCTGCTCGGGGTAGAGAATCTCCAGTTCCTGCCGGGCGACCCGCTTCCACTCGGAGCCGTCATCCTGCAAAATCAACTGCCAGTCCAGGTCCGGCAAAAGCTGCGAGACCCGCACTTCAGAGGTATCCTCGGGGAAGCCGAGAATTTTGCTCGCCGCCGGGTTGAAGTAGCTCAAGCGGAGTTGACGGTCAATGACCATAACTCCCTCATCCAAAGCGTTGAAAACCGTCTCAAAAAAGCCGCGCTCCCGGGCGAGCCGCTGCAGATAAGCCTGTTGGGTGCCGGGATCCAATTCGTCGAAACGGCGGCTCAACCGTTCGAAAAAATCCTGATTTTTTTTCCTCGCCATTTGCTTTTTTCCCCGCCGGGGTATATATTAAGTGCAGTTTATCACGGATTTAAGATAACTCCGGGAGTGCGCTTATGCAATCCCGCGAAAGGTTAAAATGATGAAAATGACGGCAAAAAATTACGACTTGTTTGCGGCATCGGGGCGCGCCCCGGCGTCGGGACCGTCATTTTTCGTTCAGTACGACATTATTATTCCGGAGGCTTCCTGCTGACCGGATTTTGATGTATCCTCCGGCAGCTGGGGAAGCTGCCGGGAAGGATTAAACTTCGCAGGCGGCGTTTTCCAGCAGTCGGGAAAGTGCCGCCTTTGTTGTATGGTGCGACAACGGCGGGGAGTTTAAGAGCCTTTAAAAGAGGAAAAGGAAGGCGATCATGAACAGTCAATTAGTGCAAATGGGGAATCGACTTCGGGAGATCCGGCAGGTGCTGGATATATCCGCCGCGGAAATGGCGCGGATCACCGGCGTCACGGAAAAGGAATATCTCGCTCACGAAGCGGGGGAGATCGACAGTTCCTTCACCTTTATTCTGCACTGCGCCGAGCGCTTCGGCGTCGATATCAGCGAACTGGTGGCGGGCAGCACCCCGACGTTGACCGCCTGCACCATCACCCGCGCCGGCAGCGGCACCCCGATCAAGCGGCGGTCGGACTTTGAATACTTGCACTTGGCGGCGTTGCTGAAAAACCGGCTCGCCGATCCCTTTATCGTCACCGCGCCGCCGGAACCGGAAGATACCCCGATCGGACTCGCCACCCACGACGGGCAGGAATTCGACTACATCCTCTCGGGCAAACTCCGCACCCAGGTCGACAATCAGGTCGAGACCCTCGGCCCCGGCGACAGCATGCTCTACGACTCGTCGCACCCCCACGGCATGATCGCCGTCGGCGACGAACCCTGCGTGTTTATCGCCGTGACGATCAACGGCAGCGGTTCTTCCGCCGAGGTGAAAGAGTTGGCGCACCACCTGCCCCACGTCGGCAGTGCCCACGAAAATTTGATCTACCACAACTTTTTGGATGAAACGCTCGACGACAACGGTTTGCTGAAAGAGGTCAAATTCCACTATCCGGAAAACTTCAACTTCGCTTTCGACGTCGTTGACGCGCTCGCCGAAAAGTGTCCGGATAAGACCGCGCTGGTCTATGTGGATAAGGAGCACCGCACCCGCAACTTCACTTTCCGTGAAGTGAGCGAGGAATCCGCCCGCACCGCCAACTATCTGCAGTCGCTCGGCGTGAAAAAGGGCGATCTCGTGATGCTGGTGATGAAGCGCCACTACCAATTCTGGTTCGTCATCAACGCGCTCCACCGCATCGGCGCGATCGCGGTGCCGGCTTCCAACCAGTTGCTCGCCAAGGACTATGTCTACCGCTTCAACTACGCCAAGATCAAGGGCATCATCGCCACCGCCGACGACGGCGTGCCCGAAGCGGTCGAGGCGGCGTTGCCGGAATCCCCCAGCATCGAATTTAAAGTCATCGTCAACGGCAGCCGGGAAAACTGGCACGATTTCAACCGCGAAGTGATCGCCTTTGATGTCAACTTCCCGCGGCCCGAGGGTCAGCTCGCCACCGATCCGGCGTTGATGTTTTTCAGCAGCGGCACCACCGGTTATCCCAAGGCGGTACTGCACGGTATGACCTATCCGTTGGGGCACATTCTCACCGCCCGCTGGTGGCACAACGTCGATCCCAACGGCTTGCACTTCACCATTTCCGACACCGGTTGGGGCAAGGCGCTCTGGGGCAAGATCTACGGTCAGTGGCTCTGCGAAAGCACGGTGCTGGTCTACGACTTCGACCGCTTCCACGCCGACGACATCCTCAGCATCTTTAAAGAGCACAACGTCACCACGTTTTGCGCGCCGCCGACGATGTATCGCTTCTTTATCAAAGAGGACCTTTCCAAGTACGATCTCTCGTCGCTCAAGTACGCCTGCACCGCCGGGGAAGCGCTCAACCCCGAGGTCTTCTACCAATTCCAAAAGGCGACGGGCTTGAAAATCATGGAAGCCTTTGGTCAGACTGAAACCACCATGCTCATCAGCAACCTGATCGGCATGGAGCCGAAACCGGGTTCCATGGGCAAGCCGTCGCCGCAGTACGAAGTCGAGTTGCTCGACGCCGACGGCAAGCCGGTGCATCCCGGCGAGACCGGTGAGATCTGCGTCCGCGCCGAGCGCAACGAGGTCTGCGGACTTTTCCTCGGTTACTTCAACAATCCCGAAGCCACCGCCGCCAGTTGGAAAGACGGTTACTACCACACCGGCGACACCGCGTGGAAAGACGAGGACGGCTACTATTGGTACGTCGGCAGGACCGACGACCTCATCAAGTCCAGCGGCTACCGGATCGGCCCGTTTGAGATCGAGAGCGTCATCATGGAGCTTCCCTACGTCCTCGAGTGCGCCGTGGTCGGCGTGCCCGACCCCATCCGCGGTCAGGTGGTCAAGGCGTTCGTGGTGCTGACCAAGGACACCGAGGGCACCGAGGAGTTGAAGCGCGACATTCAGGATTATGTGAAGCACCACACCGCGCCGTACAAGTATCCGCGGCAGGTGGAATTCATCGAAGCCATGCCCAAGACCACTAGCGGCAAGATCCGCCGCACGGAGTTGCGGAGGCAGGGATGAGCGGGATCCGCATCACCCGGCCGAAAGCCGGGGCAACCGTTTCGCTCTGGACGCCCTTTCAGCGTCGCTTCGCCGAGTGCGAAGCGGCGCGGAAGCGGGTCGCCACGCAAGATGTTTTCATCGATTACTTGAATCTTACCCCGAGCAAATTGGATCACTCCATACCGCAGGCGGTGGTGATCGCTTGGGAATATGTGGGGATCGCCCCCAAAGGGGTGAAACTCACCCTCACGGAGTTGCCGAGCGGCAAGGTGGAAATTTCCCGGCGCTGTACCGGAAAGTCCACCCGGGTCTACAATCTCAAGATCAACTGCCGCTACCGGATCACGCTTCAGGCGGGGGAACACCGGGCGACGCGGGAATTTTTCGTCGCCGACGAAGCGCCCCGCTGGCTGAATGTCCCCGGGGCGACCAACGTCCGCGACTGCGGCGGGCGCACGACGACCGACGGGCGCAGAGTGAAGCAGAATCTCCTTTTCCGCGGCTCGGAGTTCGACCGCCACCACCACCTCAAACCGGCGGGGCGGCGCGAATTGCTCGATCACCTCAAGCTCCGCACCGACTTGGATGTGCGCGGCGGCACCGAGATCGCTCCCGGCTACACGCCGCCCTTGGATCAGGCGCGGGTGGCGTGGGTGAACATCCCGCTTCGCCCCTACGATATGATCTTCACCGACGAGCAGCGCAAATACTACGCCGACTGCCTCAAATACTTGAGTTGTGCGGAGCACTTGCCGGCGTACTTCCACTGCTGGGGCTGCGCTGACCGGGGCGGTACGCTCGCCTTTTTGCTCATGGCGCTACTCGGCGTGCCGGAGTCGGAACTTCTGGCGGATTACGAATTCACCACCTGCTCGGTTTTCGCCGAGCGCCGGGTGGGCTTCAAGCAGTTCGTCAATCTCTTGGAAACTTTGGATAAGCTCGACTCCAATTTAGCCAAAGCGGCGGAAAAGTATTTCCTTTCCGGCGGAGCGACCCGCCGCGACGTCGCCAACTTCCGCAAGATAATGTTGGAAGACTAAAAAAAGAATAAAAAAACTCCGCGCCGGTCTCGACGCGGGGTTTGCTTTTGTGATCCTAAATCAGGCGATCGGGTCGCCGAACTGATTGCTCGCTTTGCTTCCCGCGGGAATGCAGAGGATCAGCACGACGATCCCGCCGATCACCGGAATGAGCGAGAGAAGTTGCCACCAGCCGCTACGGCCCACGTCGTGCAACCGCCGGGCGGTGACGCTCAAAGTCGGCGACAGCAAAGCCAGGGAGACGACCGCGCTGATGAGCCCCAGCCACCCCAGAATGAACGCCAGGATCGTCGAAACGATGCCGGCGGCGATCATCACCGCCAACGCCACCGCCGTAAACGACCAGAATTCCTTGCGACCGGCACGACCGCAGAAGCAGAAGTACTTGCCGAGCAAAGTCTGCTTGAATTGCTCAAACATCGCTTTGGGATCGAAGTTCGCCTTGATGTCGGCGGCGATCTCTTCCGGCTTGAGGTTGTTTTTGATGTCATTGATCAATGCGTCGAATTCCGCTTTGATATCCATTTTCAATATCTCCAATTAAGTGTTGGTGCTTGTTACTTGACCGCCTGCGCGCCGTAACCCTTGACCGCGCCGAAAAGTTTGTAAACGTCGGCGAGCGGATAGCGGTTGCCGTACATGGAAACCTTGGTGGTGATCGTACCGACCTTGTTCATCCCCAGCGCCGCGCGGAAGATGTTGGCGGGGGAGTTTTCATCGTAGTCGGTCTTTTCCGAGTAAGTGGCGTTGAGGAACGCGGTCAAGTAAGCATCGTTGATGACGCCCTTGAAAGCGGCGGGGTCCTTGAGCGAAACGTTCTTTTCCACGCTCTCCATGCCGGGGAAGTCCGCCATATCCTCAAACGCCTCGTCATCGACGCGCAACTTCAGGATGTTCGGGCTCTTGACCGCGGTGACGTCGGCGGTCTTGTTGAGGAAGAAAATGTTATCGTCGAGCGAAACTTTCTTTTTCTTGGGATCGCCCTTGTCGTTGCCGACGCCGGCAAAGACGTTGAGACCGAAAATGTTGTTGTGAATTTTGGCGTTGACGCCGGTGAGGCAACGGAAACCGTAGCCCATGTCGGTCATTTCACTGGTTCTACTCCAGGTGAAAAGCACGGTGTTGTCGGCGAATTCGCAATCGACCATGCCGCTGGCGCTGGAGCAGGAAACTTCGCAGGACTCCATCCGGCAGGCGACGAAAACGTTGTTGAGGATCTTGACCGAGCCACTGTAGTGCGAGATGTTGATGCCGAAGTTGCCGGCATTGGAAATGACGCAGTTGCGGATGATGACGTTGCCCTCGAAGCGGTTCGCCGTCGGCTTGTAAATGGAGTAGCTCTTGGCGGAAGCGAACTTATCCTTGGAGCCCTTGGCGGGGGGTTCCAGCCACATACCGGTTTCGACGCCCTCGGGTTTGCCCTTGACGTCGTGATAGCTATTCATGTAGCTCTGGTCGATGACCAAGCCGTCGATGACCATATCCGGACCCTTGCCGTTGGGCAGATTGAGCGTGATCAGCGAAAGCCCCTTGGTGTCGTTCTTGTCGTTGGGGGGCTGAATGAGCGTCGGATAAGCGGCGATGTCGCGGGCGGAAAAGTCCGCCTTGTAACCGCCGATGAGGGTCACCGGCTTGTCGATGATGATCTCGCTGGCGCCGAGTTTGCCGGTGTAGTTGCCCTGGGCGATGTAGATGGTGTCGCCGGGATTGGCTTTTTTGACCGCGTCATTGATCGTCTTGAAAGGAGATTCCTTGGTGCCCGGGCCCTTTTTGCTGCCGGTCGTCTGCGAAACGTACAACTCCCCGACGGCGGCGCCCCACAGCGAAGTCGCCAACACCGTCAATGCCATTACCAAACCAATTTTTTTCATACGGTCCCCTTTCTGAATTGTCCGCGGTTGGTTATATTTCATGGGCTTCCCCATTTTCACTATATAAAATGCCACGAGTCGCAACTTTTTTCAAGGCGAATCGGCAACAAAAGCGGATATTTGTCGCTCGATAAGCCGATATAGGACTTATAGGACTTATAAGACTTATGGAGTGATGGGTAATGTTGGGCGGGGGTCCGCCTCCGCCAAGGCTTCCGCCTTCGTTTCTCTACGGCGCGATGCTACGGCGTGACAGCCTTCGCGCGCTTCGCCGCTTACGTCTTGTCTGCGCCGATGGCTTGCCAAGCCGTAAAAAAATCCGGCAAATCTGGCGGGGTTTTGTCGCTCGATAAGCCGATATAGGACTTATAGGACTTATAAGACTTATGGGGTGATGGGTAATGTCGGACGTTGTGCCCTCCGTCGCTCTTTCGAGCTATGGAGGGCATCCTTCGCGCGCTTCGCGCTATTTTGCTACGCAAAAAATCTACGGATAGCAAGCCTGACGGCCTGCCATCCGTAGCTTTAGCGAAGGATGGTGGGCGTAGTAGAACTCGAATCTACGACCTCCACGATGTCAACGTGGCGCTCTAACCAACTGAGCTATACGCCCTTGTTTCCAAGATTGTTCAGTTAATATATCCCCGGTGAGCGGTTTTGTCAATACATTCGGAAAAAAAATCCGCTTTTTTCCGATCCATTCCGCTCACACAAAGGCGTGGACGAAGTGGATATTCAGCCGCAAACGGGGGTCGAATTCCTGCATGATCTTTTCCAACCGGGCGTGGATCTCGTCGTTGCTCAAGCTGTAAGTTCGCGGGGTGAGCAAGTAAAAATCCAACACCGGCGGTTCCGATTCGCACCGGAAATCGTAAACTTTAAATACCGGGTCAAAGGCGGTGACGATGCGCTCTAATTTCGCCCGCCACTGCACGGTTTCCCGGTCGGCGTCGCCAAAGGGGTCGCAGTGGAGCAACAGCCGGATCGGCAACTGCTTGGCGACCGCGACCTCGGCGTTTTCCAAAATGTCGTGCGTATGCACCAAATCGCCGTCTTTGGTGACTTCGGCGTGGGCGGTGGCGAAGTAGAGCGCCGGGCCGTAGCTGTGGATGATGATGTCGTGGACACCCAATATCCCCGGTTGAGCGAGCAGTACATTGCGCAACTTTTCCACCAGTTGGGAATCCGGCACCACCCCGAGCAGCGGGTCAGAAGCGTTTTTCAGCACGGAGATCCCGCCCCACACGGTAACTCCCGCCACCAGAAGTCCGGCGATGCCGTCGACCGGGAACGGGCAGAAGCGGGGCAAAACCATCGAAACCACTACCAAAAAGGTGGTCAACAGATCGCTCAAGCTATCCCAAAACTGCGCCTGCAACGCCTGCGAAGCGATCCGTTTGCCGACTTCGCGGTAGAAAAACGCCAACCAGACTTTGACCAGCAACGTCGCCGCGGTCACAACGACCAGCCAGTTGGGGGCAAAGATTTCCTGCGGAGTGACGATCCGCTCGATCGCCGTCCGGAAAAAGTTCAGCCCGGCGGAAATGATCAGCACCGAAATTATCACCGCCGCCACATATTCCATGCGGCCGTGACCAAAGGGGTGTTCGTTGTCCGCCGGCTTGGCGGAAAGCTGAAAGCCGAAAAGCGTCACCAGCGCCCCCCCGGCGTCGGAAAGGTTGTTGAGCGCATCCGCCCCCAGCGCCACACTGCCGGAAATTATCGCCAGTACGATCTTGGCGGCGGATAAAAGCGCGTTGACCGCGATGCCGACCAAGCCGGAAAGTTTGCCGTACCGCAACCGCACGGTGGGGTCGTCGGTCTGACGGTGATCGCGCACCAATCCGGCAATCAGAATTTCGCTGAGCACTTTAAACTTCTCCTAACCGGCCCAAACCCGACCTTGGGCAATTTCCAACTTTTGGCGGCAGTTGAGCGACTCAAAAGGAAATTCGTGGCGATATCTCAAGCCGCGCAATACCGGTCCCGCAACTTGGCGCGTGGCGCGGATCAGCAACTCGTCCAACTCCGCATCGGTGGCGCCGCTTTGGGTGAACTCGCCGAAGATCACGCCGCCGCAAGCGGCAAAGGCGCCGCCCTGCTCCAACTGGGTCAACGCCCGGTCGATCTTGTAAAGCGGCTCGTTCACATCCTCCAAAACCAAAATCCTGCCGGCGCAATCCGGGAAATACGGAGTCCCGACGATACTCGCCGCCACGGTGAGATTGCCGGGGAGCGGCAACCCCTGCGCCGCGCCGGGGCGCAACTCCGTAAAGGTGCCCAAATTTCGCGGAGTTGCCGCCAACGCCGCCGCCGCGCTCGCCAGACTCTTTTCGTCCAGATCACCGTAGCGCGCCGCCATCGGCAGCGCGAGCGTCGTCGCCAGATCGAACTTTTCCAGCGCCCAGAGCAAGGCGGTGAGATCGCTGTAACCGGCGACCAGTTTGGGGCGCTTGGGCAGTTCGGCGAGATCGGGTAGCAAGTGCGCGCACCCGAATCCGCCCCGGGAAGCGAGAATGAGGTCGATCTCGTCATCCAAATAGAAATTGCGGAAGTCGGCGAAGCGCTCCGCCGCACTCGCCGCGAGATAGCCCGTTTTGCCCAACGCGTGGTCGCCGAGCCGGACGGAGCAACCCAACTTTTCCAATCCGGCGACGCCGGAAAGGAGTTTATCTTTGTCCACCGGACCGGCGGGGGAAATGATCCCGATGCGCCAATTTTTGCCGAAGTTCACCGCCATTACAGCAGATGCCCCATGCGTTCTTTTTTGGTCTTGAGATAAAAGGCGTTGTTTTTGCCGGGGGCGATCACCAGGGGGAGCCGCTCGGTGATCTCCAAGCCGTAGCCGGAAATGCCGACCAGTTTGCTCGGATTGTTGGTCAACAGCCGCACCGACTTGACGCCGAGATCGAGCAAAATCTGCACCCCGATACCGTAGTCGCGCAAGTCGCTGGGGAAGCCGAGTTTTTCGTTGGCTTCGACGGTGTCGCAACCCTCGTCCTGCAGTTTGTAGGCGTGGATCTTGTTGAAAATACCGATGCCGCGCCCCTCCTGCCGCAAATAGACCAAGACCCCGGAGCCGTTTTCCACGATCATTTCCATCGCGCGGTGGAGCTGTTCGCCGCAGTCGCACCGGGTCGAACCGAAAACGTCGCCGGTCATACACTCGCTGTGCACCCTCACCATGACGTTTTGCCGATCTCTCACCTCGCCGTAAACCAGCGCCAAGTGCTCCAAATTGTCGATCATCGTGCGGTAGGGGATCACCTTAAAATCGCCGAAAACCGTCGGCAACTGCGCCGCTTCGCCGGGCACGATCAGCTTCTCGGTTTTGCGACGGTAGGAAACCAGATCGGCGATCGTGCCGAGTTTGAGCTGGTGGCGGCGGCAAAACTCCGTCAATTCCGGGAGCCGCGCCATTTTGCCGTCGCTCTGCATGATTTCGCATATGACCGCGCCGGGGCGGTGCCCCGCCAGCCGGGAAAGATCGACCGCCGCTTCGGTGTGGCCGATCCGCCGCAACACCCCGCCGGGGCGGGCGATCAGCGGAAAGAGGTGCCCCGGGGTGGAAAAATCCGCCAAGGTCGAGTGGGGGTCGAGCAATTTTTTGACCGTCTGACAGCGGTCGTAGGCGCTGATGCCGGTCGAAACCTTTTCGATCGCATCCACGCTCTGGGTAAATGCCGTGCCGAAGTGGTCGCGGTGCGTTTCCGGCGCTTCCAAGCCCAGCTCGGCGGCGCGCTCCGGCGGAAGCGGGCAGCAGACCAAACCGCAGGCGTGGGTCGCCATAAAGGCGATCTGCTCGGGGGTGATGGTTTCGGCGGCGGCGATGACGTCGCCCTCGTTTTCCCGGTCGGCGTCGTCGACGATCACCACCATTTTGCCGGCGCGGATATCGGCGATCAGCTCCTCGGGAGTATTGAACTTGAATTCTTCCATAACGCGTTAAACCTCGATCGTGCGGGAAATCGTTTCAATGGCGCTGGCGCGCCCGGTGAGATAGTCGTAAGTGATGATCGCTCCGTCGAGCCGGATCTTCCCGGTTTCCACCACATTGAGCCGCCCCGGCATCCCGGTGGTGAATTTGTGCAGTACATCGGGGATCTCCCGCCCCAAAATGCTTTTATCCGCGCCGGTCATCCCGACATCGGTCAGCATCGCCGTACCGGATCCGGAAACCCGGGCGTCGGCGGTCTGCACGTGCGTGTGGGTGCCGAGTACCGCGGTGACGCGACCGTCGAGATAGTGTTGCATCGCCAGCTTTTCGCTGGTCGCCTCGGCGTGAAAATCGACGATGATCGTCTTGGCGGTCGGCGGGATTTTGGCGAGAATTTCCTCGACCGTTTCAAAGGGACAGCGGGAACTTTCCCGCATGAAGACCTTGCCCTGCAGCGCGATGACGGCAATATCGCCGCCGGCGGGGTTGGTGAATACCCCGAAGCCCTTGCCGGGCTGGACTTTAGCGTAATTGGCGGGGCGGATCACGTCAGTACAAGTGGCGATATCCTGCTCGAAACCCTTTTGATCCCAAGTGTGGTCGCCGAGGGTGATGACGTTGACAACTTGCCGGAGTTCGCGGTAACAGCCCGCCGTAATGCCGTTGCCCCCGGCGCAATTTTCGCCGTTGGCGATGACGAACTGGATGTTGTACTCACGGCGGAGTTCCGGCACCAGTTGGCGGACGGCTTCCCTGCCACCGCTGCCGACGATGTCCCCGATAAAAAGCAATTTCATTGCCGATCTATCCCCTTAAAAGTGTCACGGGATAATATACTACGCCAAGCGCGTTAAAGCAACCCGCCGGCTGCCCGCACTCAAAACTGAATTATCAGCTTGCCGGATTTTTCCGGATAAAATTCGATTTTGCCCGGGGTGACTTCCTGCCATGCGACGGGAGTTCCGGCGAGCGTCGCGGCGCGGGGGGTACCCCGCACGCCGAAGCGGATCTTGCCGCCGGTCGTTTCGATCTCCAACTCCGCCTGACGCGCATTTTCGTCGAATTCCGCCGTGACGACTCGGCAATTTTCCCAGTGGAGCAGCCAGAGCGCGTGGCGACGCATCGCCACCAGCGAGCGGATGAGGCTCTCGAAATAATTTTCCGGCAACCGGCGGGAAAGATTGTGCATACCCCGGTACTTGCGGAAAATGAAGTAGTTCTGCTTGGCGTACTCCAAATGCTCCAAGACCTTTTCCGCCGGGTACTCGGGGTTGAGCGCCTCGTGGAGCAAAATCGAGCAATACATCTGCACCAAGGTCCAGTTGCGCTCATTTTTCTGCACCACAAATCGCGGCAAGTGGGTGTTGCGCTCAAAAACTTCGCGGACCACTTCCATGCCGCGGTCGAACTCCGCGCCCAGTTGCCGGTGCAGATTGAGGAAAAACTCCGGGTAGATCCCCTCGGTGGTGAAGTTGTAAATGCCGTCGTTGCATTTATTTTCCACCAACTGCGGCAACCGCCCGAAATCGTAGGCGGGATTGGCTTCGGCAAGATACATTTTCAAGAAGTACCATTCGCCGGTGCCGTAGAGTTCGCGGCAGTAAGTGTTGGATGCGCGCGCCAGCGAGCAGCGCAGCGCCAAGTGCTTCGCCGCGAGATAAACGCCCAAGTCGTGAGCTTCTTTATCCTTGAGCATTTCGGCAAAGAGCACGAAGCCGGTGATGCCGCCCAAGCTCGCCCCTTCGACCCAGGCGTTGCTGTCTTCGGCATAGCCGGAGCCCATGCACGCCCAGTCGTGGAAGCACTCGAAAAAGCGGTAGATCGACCGGAAAGTTTCCCAGTTGCGCGCCAGGGCGCGGTGGTCGCCGCAGGCGAGCAGGCACAAGTAGAGGTAATAGAAGGAACAGCCGATGCCCCAGTCGTTTTCGATGAGCGGGAAATCCAACGCGGCGATCTCCTCGCGGGTGCCGTACTTGATCACCTTTTCCACGTTAAAGAGGCACAAGTTGATGTAGCACAACATGTACTTGATCCCGGTGTACGGCTCGGTGCGCGGGTAGTAGTTCCACAGCCGCAGATATTTCATATCCGGGGATTCGTACATTTTGATCAATTCGTCGTCCTGCAGTTTTCCCCGCAGGACGTAGAGGAAATCGACCACCGGGTAGCGGAAATTGCTGTCCCGATCGGCGGCGATCTCCAACCGTTCGCGAATTTTGGCGATCATCCGCTCCTGCCGTTCGCGCGAAACGAAAGGAAAGAGCACCGAGGCGAACGCCCACGGGTCAAAAAGCGAACCGAAAAAAGGTCCCGACTGCACGTCGTCGGGGAAATGCTCGACAAAGTCGAGATACTGGTCGAAGTCGGTATCCAACAGCTTGACGATCTGATCGTCGCCTTTGGTGCGCAGGGCGATCGGGCGCTCGACTTCCATCATCGGGATCGTGTAGCGCGCCACGCGACCATTCGCGGCAAAAAACTTGCCGTATTTGGTTATAAACTTGCAGTTGCCGCCGGTGAACTCCGCGGTACCGCAGTGGCTCAACACCGGCGGGAACGGGGCGATCTCCAAGGGCTTCGTGCCCCACGCATCGGTGTAGTAGGTGTAGCTGAACTCGTTGACGATCTCGACCTTTTTCGCCGCTTCATCCAAGCGATAAAATTCCTTTACCCCGGTGGGGAGCGCCAGCATCACCCGGCTCCAGAAGCGACAGCGCGAGAGGGCGTCGCCCAGCCGGTCGGAGTCGCTTTCCAACGGGTCGAGCAACTCGCAGCCAAAGGGAGTGACGGTCGTGAGCCGCGACACGCCGGGGAAATGAATTTCGCTCAAGCGGTTCGTCACCGGATCGCGCACGATGCGCAGTTGCCGCACCGGGCGATCGAAACTCACCATCAGCGGCACATCCGGATACTCGGTCGCACCGAAAAAGAGCAGGAAATTTTCCGTCATCTCGAGTTCGCCCGCCGAGTCGATATCGCGGACTTCCGCCCCGGCGGCGCGGGGGATCAAAATGTAGCGGTAATTGCCCGCGTACTCCAACTTGCGCAACGCCATTTCCCCGGCGTTGCTCTCGTGGATGACGCCCGCGGCGCAAATGGAATAGGTGTTGCGGAAAAACTTCCCCTCGCCCAGATCCGCCTGCCAACTGACCGACACGCCGTTGACGGTGAGTTTATCGTTTTTGGGGTGAATTTGCGCGGGCGGGAAATTGCCGTGGAGCGGCAGATCGGCGGGGAAAGTGGAAAAGGTCCAGCGGAACGGCTTGAGGTAGCGGGGGTGGCCGCAAATGAACATCTTATCCACCATGCCCAAGTAAGGCACGGCGCAGTCGAGCAGACCGTCGCCCTTGTTGAAGCCGAAGCGCCCGGCGCACTTGCCGCTGTCGACGCCGGATTTGAAATCGCTCAAGTCCGGCAGGGAATTTTCCGGCAACTCGGGGAGTTCCGTAGTCAGCGGCAAAAATTTGCGCACCGCTTTTTCGGCGGCAACCGGCTCCTGATCGGGGATGAGGTGAAATTCAAGGTAGTCAAAGGGCGACTTTTCCTCGGAGTAAAAGTCGAGCGTAAACTTCACCTTGCCGCCGGGAGTGGCGAAGCGCACCCCGAAGCGCACCGAGCCATTCCAGACGTAGGCGTTTTCCGCCTCGGTGTCGAGCACATACGCTTTACCGTTGATGCTCATTTTCGACGGCAACACCCGGCGGTAGCCCAAGATCGGCTTGGCGGGGATCAGCGCCACGAAGTTCCCGGCGGGCAACTCGACCGTCGCGGTGATTTGATAATCGTTGCCGGTGTGGGAAACGATCTCCCAGTTTTCCACCTTGGCTTCGGTGGAAAAATCGTAAGCGTATGGCGGTTTGGCGCCGGAAGTTGACGCGGGATTTTCGGTGAACCGTAAAACATTGTTTTCGCAGACTAAACGCATAAAAAACCTCCCGTTTTTGAGCTTCACTATAAAATACTGCAAAACCGGGGTGTTTTCAATTCAAAAAAGGCAAAAAAATGGAGGCGTGGAACGGAGTTGAACCGATCTAAGCGATTTTGCAGACCGCTGCCTAGCCGCTTGGCTACCACGCCCCAAAAAAGGAGTGCCATAATATAGCCGACCAAAACCACTTTGTCAAGCACTTCGGGGGAAATTTCCCCGATCGCGCTTCAAGACAGCGGGTGGAAACAGCGGCAGAGGTGAGGAGTTTCCGCTTCCGTCGGCAACAATTCCGGCGCTTGGCACCGACACTTTTCGTCGGCAAACGGACAGCGCGGGTGAAAGACGCACCCCGACGGCGGATCCAGCGGCGACGGCACGTCGCCGCCCAACGCCTCGCCCGACGGCACCGTGTGCAGATCGGGCACCGCCCCGATCAGCGCCCGGGTGTAGGGGTGGCGGGGATGCGAGATCAATTCGTGCGCCGGGGCACTCTCGACGATCCGCCCCAAGTACATGACAAGGATCCGCCCGGAAATGTGTTCGACCACCGCCAAGTCGTGGGCGATGAATAAAAACGCCGTGCCGGTTTCCCGGCGAATGTCGTCCAAAAGATTGACGATCGCCGCCTGCACGCTGACGTCCAACGCCGAGACCGGTTCGTCGGCGACCACAAAGCGCGGCTCCGCCGCGAGCGCGCGGGCGATGCCGATCCGCTGGCGCTGACCGCCGGAAAACTGGTGCGGGTAGCGGTCGAGCGCCTTGGCTTCCAAACCGACCCGCTGCAGGAGTTGCGCCGCGACCTCGCGCCGCTCCGCGCGGGCGGCTTTTTTCAAGCGCAGACGCAAGACTTCGTCGATCGAATCAAAAATGGTCAAACGGGGGTTGAGCGAACCGTAGGGGTCCTGAAAGATCATCTGGTATTTGCCGTACTGGGTGCGGCGCGCTTTTTTGCCTTCCTTGCCGGCGAGCTCCACGCCGTCCAGCCGGATGCTCCCGGCGCTGGGGTCGACCAAACCGACCAACGCCCGACCGAGGGTGCTTTTACCGCAACCGGATTCGCCGACCAGCCCGACGGTCTCCCCCGGCTCGATGTCAAACGACACGTCGGCAACGGCGTGGAGCAACTTCTTGCGTCCCCACCCGGCGCCCCGCACCGGATAATCGACCGACAGGTCGCGGACTTCCAACAGAGCCATCGACTTCCCCCCTCTTTATCTTCCCGATACGGGGTATATTATATCGTCTCTGCTTCGCTTTTTCAAGTTTTCTTCCGCCGCCGCCGCCGCTTTTGTCGGGTTTTTTATCCGGAGTACTTGAAAAACCGGGATTTTCGGGTTATATTATTGAACTTGTTACTTTTGAAAAGCAAAATCCAAAAACAGGAGATTTGAAAATGTACGCAATCATCCGAACCGGCGGCAAGCAGCTCGCGGTCAAGAGCGGCGACGTGGTCGAAGTGGAAAAACTCGATGCCAAAGTGGGCGATGAAGTCACTTTCGGCGAAGTTCTCGCGCTGGGCGAGGAAGGCGGCAAACTCAACGTCGGCACTCCGCTCGTCGAGGGCGCCTCGGTCACCGGCAAGGTGGTCGACCAGTTCCGCGCCAAAAAGATCGTCGTTTTCAAGATGAAACGCCGCAAAGGTTATCGCCGCACCCACGGTCATCGTCAGAATATGACCCGGGTCGAGATCGGCGAAATCAAGGCGTAAATTATGCAATACGATGCCAATGGCGCGCTGATCGGCACCGAGTTGCCGTTGCCGCTGATCAATAAAGGCAAAGTTCGCGACGTCTACGATCTGGGCGATGCGTTGCTCTTTGTGGCGACCGACCGGCTCAGCGCTTTTGACGTGGTGTTGCCCACCGGGATCCCCCGCAAGGGCGAAGTGCTGACCCAGATCTCGCTTTTCTGGTTCGATCTGCTCAAAGACGTGCCCAACCACCTGATCACCGCCGACGTGCTGTCGCGCCCCGAGCTCGCCCCCTACAAGGATTTGCAGGGTCGCTCGATGATCGTGCGCAAGGCGAAAGTTCTGCCGGTCGAGTGCATCGTGCGCGGTTACCTCGTCGGCTCCGGCTGGAAAGATTATCAAAAGACCGGCGTGGTTTCCGGCATCCGGCTCCGCCCGGGCTATCAGCAGGCGTCGAAGCTGGATGAACCGCTTTTCACCCCCTCGACCAAGGCGGCGGCGGGCGAACACGACGAAGCGATCAGCTTTGAACGCACCGCGGAGATCGTCGGGCAGGAAAAGGCGGCGACGATCCGCGATATGGCGCTCGGCATTTACACCGCCGCGAGAGATTACGCCGCCACGCGCGGCATCATCGTCGCCGACACCAAGTTTGAGTTCGGCGAGATCGACGGCAAGATCATCTTGGTCGACGAAGTGCTCACCCCCGATTCCAGCCGCTTCTGGCTGGCGGATCAGTATCAACTCGGCACCAGTCCGGTCAGCTTGGATAAGCAATATGTCCGCGACTACTTGGAAACGCTCGATTGGGATAAGAGCTATCCCGGCCCGGCGTTGCCCGCCGAGGTGGCGAAAAACACCACCGCCAAATACTTGGAAGCCTATCGGATGCTCAGCGGCAAGTCGCTGTAAGGCACTGCCAAAAGGAACTTCGACTCCGGCAAGCAGTTGCCGGAGTTTTTTTTATGCTTCGCGCTCCGGGGAACCGGCGGAAAGGTAGGAAAACTCACAACCGCAAAACTTCTGGCGGTAAAACTCCAATTCGCGGGCGATCCGGCAACTCGTTTGGTAAGTGCCGCCCTTTTTGAAGTCGATATGCTCAAAATCCGCATCGTCGAGCGCGGCAAAGATTTGCGCGGAATTTTTGTGGGGGCTCACGGTCAGCGTGGTGGCAAATTTTTCGCCGCGCTCGTGCGCAAACTGCGCCGCCCGCGAAAGCGAAAACTCAAAACACTTACTGCACCGTTTGCCGTGCTCCGGCTCATTTTCCAGACCGGAAACGAACTTGCGCCACGCCGCGTGATCGTAGGGGTCGATCAGTAACTCGACTCCATAATGTTCTGCCAGACGTTTGACCGAAGCCAAGCGTTTTTCGTACTCGGCTTCGTCCATTAAGTTGCTGTTGGAATAGTAGAGCGCGACCGGGCGCTCGCGGTCGAGCAAAAGCGCCACGCATCCCCCGGCGCACGGGGCGCAACAGGTGTGCAACAGGAGCTTTTCGCTCATTTGCCCTGCCGCAAAATCGCTGTTGGGCATTCGCCGCTATTTTGCTCCCGCAAAATCGCTGTTGGGCGTTCGCCGCTATTTTGCTCCCGCAAAATCGCGGCGCGCAAGGCGTTACGCATCAGCATCGCGATCGTCATCGGGCCGACGCCGCCGGGAACCGGGGTGATCGCCCCCGCCACTTCCACTGCCGAGGCGAAATCCACGTCGCCGACCAGCCGGTTCTTGCCCAGCTTTTCATCGTAAACGCGATTGATGCCGACGTCGATGACCGCCGCACCCGGCTTGAGCATACTGCCGGTGATCAGGCGCGGCCGCCCGACCGCGGCGATCACGATATCCGCCTGCCGGGTAAATTGAGCGATGTCCGGCGTGCCGGAGTGCACCACTGTCACCGTCGCATCGGCTTCGGGGAGTTTCTGCATCAAAAGCGCCGCCAGCGGTTTGCCGACGATGTTGGAGCGCCCCACCACCACCGCGTGCTTGCCGCGGCAGCTGATCCCGGAGCGTTTGAGCAATTCCAGTACGCCGTAGGGGGTGCAGGGCATCAGGCCGTTGCCCTCGCCGATGAGCAGCTTGCCCACGTTGCTCTCGGTAAAGCAATCCACATCCTTGGCGGGGGAGATCGCCTGGATCACCCGCATCTCGTCGATCTGCTTGGGCACCGGACTCTGCACCAAGATCCCGTCCACGCCGGCATCGGCATTGAGTTCGGCGATCCGCGCGAGCAACGCGCTTTCCGCGGTGTCGGCGGGGAGCGCGATCAATTCGGAGTCGATCCCCAGTTCGCCGCAGGTTTTCACCTTGTTGCGCACATAGACCTGCGAAGCGGGATCTTCGCCGACCAAAATCACCACGAGGCGCGGAGCGCGATGAAATTTCGCCGTGAACTCCGCCACTCCGGCGGCGGTCTCGCGGTTGATCTCCGCCGCGATCGCCTTGCCGTCAATAATTTTTGCGCTCATATCCGGCTCAATCCAGTTTCAGTTTGGCGCGGATCTTTTCCGCCATTTCCGCCATGCCGTTTTCGCCATATTTGAGCTGCCGCCAGTTCCAGCGAAAACCGTCTTCCACGCCGCGCGGCACCACGTGCAAGTGCGCGTGCATCACCACCTGCCCGGCGGCGGCGCCGTCGGCCAAGTGCAGATTAAAGGCGTCGTAGGCATCCTGCCGCTTGAGCGCCACCCCGATCCGACTGCCGACGTGAAACATCCGCCCGGCGACCGCTTCGGGAATGGTGGAGCTGGATTCGTGATGCTCGCGGGGGATGACCAGCGTATGCCCGAAATTGATCGGCCCGAGGTCGAGGAACGCCACGACCAATTCATCTTCGTAAATTTTCACCGCCGGGATCTTGCCCGCGGCGATCTGACAAAAAATACATTCGCTCATCTTATTTCTCCTTGAATAGATCGATGATCGCCTGCCGGTCGCCGAAAACCGTGAGCGAGTCGCCCCGCTCCAACACCGTTTCCGGCCCGGGCTGAAGTTCCTCGGTGCTGTCCGGCTTGCGCAACAGCAACACGGTGATGTTGTAAGTGGCGCGCAGATTCAACTCCTTGAGGCTCTTATCCGCCAGATTTTCCGGCACGACCACGTCGGCGATCGCCGAACCTTTGAAATCGAAAATGTCGCTGATGTTGACCAGCGAAAGCCGCCGGGAAAGCCGCTCCGCCACGTCCTGATCCGGCTGGATCACTTCGTCGGCGCCGAGCCGATAGAGGATCTTTTCCTGCATGTCGTTGGTCGCCTTGACCAAAATCCGCCGGGCGCCTTCCTGCTTGAGCAGACTCAACGCCAACACCTGACGCTCAAAAAAGTTGCTCATGCCGACGATGACCGCATCGAATTTGCGGACGTTCAACTCCTTGATCGTGTCTTCGTGAGTGACATCGGCGATAACCACCTCGGCGATCTTGTCGCGGATCTCGTCGATCCGTTGCCGCGAGATATCGCACACCAGCACGTTGTTGCCGGCCTCGCTCAGTTCCAACGCGAGTTTCGTGCCGAAACTGCCCAAGCCGAGCACCGCATAATTGTTTCTCGCCATAGTCTATTTTCTCCTTGACTTTAAAAGCCTTTGTCAACCGATTACGACCCGTTCTTCCGGGTACTGCAGATGACCCGGTTTTTCCCGGCCCATAAAGAACAGCAAAATGGTGAACGGTCCGATCCTGCCCAAATACATCAACAGGATCACCACCAGCTTGCCCACCGGATAAAGCCCCGGCGACACCCCGAAACTCAACCCGGTGGTGGTCAACGCCGAAACCGCCTCAAAAAAGTTGGCTCCGGCGCTGTGCTCGGATACCATTTGCAGACAAAATGCCCCCAGTCCGCAGCAGAGGATGTAGATGAAAATGATCGTGAAGCTCCGCAAAATCGTTTCCATCGGCATTTTCCGCTTGAAAAGCAACACTTCGCGGTTGCCGGAAATCGTGCTGTAGATCGCCGCCAGCGCCAGCGCCACGGTGGTGATCTTCATCCCGCCGCCGGTCGAACCGGGCGCGACGCCGATCATCATCAGCACAGTAAGCACCGCGATGCTTTCCGGCGGCAATACCCGCAGATCCAAAGTCGAAAACCCGGCGGTGCGGGCGCTCGCCGACAGGAAAAACGCGTCGAACCACAACACTTCGCCGCCCCTTTCCGTGCCGAATATGTGAATGAGCAACGTGCCGAGCAACAACAGCGCAAAGGTGGCGTAGAGCACCACTTTGGAGTGAACCCGCAGATCCAGCCGCCGCCGCTTCACCACCTCCAATAGATCGTAGATGACGTAAACGCCCAGCCCGCCGAGGATCCCCTGCATCGCCACGCCGAATTGGACGATCCGCCCGCAAGAGTGCAAACTGTCGGCGAACGGGCTCAATCCCGCGTTGCAAAAGCCGCTGACGGTCAGCATGAGCGCGTGCCAGAGCGAAACTCCCCAGTGCGCGCCGGAAATGAGGAAGCCGACGTAGATCACCACCAGTCCGCACAATTCGCACCCCAAGGTGTAGTTGACTACGGTGCGGGTCAAACTTTCGGTGCCGCGCAACGAAAAGTGATCGTTCAGATGCGAGATCATCAGGCTGTTGCTGAACGACAACCCCCGCCCCAACGCCAACAAAATCGACGCACTCAAGGTCATGATCCCGATCCCGCCCAGCTCGATCAACAAGGTGACGATCAGCTGCCCGAACCAGGAAAAATTGTGCACGCCGACGCTATCCAGCCCGGTGACGCAGACCGAAGTGGTCGCCGTAAACAGCGCGTCGATCCATTTCATCGACTCGCCGTTTTGCATCACTCCGGGCAATTTCAACAGCAACGTGCCGATCGCGATCAATCCGGCGAAGGAAAAGAGGAAGAGAAATTGTCCGCGTTTGACAAAATTATTGGTCATCCCGCGCTCCCGGTTGCGTCACCACGCTTCGGTGACCGATGACACGATCGTTTTGGCGGCTTCAAACGCCGCCTGACGAAGCGCATAACTGCGGCTGACTTCCAGATCCGGCCCGGACATAAAGCGCGTCGAGCCGGATGCCTTGCGGGTGGAAATCAACGGCTTCGCCTGACCGGGGATCATCACCACATACTCGATGTTGATCGTGACCTGCCACTGGTTGGGCAACAGCCGATCTTCTTCCACCTGATTGCTCCAGGATATCTGCGTGTACTGGGTGTCGAGCACCCGGGCGTAGATGATGCAATCGGCGGATTTTTCGTCCACCAGCTTCAGCGAACCGTCGGTCTGGAACCTTTCGCACAGGAGCGCCCGCACCTGCGGGGCGACGTTGTAGGCGATCGTCTCGTTGACCACCGGAGCCACGCCGATCGTCTTGATCTGCGGGTGCATCACCGAACCCAGTTGATAACCGCAGCCGCCCAACAGGAACGCTCCGGATAAAAGCAGGATCAGAAATTTCATTTTTACCCCCGTCCTTATTTCGCGGTTTGATTGACTTCGCCGGTCAGATCCGGCACCGCGATCAGATAGTGATTGTTGTTCTGACCGGGCATGAGCAACACCCGCGACGCCTCCGTCGGAGTCTGATAGCTTTTCAGCTTCGGCAACCGTTCCGCGGTGGAAGCGGAAACATCGGCGGGTATGAAAGTATCATCCAACTCGACCAGCATCTTTTCCGAATCCGGGGCGGAAACGCTGTCGGGATATTCGATCAACACCTTGGCGAGATAGCGCTCCGCGGCGTCCTGCCGCCCCTGCTTCTCGTAAAACTTGGCCATTTCGTACAACCGCTTCGCTTGGGCGTCGCGGTAGGCGAGGATCATCCGTTGCACCCACTCGTTTTCGGGCGCTTCGGGGAACTTCTTTTGAAACTCCAACAGCCGCTCGTATGCCTGGGTGATGAAGCGACCGTCGCCGTCGCCGCGCTCGGATAAATTGAGGTAGCCATTTGCCAGCGACAGCAACGCATAGCGATAGAGATCGCTCGAGGGATAGTCGGCGACAAATTTTTCCAGCTGGGCGACCGATTCGCGCTTTTTGCCGTCCTGATCGAGCAAATACGCCAACCGGAGCCGCGCCGCCGGCGCCCACTCGGAAAAGGGCGCCCGTTCCAACGCCTTGGTGTAAATTTCCATACTCTTGTCGCCGTTATCCAGCCAGGGGATCCAGCGCAGGTGCCAGAAAGCCGGTTCGCGCTTGCCCTGATAGTAGAGTTCGGCGATCTCGTATTCCCGGCGGGTCAAGTTGGCGAAATCGGCATATTCCGGATAGAGTTGCAACAATTTTTCGATCGCGGTAAATTCCCGGTAGGGCATTTCGCACATTCTCCACGCCCCGATCTGCGCGAGCAGCGAGTTGGAGCGAATAAGCGGCTCATCCGCTTCCAGCTCCGCATCCTCAAACTTTTTGCCGGCGTCGTAGTACTTGCCGTCGCGGTAAAGCTGATAACCGGCGTCGTAAAGTCTCTGCGCCTCGGCGTCATTGGCAAAGGCGACGCCGAGCAGTGACCACGCGCTCAAAATCAGAAGTGTACGCAATTTCATCCGGGAAGCGAGCTCCTCTTCAAATAAGTTTCATCCCCGGCAGATCCTGCACGTCGATAAAACCGATCACCCGATGCTCGGCATCGGTGACCACCAGATCGTCGATGTGCCGTTTTTCCAACAGCTTCATCACTTCGACGGCGAGCATTTCCCCCTCGACCGAGATCGGGTTGGCGGTCATCACTTCGCCCAGCTGGCGGTGGAGGATCGTCTCTTCCTTTTCGGTCAACCGCCGGAAGTCGCCGTCGGTGAAAATGCCCAGCAGTTTGCGGTCGTCGTCGACGATGATCGCCGAGCCGGAACGCACTTTGCCCATGGCGCAGATCGCCTCGCGGACGGTGCTCTGCGGCGACATCAGTGCCGAGTGCTCCAAGTCGCGCATCATATCGGCGGCGCGCATGGTGACCATACGCCCGATCGCCCCGCCGGGGTGAAGCCGCCCGAAGTCGTCTTTGGTGAACTTGCGCATCCCCAACAGCACCATCGCCAACGCGTCGCCCAACACCAACAGCGCGGTGGTGGTCGTGGTCGGCACCAGGTTAAAGGGGCACGCTTCGCGGGGCACCGGCATTTCGACGGTGAGATCGCTCATTTTCGCCAAGGTGGAAGCGCCGTTGCCGGTGATCGACACCAGACTGACCCCCAACCGCTTGGCGGGATTGAGCACCACCAGCAACTCCTCGGTCTCGCCGCTGTAGCTGATGGCGATCAGCAGATCGTGCTTTTGCAAAAGTCCGAGGTCGCCGTGCCGCGCCTCCACCGGGTGCAAAAAGACCGACGGGCAACCGATGCTGGAAAGCGTCGCCGCCATTTTTTTGCCGATGTAACCGGATTTGCCGATGCCGGTGATGACCAGCTTGCCGCCGGCGTCGAGGGTGGCGTTGCACCGCTCGGCCAACTGCACGAAACTATCCCCGATGATATCGCGCAACGCGGCGATGCCTTCGATCTCGATGTCGAAAACTTCGCGCGCCCGCGCCAAAATGCTCTGATCCATAACTAATCCTTTCCTCACAAGCGGCACGCGCTCAATTCGGTGGTGATGATGCCCCGCGCTCCGGCGGCGTAAAGTTCATCCATGATGCGGTTGCAATCCTTGCGGAGCACCATGGACTTGACCGCCACGTATTCGGGATTGGCAAGCGGCGACACCGTCGGCGCCTCGACCCCCGGAGTGATCTTGGAAACCGTTTCCAAGTCGCGCCGATGCACGTTGTACTCGATCATCAGATAATTTTTTGCCATCAGCACGCCGCGCAACCGGCCGAGCAACCGGGCGACCCGTTCGTCGCCGGGGGTGACGCCCTCGTGCGCCAACAGCAACGCCTCGGAGTACATCAGCGGCTCGCCGACGATCTCCAACCCCGCTTCGCGGAGCGTCGAACCGGATTCCACCACGTCGGCGATCACGTCGGCGACGCCGAGCCGGATGGAAATTTCCACCGCGCCTTCCAACTGGACGATCTCGCAGTCGAGTTTCATTTCGCGCAGTTTTTCCCGCAACAGACGCGGATAACTGCAGGCGATCCGCAGATGATTGAATTCCGCCGGGGAGTTATAAACTCCCTTGGGGGCGGCGAAGCAGAAGCGCGACCGCCCGATCTCCAGCGGGAGCAATTCCTTGACCTCCACGCCGCTGTCGGCGGCGAGGTCGCGACCGGTCACGCCCAACTCGACGACCCCGCGCCCGACGTAGAGCGCGATGTCGCGCGGACGCAGAAATACGAAGTCGATGCCGTTGGCGACGTCGCTGATCATCAGCTCCCGCCCGGAACGGACACAGCGGTAGCCGGCGGCGCCGAAAAGCGCGACCGTGCCTTCCGAAAGCGCCCCCTTGTTGGGAATGGCGACCAGCAGATTTTTTCTTTCCGTGCTCATAAGTACTTGTAGATATCCGTCAAAGTTAAGCCGCGGTCGATCATCATCACCTGCAGATGATAGAGCAGTTGCGAGATCTCCTCGGCGGTGCGTTCCTTGCCTTCGTATTCGGCGGCGATCCAGACTTCGCCGGCTTCCTCGACGATCTTCTTGCCGATAAAATGGGTGCCTTTGCCCAACTCGGCGACCGTGCCGGAATTGGGATCGCCGGATTGCGCCTTGGCGCTCAATTCCGCAAAAAGTGCTTCAAATGTTTTCATAACCACCCCGGTTTTACGCTGTTTTTTGGTCTGATTATTCTCGTACAGTATGTAATATAGCCTCACTTATTGCAAAAAGCAAAATTTTCGCGCCTTTTGTCCGCACCGGTTTCGGGCTTTGGGGCGCTTTTTTCCCTTTTTTTCGTCGTTTTGCCGATAAAAAAATGATAAAAATATGCGCTTTTGGCGCCATTTTTATTTGCAAAAAAAGCGGCGGCGATATATCTTGAGTAGCGGGTCGATCATTCAGTTTGAAAGGGGAAAAATTGTCCAAGTCGGAGTACGTCAACTATTACCCGGTCTCGGTG
The DNA here is from genome assembly GCA_045635865.1 of Victivallaceae bacterium. GTDB lineage: Bacteria > Verrucomicrobiota > Lentisphaeria > Victivallales > Victivallaceae > UBA1784. The sequence goes on from JAZTWK010000061.1 coordinate 26,945, forward strand.
CCGCCGGAAAAGGTCGATTTCCGGATCTCTTTGCGCGGCGCCGGGCAGGAGTTGCGCACCGACCGCGCCGCCTATCGTCCCCGGGGCAAACGCACCGCCGACTATCTCATCTGGCAATACACGATTTCCGGCTGCGGGCAAATCTCTTACGCCGGGCAAAGCCATCAACTGCCCCCCGGATCGGCGTTGCTGATGCCGGCGGAAAAAGATTTTTCCTACTCCATTTCCGACCGCGCCAAATACTGGGAATTCCGCTTCCTCGACATTTCCGGCGGCGAAGCGATCCGGCTGGTCAACGCGCATTTGGAGCACCACTGCCCGGTGATCGTCGATTCCGCCGACGGCAAACTCGGCAGACTGACCGAGATCCTCGGCGAAAACTGCCGGGAGCATCACTTCACCGACGGCTTTGCCGTCAGTTCCGCCATCTACCATTTCCTTATGGAAGTGCTCAGCGTCGGCAGTTGCCGGGATGGCGGGGCGGCACCGTTTCGCGCGGCGGTGGTCAGTTATTTGCTCACTCACCTGGCGGAACCGCTGTCGGTGAGCGACATGGCGCGGGCGGCGGGCTTGAGCCGCTGGTACTTTTCCCGGCGTTTTTTTGAGTTGGAGGGGGTTTCGCCCAGTGATTTTCTGCTCGCCCTGCGGCTGGATCAGGCGAAAAAACTCCTCGCCAACACTCATTTGAGCATCAAGGAGATCGCTTATCGGTGCGGCTTCGCCGAAGCCAGCTACTTCTGCCGGGTGTTTCGCCGCGAAGTCGGCGCGACGCCCAGCCGCTACCGCACCGCCGAGCGCCAATTTTGATCATAGGAGAAAGCTGATCATGGATTCCCCAATTCTCATCGTCCTCGCCCCCGGCTTCGAAGAGATCGAAGCGCTGGGCACCGCGGACATCCTGCGCCGACTGGGTTTTGCCGTCACGCTCGCCGCACTGAAAAATGATAAATTCGTGCCGGGGAGCCACCAAATCAACTTGACCGCCGACGCGACGTGGGCGGAAACCGATCCCGCGGAGTTCGCGGCGATCATCCTGCCCGGCGGCATGCCGGGGGCGCGCACGCTACAACAGAGCGCCGAACTCCGCGAGGTGCTGCTGGAGTTTGCCGCCGCCGGCAAACTCGTCGGAGCGATCTGCGCCGCCCCGATCGCGTTGGGTGCCGCCGGACTTCTAAAAAACCGGCGCTACACCGTTTACCCCGGTTTCGAGCGCGAGATCCCCGACGGCAACTACACCGGCAATCAAGTCGAAGTCGACGGCAAATTGATCACCGGCAACGGCCCCGGCGCGGTTTTCGCCTTTGCCGCGCAGATCGCCGCCGCGTTGGGTAAAAGCGATGAAAGTGATGAGATCCTTGAACAAATGATGTACAAATGAGCTGTTTTGAACTGCTGAAAACCGATCTTAATTCCCGCGCCCGGCTGGGGGTGTTGCACACCCGGCGGGGCGACGTGCCCACCCCGGTATTCATGCCGATCGGCACCCGGGGGAGCGTCAAGGCGGTCTCGCCGGCGGAGTTGGATGCGCTGGGCGCCACCATCATGCTCGGCAACACCTATCACCTTTTCCTCAAGCCGGGCTTGGAGATCATTTCCCGCGCCGGGGGGTTGAATAATTTCATCGGCGATCAACGGCCGATCCTGACCGATTCCGGCGGCTTTCAGGTCTTCAGCCTGGCGAAGCTCCGCAAGATCGAAGCCAACGGGGTGCGCTTCGCCTCGCACATCGACGGCACCCGCTTTTTCCTCGGCCCGGTGGAGTCGATGCACATTCAAAAGACGCTCGACTCGGAAGTGGTCATGGCATTCGACGAGTGCACCCCCTATCCGGCGACGCCGGCGGAAGTGGAAAAGTCGATCGCCCGCACGTTCGCTTGGGAAAGACTCTCGCGCGAGCAGGAACTCAACCCCGGGCAACTGCGCTTCGGCATCGTGCAGGGCTCGGTCTATCCGGAACTGCGGGAAAAGTCCGCACAGGAGATCACCTCGCTAAACTTCGACGGCTACGCCATCGGCGGCGTTTCGGTGGGCGAAACGGAACCGGAAATGTATCTCGCCGTCGACGCCGCCATTCCCTTTTTGCCGGAAAACGCTCCCCGCTACCTCATGGGGGTCGGTACCCCGCGCCAGATCGTCGAAAACGTCGCCCGCGGCGTGGATATGTTCGACTGCGTGCTCCCGACCCGGTTGGGGCGGCACGGCGGCGCTTTCGTCGGCTACGGCGAAACGCTCCCGATCAAGGCGGGGCGCTTCGCGCAGGATTTCTCGCCGCTGGATCCGGAGTGCGACTGCTACGCCTGCACCCACTTTTCCCGCGCCTACATCCGCCACTTGCTCAACGTCGGGGAAATTTTAGGCATCCGGCTGCTGACTCTGCACAATTTGCACTACTATCTCAACTTGGCATCGCGCATCCGGCAGGCGCTGGCGGAAGGCACTTTCGACCAGTTGCGCGCCCGCTTTGCCGCCGCAGGGGAATAAAGTATGTCGTCGGGATTCATCTTCATTTTCGACTTGATCGGCACGGTGATCTTCGCCGTCACCGGGGCGGTCAGCGGCGTCAAACTCAAACTCGATCTCTTCGGCGTGGTCGTTTTCGGCTGTACGGTCGGCGTGGGTGGCGGCATCCTCCGCGACGTCATCATCGACGCGGTGCCGGTGGCGGCGCTCGGCAACGAAAGCTACCTCGTTTCCTGCATCGTCACCGGTCTGGTGGTCTTTTTCCTCTTTCCCCGGATCGGCCACTACCACGAGATAATTCTGATCTGCGACGCTTTCGGCTTGGGGGTATTCACCGCGCTCGGCGCCGCCAAAGGCATGCAGTACGGGCTCGGCCCCGCCGGGCAGGTGTTGTGCGGAGTGCTTTCGGCGGTCGGCGGCGGCGTGCTCCGCGACGTTATGGCGCAAAAAATTCCGGCGGTGCTGGTCAATGATTTCTACGCGACCGCCGCGCTGATCGGCGGGATCATCCATGTCCTGCTCTACCGGTTTATGCACCACCCCGGGATCTGTTTCCTCATCGTCGCCTGCACGGTGATCGTCATCCGGCTGGTGGCGGCGTACTGCCATTTGCAACTGCCTCACCCGGCGGCGGACGAACCCGGCGACAAAAGCTGAATTTTTCCGCCGTTTTCGCCGATTTTCGGCTTGTATTTAACTGCCCTTTGTAGTACATTAACTGCCGTGATTTGAGTTTTAACCCATGCTTGGAGATTTCGGCAAATGGCGGTGGATATTCTGATCGGCACCCAGTGGGGTGATGAGGGCAAAGGCAAACTTATCGACGTGCTGACCCGCGACGTGGATATGGTCGTGCGTTACCAGGGCGGCAACAACGCCGGGCACACGGTGGAAATCGGCGATCAACGCTATGTGTTGCACCTGGTGCCTTCCGGAATTTTCCGTCCCTCGGTCAAATGCGTCATCGCCAACGGCGTGGTGGTCGATCCGATCGCGCTGGATGAGGAAATGAGCAAGCTCGCCGAGCGCGGCATCGACACCTCGTCGATCGAACTCTCGGATCGGGCGCAGTTGATCTTCATCTATCACCGCCTCGCCGACGCGCTCAACGAAAAGGGCGCCAGCCGCAAGATCGGCACCACCGGGCGCGGTATCGGTCCCGCCTACACCGACAAGATGCGCCGGTGCGGCATCCGGGCGATCGAGTTGACCCGGCCGGAAAACCTCGCGGCGCTCTTCCGCGCCGAGGCGGCGAAATACAACGAACTTTTCCGCTTCTACGGAGCTGAGCCGATCGATATCGAAGCGGAACTCGCCAAAGTGCTGGCGGCGGCAAAGAAACTCGCCCCGCTGGTCGCCAACTCGGTCTACACCGTCAACGCGGCGATCAAGGCGGGCAAAAAAGTGCTTTTCGAGGGGGCGCAGGGCGGTCTGCTCGACATCGACCACGGCACCTATCCCTTTGTCACCAGCAGCAACACCATTTCCGGCGGCGCCTGCACCGGCGCGGGCATCCCGCCGCAGAGCATCCGCGACGTCTGGGGCGTGCTCAAAGCCTACACCACCCGGGTGGGCGAAGGGCCCTTCCCCACCGAACTGTTTGACGCCACCGGGGAATTGTTGCGCGCCCGCGGTCGGGAGTTCGGCGCCACCACCGGGCGGCCGCGGCGGTGCGGTTGGTTCGACGCGGTGGCTTCAGGCTACTCCTGCATGGTCAGCGGCGTGAGCAAACTCGCCGTCACCAAGCTGGATGTGCTCGACGAGTGCGACACCGTGGCGATCTGCGTCGCCTACGAGATCGACGGCAAGCGGACGACTGAATTTCCCGCTTCCGCCGCCGAATTGGAAAAGGTCAAACCGATCTACGAATACCACCCGGGGTGGAAGTGCGATATTTCCGGCGCCCGGAGTTTGGCGGATCTGCCCGAAGCGGCGCAAAGCTATCTGCACCGGGTCGCCGAGTTGGTCAATGCCGAGATCGGCATCATTTCGGTCGGCCCGCGCCGCGATCAAACCTTTGAAGTGTAAGGGGATCACCCCGTGACCGCGGCGACCAAAACTCCTGCGCCCTCGCGCGTCCGGGGTTATTTTGCCGCGCTCGACTATCTGCAGATCGTTTCCCTGCTGTTGCTGTTGGGAGTCGGTCTGCTTTTCGTTTTTTCCACCGGTCGCCAGATCGGGGGCAATCAGCCGGACTTTTTCTTTCACCGCCAACTGGGGTGGATCGCCGGGGGCGCGATCTGCTACTTGGCCGCCACGTGGATCGACTGCCGGAGCCTCGCACTTCGGGCGGGAGTCGTCCTCTTTTACGTGCTGGTGCTGATCGCCTTGCTGTTGGTATTGCTGATCGGGGTAAAAGTTTACGGGGCGACCCGGTGGCTGGAGTTGGGCGGCTTCCGCCTGCAGCCCTCGGAGTTCGTCAAACCGGCGTTGGCGCTGATACTGGCGTTGCTCTTTTCGCTCCCCGGCTTTTCCGCCAATAATTGGAGCGGACTCGCCGCCAGTTTGCTGTTGCTGGTGTTGCCCTTTGTGCTGATCGCGGCGGAGCCGGATTTCGGCAGTGCCGCCGTGTTGCTACCGATCTACGCGGTCGTCGTCTTTTCCGCCGGATTGAGTTGGAAAAAACTGCTGATCGCCCTCGCCTTGCTGACCGTCCTCGGGGGGATCGTGGTCGCCAACGAGATCTGGGAATACAAACCCCTGCTGCGCCCCTATCAAAAGGAGCGCATCCTGGTCTTTCTCGATCCGGAGCGGGATCAGCTCAAAAGCGGCTACAACGTCCACCAGTCGAAACTCGCCGTCGGTTCGGGCGGCAGGTACGGCAAGGGCGTGGGCGAGGGCACGCAAAACCGTCTGGGCTTCCTGCCCCGCACCGTTTCCAACAACGACTTCATCTTTTCCGTGATCGCCGAGGAGTGCGGCTTCGCCGGAGTCACCGGACTGCTGATCGTTTACGCCGGATTGCTCTTTTCCATTTTGCACACCGCGTGGATCGCCGGAGACGATTTCGGCCGACTCTTCGCTCTGGGTACGGCGGCGATGTTTTTCACTCACTTATTCATCAATATCGGTATGTGCGTCGGGCTGGTGCCGGTGACCGGGCTGTCGTTGCCCTTTGTCAGCTACGGCGGCTCGTTCATCATTTCCGGCATGACTGCGCTCGGCTTGCTGCAGTCGATCCGGCGGTCGGCCCGCACCACGCTCAACTGGGGGAAGAAAATATGAAAAAGACGGCGGAAAATTCCAGCTCTTATCCGGTCGCGCTCACCATTGCCGGCAGTGATTCCGGCGGCGGCGCCGGGATCCAGGCGGACTTGCGCACGTTCAACGCCTACGGCGTATTCGGTTGCAGCGCCATCGCGGCGATCACCAGCCAGAACCCGACGGAAGTCACCCGCATCGACGCGCTCCCGGCGGCGGCAGTTACCGCCCAGATCGCGGCGGTTTGCGACAAATTGGCGGTGCGCTACGCCAAAACCGGGATGCTCTTTAATGCGGAGATCATTTCCGCGGTCGCCGATCAAGTCGTCGAACGCAAGCTCCCGCTGGTCTGCGACCCGGTCATGGTTTCGACTTCCGGGCGGGAACTGCTGGAAAAGGCGGCGATCCGCACCTTGTGCGACCGGTTGCTCCCGGTGGCGAAGTGGATCACCCCCAATCTGCCGGAAGCGGAATTGCTGTTAGGGCAAAAGCTCCCCGATCCGGAGCAAGCGGCGGCGGGGGCGGAAAAGCTCGCCAAAAAATTCGGCGTTTCCGTCATTCTCAAGGGCGGTCATCGGCTCGGCAAGGAATCCGCCTGCGACCTCGTTGCCCACGGCGGCAAACTCTACACGCTGACTTCGCCGGTGGTCAAAACCGCGCCGCTCACCGCTCACGGCACCGGCTGTACCTTGTCGGCGGCGATCACCGCCGGACTGGCGCTGGGCATCGCGTGGAAAGCGGCGATCTGCGAAGCCAAATCCTTCGTTTTCGGCAGTTTGAGCGAAGCGGTCAACATCGGCGCCGGCATCGACGCGATGTACCCGCCGACCGAAGACACCCTGAAACTGATCAAACTCGCGGAGCTCAAGTGAAAAAAGCGCGTTTGGCGATCGGGCTTTTCGCCCTGCTCATCTGGTGCCTGCCGGTGCTCGGCGGGCCGGACAGCTTCGTTGCCCAGGGAACGCGTTACTACGACTTTACCGAACTCTGCCGCCAATATGGGATCACCAGTCAGATCTCCGGAAATCGCATCCAATACCTTTTTCGCCAAAAACCGCTGATCGAAACCACGTTCTCGTCGGCGAAGGTCCGGATCAACGGGATCAATTTTTGCATCGCCAACCTCATTCTTTCCCGCGGCGGCAAACCCTACATCAGCGCCACCGACTGGAACTCCACGGTGCGGGTGTTGCTCACCCCCCGGCAACTGACGAAAAATCACCGCGTCGGCACCATCATCATCGACCCCGGCCACGGCGGCAAAGATCAGGGCGCCGCCGGCAAATTCTCGTTGGAAAAGCACCTCACGCTCAAAATCGCCCGGCGCACCGCGCAGATCCTGCGCAGTGTCGGCTACCGGGTCCTGCTCACCCGGACGACCGATCGCAAAGTCGATCTGGCTCGCCGCCCGCAGTTGGCGGCGAGCAACGGCGGCAATCTTTTCGTTTCCATTCACATCAATTCCGCCGCCGACCACCGGGTGAGCGGCATTGAAACCTTTTGTCTGGCTCCGCCGGGGCAACGCTCCAGCAACGACGGCAAAGGCAAGGGAAATACGGGTAAATTAGCGGGCAACGCCTTTGACGCCAACAACTTACTGCTGGCGGCGACCATTCATCGGCAACTGATTTACCGCACCAAAGCAACGGATCGGGGGGTGAAGCGCGCCCGCTTCGCGGTGTTGCGCGACCTCACCATGCCGGGGATCTTGGTCGAACTGGGCTTCATTTCCAATTTGGATGAGGAGCGCAAACTCAATACCGACGCCTACATCGAAAAACTGGCGCTGGGGATCGTCAACGGGATCATCGAGTACCAGCGCACCATCCAAAAGCGGTAACTACCGCCGGGCGAGCTCAATCGTCAACTCTTCAAGCACCAGGCGCACATCGCCGCCGCCGGTGACCAACGCCTTGGCGGCATCGCGGATCTTGACCAGTTGGGCGGCAAGTTCCTCGGGGCGGCGGCTCAACGCCGCTTCGCAGACCTTGAAAGCGCGGTAGGGGTGGAGCTTGAGCAAAAAGTTTTCCGGGAAACGCTCGCGTTTTTCAGTAGGAAGCGTGTCGAAAGTGCCGGGATTGACCCGCTCAACGCCCAGTTCCCGCATCGCGGAATAAGTTTGGATCAGCCGCTGAAATTCGAGCGACAAACTTCGCATTATCCAAATTTCGTCGCCCTTGTCGGCAAACAATTTCGCCAAATGCCGGAGCGCCGAGCGCACATCGCCGGCAACCACCGCCGAGGTGTACTCCCACATCAACGTTTCCGCCGTGCGGCTGACGATCGCCTGACAATTTTCCAGCGTGATCATCGGGGAATTGCCGATGTAGCAGAGCAATTTTTTCAGCTCATTGCTGAGCGCGCCGGTGTCGCCGCCGACGACTTCGGCGAGAAACTGCAGCGCGTCCGGCTCGATCCGCCGCCCTTCCCGGCGACAGAAATCGCTGATCAGCATCCGCCGGGCTTCCGCCCACTTGCGGTCGGAAGCGCGACCGGCAGTGCCGCAGATCTCGATTTTCGCCCCGGCGGTTTTAAGTTTGCGCACCCACTGGCGGCGCTGATCCAAATGCGGAGCGTCGATCACCACCGTAACTTCCTCGGGAAGTCCGCCGCCGAGCGTTTCCAACGTCGCCATAAAGACGTCCTGCTCGGTGCCCAACAGCTCGAAGTCGGGGTAGTGGCGGAGCCACAGGAGTTTGTGATCGCTGAAAAACGACGGGGTGCGCAACGCTTCCAAAAAGCGAATGATGATCTCCGCCGGCTTGAGATTGTCGGCGTCGCCGGAAATGATCTCCAACGCGGGATCTTCCTCTACCTCGGCATCCGGAGCCAGACCGGAAAGTTCGAGCACCAGCGCCTTGGCACGCCGCTTGCGCGCGAAATCGTCGTCGCCGGAAATCAGGTAGAGTTCGCCCATGGAGCAATCAGCGCAACCCGGCGCCCTCGTCCAGACCGAAGCGGATGTTGAGGCACTGGATCGCCTGCCCCGCCGCGCCCTTGGTCAGGTTGTCGATCGCCGAAGTGATGATCACCTTGTTGGTGTGCGGATCAAAGTTGTAGCCGATCTCACAGCAGTTGGTCATCGACACATACTTGGTGTCGGCGGTGCGCTTGGCGGGCAATACCCGGACAAATTCCTCTTTGCCGTAGGCTTGGGCGTAAATTTCGCCGATCTTTTCCAACGTACAGCCGGGCATGGCGTCCAGCAGTATGGTGGAGTTGATGCACCGATTCATCGGCGCCAAGTGCGGGATGAAGTTGATCGCCACCGCTTCGACTCCGGCGGCGGCGGCAAATTCCTGCTCGATCTCCGGCAAGTGCCGGTGCCCGACCACGCCGTAAGCCTTGAGACTCTCGTTGCACTCGGGGAAGATGTAGGGCAGACCGACTTTGCGCCCCGCCCCGGTCACGCCCGAGCAACTGCAGATGACGATATTGGTGGTCTTGACCGCCTTTGCCGCCAACAGCGGCGCCACCGGCAAGATCGAACTGGTGGGGTAGCACCCGGCGCAGGCGACCAAGTTGCAGGTCTTGAGTTTTTCCCGGTAGATTTCCGGCAAGCCGTAAACCGCCTCGGCGAGCAACTCCGGCGCGGGATGCGGCACTTTGTAGTATTCCTCGTACTTGGCGGTGCTCCGCAACCGGAAGTCCGCCGAAATATCAAAAACCTTGATGCCCGCTTTCAACAGCGGCACCGCGAATTCCGTCGCCAAGCCGTGGGGCAGCGCCAAGATCGCCGCGTCGCAGATTTGAGAAATCTTATCCACCTCGGGCTCGACGAAGTTCAAGTCCAACCCGGTGAACCGGGGAAAGACCGTCGAGATCGGCTGCCCGGCATTTTTCCGCGACGTGATCGCCACGATCTCCGCCTGATTGTGGCGAAGCAACAACCGGAGCAATTCCTCCCCGGCATAACCACTGGCACCGAAAACCGCGACCCGAATCTTGCTCATAGTATCTTATCCTTTTCTTTAAAATGGTTAACACCTCGACCTTGCCCTATAATATAACACCGCCCCGCCATTTTTTTCAAGCAAAAAACCCCGGAAAGACCGAGCTTTCCGGGGTGGTTCGCGGTACTGCCGCGTCAGCGGCGATGCGCATGATGCGCCGGGGCGGGGATGCCGCGGGGGTGCGGGGGCGGCGTCGCGGGCCGATGCGCTACCGGCGCCGGAGCCGGATGCGGCCGCGGAGCCCGGTAGGCAGCGGGCACCGGGTGGATCCGGGGCGGCGGGCACGGCGCCGGACCGCAACCGCGCCAAGTCCAGGCGTTGTTGAGGAAGTAGTACCCGTTGCAGTACGGCACATTCACTCCGTTATAGACCACATAGGTGTAAGTTGCCGGCGCGGGGACGGTGGTCACTACCGTGGTGGTCGGGGTACCGAGGTGGATCACTTCACCGACCAAGTGGACGATGTCGGCGGCGAGCCGAACTCCGTTGTTGCCGCCATGATGCGGACCGGCAAACAGTGCGCAGGTGCCCAGAACGGCGATGACGATCAGATGCTTTTTCATAACTTTCTCCTTTCGGTAGTTTGAATTTTCACCCTTTTCTCGGGTTCGCCCATATAACGAAAGGAAAAAGCAATTTATTTTGGCAACAAAATTATTTTTATATAAAATTTTTATTCTTCTGAAGTTTTTTCCGCCGCCGTACCGCGCCACAGACCGAGCGGATGGCCGTGATAGGTGAAGTCCCCGGGGAGCAAATTGACCCAGATCCGATCGCTTTTAAGCGGAAAAGTATCGCTCAACAGATAGACGCGCGGCTCCTCGGCGGGCAAGGCGGCGAGATTCGTCAACTTGGCGACCGGCACGTGCGCGTAATATAAAGGTGAATAAAGATCCTGAATGCCGCTTTTGTAAAGTATCTGCGGATGCTCGTCGGCGAGCGCCACGGCGATCGCCGCGCCGAATTGCCGCTTGGCCTGCTCCTGCATTTCGTAGTGGGCGGAAATGCCGCTGTGGATGACTCCGGCGAAGACCACCAGCGCCCAGATCGAGAGATAGACCGGTTGCCGGCGGCGGCCGAAAATATAAAAGAGCCCCGCCAGCGCCGTCACCGCGAGCAAAATAAACAACAACTTTTCACTGCGGAAACCCAAGCCGCTGGCGATGCTGGCGAAGCGACCGATCAACTCCGCCGAACCGTACCAAAATACCAGCAACACCACCGTGATCACCAGCGGCAGGTAATCCCCTAACGCCAAGAACCGGCGCACCCGCTCGCCATAGCGGCGCATGCCCAATTCATAGGTACTGCCGACCAAGATCGCCAAGGGGCCCAGCGCATAAAAAATTTCCTGCGTGTCGCACTCCGGCAAGATCCACAGCAACAGCAAGGTGGAAAGCAACAAAGTCCGCAGATAGGCGCCGAATACCGGGGTGCGATCCAACGCCTGCAGTGCCACGCAAAACGGCAACCACGCGATCAGCGACCACGGCAACAGCCGGATCGGCAATGTGAGCGGGAAGCTCCAGAGGTTTTCCAGAAAATCCTTACCGACGCTCCGGGTCAAGCCGGAGTAATCCAGCGGTATCTGATTGTAGGCGCTGACAAAGGAAGCGATCCACGCGGCGATCGCCGCCCCGAGCAGGAGCAACCCGAGCGCGAAGCCGACCTTGCGGAATTTCGCCGTGCCGGAAAGCGGCCGCCGGAAAAAGATCATCGGGAAAAAGAAAAAGAATAATACCCGGAAGCCGCCGCACCAAAAGGCGATCGTCATGATCGCCAGCGACAGCAACCACCCCCGGCTCCAATCCGAGCGGCGAACCCCGTAGTAAAACAGCACCATTTGCGCCGACAACAGCAAAAACGCCGAAGTCGATACCGGCGTGCCGAGCGCCCCCTTTTCCAACGCGATCAAGGGCGTCAACACCACCGAAGCCGCCACCAATCCCGCCTTGCGATCCCGGATCGACGCCGCCGCGCTGAATGCCACCAACGCCGTCGCCAACAGTCCCGCCACCGAGATCCCGCGCAAAATCGCCTCCAGCGGCCAGTGGGTAAAGAGTTGGATGCCCCGCGCCGCCGCCGGAAAGAGCGGATAGGCGTTGCGGATCCCTACTTGGTGAGCCGTGACCAAAAAAGAGGAAAACTTGAACTCCTCCGCCATGACGGCGTAGAGTCCCTCCTGCCGGAAAAGTTCTCGCGCCGGGGATATCCACGGCCAATAGATCGCCGCCAAAACGACCAGCAATACGGCGACGATCAGAAACAGCGGATACTCTTTTTCCCGGTAGGGGCCCATGGCGTCAGCTCCGCTGTTGGGCGAGCACGCCCTCGCGACCGGGGAACGGCGCCAATACGATCTCGCCCGCCGGGGCGGTCGCCGCCAGTTCTGCGGCAACTTCGCCCAAGGTCACCACGCGGTAACCCGCTTTGAGCGCCGCCGCCAGGTAAGCGGCAAACATTTCGGCGCACTTGCCGCCCTCGGCCTCGGCGTGGATGGTGAGTACGTTGAGCTGATCCTTTTTGAGCAGTGAAAGCTGATAGTCGTTGTAGTTGGCGTCGGTCACGCCGTTGCGACCGAGCGCCTCGTCGTAAGTCGGCAAGGTGACCGGGATCTGCAACTGGGGCAACTTTTCCCCCGCCACCACCGGAAAGAACGGGGCGTGACCCCGGCAGTCGCTGTTGTAGTCAAAGGGATAGTCCAGTTTAGTCTTGAGCCACAAGTCGTTGCACCGCCAGCCGGGGGCGGCGGAAGTCCGCACCGATTTTCCGACGATATCGGTCAGCGCCGCGAGTCCGCGGTCGAGTTCGCGGCGGATCGCCGCTTCATCCATACTCATAAGTTTGGCTTGGGTATGGTGGTGATCCCACGCGTGGAAACCGATCTCGTGACCGGCGGCGGCGCAGTCGGCAATGGCTTTCCGGCACCGCTTGCCGATGTTGGGGCCGGGCCACGCCGTACCCATAAAGATGATTTCCGGGCCGTAGAGTCCGGCGGCGTTGGTGCGGAGCATTTTCCACAGAAACTGCGGCTTGAGCAGTCGCCACAAGTGCCGCCCCATGTTGTCCGGCCCGACCGAAAAGTAAAAGGTGCCGTGGAGCTGGAAATCCGCCAATATCTCGCCGAGTTTTGCCACTCCGCGGGAGGTCCCGCGGAGCGTATCGACGTCAATCCGCAGTGCAATGGTGCCGGTCATCGAGTGAATTCACCGGATTTGACCGCTTCCTGCAGGAAGAAATCCAACGTGCGATCGATCGATTCTTCCAACTTGATGTGCGGTTCCCAGTCGAGGTACTTCTTGGCGTTGCGGATGCTCGGGGTCCGATGCTGGACGTCCTGATAACCCTTGCCGTAGAAAGCGCCCGACTCGACCACCAAAAATCCGGCGAAGGGCGGGAAGTTCTTGCGCAAGGGGTGCGCCTCGAACTTTTTGACCAGAATTTCCGCCATTTCCTTGATGCTCGCCTCGTTGGCGGGGTTGCCGATGTTGATGATCTTGCCGGAGCATTTCCCGTCGCGATTTTCGATGATGCGGAAGAGCGCTTCGGCGCCCTCCTCGATATCGACGAAGCACCGCTTCTGCTCGCCGCCGTCGATGAGCTGGATCGGCGAACCCTGCACCAGGTTGAGGATCATCTGGGTGATCGCCCGGCTGCTGCCGATGCGGGCGCTGGTAAGGCTATCCAACCGCGAACCGATCCAGTTAAAGGGTCGGAACAGGGTGAAATCGACCATGCCCTTGGCGCCGTAGGCGTAGATCACCCGATCCATGAGCTGTTTGCAGCAGGAGTAGATCCAGCGCTGCATCCGGATCGGCCCGGTGACCAGCTTGGAGTTTTCCTCGTCAAACTGCTCGTCTTCGCACATGGCGTAAACTTCGCTGGTCGAGGGGAAGATGATCCGCTTGTGATACTTGACGCACATCCGGAGCACTTTGAGGTTTTCCTCGAAGTCCAACTCGAAAACCCGCAAGGGGTTCCGGGTGTATTCGATCGGGGTGGCGATCGCCACCAGCGGCAACACCACGTCGACTTTTTTGACGTGATACTCGATGTACTCGTGATTGATGGTGACGTCGCCCTCGCGGAAGTGGAAGTTGGGCTGATCGAGCAGGTGATCGATGTAGTTGCTCCGCAGATCCATACCGTAGATGTCATACTCGCCGGAAGCGAGCAACCGCTCGGAAATGTGACTGCCGATGAAGCCGTTGACCCCGAGGATCAGAATACTCTTTTTGCGGCCGGCGCGCTTGATCCGCACCGGGTCGATGTTCCACTGCATATTGGCGACGATCCGCCCCTCGCGGGCGAGCTGTTCGCCGGATTGATAGACGCCGCCGGCAAATTCGCCGAAATCGACTTGGATCGCGCCCTCGCCGCAGGCGATCTGCAACGGCGAAGCGGAAAGCACCGTGCCGGGCTTGCCCGAACCATTCACCACCTGCGTCGACCAGAAAAAGCACTTGCGGTCGCCGAGGAAGCTGAACGCCCCCGGATAGGGCTTGGTCACCGCCCGCACCAAGCGGTCGATCTCCACGGCGCTCTTGTTCCAGTCGATCTCGCCGTCGGCGGGGCGGCGGCCGCGGAAAGTGGTCGCCTGCGTCTCATCCTGCGCGATCCGGGGAGCGGTGCCCTTGATCAATTCGGGCAACACCCGATCCAGCATCTTGCCGGCGGCGACGACCGCGTGATCAAAAACCTGTTTGGCGGTGTCGCGGGGACCGATCACCACTTTTTCCTGCGCGACGATATCCCCGGCGTCGGCGCGGTCGGTCATGTAGTGGAGCGTCACCCCGGTCTCGGTTTCGCCATTGATGATCGCCCAGTTGATCGGCACGCGGCCGCGATACTTGGGCAACAGCGAACCGTGCAGGTTGAGCGCGCCGCGAGTGGGGATACTCAAAATTTCCGCGCCGAGCAACTGCCGGAAGTAGAAACTGAAAATGAAGTCGGGCGCCATTTCCTTGATCCGACCGATCCAGACCGGATGATTGATGTCGTCCGGAGCAAAGACCGGAATGCCGTAAGAACCCGCCAGTTCCGCCACCGAGTTGAACCAGATGTTTTCCTCGGGATTGTCGTGATGAGTGAATACCGCACTGATTTCAATGCCGGCGCGGCGGAGCGCTTCGATACCGGCGCACCCCATATTGTGATAGGCGAAAACCACACACTTCATAGCTAAATCAACTCCCTGCTAAAAGATTTGACTATTTTATTGTTTTTCCCGATAGTCGAAAAGCCGCTTCGCCTTGCCCTCGCTGCGTTGCAAACCGTTGGGCGGCACCAGTTTCACCTTGATCCGCAAGCCGGTGACCGATTCGACCGCCACGGTGATCTTGCGGCGGAGCGGGTCGATGTCCGACTCCGGAGTCCGGGGGGGGATTTCGACATCCAATTCGATATTGTCCACTTTGTTTTCGGTGTAAAGCGTAATGGTGTAGTTGGGTGCCGGCACGACGGAAAGCAACGCGCTCTCGATCTGCGACGGGAAAACGTTGACGCCGCGAATGATCACCATATCGTCGCTGCGCGCCTCGATGCGGTCGATCCGGCGCAGGGTGCGCCCGCACTTGCACGGCTCGGAAATGATCCGGGTCATATCGCGGGTACGGTAGCGGATCATCGGCATCGCATATTTGCTC
>JAZTWK010000062.1:0-7308 GCA_045635865.1 Victivallaceae bacterium
GGCCCCGCCGCGAAGGGCGGCGCCGGCCGCCGCCGCACAAAACTGGATATCCGCCACCAACGGCACCGGACTTTGGCGGACGATCTCCGGCAGCAATGCCGCTTCCTCCACCGAGTCCACCGAAACGCGCACGATATCGCACCCGAGGCGGCTCAACCTCCGCAGTTGCTCGAGCAATTCCGATCCCCGCGCCAAGGGCACGGTCGCCATGGATTGCACGCTGACTGGATAGTCAGAACCGATGCCGACCTTGCCGATGTGGAGCTGTCGAGTGATTCGCCGCGTCATTTTATTTGTTCCTCCGGAGCATATTTACGATAGAGCCGCCGACCGTCGGAAAAGGTGACAAAGATCATCAAACCGATCAGCAATATGGCAAAGGCGATGCTCAACGCCCGGATGATCCGAGTCGGCACCGGCCGGCGGAAGATCAACTCCACCAAGCCGAAAACGATATGCCCGCCGTCGAGCACCGGCAACGGCAGGAGATTGAATATCGCCAGCGCAAAAGAGATCACCACGACAAAGTAAATTCCGTAAACCAGCGAGTGGTAGCGCACCGAATCGAAAAGCACCACCGCGATCCCCAACGGCCCGGACATGTGGCTGGGGCGGAGCGTACTCTTTTTCTCGGTCAGCCCCAACTTGTTGCCGATGCCGACGGCGATGCCGCGCAACGATTTCCACGTCATATCCCAAGTGGAGATCAGCTGATCGATCGGCGTGGGGTGATCCCACAGCGCGATCTCGGCGCCGATCGTTCGGGGCACCCGCATAACCGGGGTCAACTCCGCCGTCATTTCCCGGCCGTCGCGCGACCAGACCAATTTGATCGACTTTCCGGCGGCGGATTGCACTCTTTCCGGCAAGGTGCGCCCGGATTCCAAGCGCTCGTCGTCGACGCGGATCAGCACGTCGCCCGGGCGGATACCCGCCTGCTCCGCCGGCCCGCCGGCGCCGACCGAAGCGACTTCCACCCCGTGATCCGTTTCCTGCATGGATAGATCGATCACCCAGCGGCGATACTCCGCGCCCAGATCGGGAATTTCCTGCGGCACGACCGAAAACGTCAACTCCTCGCCGCCGCGCTTCACCTGCAATTCCACCGCCCGGCCGTTGGAGCGATCCAGCGCCAGTTGATAATCCCCGAAGTTGGTCATCCGCACCCCGTCGATCGTCAAAAGAATATCGCCGGAGCGAATCCCGGCGAGTTCCGCCGCCGATCCCGGCGCCGGTTCCAACTGGATCGGCAAGATCACGCTAAAGAAAGGCAGGGCGATATTTTCCTTATTAAGAGAACTGGGCAGTTTGTCGTTGCCGCGGGGGATGTAGAAAATTTCCCGCTTTTCGCCGCCGCGCTCCACGCTGAGCGTCATGCCGTCGACGGCAAAGACCACCTCTTTGCAGAACTCTTCCCAAGTGCAGAAAAATTCCTTGCCGTTGATGCGGAAGATCCGGTCGCCCGCCCGCAAACCGGCGGCGTATTCCGGCCCGTCCGGATCGACGACGGCGACTTCCATGCTCCGCATTTTGGGCGAAGTCTGGGGCAGACCGGCGCACCAGACGATACAGCCGATCAGCAAGCCCGAGAGAATATTGAAAAGCGGCCCGGCAAAGGCAGTGATGATGCGGTCGACCGCCTTGGCGCGGGGCAGTTGCCGCCCGTCGGCGCTGACCGGCACGGCGTCGGTGGCGTCGATCTGGGGAATTTCGCAGTAACCGCCAAAGGGCAGATAGCCGATCCGGTACTCCACACCGCGATACTTTTTGCGGAAAAAGGGTCGGAAGCCCAACGCGAAAGAATCCACCTGCAACCCCCGCCACTTGGCGGCGAGGAAGTGCCCGAATTCATGCGACAAAATGCAAAAGCCGATCGCCACCAAAACAAAGAGCAGCGACAGAATGTTCAAAAGCCAATCATACATCTAAACCGTACCTCGTATTTGTGTAAGTTCCGCGACTCGGTAGTATACTATTCGGAGCGCGATTTTTCAAGGGGTTTTCGTCAGTAATTGCGGATTATTTCCGCCATTGCCCGCAAAAATTTTTCCGCTTCGGCTTCTTCGTTGCTCGCGGAAAAACTCAATCGCAAGCCGCTGTACGCCGCTTCGGTGGAAAATCCCAATGCCCGAAGCGCCGGCGACGGCTCCTTGCTCTCGGCGGCGCAGGCGCTTCCGGCGGAAACCATGATGTCGCGCTCGGAAAGCATCCGGGCGAGCACCGCCCCCTGCTTGCCGGGGAAATTGAGGTGACAAATGTAGGGCGACGCCAACTCAGCGGGAATGGTTTCCCGCGCCCCCAACTCGGCGGCGCGGGAGCGGATGAGCTGATTGATCCGGGCGACCTTGCAGGTGGTGAGATAGCAATTTTTGAGTCTCTCGCGCAAGGCGACTTCCATGACCAGCAAGGGCGGCGCCGCCACGCGGTCGGCGAGATACTCGACGCTCCGCCGCCGCCGGTACAATTCCGGCAGATTCTTCAACGCGGGCGCGGTGCGGTCAAAAAAGAGTGCGCTCCCGCCGCCCGGAGCGCCGAATTTACTGCCGGAAATGACAATGAGTTGCGCCTCGCGCGGCAATGCGATCTTGCCCGCCGCCTGCACCGAGTCCGCCAAGATCAACGCCCGCGGAAACGCCGAGCGAATGGCGGCAAAATCCACGATGGTCCCCAACTCGCTCTGCAGTTGCGTGAGCGCCACGACCGCCGCTTTTTCCGGGGCGGCGGGCAGCTGAAGTTTTCCTTGGGCATCATTGTCGATGATCCGGATCTTTGCCTTGGTTCGGCGCAACGCCGCCGCGAGCGCCGGATGCTCCAAGCGACTGCTCAAAACTTCGCGATGGTCAAACAGACCGATCTCCGCCAAAAAATTGAAAGAGTCCGCCGCGCCGGTGAACCAGAGCGTTGCGTAATTATCGGGAAGTTCAAGTATCTCCCGCAGTCTTTCGGCGCTGGCATCCAACGCCTGCCGGATCCGCCGCCCCAAGGCGTGGGCGGATTCCGGATTGGCGCCGCCGAATTCCCGGCACAAATGGAAGTAATGCTCCCAAACCAAGTCGCTGGGCAACGCCGCGGATGCGTGATCAAAGTAAATCATAACCTGTGTGAGCCCCCGTTTTTGCATCACTACACTAAAAATAACCAGCTTTTGTGGAATAATCAACACCAAAACGGTTGACTTTTTCAAAAAAGATGATTTATTTTAAACTTGACAACAACTTTTGCACTTGGGAGCATTTTATGGATACGGTCATCTATTTGGACAATAATGCCACCACCCGGGTCGATCCGCAGGTATTGGAAGCAATGTTGCCCTTTTTCACCGAGCGTTACGGCAATCCGTCGAGCATCCACCGCTTCGGCGGCGAAGTTTCTTTTGCCGTCGAGAGCGCCCGCGATCAGGTGGCGGAGTTGCTCGGCGCCCGGTTCCGGGATCGCGACGGTCATGCTTCGGAAATCATTTTCACCAGTTGCGGCACCGAGGGCGACAACACCGCGCTGCGCTGTGCGGCGGCGGCCGCCGCGCCGGAACGCCGGGAGATCATCACCTCGGCGGTCGAACATCCCGCGATCAACCACTGCCTCGAGCAAATGGCGCGCGAAGGCTACCGGATCATCAAGATCGGGGTGGATGAGCGCGGCCGCCTGAATATGGACGAATTGAAAAATGCGCTTTCCGAGCGCACCGCGCTGGTGTCCACCATGTGGGCGAACAACGAAACCGGCACGATCTTTCCGATCGCCGAGATCTGCGCCCTCGCCCACCGTTGCGGCGCCTATTTCCACACCGACGCGGTGCAGGCGGCGGGCAAGGTAAAAATCGACGTCGATGCTTTGGATATCGACTTTTTGACCATTTCCGGGCACAAACTGCACGCCCCCAAAGGGGTCGGCGCGCTCTTCGCCCGCCGGAGCATTCCCTTTACCCCGCTGCTCTTGGGCGGTCATCAGGAAAAATCCCGCCGGGGCGGCACCGAAAACGTCGCCTCGATCGTCGGCTTGGGCAAGGCGTGCGAGTTGGCAAATGCCGGTCTGGATGCGGAGATCCGTCAGCTTTCCGCGCTCCGCGACAACTTTGAGGCAAAGGTCCGCGCCACGATCCCCCAGATCCGCATCAACGGCGACTTGGAGCATCGGTTGCCCAACACTTCGTCGATCAGTTTCGAGTACATCGAGGGCGAATCAATTCTGATGTTGCTCGATCAATTCGGCATCTGCGCTTCCAGCGGTTCGGCATGCACCACCGGGAGTTTGGAGCCTTCGCACGTTTTGCGCGCCATGAATTTGCCCTACACCGCCGCGCACGGCACGATCCGCTTCAGCTTGTCGCGCTACAACACCGCCGACGAGTTGGACTTCACCGCCGCGCAACTGGCGCCGATCATCGCCCGGCTCCGGGAACTTTCGCCTTACTGGAAGCAAGCATGAATCCCCACCCTCAAACCGAGATCACCTTTCCCGCGCCGTGGGAATTTCGCATCATCGCCATGGGGGATCAGAGCGCCTCGGCGACGCAGGGCATTCTCAAAGTCTTTCACTCCTTCGGCTTCGCCGTCACGGTGACGCCGGGCAAAACTTCTTCCGGCGGCAAATATCAGGCGCTCCACGTCTCGCAGGAAATGCCCGACCGGGAAACCCTCAATGCCGTTTCGCAAGAGTTGGTCAAAGTGCCCGGCGTCAAGATGCTGATTTAATGGATTATTGATTTCAAGTTTTGCACAAAACCGACAAAGTCGGTTGACAAAACACCGTTGCGGTGCTATTCTATCTCTCGCCGAGGTAATTCCGCCCCTGGCCGGTTTTTAGCGTGGAGTGATCGTTGAGCAAGCCGTTTTTTTCCGTATTGATGCCGGTATACAACGGGGCGAAGTTCTTTGATCGTTCGATCAAGTCGGTGCTCGCCCAAAGTTGCGGCGATTTCGAGTTGATCGCGCTGGACGACTGCTCCGCCGACGATTCGCTGGCGAAGTTGAATTCTCTCGCTCAAGCCGAACCCCGGATCCGAGTGCTGACTCACGACGCCAACCGCGGCAGTATTGAGACCCGGATCGATCTGATCAACGCCGCCAATGGGGAGTATATTGCCTGGCTCGACCAAGACGACGAATACGCCCCCGATTTTCTATCCCGCGCCCGGGAATTGATCGCCGCCAAAAACTGCGACATTGTCCATTTTTCGCATTTGGATATCGCCGCCAACGGGGAAATGACCAAAGACGAATTTGCCGCAACGGAAAAGTCCGGTGCCGAAGTGCTGGATTGGTTCTTTCAAATGCCGGGCAATCCTTGGTACATATGGGACAAGGTGGCGCGAGCCTCGCTGTGGCAAAAAAAACTGCCGCCCCAAATGCGCGCCGATACCGATGACGTGTTTTTCACCTTGCCGCTCTTTTTCTACGCGACTAGCTACGTCGCCGTGGATGAAAAACCCATGTACACCTATTACCGCGACATCGGGCAATGGGGAAACTCGGTAAAATCGGGTTCACTCACGCTCAATAAATACAAGTCGATCGTCAACACGGTCGTCCGCTACTACCGCTACAATTACGACTTTTTGCAGGAACACGGTTTAGCGGAAAAATACGATCGCGATCTGATCCGGCTCTGTTACCTGACACATATTCTGTGGCGGGCGATTTTGCTGCCGACCGTGGCGGAGCGGGATGTCGCAATGTGGTATTTTGCCCAGTATTTCGATCTTCAACCGGTGCCGCGACCGCGCGAAGTGACGATGCCGTTCAATACCGAACCGCCATTGAAATTGAAAACGGATGCGCCGCTTACCGTGCGAACCCGGCAATGCAGTTATGAATTCAAAGACCCGCTTTTAACCAAATGATCAACTGATCTTCAACCATAACTAAAAAAAGGAGTATCAATCATGGAAGTCATCATTCGCCCCGACACCGCTTCGGCGGTACGGCTCACCGCCCGCATCATCGCCGATTTGGTCAACGCCAAGCCGGACTGCAACCTCGGTCTCGCCACCGGCGGCACCATGGAAGCCGTTTACGCCGACTTGGTCAAAATGAACAAGGCGGGCGAAGTCGATTTTTCGCGGGTGCGGAGTTTCAACCTCGATGAGTACGTCGGCTTGGGGCCGCAGGATCCCAATTCCTACCGCTACTATATGAATCATCACCTTTTCGATCACGTCAACATCGACAAGAGCCGCACCAATCTGCCCAACGGCATCGCCGAAAATGAAGCGGCCGAGTGCGACCGCTATGAAAAGGCGATCAAGGCGGCCGGCGGCATCGATCTGCAGCTGCTCGGCATCGGGCGCGACGGGCACATCGCTTTCAACGAACCGATGACTTCGCTCAAATCCCGCACGCATTGTCAGGCGCTCACGCCGGAAACTTGGCGGCAGAATTCCATTTACTTCGATCCGCCGGAATCGATGCCGATGCGGGCGTTCACCATGGGCGTCGGCACGATCCTCGATTCCCGCCGGGCGCTGATGCTCATTACCGGCGACGCCAAGGCCGACATCGCCGCCAAGGCGATCGAGGGTCCGGTCTGCGCCATGGTCACGGCGAGCGCGTTGCAACTGCATCCCGACGCGGTGGTGATCCTCGATGCCGCCGCCGCCGCCAAACTCACGCTGACCGACTACTACGAATGGGCGTTCAAACACGAGCCCAAATATGCCGCTTACCAAGACTGAAAGGAATAGATCATGACCCAAATTCAAGTAACCGATTTCACCCGCCCGGAACTGGATCCCGGCTTTGTGCCGGCGGTACTGTGGAATCGCGCTTATCGCGCCCAGAGCGCCGCAAACGATCCGGTGGCGCTCACGGTGACACGCGCCAACGGTGCAGTCTCGCGGTTTGACACCGCGATCTTGCCGGAAACTCCGGAAAATGCCGCGGTCAATTTCCGCTATCTCGAGCGGATCGTCAAATTCATGCTCTGGTCGTTCGGCGGCTATCAGGTCGGCGTTTACGGCGCTCCGGTATTCGCCGCCGAATTGAAAAAAGTCTATTCGCCGGAGGGGGCGCGCGCTTTCGACTACGGCGTGATGGGCAAGCGGATCTACGACCGGGATTTTGAAGTCGTTTCCGCCCCCTACTCCGAAGCTCCGGCGGAAAAGAGCATTTCGATGAAACTTGGCGGCAACTTCACCGGTTGCCGGATCGGTTTTGACCTCGGCGGTTCCGATCGCAAGTGCGCCGCGGTGCGCGACGGCGAAACCGTCCACAGCGAGGAAGTCGTCTGGGACCCTTACTTCCAGAGCGACATCCAATATCACTACGACGGCATTCTCGATTCGTTGCGCCGGGCGGCGGCGAAGTTGCCGCG
>JAZTWK010000063.1:0-4648 GCA_045635865.1 Victivallaceae bacterium
GACGGGCAAAACGGTCAAATTCGGCAACTGATATGGCACAGGTAAAGTTCATCCCGGTAAAAATGCGGCTTCCGCTCAAATTTGGGGCGGAAACGATCCACTCGATCGTGGTCGCGCACGCGGAAGTTTCCGCCTACGGCGCGACCGGGCGGGGGGAAACGCCGCTTTCGGTGGCGTGGGCATACCCCGCGTCAATTTCCTTTGCCGAGCGGGAAAAGCAGATGATCGATTTCACTTCGCTCTTGGCGGAGGTCTATCCCGCGCCGACGAGCGATCCGATGACTGCCGGTTACGCGTTTTTGGAAAATGAACTTCCCGGATTGTTGGCGGAGTTCAATCGGAAAAATCAGTGCGAAATGCCGCACTTGGCGGCGCTCATTTGCGCGTCGGCATTTGATATTGCCTTGCACGACGCCTTTGGTCTGGCGCATAATTTGCCGACTTATCGCACTTACAATGCCAAATTTATGGAGCACGACCTGGCGTGGTTCTACGGCGATGCCGCCTTTGCCGGGCTCTACCCGGAAAACTTCTTGGTGGGCGCCGAGCCGGAAACGCTCCCCGTGTGGCACTTGGTCGGCGGCAAGGATTGGTTGCGGGAAAGCGAGCGCACCGCCGACGCTCCCGACGACGGTTACCCGGTGTCGTTGGAAAAGTGGATCGAGCGCGACGGCTTGAAGTGTTTGAAAATCAAACTTACCGGCACGGACGCCGAGTGGGATTACAATCGGGTGGTCGCGATCGGCAAAATGGCGCTCGATTATCAGGTGGAGGCGCTCTCGCCCGATTTCAACTGTCGGGTACAGACGCCGGATTATGTCAATGCCATTTTGGATAAGTTGCAAGCTGAATATCCGGCGATTTTCGATCTGATCGCCTACGTGGAGCAACCGTTCCCTTACGATTTGGAAGCCAATCAGATCGACGTCCACAGCTGCGCCGAGCGCAAGCCGCTGTTTATGGATGAGAGCGCCCACGACTGGAAACTGGTCAAACTGGGGCGGACTCTCGGTTGGAACGGCGTCGCGCTCAAGGTCTGCAAAAGCCAGACCGGGGCGTTGCTGTCGGCGTGTTGGGCGAAGCACCACGGCATGCAGCTTATGGTGCAGGATCTCACCAACCCGATGCTCGCGGTGATCCCGCACGTACTTTTGGCGGCGCATATCGGCACGATCAAAGGCGTCGAGTGCAATGCTCCGCAATTTTATCCGGCGGCATCGCTGGATTATGAAAAAATTCATCCCGGACTGTACGAGCGCCGCCACGGGGTGGTCTCTTTAACAGGTCTGTACGGCAACGGTTTAGGCATGAAATAAGCAACCCAAAAAAGGGGGAAGTTATGAACTTGAGACAAAATCACTTTACCTTGATCGAACTATTGGTCGTGATCGCCATTATCGGCATTTTGGCGGGGATGTTGATGCCGGCGTTGAGCGCCGCCCGCGACCGGGCGAAATTCACTAATTGCTCCAGCAATATGAAAACGCTGGGCTCTTACATTGACATGTATTGCAACGACAACAATGGTTACGTGTTGCCGGCGGGTCTTCAAGGTTACTATATCGGGGGAGATACTCCGGGAAATCATAACTCCTGGTACGCCCTTTTGTTCGACAGTTATCATCTGCAGACCAAACTTTTTGACTGCCCAGGAAGCGCGGATATGGTGCCGACCAGCAGCGGCGCCACCGAATACATTTTCGATCAGCCGAAGTGGTTCCACGACGGTGACCCCACCAAATTGGGGCGGCGCACCTATTTGTGGAACGTTCGTTTGGGTCACACCAATCCCGGTTACTCCCGCCCCATTAAGAAAGCGGCGCTGAAAAAACCGTCGATGGATGTGGGCATGGGGGACGGGATCTGGAAATCCAGCTCCAACACCAACAGCGGTGTATTTCATCCTCACTATATGTCGAATAAACACACCGACGACAAGAGCAGATTGACGCCCGGTCACGCCAAAACCTTTAACATCCTGCATTTGGATGGGCACGTGGGCGGTTTGGCTCCCACCGATTTCAAGACCAAGTACAGCGGCGTCGGCGACAAAAACTATGAAATCGAAAAAACGACCCATAAAGTCGGAAAAGAAATGTGGATCAACGGAACGTCCAATTAAGATAATTTTCACCTAACCTAAAGAAAGGAAACCCAAAATGAAAAAATCTCTCACTCTCGCCGTCTTTGCCGTGATCGGCAGTATCTTTGCCGCCGAATTGAGTAATAATCTTCTCTTTGAGGCGGATTACCGCACCGGCAGTGCCACGCCGACGGTCGCCAAGGGCAGCAAGAAATTCCGCACGCTGCTTTCCGGCAAATTGTTGTTTAAGGATGGCGGTCTGGTGGTCGGCCCGGAGTCGGCGAGCGTTCGCTATGAAATGAACGGCAACATCGCCCCCAAGGAAGGGACGATCGAAATTTACGTCAAAAATCTCGACTATCAGATGGACGACGGCAAGCACCACATGTATTTTTCCTGCAACAGCCCCAAGTCGCTGGTCTACATTTATAAGTACGGCAAGGACGGTCTGGGCGGTTGCTTCGTGGTGAGAAACGGCGACGCGAAAAAGACCTATTTTCCGCGTCAGATGATGAAGAACATCGATCCCGATCCCGAATTCCGGCACATCGTGGTGACCTACAGCCCCGACAGCTATGCCTGCTACATCGACGGTCGGCTCTGCCGCGAGATCGAGGGTGAAGATGCGTGCGATTTCGTCGGCAAGGACTTCGTCGTCGGTCCCGCCGGCAAGCTTGGTCGCAACGATAACAGCTGGATCGGCTTCGTCCGCACCTATGACCGGGTGCTGGCGGAATCGGAGATTGCCCAGCTTGCCAAAGAAGCCAAAGCCACCAAGTAATTTTACGGAGGTAAAAAATGAAAAAGTCTCTTACTCTCGCCGTCTTTGCCGTGATCGGCAGCATGTTTGCCGCCGACTTGAGCAATAATCTTCTCTTTGAAGCGGATTACCGCACCGGCAGTGCCACGCCGACGGTCGCCAAGGGCAGCAAGAAATACCGCACCTTGCTTTCCGGCAAAGTGCAGTTTAAAGACGGCGGTTTGATCGTCGGCCCGGAATCGGCGAGTATTCGCTATGAAATGAACGGCAATATCGCCCCCAAGGAAGGTACGATCGAGATCTACGTCAAAAACCTCGACTACCAGATGGACGACAACGAAATGCACATGTATTTCGCCTGCAGTGCTCCTGATTCGCTGGTTTACATCTACAAATTCAAAAAAGACGGTCTGGGCAGTTGCTTCGTGCTCAAAAACGGCACGGAAAGAAAGACCTATTTCCCGCGCCAGATGATGAAAAATCTTGATCCCGAGCCCGAATTCCGGCACTTGGTGGCGGTTTATACCCCCGACAGCTACTCGTTCTATGTTGACGGTCGGCTCTGCCGCGAGATCGAGGGCGAGATCGAGTGCAACTTCGTCGGCAAGGATTTCATCATCGGCGCCAGCGGCAACAAGATGGGGCGCGGCGGCAACAGCTGGATCGGCTTCGTCCGCACCTACGATCGGGCGTTGGCGGAATCGGAGATCGCCCAACTTGCCAAGGAAGCCAAGCCGACCAAGTAACTTTACGGGGTAAATAATGAAAAAACTTTTTACATTACTCTGGTCGGCGGCGCTGGCAGCGCTGGCGTTTGCCGATTCTCCGCTGGAAACGGCGAAAGCCTCACGGCTCTTTGACGTCGATTTCCGCGCGATGAATAGCAGTGCGAACCAGACCGACGCCCAGTTCGCCAAGGGTTCACCCAAGGGCAGGGTGTTGCACGAACCGCGTCTGCGTTTCGACGTCGAGCCCATGGAAGCGATCTGCCACGGTATCATGGTGGGCGAGGGGTGTGCCTCGATCCGCTTCAAAAGCGAAGGGAACCTCAATCCCAAAGTCGGTACGATCGAGATATTGTTTGAGAATACCCAATGGGACTGGGACACCAAAGACGTCCACATGCTCATGCAGTGCCTCGGCAAAGAGACCACGCTCTATATTTACAAATACAGCAACGACGGTTGCGGCGCCTATGTTTCCAACCACGACCCCAAGTGGAGCGTTTTTCCGCGCCAGATGGTGAAAAAACTTTCCGGTCGGGGGCAGAACCACATTTTGGTCACCTATTCGCCCAAAGAAGTTCAGCTTTACTTCAACGGTAAACTGGTTCGGACTATGGACACGGATTCCGAACTGGGCGCGTGGAATAAATCCTTTGAAATCGGTTCGCCCGGCGCTTTCGGTCGCAAGGGTCGCACCACGATCAGCACCGTCACCACCTATGACCGGGTACTTACCGAAGCTGAAGTTCACGCCCTCGCCAAATACCGGATCCCGACCCTCAAACTTGAGGAAATGAAATCCGCGGCGCGGATCTCGCTCCCCGGCAGTACTTTCCTGCGCGATCCCGGTCATTGCGGCATCGAGGCGCTCGGCGACGACTACGTTGTTTCGCCGTGGACCCCGGTCAAACGCGACGGCAGTAATTTTTCGGTCTGGAACCGGACTTACGATTTTTCCGGCAAGGATCTCGTGACCGCCATTACCGGAAGCGGCGACAAGCTGTTGGATTCCGGCATCAATTTCATCGCCACGCGCGACGGCAAGAGCGAAAAGGTCGCGTGGAGCACCGATCTGGAAAT
>JAZTWK010000064.1:0-3844 GCA_045635865.1 Victivallaceae bacterium
ACACCCACGTCACCGACGGGGAAGCGGGGGCGATCACCCAGCACATCGGCGCTTCGACCGTAACTTTCAACGGCAAGCAGATCACCTTTATCGACACGCCCGGACACGCCGCTTTTTCCAGTATGCGCGCCCGGGGCGCCAACGTCACTGACATCGTCGTATTGGTCGTTTCCGCGACCGAGGGTTTCAAGCCCCAGACGATCGAGGCGCTCAATCACGCCAAGGCGGCAAAAGTGCCGATCATCGTGGCGATCAACAAAATGGATCTGCCCGACGCCGACCCCGACAAGGTGTTGCTCAACATGCAGCAAAATGGGCTCACCAGTGAAGACTGGGGCGGCGATGTGGGAACCGTCCGGGTTTCCGCCAAGACCGGCGCGGGGCTTTCCGATCTGCTCGAACGTATTTTGATGGAAGCGGAAATGCTGGAATTGCGCGCCAATCCCAAGCGCCCGGCGAGCGGCTCGGTCATCGAGGCGCAGTTGGAGCAGGGTCTGGGCCCGACCGCCAGCGTTTTGGTGCAGGACGGCACGCTCCACGTCGGCGACTTCGTCATCTGCGGCGAATTTTCCGGCAAGGTGCGGATGCTCATTTCCGACAAGGGCGAACGGCTCAAGAGCGCCGGCCCGAGCGTGCCGGTAAAGGTCGTGGGGCTTTCCGGAGTTCCCGCCGCCGGTGACAAGATCGAGATCGCGGAAAATGAAAAAGAAGCCCGCGCCATCGCCGCCGAACGCATGGCGGCAAAGCGCGACAAAGAGTTGGCGGCGAATCGGGTCACCAGTGCGGAAGACCTCTTTTCCAAGCTCAACGAAGACGGCGTTTCCACGCTCAATATCATCATCAAGGCGGATGTGCGCGGTTCCGGCGAAGCGATCGCCCAGAGCCTCGCCCAGTTGCCGTCGGAAAAGATCCGGGCGGAAGTCATCGCCAATTCGGTCGGTCCGATCACCGAGAGCGACGTCGATCTGGCGGCGGCGACCAATGCGCTCATCGTCGGGTTTCACGTGCGGGTCAATCCCGGCGTGACCGATTATCTCAAAAAGCGCAAAGTCGAGTATCGGCTCTACAGCATCATCTATGAATTGCTCGAGGACATCACCGACGCCCTCGCCGGCAAACTGGAACCGGAAAAGCGCGAAAAGGTGCTCGGCACCGCGCGGATCTTGCAGATTTTCGAGTTGAGCAAGGGTCCGAAGATCTGCGGTTGCCGGGTCGACAGCGGCATCGTCCGCATCGGCGCCAAGGCGCGGGTGCGCCGCAACAAGGAGTTGATCTACAACGGCGAAGTCGCCAGTTTGCGCCACTTCCGCGACGACGTTCACGAGGTGAAAGCCGGGTTGGAGTGCGGCATCAAGCTGGATAACTTCATCGACTTCGTCGAGGGCGACGAGATCGAGATTTACGAAATCGAACTGAAAAAAGCGTCGTTGTGATATGCCGCAAAAAGTCGATCGTCTTACCCGGGTAAACGAGTTGCTCAAACGCGAACTCGCCAACCTCTTGGAGCGCGAGGGATTTTTTCCCGCCGGAATGCTGGTATCGGTGACGGAGGTGAAATCCTCCGTCGATCTGCGCAACGCGACAGTGATGCTCAGCATTTTCGGCGGCAAGCACTCCACCCGCGAGGCGGCGTTGCACGAGATCGAGTTGCGCCGCCCGGAGTGGCAACGCAAGTTGGCGGCGGCGCTGAAATTCAAGCACACCCCGGTACTCTGCTTCAAAGAGGACACGCGGATCGCCGCCGGCGACCGGGTGTTGGAAATTTTGGAAGCCGAGGCCGCCAAGCGCCATGAGTGAACCTGCGCTGATCGCCATTCGCCGGGAACTGGATGCGGCGCAAAAGATTTTGCTCCTCACCCACGTCCGCCCCGACGGGGATGCGTTGGCTTCCAGCTTCGCCCTGCGGCAGTTTTTCCGCGAGCAGGGCAAGGCGGCGGAAGTCTTTTTGCCGGAGTCCGTACCCCACCGCTACCGCGAGTTGTGCCCGGGGGCGCTCTCGGTCGAGGATTTCGGCGCGGTGACGGATTTCGACCGGGTGCTGTTGCTCGACTGC
Organism: Victivallaceae bacterium; assembly: GCA_045635865.1. Classification (GTDB taxonomy): domain Bacteria; phylum Verrucomicrobiota; class Lentisphaeria; order Victivallales; family Victivallaceae; genus UBA1784. The sequence goes on from JAZTWK010000064.1 coordinate 2,054, forward strand.
GCCGCGGTCGGTCGGATCGGTTTTCTGCCCGAACTGGGGACGATCCCGCCGGAAAAACTCCTCAACATCGACCACCACCGCAACAGCGACGTCGTCGCCGCTCACAGTTGGGTCGATCCCGAAGCCAGCAGTTGCGCGGAACTCGCCGCGAAACTGGCGATGAGTTATGACCGCCCGCTCTCGGTAGCGGTCGCCACCTTGTTGCTGCTCGGCATGATCACCGACACCGGCGGTTTCCGCTTTTCCAATACCAGCGGGGCGGCGATGCGCGTGGCGGCGCAGTTGCTCGACGCCGGGGCGGAGCTGGAAAAGTTGGTCAACGCGGTGTATTTCAGCAACCCGCTCAACCAGTTGGAACTGCAGGCGGACATCATCGAAAACCACCTGAAGTTTTCCTGCGCCGGCAAGTTCGTTTACACCTACCTCGCCCCGGAATTGTTGCAAAAGCACCACTTCAGCCTCAAAGAGAGCGAAAATCTCATCGACTTGTTGCGGAGCATCGATTCGGTGGTGGTCGCCGCCCTCATCTACACCAGCGGCGGCAATTTCAAGATCTCGTTGCGGAGCAAGGACTCCGCCTATCCGATTTTGGATATCGCCCGCCATTTCAACGGCGGCGGGCATCTTTTGGCGGGCGGAGCGACGATCGCCGCCGCCAATTTTGCCGAAGTGGAAAAGTTGCTCGTAACTGAAGTGGAAAAACTCTTTGCCCGCGGTGCCGAAAATCACCCATGACGCCGCATCGGGCGAAGAGATGGATAAAGTCGAGTTCGACTCCAATAATCGGGGAGGTTGTTATCGTGCTGCACTTTCTGAAAGCGGCGACATATTTGGTCGCGGCGACGGCGCTAATACTGCTCATACTCGCCGCCGGAGTTGCGTGCATCTATCTGATATGTTGGCTCTGCGGCGGTTGACCGTCCGTCGGTTCCCTTTTGATCCGTTCCTGACAGAATGCGTAATTCAGAATGATCCGCGGCGAAATAAGCGGTCATTCCGCGAGTTTTTCGATCAAATGCCGGCGGCGCCGCGCCTCGGCGTTTAGAGAATTGATCCCCGCCAAGAGCAGTATTGCCAACAACCCGTACAACGGAATTTCGCCGATGCGGTCAAACGGGGTCAGCGCCCGTTCCGCGACGACGATCTCCACTTGGCGGAAGCCCCGCCCCCGGCGCAATTCCGGGCGGGATTCTTCGCCGGGAACTTCCAACACCTGGGTAATTTCCCCGCGCGGAGTGACGACGAGCGAGCCGCCGTTGTTGCCGCACCGCACCATGGGCAATCCGCTTTCGATCGCCCGCAAAACGGCATTCGCCAAATGCTGTTCCGGCTCGGAACTCGTGGGATACCACGCGTCGTTGGAAACGACGAGGAGGAAATCCGCCCGGTCGAGCGCACAACTCCGGGCGATGTAGCTGAAAACGCTTTCAAAGCAGATCATCACCCCCGCCTTGCCGACGCCGGGGATATCCAGCGGGATGTGGCTGACTCCGGGGGTGAGGTCGCGCCCCATATCGAGCATTTTGACCACTTTTTCCGGCAGATAGCGGCGGAACGGCACATATTCCCCGAACGGCACCCGGTGGCATTTGTCGTAACGCCCGATGAGGTTGCCGCTTCGGTCGATCAGCAACGCGCTGTTGGTGAGCGGATGGCGCCAGTTCCCGTCAAAGCCCGGGGCGAAATCCAACGCCCCCAAGAGCAACGGCGTACCCATGCAAGTCGGAGGCCAAGCGGTCTTAGGAAGACAATTAAACTCACCAACTCCTTGGCTCACAGAACGACATGGCT
>JAZTWK010000065.1:0-20061 GCA_045635865.1 Victivallaceae bacterium
GACACGGCGGAGATCCCCTGTCTTTACTTTCCGCGACCGATCGCTCGGTCGGCGGACGTTTTTTCTAATTACTTCCAGTAATTAATATACACCCTCGGCGGCAAAAAGGCAAACTTTTCTTGATTATCATTTGCCGTTACCCTATGTTGATTTACGCGGAGCAGTCGCCCCGCCGGTAAAGAGGATACCGAAAACACAAGAGGAGAAAGAAAATGAAATCACCCGAAACCGCTCATCCGCCCGCAAAAAAGCTCATCGCCGCGACGATCATCGGCATCGCCGCACTGCTGATTTCCGGTTGGGCAACCACCACCCAAAATTTCGCGCCGAACCGCTTCGCCTTGTTGGCGGCGGAAGTCGATGCCGAATCGCCTCAATACGGTCCCGGCAGTCACGGCCGCAAGGTCTTGGCAAAACTGGACACCCAGACCGGCGAAGTGCAACTCCTGCAGCTTCGCATTGCCGGAGCGGAAGATCCGCGCATCCAGGCGGCCTCGTGGCGGACGGTGCCGGGCAACGAACGCACCGAATAGCGCGCCAAACTTCATCAAGTAACACATTTATTTAAAAGGATTTATTTATGTCAAACCCAGATCGTAAATTGGGGGTGATCGCCCTGACGGCGCTGGTCGTCAGCGCCATGATCGGCGGCGGCGTATTCAGCCTGCCCCAAAATATGGCGCAAGACGCCGCGGTCAGCGCCGTAATGATCTCTTGGGGGATAACCGGTATCGGTATCTTCTTTTTGGTCAACACGTTTCGCATTCTCGGAGTCGTCCGCCCGGACGCCACCACCGGCATTTACGCCTACGCCCGGTTGGGCTTCGGGCGCTTCGCCGGATTTCAAATGGCGTGGGCGTACTGGCTGAGCAACATCTTCGGCAATGTCGGCTACGCCGTCTTGCTCATGGATGCGCTCAACTACTTCTTCCCCGGCGTTTTCACCGGCGGCAACAACTTCGCCTCGATCATCGGCGGCTCGGTGATCATCTGGCTGATGAACTTCGCCGTCTGGCGCGGCATGAAGCAGGCGAGCGCGCTCAACGTCATCGGCACGATCGGCAAATTGTTGCCGCTCACGCTCTTTGTACTGGTGGCGCTGGCGTTTTTCAAGTGGAAATTTTTCACCTTTGACATGTCGGGCAGTCTCGCCGACGCCGCCGAACACGTCCGCCCCCTCGGCTCTATGCTCGGTCAGATCAAATCGACCATGCTGGTGACCTTGTGGGTATTCATCGGCATCGAGGGCGCGGTGGTGGTCTCCGACCACGCCAAAAGTCAACGCGCGGTCGGCATGGCGACGCTGTTGGGCTTCGTCATCTGTCTCGGCTTTTACTTTTTGCTCTCGGTACTGCCCTTCGGCAGTTTCCACCAAAACGAACTGGCGGCGACCGCCAACCCCGCCACCGCCGGATTGCTCCAATCTCTGGTCGGGCATCCGTGGGGCGGAGTCGTGATGAATCTCGGCGTCGTCATCGCCATTTTGAGCAGTTGGCTGGCATTCACCATTTTGATCGCGCAGATCCCCTACGCCGCCGCCAACGACGACACCTTCCCGGCGTTTTTCCGGAGCGTCAATCAGCACGGCGCGCCGGGGGCTTCGCTGTGGGTGAGCAGTACGATCATGCAGTTGACGATGATCTTGGTCTACTTTGCCGGAAACGCGTGGAACACCATGTTGTCGGTGACCTCGGTCATGATCCTGCCGCCCTATATGGCGTGTACGCTCTATTTGTGGAAACTCGCCGCCGACCGGAAGTTTACCGCCGCCGGATTTTCGCGCTCGTACGCGCTCTTTTGCGGCGTGGCGGGATCGCTTTATTCGCTGTGGATGATCTACGCCGCCGGGGTGAAATACTTGGCGACCGCCTGCATCATCATGGCGCTGGGGATCCCGGTATTCATCTGGGCGCGGCGCAACGCCCGTCGCACCGAAGGTGCTGCCGAACCGCTTTTTACCCAAGCGGAACTGATCGGCGCCGCCATATTGATCATTATTGCAATTATTGCCTTGATTCTCAACGGTTTACACGTTATTTCACTGTGAGCCTGATTACTTGGAAAGGAAAATTATTATTATGCTTAATTTAAACAACCGCAAGGTTTTAGTAATTGAAGACCGCCCCACTTCCACCAGCCCGGTGTTGAGCGCCGCCGTCAATCGGCTGGCGGCGGAACTGCACGCGGCGGATCTCGAAGTTGACGCCGCCACCAGCTACGCGGAGTCCCTGCCGCTGATCGTCAACCGCCCGGATATCGACGCCGTGCTGTTGTCGCTGGAACTCCCGGAACGCCAGACCGAAGTTTCGGCGCTCCACGTTTTGCGGACCATCCGCGAACATCTGCCGGAAGTTCCGGTGTTTCTGCTCGCCGACCGCTCCGGGTGCGCGGAGTTGATCTCGGCAAAATATCTGCAGTACAGTGCGGAATTTGTCTGGATCTTTGAGGACTCCCCCCATTTCATCGCCGGGCGGATCTTGGCGGCGATCAGCCGCTACCGGCAGAATCTGCTCCCGCCGCTTTTTGCCGCGATCGCCGATTACGACACCGAATTTCACGAATACTCGTGGGCGGCGCCCGGGCACCAGGGCGGGATCGGCTTCACCAAGAGCGCGGTGGGCAAGAAATTCTACGATTTCTACGACGAAAATCTCTTTCGCACCGACACCGGGATCGAGCGGAGCAGCATCGGTTCGCTCTTGGATCACACCGGGGCGTTTGAGGAAAGTGAAAAAATGGCGGCGGAAGTTTTCGGCGCCGATCTCTCTTTCGCCGGGGTGGTCGGCTCTTCCGGCTCCAACCGCACGATCATGCAGGGGACCATTCCGCCGGGCGAATTCGTGCTCTGCGATCGCAACTGCCACAAATCCATCGAGCAGGGATTGATCATCACCGGCGCCCGCCCGATCTATCTGTTGCCCAGCCGCAACGCCTACGGTATCATCGGTCCGATCCCCGGCAGTGCGATGCGCCGCGACGTGCTCGCCGCCCGGCTGAAAGCTTCCGGCGCCGACCCCGAGCGAAAATTGCCTTACGCGGTGGTCACCAACTGCACCTACGACGGCTTGTGCTATCACGCCGCCAAGGTGGAGCGCGCCTTGGATGAATCCGTCGACCGGATCCACTTTGACGAAGCGTGGTACGCCTACGCCCGGTTCAACCCGCTTTACCGCCACTGCTTCGCCATGCGCGACGACGCCCGGGGGCGGAAAACCGGAGCGACGGTTTTCGCCACCCACTCCACCCACAAGTTGCTGACCGCGCTCTCGCAGTCGAGCTTCATCCACATCCGGCAGGGGCGCAAGCCGGTGGATTTCGACCACTTCAATCAGGCTTACATGATGCACACGACCACCTCGCCGCTCTACGCCATTTGCGCTTCCAACGACGTCGCGGTCAAGACCATGGCGGATAGCGGTCCCGCGCTGACCCGCGAAGTGATCGACGAAGCGATCGACTTCCGGCAGGCGCTCGCCCGCACCGCCGGGGAATTTCACCAAAAGCACGACTGGTTTTTCACCTTGTGGAACGCTCCCCGGATCCAGCATCGCGGCCGCTGGGTGGATTTCGCCGACGTCCCCCACGCCGAACTGGCGACGCATCAGGAGTACTGGTGGCTCGATCCGCAGGAAGCCTGGCACGGTTTTTCCGGCATCGATTCCCAGTACGTTATGCTCGACCCGATCAAGGTGAGCATCCTCACTCCCGGCATCGACTCCACGGGGAAATTTGCCGACTTCGGGGTGCCGGCGGAACTGGTCAGCGCCTATTTATACCGCGAGGGGATCGTGCCGACCCGGTCGACCGATTTTCAGTTGATGTTCCTCTTTTCCATCGGCATCACCCGGGGGAAATGGGTGACGTTGCTCAACGCGCTGCTCAATTTCAAGCGCGCCTACGACGCCAACGTGCCGGTCGTCCGACTTTTCCCGGAACTCCCGCTTCACTCATCGCAATACGCTCGCTTGGGATTGCGGGATCTGGGCGAAAGGATGTTTGACTTCATCCGCGACCACCAGCCGACCGCGCGGCTGAATGCCGCCTATGAAACGCTGCCCGAAGCGGCGATGATCCCCCGCGAAGCCTTTGCGCGGCTCGTCGCCGACGAGGTGGAGACCCTGCCGTTGGAGCAGTTGCCGGGGCGGGTCAGCGCCACGGCGATCATCCCCTACCCGCCGGGTATCCCGATGGTGATGTCGGGGGAAAGGTTCGACCGCGAGAATTGCCCGCGCATCGCCTATTTGCAGTCGTTGCAGGATTGGGATGCCGCCTTCCCCGGCTTCGAGCATGAGACCGAGGGGTGCGTCATCACCGACGGCGCCTATCAGGTCATGTGCGTCAAAGAGTAGTTCTTTTTCCGGCGGCGGAGTCGAAAAAACTCCGCCGCCGACTTGAAAAAACCGCGCTTTTAAAGTAGAGTATGCAAGGTGCGGGAAAATCCCGCGCGAATTGCTTACGGATATATCGACTGATGAAAAACATCTGGATCATTGCCGGGGAATCTTCCGGCGACCTCTACGGGGCGCGGCTGGGCGCCAAATTGCGCGAAATCGCCGCCGAAGCCGGCGAAGAGATCCGAATTTCCGGCATGGGCGGAGTCAACATGATCAACTCCGGGATCGACGTAAAAGTCGATTCTTCCGAGTTGGGAGTGGTCGGATTCTTTGAGGTTTTCAAGCAGATATTCACCTTTATCCGCATTTTTCGCTATCTCGTGAGCGAGGCGAAGCGGGAAAGGCCCGACGCGGTGGTGCTGATCGACTACCCCGGCTTCAACATCCGCTTTGCCAAGCAGTTGCACAAGTTGGGGATCAAGGTGATCTGGTACATTTCCCCCCAAGTTTGGGTCTGGGGCAAGCACCGGATCAAGACCCTGACGCGGGTCTGCGCGGAAATGTTGGTGATCTTCCCCTTTGAGGTGGAATTTTACGCCACCAAGGGTTACACCGCGCGCTTCGTCGGTCATCCTCTGGTGGACATCGTCGCGGAGCGGCGGGCACGCGACGGGGAGTTCCCCCGCGATCCGCAGGAAATACTGTTGCTGCCCGGCAGTCGCCACTCGGAGATCTCCCGGCTGTTGCCGCCGATGCTGCGGGCGGCGATCCGGATCCGCGCCGCGCATCCCGAAATGCACTTTCACCTCACGGCGCCCCGGGAAAAATCCGCCGCCGAGTGTCGGGAGATCATCGACCGCTTTTCCCGCCGCCACCCCGAACTGCCGCAAATCGAGCTTTCGGTCGGCGACACTTCGCGGCACTTGCGGCGGGCGATCGCCGGGATCGCTTCCAGCGGCACGGTCACGGTCGAGGCGGCGCTCTCGGGTCTGCCGTTGGTCGCCGGTTACAAGCTGAACTACTTTACGCTGATGCTGGCGGGGATATTCGTCCGGCTCTACCGGGGATTTTTCGTCATGCCCAACATTATTTTAAATAAGGAAGTTTACCGCGAACTTCTGCAATGCTACTTCTCGCCGCGCAAAATCACCGCCGAGCTGGAAAAGATCCTGCCCGGCGGCGCCCGGCGCGCGGAAGTGGAGGCCGACCTCGCCAGTTTGACCGAGCAACTTACCGCGCAAGACGGCGATGCCGCCCGACAGGCGGCAAAAATCGCCTGGGAATGCGCCCACAAGTAGCAACCCGTTATTACAGGAGGAAATAGTTATGGTTCCCGATCTATCTGACGACAGTCTCTCGACCTGCTATGAATTTATGCACATGGATGCCTGGCGCGTCCTGCGCATGATGGCGGAAATCACCGAATCCTTTGACGAAATGTCGCAAATCAAGGATATGCTGGTGTCGGTTTTCGGCTCAGCGCGCACCAAACCGGATACCCCGGAATACAATTCGGCGCAGGAACTGGGGCAGTTGTTGGTCAAAGCCGGTTACGGCGTCATCACCGGCGGTGGCCCCGGCATCATGGAAGCCGCCAGCCGCGGAGCATTTGAAGCCGGCGGCAAATCCATCGGCTTGAACATCCAACTGCCCTGCGAGCAGACCCCCAATCTTTACCAGACGATGTCGCTGAATTTTCGCTACTTTTTCATCCGCAAGCTGACTTTCCTCAAGTACTCGACGGCCATCATCGTCTATCCCGGCGGCTTCGGCACGATGGATGAAGTATCCGAAATGCTCACCATGGTGCAGACCAAAAAAATCAACCTCATTCCGATCATTCTGGTCGGCAAGAAGTGTTGGGAAGGTTTCGACCGCTGGGTGCGGGAAACGCTGGTTCCGGCGGAAATGATCGACCCCGAAGACGTCAACCTTTTCAAGATCGTCGACAACGCCACCGAGGCGGTGCAGTATCTGCAGGAGTGCCACCGTTACGGTCGGCGGCGCTCGGAAAAACAGTGAAATCACTATGGATTTCGCCACCGAGATCCGCTATTTCACCGATTTTCTCACCATTGAGCGCGGCTTGAGCGTCAACACCACCGCCGCTTACGGTCGGGATGTGGGCGACTGCGCCGAATTTCTCGGCGGGCGCGGCAAGCACTCCTTTGCCGAAGCGGATTACGATACGCTGCTCGACTACCTCGACGATCTGCGCTATCGCCGCTTGAGTTCCACCACTATCGCCCGCCACTTGGTGTCGCTCAAAATGCTCTACCGCTATCTGGTCGAGAAAAAACTTGCGCCGCAAGATTGCGCCGAGTTGATCGACAGCCCCAAACTGTGGCGCAAGTTGCCGGAATTCCTCACCGAAGGCGAAGTTGACGCCCTGCTCAACGCTTTCAGCAGTCGCAGCGGCGATCCGTTGGAACTGCGCAACCGGACGATTCTGGAATTGCTTTACAGCTCCGGCTTGCGGGTGTCGGAAATCGCCGCCTTGCCGCTCAACGCGATCGACTTTGAAACCAGTTTACTGCGGGTGACCGGCAAGGGCAACAAGACCCGGATCGTGCCGGTGGGCGCCCCGGCGTTGCGGCTGATCCGCCGCTACTTGGATAGTGCCCGACCGGACCTGCTGCGCGACCGTCCCCCCTGCTCGACCTTGCTGATCTCCCACCACGGCAGGCCGCTGGAGCGCGAACGCATCTGGCAGGTGGTCAAACTGGCGGCGCAACTGGCGGGGATTGACAAAAACATCCACCCCCACACATTGCGCCACAGCTTTGCGAGCCACCTGCTCAGCCACGGCGCCGATCTGCGGGTGATCCAGGAAATGCTCGGCCACGCCAACATCGCCACCACCGAGATCTACACCCACGTGGACAAAAGCAAACTGCTCGCCGTCCACAAAAAATTCCACCCCCGCGGCTAAAAAAAACGGAGCGGATCACTCCGCTCCGTATCCATTTCGCAAACGGTAAACTCAGTAGTTTTCCGCCTCGATTTCAAAGAAAGAGCGCGGGTGAGCGCAGGTCGGGCAGACTTCCGGAGCCTGATCGCCGATATAGACGTGACCGCAGTTGCGGCACTCCCAGCGGCGGGCGCCGGTGCGCACCCAAACTTCCCCGCTTTCGATGTTTTTGAGCAACTTGCGATAGCGCTCCTCGTGGCGCTTTTCGATCGCGGCGACCAGCCGGAAACGCGCCGCCAGTTCGGTGTAACCCTCGGCATCCGCTTCTTCGGCGAAGTTCTTGTACATTTCGGTCCATTCTTCATGCTCACCGGCGGCGGCGGCGGCGAGATTGGCGACGGTGTCGCCGATGCCGTCCAACTCTTTGAACCAGAGTTTGGCATGTTCTTTTTCGTTGTTGGCGGTGGCTTCAAAAATCGCGGCGATCTGTTCGTAGCCGTCTTTTTTCGCGCGGCTGGCGAAGTAGCTGTATTTGTTGCGCGCCTGGGATTCACCGGCGAAGGCAAAAGCGAGATTGGCGGCGGTTTTGGATTTAGGATCGATTTTCATTTTCTGCTCCTTGGTTCTGGTTTCGCGTATTTCCCCGTAAATCCGGATAGTACCGGCTTGACGAGTAAATATAATTCCGCTTCGGCGCTTTTACAATAAAAATTCGCGCGCACAGTTGAAAAAAATGTCGTCCGGATATATATTTGGGGTAAATATGGACTCACCGCCGAAAGGATTTTGGTTATGAAAAAGCTCGCGGTTTTTCTTGTTTTAGGTTTTAGTGGTCTGCTTTGGGGCGCGGACTTGGGCAAGTGCGAGTTGCTTTACCTCACCGTCAGCGATAAGCCGATCGAAAACGCCACCGTTTCTGGCGGCATCGGCAATTATCCGGGGATCACCGTGACCGCTCCGGCGACCGGCAAAGTCGTGCCGCTGCTCAACGCCGCCCAGAAAAAATATCTTGCCCTGCCGCGCGAAGAGCGGATCAGCTTTTTTGCCGACAAGGATAAACGCGCCGAATTGGTCAAAGCCGGATACTATCCGGAAAAAGTCACCCTCGCGTGGAAATTATCCGACAGCAAAGCTAAAAATGTTACCGTCACCATTTCGGAAAAACCCGATTTCTGCCCGGCGATATCAATTCCGGTGCAGAACAACAAAACCAGCATCAAGCTCGGCAATCTGAAAATCGCGCAGGATTATTACTGGCAGGTGACGGCGGAAAGCACTTCCGGCAAGATCGGTTCGCCGGTCGTTTCGTTCCGCACCGAGGATATTGCTCCGCGCCTCATCCGCGTCAACGGCGTGCCGAATTTCCGCGACGTCGGCGGTCGGGTAGGACTCAACGGCAAGCGGGTCCGGCAGGGGATGATCTTCCGTAGCGCCGGGTGGAACGACAACGCTTCCGGCGACCCCGAAAAAGGCAACCAGAAGCCCGGCAAAAATCGCCTTTCGCCCCTCATGGCGACTTACATCACCGACTACCTCGGCATCAAAACCGAACTCGATCTGCGCAACGACAAAGAGTGCTTCGGCATGAACGGCAGTCCGGCGGGGGAAAAAATCAATTATGTGCACATATCCTCAAGTCAATATGGATATATGCAACGCGCTTTCGGCCGCGGCGCGTTCAAAAAGGATTTCGAGCTCTTTCTCGATCCGCAAAATTATCCCATTTCGTTTCACTGCATATCCGGGCAGGATCGCACCGGCGCGCTGGCATTTATCCTGAATGGTCTGCTCGGCGTATCCGAGGAGGAACTCTACCTCGACTGGGAAAGCACCGGATTTTGGAACAAGAGCGCCCGCTTCAATCACGCGCGGCTTTTCAATCATTTGATCGAGGGGTTTGACCAGTTCCCCGGCAAAACGATCAACGAGAAGATCGAGGGTTATGTCCGCTCGGTAGGTTTTACCGATGAGGATATCGCCAAGTTCCGTTCCATTATGTTGGAGTAGGAATTACTGCGGATCATCCGCCCCCACTTTCAACTCGCCGAATTCGAGAAACGGCAGTCCGGTCAAATGGTACTCCGCCAGACTCTTTTCGTCGTAAAAGACGCGCATCAGGAATAAGCCGTTGGGGGGCGCCGTTTCCGGGGCGGCGAGCCGGTTTTTCGCTTCCAGTATCGCCGTCACCTGCTCGGGGGTGAGTTTGCCCGCCCCCGCCCATTCCAACGTGCCGATGAGACAGCGGATCATCTTGTAGAGGAAGCCGTTGCCGACAAAGGACACGGTGATAAGGTCGCCGAATTCCTGCACTTCGATCCGGTAGATCGTCCGCACCGCATCGGGGATCTCCCGCCGTTCGACGACGAAGCTGGAGTAATCGTGCGTGCCGGTCAACCTCGCCGCCGCGGCGCGAATTTTTTCCGCATCCAAGTGGTGGATCGGCCGCCACGAATAGCGGTTGAGGAAAGGCGACTCCGCCCCGTTGTTGAGGATGTAGGTATATGCCTTGCCCAAGGCGTCGTAGCGGGCGTTGAATTCCAACGGCGCCTCGGCGACGCTCCGCAACTTGATATCCGGCGGCATCTGATGATTGACCGCCTTGAACAGTTTATCCGGCGGGATATCCGGACGTTCCGGCACGAGAAAGCTGGCGACGAAACCTTGGGCGTGAACTCCCCGATCGGTGCGGCTGCACCCGATCAGGTGGATTTCCTGACGATCGTAAAGATTGGTCAGGGTTTTCTGCAGTTTTTCCTGAATGGCGAGCGAGTGCTTTTGGATCTGCCACCCGCTGTAATCCGTGCCGTCGTAGGCGATGACCACCCGGTAACGCTTGAACGGCACAAACGGCGTATTTTCCATACTCATATCAACAAATCTCCCGCGATACTATCCCAAAATTTCAATCCTTGCACCGTGAGCGCAATGCGCGCTTTTTCCACCTGCCAACAGCCGGGGAAACGCGCGGCGCTTTCCCGCCCCCGGCGACAACGATTTTCCCATGCGTCGGCAACGCCGACTTGACTCCACAACTTGGGCGTCCACCCCTCTACCGTGCGCAAATTGACGGCAAAAATTTCCTCGCGGCGGCGGTCGGCGGAAATGCGATCGACTTCCGGCGGAGTTCCGGCAAGCCACGCCGCCAGATCGGCGCACTCGGTGGAGCGATCGGCGCCGTCGAAACTGCTCGCCGCCGGACCGAAGCCCCGCAACAATCCGCCCCGCCACACCTGCTGATTGTGGCGACAGCGACCGCCGGGGCGGGCGTAGTTGGAAACTTCATAACGCGCCAATCCGGCGGCGGTGAGCAGACTTTCCGCCGCCTCGTCCATATCGGCGGCGGCTTCGGCGTCGGTTTGGAACGTGCCGCCGAGCCGACTGCCCTCCTCGGGGGTCAGCGCATAGACCGAAACGTGATCGACCCCGGAATCGATCGCCCGGCGCACATCCTCCGCCCAGCCGGAAACACTCTGCCCCGGCACACCGTAGATCAGATCGCAGTTGAAGTGGCGAAATCCGGCGCGCGCAACCATTTCCAACGCGCTTTCCAGAGCCGCTTGCGAGCAATTTCTGCCCAGCGTTTCCCGGATCCGCGGGTCGAAACTCTGCACCCCGACGCTGATGCGATTGACTCCGTGGCGGAGTATCTCAAGTTTATTTGGATTGAGGGTTTCCGGATTCGCCTCGATCGAAATTTCCGCCTCCGGGGTCAGCGGCAAGAGTTCCCGCGCCAAAGCGAGCAACTTTTCCAAGCGGACCTCATCCAAAAGCGTGGGGGTGCCGCCGCCGAAATAGAGCGTGTCGCCCGGCGGCAACTCCGATTGGCGCAACGCTTTTTCCAAGTGATCGAGATAGGCGTTGACATATTCCGGCGCGGCGTTTTCCACCGAGTAAAACGCGCAATAACCGCACTTGCGGCGGCAAAACGGCACATGGATATAATAATTCACCAAACTCAACTTTCGCCCCCGGATTGTTTCGGTATAAAATATCACCCCGCCACAACTTCTGCAAGCATTTATCCCCGGCACAGGTGGACAAACCGGCAATTTTCGCACTCGGTGCTCGAGCAGGAAAAATCCGCCTCGTCGACCGAACCGTCGGCGCGGATCGCCGCAACCATTTCCGAAACGCTGTCGCGGATCCGGCGCAGTGCCGGGGAGATGCCGCCGGAATCGTCCAAAACTTCCAGTTTTCCGGCAGAATTGAGGATGCAACTGCGCACCGCCCCCGGCACCAAGTTCCATTGTTGGGCGGCGGCGAACTTCCCCAGCGCCGCGATCAGTGCGCCGTCGGCGGCACTGCCGGTGCTTTCCCACAGCATCAGCACTCCGGAACTGCGGTAGGCGACCAGCGGCGCGAGCGCCGTCGCCAACTCGCCGATCTGCACCCGCAACGGAGTCGGCACGAACACCCGGCACTCCGGCGGGATATCCGTCAGCAATTTTTGAGCGAGCTCATCCCAAGCGGCGCAGTGGCAACGCAACGCCGCTTCGCAAAGCTCCCACTTTTCCCCGGGGGAAACCTCGCGGTCGAGCCAATCGGCGATCAGTAAGCGCGGCACGCCCCGCCCGGAAAGAAACATTTCAAAATCCCGGCGCATCAGCGCAAAGCTCGTTTCCCACAGCGTAGCGGCGGGCGGGGGAGTTTCCGGATCCAGCGGGGCATAAAATTGGCGGCGAAACGCTTGCGCGAGCACGTAGCGGCAGTAGACTTTCAACGGCAGTGCGCACTTGGCAAGATAAAGTTCGCGCACCCGGCGCGGCGAACTTTCATCATGACCGCCGAAACTGCCGTAATAGTGGTAGAAATATCCCCGGCGGCACCGTTGCCACCAGCGCATCCGGCGCACCGTCCAGCAGAATTCCGGAATGGGGAAAACGCGGCTCATCGACGGGTATCCGCGTCGCCCAAAAGTTTTTTCCACTCAACTTTGCGGGTGGATTTTTCGCGCGTGAAGCAGTTGAAGCGCAAGATGTGCCACAGCGCCGCCAGTCCGTCGCGCCAAGTGATTTTTTTGCCCGCGTCGTAGCGACGGGGACGGTAGGAAATGGGAACTTCCCAAATTTTCAAACACCGCGCCTTGGCGATCTTGGCGGTGATCTCCACCTCGATCCCGAAGCGGCGGGAAACCAAGTTAAGATTTTGCACCACTTCGCGGCGGAACGCCTTGTAGCAGGTTTCCATATCGGATAAATGAATATCCGAGCACCAGTTGGAAAAGAAAGTGAGCACCTTGTTGCCCATTTCGTGGCGGAAGTAGCGCACCTGCCCCGGCGTGCTCATAAACCGCGAACCGTAAACCACGTCGGCTTCCCCGGAGCACAGCGGCGCCAGAAGTTGGGGGTAATCGCAGGGGTCGTACTCGAAATCGGCATCCTGCACCACCACCAAATCTTTCGTGGCGGCGGCAAAACCGCGCGCCAACGCCGCGCCCTTGCCCTGATTCTTTTCCTGCCGGAGCAATTTCACCCGGCGGTCGGGGGCAAAAACTTGCATTTTATCCCAACTGCCGTCGGTCGAAGCATCGTCAACGACGATCAATTCGCCCACTTCCGGGCGCGCCAGCACCCGGCGGATGATCTCCTCGATCGTGTCGGCTTCGTTGTAGACCGGCATGACCACCGAAAGGATCTCGCCGGGGATTTCCGGAGTCATTTTCCCAACTCCCGCGAACGCTCCGCGGCGGCGCGCACCGCTTCGATCACCAGACCGGAAAAGGCGCCCGCTTCCAAAACTTCCCACGCCCGGATCGTCGTCCCGGCGGGGCTGGTCACCTGATCCTTGAGCACGGTCGGGTGCAATTTGGTGCGCAACACCATTTCCGCCGCGCCCAACACGGTCTGCACCGCCAACATATCGGCGCAGTCGCGGCTCAACCCCTCGGCGACGCCGCCGTCGGCGAGCGCCTTGATGAATTCAAAAACGTAAGCCGGACCGCTGCCCGACAGCGCGGTGACCGCATCCAAGTCGCTCTCTTTGAGCTCAATCGCCACCCCGACACTGCCGAGGATGTCGGCGACGAGTTGCCGATCTTCCGCCGTGGCGTTGGCGCCGGGAGCGTAGGCGGAAGCCCCGCGCCCGACCAGCGCCGGGGTATTGGGCATCACCCGGACGAACCGGGCATCGGCGTTGAACGACGCCAGTTTCGCCACCGGCACTCCGGCGACGATGGAGATCACCAATTTCCCGCCAAGTTGCGGCGCGATGTCGCGCATCGCCGCCGCCAAAGCCTGCGGCTTCACCGCCAAAATCACCACCGATGCACTTGCCAGATCCGCCGTCTTCCCGGCGACGATCCCGGTGGCGGCTTGAAACTTCGCCGCCGCTTCGGCATTGACGTCGATCGCCGAAATATCCCCGGCGGCAAACTTGCCGGATCTCACCATGCCCCCGGCGATGGCGGTTGCCATTTTGCCGGCGCCGATCAGAACGATCTTGCCCATATTTTCGACTCCTTATGATTTACTTGCACATGCCATAGATCGAGTAGATGAATACCGCCGCCGCCAAACTGAATAGATAGTAGCGGAAGACGCCCAACCGCCCCTGATTGACCAGTTTGACCAAAAAGCGCAAGGCGAAATAACTCACCACGGCGGAAACCGCCGCCGCCACCGCCAACTGGCAATAGCTGAAAGCGTAGCCGCTGTTGCCGTGCTTGAGCAGTTTGACCAACTCCAAGAGCGTCGCTCCGGCGATCGCCGGCAACGCCAGCAAAAAGGAAAAACTCGCCGCCGCATCGCGCTTCAAGCCGCTGAGCAACCCCACGCTGATCGTCGAACCGGAACGGGAAATTCCCGGCAGGATCGCCACCATTTGCGCCAGACCGATCACCACCGCCTGCTTCCAGGAGATATTGGCAAGATCCGTCGGTTCCCTGCCCTTGGTGGTGCGTTGCATCAGCTTTTCCTTATCCGGCAAGTGCAACACCACGGCGGTAACTAAAAACGCCATGCCGATCGCGGGCAGATAGCCGGAAATATCCTCGATCACGCCGTAATGCTTGACCGCCACCCCGGCGACACCGGCGGGAATGGAAGCCAAAATTATCATCAACAGCAAACGGAACTGGCTTCGCGTGAAAAATCCGAGCAACAAACGAAAATAGAATACCGCGATCGCCACCAGACTCCCGGCGTGCAACATGATCTCGATCGTGATGCTTTCTTCGCCGCGAAAACCGAAAAACGCCGACAACACCGCCAGGTGTCCGGAGGAACTCACCGGCAAAAACTCGGTGATGCCCTGCACCACCGCCAAAATCAACAAATTGAGCCAAATCGCCATACTTACTGATTATCCCGCAACGTCTCGACCGCGGCGTCGCCGCTGCCCTTGATGTCCTGCCATTTCTTTTCGATGAACTCGGTGCTGGAGTTTTTCGCTTCCGGATCGACCCAACACCAAATGCCGAAGACCGCCGCCGCCGCCAAAATCACCGCCAGAAGAAAGCCGATGAGCGTGCCGCAACAACAACCGTTTATCGTACCCATATCCTCGATCTCCTATCATTTCGCTGGTTTGAATTGCGGCCGCAACCGCAACTCCCAAACCGGGAACTTGCGTCGAATTTTCTTGGGGAGCGGCGTGACCGATCCCGGATTCAGCATAAAACCTTTGCCGGTATAAATCAAGTCCAAACCGGTCGCTCCGGCGGATTCCGGTTCGCCCAAGTACAGTTCCACCTCGCCCGCCATAGGCAACGCCAAATCGGCGGCGGCAAAGGTGACCGTAAGTTGCGCCTCCGGAGCGGCGTCGGGACAGTTGACCAACGGGTAGTTTCTGTCGGCGGCAAAAGCGCGAAGCGGCACTTCGCCGTCGTACTCCGCCAACGCAAAATCCGGCAGGGCAAAGAGCGAACCATATCCATCCGCCACCACCGGGAAATTGCTCACTTCGGAAACGGCGTCGGCAAATTTGCCGACCCGCAACTTACGCCATTTGCGGATCAACTTATCCCGCGACGGCGTATCGGCGAGCAACGTCAGCAACTCGTCGAAGCACTCCGCCGACGGCGCCAACTTGCCATTGACCATCTGCGAAACGGCACTGCCGGAAACCCGCAATTTGCGGGCCAGCTCGATTTGGCTCAAGCGCTCCGATTTCAGCGCCGCTTTCAGCTGACGGCCAAATTCTTTGGCCAAAACGCTATCCATAATATCCCCACCCGTACGCGACTTTCCGTCAGCCCCCTGCCGACGGAACCCCTGTCGCCAATAAAAGATACCTTGCCAAAGGCAAAATAGCAAGGAATCATCGCGTCAAAATGAATAATTTTCTTAACTCCGCCCCGTCTTCCGGCGTCGTCAGTTTCGGATTGGGGTCGGGATCGGGGCAGACGCGGACGGCAAATCCCGCCCGGCGCATCGCCTCGGCATCGTCGGTGATCGTTTCGGCGTGAAACTGCCCCAACGCCGTCTGCAGATGCCCGACGCGAAAAAGTTGCGGCGTTTCCGCCCGAAACACGCCCTCGCGCTCCAATGGGGAAAGGATCTCGCCCGCGGCATTGACTTTTTTCAAACTGTCGCGGCAATAGCGGCCGGAGATCACCCCGACCCCGGTCTTTTCCGCTTCCTGATAGAGGCGCCGCAACTGCGCGGCACTGCCCAACGGCCGGGCGGCATCGGCGACGGCGACCCACCGGATGTCGGGATTCAACGCCGACAACCCGTTGAGCACCGACTCGGCGCGGGTCGCGCCGCCCAAAACCAACGTCACGTCAACTTCCGGCAGATAACGCTTGAGCGCCGCGCGATAGGTTTCGATATGTTCCGCGGCGGCGACCACCACCACTTGGCGCGCCAACGGCGCATAAGTGCGCACCGGGTGGAGCAACACCGGCAGATCGCCGAGCATTTCCATAAGTTTGTTGCCGATGCCGTAGCGCCGGGAAACACCGCCCGCCGCGATCACCACCCCGAGATCAAGTTGTTCCGCCATATCACTGATAACTCCGATTGCCTTCCTGCCACTTGCGCGCCGCGGAATCTCCGGCGCGGGCGGCGCGTTGGATCAACTCCGCCCCCAACTTCCGGTTGACCGGGCAACCCCGCCCCGCCAACAGTGCCGCGCCCGCTTCACGCATGCCGCCCGGATGATCCGCCAACGCCGCGACCCGGAACCAATAAAATGCCCCCGAATCATCGGCTTCCACACCCAAACCATCTCGAAACGCCACCCCCAACCGGTAGGCGGCTTCAATATCGCCGGCGCGGGCGGCGCGATCAAAAAGGTCGAACGCCCGCTCCGGATCGGCGGTGACGCCGATCCCCGCGCCCAAACAGATGCCCAGTTCGCGCCAAGCCGGGGGATAATCCAGCTTTGCCGCCGCCTCGAAATACTCCACCGCCCGCGCCGGGTCGTGCGGCAGGCGCTCACCCAAAAGGTGAAGTTGCCCCAAGCGCACCATGGCGCGCGGCGAATCAAGTTTCGCCGCCTGCTGCAACAGCTCGATCGCCCGCTCCGGATCGGCGGTACAACCGAAACCGAATTCCAACTGCATCGCCATACGGGCGGGCGCCCCGACGTTGCCCGCGGACGCCGCCTTTTGCAAAAGCGCAAATGCCTCCCGGCTGCGCGGCGCTCCGCCGATGCCCTCGCTCAACACCGCGGAGTAGAGCAAGGTAGCTTCGGGATCCAACTCCCCCCGCTGATAAGCCGCTTCAAGTTGCCGGCGAATCTCCGTAGCGCGCTCCTGCCGAAGTTTGGGGTCGTGGTAAAGCAACTGCGCCAAGGTCGCTCCCGCGCCGGGAACGCCCGCGGACGACAGTTTTTCCAACTCGGCGAGGGATTTTTCCGGCTCGGCGGGCAAGGCGGCGAGCCGCCCCGGACTTCCCACGCTTTCCGGCAAGTCGGTGTAGCGCAACTGCGCCATCACCACTTTTGCCACCTGAATTCCGCCGGCGGCGGCTTTTTCCAAATAGTAATATGCCTGACGGCGGTCGATCTCCACGCCCCAACCGTGCAGATAACAACACCCGAGATTGTACTGCGCCTCGGGATTGCCGCGGTCGGCGGCACTGCGGAACCAGTAAACGGCGAGCATTAAGTTGACCGGGCGGCCGCGCCCGAAAAAGTATTCACTGCCGAGCGCCAGTTGCGCCGCGATATCGCCGGAAGCGGCGGCGCTCCGCAACGGATCGCCCGCCGGCTCCTCGGCGCCGAGCGCCGTCCCGGCGACCGCCAGAACCAGCGCCAGCAGACTACTTTTTAAGTTCTTCAACTTCGGCTTTGAGTTTGTCGACTTTTTCGGCGAGACGGTTGAAGCGCACCGGCAACGCCAGCCGCGCCATAAATTCCCGTTGCCCCTCGATCGGCAAACCGATGCCGACTTCGCCGGGTTTCATATTGCGGTGAGTCACGCTCACTGCGGCGATCTGGGCGCCGTCGCCCAACACGAGGTGACCGCCGACGCCCGCTTTGGCGGCGAGCATCACCCCCCGCCCCAATTCGGTACTGCCGGCGATGCCGCTCTGCGCCACCAAGGCGGAACTTTCGCCGATGATGACGTTGTGACCGATCATCACCTGACCGTCGATCTTAACATTGGTTTTGATCCATGTCCTGCCGAACCGCGCCCGGCAGATCGTGGTATTGGCGCCGATTTCCACATCGTCGTCGATCTGAACGAACCCGGTCTGCGGCACTTTGACCAAGCCTTTCGGAGTGGGTATGAAGCCGAAACCGTCGGAGCCGATAACCACCCCGGAGTGGATCACCGCATATTTGCCGATGATGCACCGATACATCACGGTGACATTGGGGTAGAGTATCGAGTCGGAACCGACTTTGACGTCGTGACCGATGTAACAACCGGCGCCAATGACCGTATTATCACCAATCTCCGCCCCGGCTTCGATGACGGCATTGGCACAGATCGCCACGTTTTTGCCCAGTTTGGCGGTGGGAGCAACCACCGCGGAGGGGTGGACGCCCCGCTCCCATTCCGGCGGCTCCTCGGCAAAGAGCGCCAACACCTTGGCGATCGCCTCCTCGACACTGCCGCAGACGATGAGAGTCCGGGAGTCGGAAGCGGCGCGAGTAAGCTCTTTGCAGACCAACACGATAGGTGCCGGACAGGCTTCCACATCCGGCAACATCCGCTTGCTGGAAGCGAAGGTCAAATCGTCCGGCGTCGCCTGACGGAGTCCCGCCACGCTGGTTATGACCCGATTGGGGTCGCCGATCAATTCACCCTCGACAAGCTTGGCGATCTCTGCCGCGGAAAGCGTAATTTTTTTCATGGTAAAATTCCTCTCGTGGTTGAGTTATTTGGCTTTGCTCTGGGTGCGGTTGAGTTCGCGGATCACCGCGTCGGATAGATCGCGACCGGCGGGAGAAACGATCACCGCCGGCAGTTCGTTGGTGGTGTTGCCGGAAGTATCCAACACGAAGTCGAATCCCTCGGCGACGGCGCGGCGGCTGATCTCCTGCTTGATATCGGCGATGATCTCCGCCCGCTTGCGGCTTTCCAGCTCGCGCATATCGGCGGCGCGCCCCTCGACATAAAGCTCGATTTCCGCCTTCTTTTCGTTGAACTCGGTCTGCGCCTTGGCTGCCTCGGCGGCGGCGATGCGCTTATCCGCATCCGAAAGCGCGGTGTTGAGCGAATTGGCGCGCTTGTCGAGCATTTTTTTCTGCAGTTCCTTGAGCTCCTCCTGCTGTTTCGCCAAGTAGGAGCGATAACTTTCCGCCTGCTGTTTGATCGCATCTTCGGCGATGCGGCTCTTGTAGTATTCGCGGAAGATCCTTTCCATATTGACCGTGGCGATGCGATCCGCCCCGGCAAGGGCGCATGCCGCCCCGGCGAGCGCCGACAAGATCCACTTTTTCATCTGCGGACTCCTTTCCGCCGGAACCGGCGGTTTAGTGACTGGTGTAGTTGGGGGCGTCTTTGGTCACGACGACGTCGTGGGGATGCGCTTCGCGCAAACCGGCGGCGCTGACCCGGACGAACCGCGCCTTTTCGTGGAACTCCTGAATGTTCCGCGAACCGCAGTAACCGAAGCTGTAACGCAAGCCGCCGACAAACTGATGGATAACATCGCGCACCGCGCCCCGGAAAGGCACCATCGCTTCGATGCCCTGCGGCACGATCTCGGCGTCGTTTTCCACATCGTCCTGACCGTAGCGTTCCCGACTGCCGGCGTTGGCTTTCATCGCTTCCAGACTGCCCATGCCGCGGTAGGCGACGTAACTGCGCCCCTGGTGCAGCACGACTTCGCCGTTGCTTTCGCTGGTACCGGCGAGCACCGACCCCATCATCACGCACGAAGCGCCGACCGCCAACGCCTTGGCGACGTCGCCGGAAAGTTTGATGCCGCCGTCGGCGATGACCGGCAGATCACTGGGCACCGCACTGCAGGCATTGTAGATCGCCGTGACCTGCGGGATGCCGACGCCCGCCACCACGCGGGTGGTGCAGATCGAACCCGGCCCGATCCCGACCTTGACGCCGTCGGCACCGGCATCGGCGAGCGCCTTGGCGCCCTCGGCAGTGGCGACGTTGCCGGCGACCACGTCGATTTTGTCGCCGTAGTTGCGCTTGATGAGCTGCAAGGTTTCGATGACGCCCTTGCTGTGACCGTGGGCGGTGTCGAGCACCAACACGTCGGCGCCGGCGCGATAGAGCAATTCGATGCGCTTTTCGTCGTAAGGACCGACGGCGGCGGCGACCCGGAGCCGATGATCGGCGTCGCGGTTATAGTCGGGATTGTCGCGCTCGATGAGCGAACGCACATCCACGTAGCTGTACAGCCCCTTGTGTTTGCCGGCAGCGTCCACCATGGGGAGTTTGCCGATCTTGTTGTCGCG
>JAZTWK010000066.1:0-13655 GCA_045635865.1 Victivallaceae bacterium
GGTAGGCACAATGGGTACTGCCCCAGTCGGAAACGACGACGCCGTCGAAGCCCCACTCGTCCTTGAGTATCTCCTGCTGCAAGTGAGCGTCTTCGGAAACGTGGACCCCGTTGACCTTGTTGTAACTGGACATCAGCATCCACGGTTCGCTCTTTTTCACCACGATCTCGAAGCCGCGCAGGTAAAGTTCGCGCATGCTCCGCTCGTCGATGTTGACGCTGGATAAATGCCGGCAGGTTTCCTGATTGTTGAGCGCATAATGCTTGGGACAGGCGGCGACGCCGACCGATTGCACTCCTTTAATGTAGGCGGCGGACATTTCCCCGGCGAGCACCGGGTCCTCGCCCGCATACTCAAAGTTGCGGCCGCACAAGGGACTGCGCATGATATTCAATCCCGGCCCGAGGATCGCCTGATACCCGGCGGCGCGAGTTTCCTCGCCCAAAACTCTGCCATACTCTTTCGCCGCTTCGCGCCGGAAAGTACAAGCGAGCGAAATGCCGCAGGGCAACGCGGTGGAGTTCCGCCCGTCTTCGAGGCGAATGCCGCGCGGCCCGTCGTTCATGGAGATCGGGCGGATGCCCAAGCGGGGGATACCGTGATTGCTGACTTTCCCGTCGCCGAAACAGAGGGAAAGTTTTTCCGACAGGGTCATCTGGGAAATCAATTCCCGCAACTCGCGCTCACTTCTCATTTTATCCTCGCAATCACAGAACTTTGAGCAATTCCACTTCAAAAATCAGCGTAGCGCCCGGCGGGATCGCCCCGCCCGCGCCGCGTTCGCCATAAGCCAGATTATCAGGGATAAAAAAGCGATACTTGGCGCCCTCTTTCATCAACGCCACGCCCTCCGTCCAACCGGGGATCACCTGATTGAGTCCGAATTCCGCCGGTTCGCCCCGGGCGACCGAACTGTCGAAAACTTTGCCGTCCAGCAATTTCCCGGTGTAATGCACGCGAACTTTGTCGGTCCGGGCGGGTTGACGGCCGTTGCCTTCCTGCAAAACTTCATATTGCAAGCCGCTTGCGGTAGTTACTACGCCGCTTTTTTTGCCGTTTTCCGCCAGAAACGCCTTGCCGGCTTCCTGATTGGCGCGGGCGGCGCGGGACAAGGATTCCTGCCCGGCGCGTTGCACCGCCGCCTGAAATTCCCGCATCGCCTTGGCGTAGTCAGTTTGCCCCAACTCCGGTTTATCCGCCAATGCCGCATCGAAGCCCTGCCGGAACAGGTCGAAATTGATTTTGATCGGCAATTCCCGCAAATTTCCGCAGACATTCATACCGAGCGCGTAGCTCATTTTTTCTTCTTCAGTCATAATTTTTTTCGCCTCTTTTTTACCGGATCACTCGTCCGTAGTTTAAGATAGCTTGCCGGAAGTGATTTATCAAGCGGGCAAATCACATTTTCCGCCATTTTTACCGCTTGAAAAACCGCGCCATTCCGGGTATATTAACCCTTGACTTAAAATTCTCTATGGAGGACGCCATGCTGATTTCCGAACTTCCCGCCGGTGATGCGCCGCGCGCGCTGCCCTACCCGCACTTTCCCGCCCGCTTTCAGGCGGTGATCTGGCGCAACTGGAACCGGGTCCACCCGGCGAAACTGGCGCAGGTACTCGAAACCACCGAAGACAACATCGTCAAGGCGGGCAACGCCTTGGGATTGGTGCGCGACGATTCGGCGCTTGAAGACTTCCAGACGCGCGGATTTCTCACCACGATCCGCTACAACTGGCAGCTGCTCAACTACGAGCAGTTGCTCCAGTTGCTCGACTGGACCCCGGAGCGTATGGAATTCACCCTTTTGGAAGACGATTTCCTTTTCGTCAAATTGAGCTTTTTTAAGCCCCAGTGCGAAAAAGTGCGCTACCGGGAACTTTCCCCGGCGGAAGCCGAAGCCACCGCCCGGATCGCCCAAGTGGTGCGGCAGATCGACGCCCAGCTTCCCGCCGAGCAGGAAAAACCTTTTGAATTTCTCCGCCACCTGGGGCACAAGCCCTTTACGCAGGCGCCGCAGGGGGAAAACTTGCGGATGATCTTTTCCTACTCGGCGGTCTACGGTGACGCCCTGCTCCCCGAAAGTCCCGACCCCTACCCGGAAAATATATTGCGCGACTACGCCGCTTCCGGGATCAACGCGGTCTGGATGCCGGTGATCCTCTATCAGTTGATTCCCTACTTGGGCAAGAATATGCCGCTATCCACCCGGTGCGCCGAACGCTTGGCGCGACTTCGGGAGATCGCCGTCCGCGCCCGCAAATACGGCATCAGTTTGATCTTGTACCTCAACGAGCCCCGCGGCATTCCCGACCGGGTGAAGCTGGAGCACGAGGAGTGGCGCGGACCGTTGCAGATCTCGACCGGCAGTCGGGCGTTCTGCCCGTGGGCGCCGGGTATGTTGGACGCCCTTTCCGACGGCATTGAGCAACTTTGCCGCGCCGTGCCGGAATTAGGGGGCTTTTACACGATAACCATGAGCGAGAACCTCACCCACTGCCACTCCCGCATACCCGATCCGGAAGACGTCCGGGTCTCCGAACCGCCGGAAATGGATCGCGAGTGCCCGGTTTGCGCCCAGCACACCAAAGCCGAAAGCATTGCGGCAATCATGAGGGCGATCGATGCCGGTATGAAACGCGCCCACGCCAAGATGCGGCTGATTTCCTACACGTGGGCGTGGCAGAGCCGCTGGGATAAGCAGTTGCTCGATCTCTTGCCCAAAGACGTCGAGATCATGAGCGTCAGCGAATCCGGCGTGACCGGGGAAATTTTCGGCTATCCGACGGTGGTCGACGACTACTCCATATCCAAGGTCGGCCCGGGGGAAAAGGCGAAGCGGATGTGGAAACTCGCCAAGGCTTCCGGTCACCGGATCGCCGCCAAGATCCAAGCCAACACCTCTTGGGAAATGGGCGGCATCCCGGTCGTTCCGGTGCCGACGCTGGTCGAAGAACACTTGGATAAACTCCGCGCCGAGGGGGTAAATGATTTCATGCTCTCGTGGACGCTCGGCGGCTATCCGGGCGGCAACATCGAATTGATCGATCACCGGGCGATCGACCTCGCCAACCGGGATTTCGGCGCGGCAGGCAAGGAAATTTACGCCGTCTGGAAAGAATTCGGCGAAGCCTTCCGGCAGTTGCCGTTTTACAGCGTGGAGCAGATCTACTTCTCGCCCCAAAACGTCGGCCCCGCCAATTTGCTCTACCCGCAAAAAACCGGCTTGGCGGCGGGCATGGTCTGCGGCATTCCCTACGACGATCTCCCGCGTTGGGGCGGTTACGGCCACTATCCCGACGAGATCATGGAACTGGCTTTCAATACGGTTTCCTCACAGTGGGGCAAGGCGTTGGCTATCCTCCGCGAGATCGGCGACAAACTTGCTCCGGAATACCAAGCCAATTTCCGCGAGCTGTGGGCGCGGGCGCAGGGCACCTACTGCTGCTTGCGCAGTACCTACTGCCAGATCGCTTTCATCCGGCTCCGCGATGCCGGAAAACTCGCGGAGACCCGCCCGCTGGTCGCCGAGGAAAAGCTACTTGCCCAAACCCTGCTCAACACCATGACGGCGGATTCGCGCATCGGCTTTGAGGCGGCGAACCATTACTTCTACGGCGCCAATGAACTCAAGGAAAAAATCATCCAGTGTGATTATTTGGAGCACAACTTGTACTCCTGATTACCGATGGAGCTAATCAAAATGAACGAAAAGAAACGGTATCGCGTACTTTACACCGCCGATCGGTTGATCACTCCCGATCGCATCATCGAGCACGCCGGGGTGCTCACCGAAAACGGCAAGATCCTCGCCGTCGGTGGCATTTCCGGGTTTTCCATGGACAACACCTTTGAGATCAAACCCTTTGACAACGCCTATATCACGCCCGGATTCATCGACACCCACATCTACGGCGCCGCCGGGTGCGACTGTTCGCAAATTGCCGCCAGTCCGCATACTCTGGAAGAAATGAG
Source organism: Victivallaceae bacterium (assembly GCA_045635865.1). Classification (GTDB taxonomy): domain Bacteria; phylum Verrucomicrobiota; class Lentisphaeria; order Victivallales; family Victivallaceae; genus UBA1784. Next base: position 3,973 of record JAZTWK010000066.1, read on the forward strand.
CCGGGCGCTCGGTTCCTGCGGCGTGACCGGCTTTTTTCCCAGCGTGGTCGCCGACGAGCCGCAAGCCATGTTGGACAACCTCGCCGCCTTGGTCGCGGCGATGGAGCGCCCCATGCCCGGCGCCGATCCGTTGGCGATCAACATCGTGGGGCCCTTCCTCAACCCCAAGCGGTGCGGTTCGCAAAAGGTGGAAGCGTTGCGCGAGATCGACCTCGGCTTCGCCCGCGAACTGATTTCCGCCGGACAGGGCAAGGTGAAGTTGATGACCTTTTCTCCGGAGCTTGACGGCTCCGAAAAATTGATCGAGTATCTGCGCTCCGAGGGGATCCACCCCTCCATGGGCTTCAGCCTCGCCAGCGGCGAGGAAACGCTCCGGGCGATCGACGCCGGCGCCAACCACTGCAATCATCTTTTCAACGGTATGTTGCCGCTTCACCAGCGGGATATCGGCTTGGCGGGAGTGGTGCTGACCGACTACCGGGTCGCGGCGGAGCTGATCATCGACGGTCGCCACGTCCACCCGCGGATGATCGAGATCGCCTGCCACTGCAAGCGGGCGAACCGGATCATCGGCATCAGCAACTGCACCATGGCATTTAAAATGCCGGATGGTTCTTATCACACCGGCCCCACCACTTTCAACGTGGTCAACGGCTTTTCGCAAACCATGGATGGCACGCTGGTCGGCACTACCACCATGTTGGACGAGGGCTGGCACAGCTTGATGAGTTACGGTCATTTGCCGGAAACCCGCGCGGCGCAGGCGGTAACTTTGAATCCGGCAACCACTTTCGAGTTGAACGATCGGGGTATATTGCTGCCCGGCCGCCGCGCCGATCTGGCGATCTTTGAAAATTCCACCAACCGCTTGCTGACGACCGTCCGCGGCGGTGAGATCATCTATTCGGCATCATGAGCGATCGTCAATACCGACTGTTGGATAGCGGCAACTGCCGCAAATTAGAGCAAGTGGGGCAGCATCGGATCATCCGCCCCGCACTCAACGCCTTTTGGCCCGCCTCGTTGCCCGAGGCGGAGTGGAAAGCGGCGGAATCGACCTTTTCCCGGCGCAACGACGGCAGCGGAGGGTGGTCGCGCCCCCTGCCCGAATCCTGGCTGATTGAATATGCCGGATTCCAACTCAAAGTAAAACCCACCAACTTCGGTCACTTGGGCTTCTTTGCCGAGCAGTACCGCAACTGGGAGTACTTTGCCAACTTAAACGGCGCGGGCAAAAACTTTCTCAACCTGTTTGGATATTCCGGGATCGGCAGTCTCGCCATGGCGAAATCCGGGGCAAAAGTCTGCCATTTGGATGCTTCGCTCGGGATGATCGAATGGGGGCGCGAGATCCAGAAACTCAATCCGGAAATCCCCAACACCATCCGTTGGATCGCCGACGATGTCAACAAATTTGTCCGGCGGGAGATCCGGCGCAATTCCCGCTACGATCTGATCGCGTTGGATCCGCCGACTTTCGGGCGCGGCACCAAAGGAGAATTGTGGAAGATCGAAAGCGACTTGATCGAATTGCTCCGACTCTGTCAGGAGCTTCGCAACGGCGACCGCCCTTTCACCTTGGTCTTAAGTTGCCACTCGCCCGGGTTTTCCCCCGCGGTACTCACCCGCCTGGTGCAAGCGGTTTTCGGCGTCGGCGGCAAATTCGACTGCCGGGAAATGACCATTCCCGAAAGTTCCGGGCGGGAACTTCCCGCCGGGATCTGTCTGCGTTGGGAAAGTTGCTGAATTTTCAGCGGATCAAAAAGCGCGCGATCTGGCTGGCTTCGCAATCGGCATCTTCCGCTTTGCGACCACCGCTGGGCGCCAACCGTTGCCGTTGATCGGCTCTCACCTTGATCTGGAAGGTATAGATACCCTTGGGGAGATTTTCGATCACGGCTTCCCGACGACAGCCATCTGCCCGGATCGGCGCGGAGATATTGACTTTGCTTTCGTCCCGCCCCCGCACATAGAGCAGTTGGCACTCGTCCCCGGGGCGATTGACCACCCACGCGATACTCGCCCGACCGGCTTCGGAGGAAATGGATAGATCCTCGATGCTTACATACGGGCGGCGGGCCATGCGATATGGACCGATGGGGAACCCCAACATGCCCCTGCCCCAAAAGGTTTCCGGATTATTCAAATAGAAATTTCCGGTTTCCGGGGAAGCGAATTTGGGGATCCGGCGAACCGTGTAGAGTTCATTGCGCGGGATATTGTTGGCGACCATGGAGTTGTAATTGGTGTAAACCCCGTCGATCGGCCGCACCGTCGGCATGAAAATATTGGAATGCACCGAACCGCCGCAACCGGTCAACCGCAACGGTTGCCCGACCAGCTGATCAAAGGCGCAGTTGGAAACCACCAGATTTTTCACATTGGCGGCGATCACTCCGGCGGGAGTATCGCTGAAACCGCAACCGGAAACCCGGCACCCGGAACCATTGATATCCAACGAACCGGCAGTCTGACCGATGAAATTGACCCGTTCGACCTCCACCCCGCTGGCGGCGATGATCAAGCCGTAGCGACCGCCGGAAAAGATCGCCGGAGTTCCACTGCCCCGGGAAACGATCTTCACCTGCTGTACCTCGATGCGCTGATCCCCGGAGTAAACCCCCGGCAACAGATAGACGGTCGTTTTGGTTTTGACATTTTTCAGCGTCCGCCACGCGTTTTCCACCGACAAACCGGATTTCTCATCGTCGCCATCCGGGGAGACGAAGTAAACGTTTTCCCGATAACTGCGGCCGCCGGAAATCGTCGCATTTTCCTGCGGGCGGAAATCATTGTTTTCCGGGTCGGCGAAGTTCTTATCCAACTCTTCCGGGGTATAACGACTGCGCAAGGCATCCACCGCCACACTGTCAAGCAGATAACCGCCATGGATATCCCCGCCGTAGTTGTCATAACTTACGCACTCTTCCACGACCACCTGATCGGCTTGGATGCCGTAGCCGGCCGAAAGCGAGGTCCGGCACCGCACCATGCGATTGTCTTCGCCGGGATTTTCCCACAGCACGTTGCCGACGGAGTTTCCGTAGAGATCGCTCCGACCCAAAATCGTCTGCTCGGCGGCAACCAGCCGCGCTCCGATATCGTTGTTGAAAACCTGGCACCCGACGAAGCGGCACCCGCGGACGTTGCGGGCGTAGATACCGCACCCGGTGTCGTCCTGATTATGGAACCCGGTGATGATCAACCCGGAAATCAGCAAATTTTCCACCGGCTTTTCCGCCGTACCGACCACGGATATGCCGCAACCGGGGTTGACGGAGACCAGGATCCGGTGATTTTTCAGCGAATCGCCATCCGAGTTGGAGATCGCGAGCCACTGCAGGATCGGATCATAGCAATATGCCGCCCGGATCTTTTCCAGATCCTGCCGTCTTTCCACGCGGCGATACTTGGTGAAAGTATCCAACTCGGAAACGGCGCAAATCTTGTCGTGCCACACCGCGGTCTGCACAAACGTAGGATTGGGAATGTCGGAAAACATCGGGCCGTGAGTGTCGCCGCGCACGACCACGCTCTGCGGGATCGCCGCCCGGATCGTCGTCCGTTGCTCCGGATCGCCGACAAAACCCCGAATGTCGATGGATTCCGAATATTCCCCGGGCTGGATGATGATCGTATCGCCGGGACGCATCACCGCCACAGCTTCCGCGATGGTCTTGAATTTACCGGCACCACTTTCCAAAAGTTTGCCGTCAACGGTGTATTCTTTTGCTCCCAGTACGGCGGCAACTAAAAATAATGGCAAACAAAACTTTTTCATTTTCGGTTCACTTTGTCTGAAGACACGATTCCGAGATAAAATAACACTTTAGATAGAAAAATTCAAAGCATTTGTCGAAATTATCCGGCAAAAATTCGCAAAAAAGTGGTGTTTGCCCACTCTGTCGGGGTAAAAACCATTTTTTCGCCGGAAGCATTTGTATTTTTTCCCCCGACGATGTATCGTATATCCAATACTACAACTTTTTTATTAAAACGAGGGGAAAATATGAAAAACATTTGGAAATATGGCGTTATCGTGGTGATCTTCGCGGCGGTGCTCATCGTCTTATCCGGGCGCAAGACCGAAGAGGAAAAACTCTTTCAGTCCGCGATCTCCAAGGTGGATAAAGGCGGCACTTTCCTGCGCTACAGCAATCAGACGGAATTGGTCAGCGCGTGGCAATCGCTCTGCGATCGGCTCACCGCGCTGGGAGTTGTTTCCCCGGCGAAGCGGGAGCGCATCCGCACGGCGCTTCGCGTATTGAGGATCCCCCGCATCCGCGCCACCGCCGCCAGCGTCAAGACGGATCGCAACGGCAACTACCGCTTGCGTCAGGCGGTGCTGCTTTCGTCGCTGGTAAATCCGGATAATCGCAACATCCGGTATCGCTCCATCCAAACGATCCCCGAAAACACGATTTTCTCTGCCGGCGGCAAGATCAATGCCGACTGGTGCTGGATGCTCTTTTCCCGGTTGGCGACCGAATCCGGCAGTGCCCGGCTCCAATTTTTCCGCAACGAAGTGCCCAAAATCTTCACCGCGTTGTGCAAACAGGATTTTGATGCGTTTTTGAAATCGCTCAAAGGTGAGTACTGGCTGACGGTTTTCGGCGACGTGCCGCAAAACGTCCACGCCGTGCTGATCCTGCCCGATGTCGACGGCAAACTCGCCCAACTCTTTGCCGAGCAGCTCAAACTGGAAAATTATTTGCCGGATAAAGACGAAATCAACGGTTACGAGCCGGTGATCCGGACGAAGCCCGGCAAAATCATTTTTGCCAGCAGCGACGCGGCGTTGGCGCAACTGCGCGACTATCCCCGGCGCAAGCATTTTTCGGGAATTCCCGGTTGGGAAAAGCTGGCGCGCGACCTGCCGGTGAGCGGCGTATTCTACTTTATGGCGAAGTTCGACCACTCGTGGAATGCCAATTTGCCGAAAGAATGGGGAACTTTTCTGCCCAACCGCAGTTACCACCTGATCGGCAATCTGCGCCGCGAATACGACGCCTACACCGGTTTCACCGTCACCGATCTGCCGGTACCGAAGATGATGAACATCGCGGAAACGGCATTTCTGCTGATGCCGCTGTTTGCCGAAGGCTGCTCAAACCCTTTTTCTCCCGTCGAAGCAGATGAGGAAAAAGAAAAATGAGTGATCCTCTCGCGGAACTGCGCGGCGAGATCGACCGCTGTGATGCGGAAATAGTCCGACTGCTCAATGCGCGTTGCCGGATCTCCCAAAAGATCGGCGAATACAAAAAAAGTTGCGGCATTTCGATCCGGGATGCCGGGCGGGAAAACGAACTTTGGGAACGGCTCCAAGCCCTGAACCGGGAGTCCGGTCTCCTGCCGGAAGCTACCTTGCGCGAAATCTACCAACTCATTTTGCGCGCCTCTCGCGAGTTGCAATCGTGAGCGAGGTTTTGCCGGAAAACTGGCGCAATTTCCTCGCCGAACGGGCGGATTTTGCCGCCTTGTCCACAACGCTTGAGCAACTGGAGTTTGAGCGAAAAAACTTCGTCGTCTATCCGCCTTGCGGGAGCGTTTTCCGCGCCTTTGAACTCACCCCGCCGGAGCAAGTCCGCGTCGTCATCATCGGGCAAGACCCCTATCACCAGCCGGGGGAAGCGCAGGGATTGGCGTTTTCCGTCCCCGCCGGGGTGAAGTTCCCGCCCTCGCTCCGCAATATCCGCACCGAGTATGAACGCGATCTCGGCGACCGCTTCGGCAACGACGGCGACCTGACGGATTGGGCAAAGGGCGGCGTGCTGTTGCTCAATGCGGTATTGAGCGTGCGGGCGAACTTTCCCGGCAGTCACCGCCGCCTCGGCTGGGAAAAGTTTACCGATGCGACCGTGCAGGCGTTGGCGGAAAAATACCGTCATTTGGTTTTCATCCTCTGGGGCGCATACGCCCAAAACAAACAAGCGCTGATCCCCGCGGATCATGAGCACCTCATCATCGCCTCGGCGCACCCCTCCCCGCTTTCGGCGCACCGGGGTTTTTTCGGCAGTTCGCCGTTTTCCCGGGCCGAGGAATTTCTGCATCCGTGGCGGTGGCCGCGAAAAAATCGCTTCGACGACGACTTTTTCGCTTGAAAAAATAAATTGCCGTGCTATATTTATACCTTGACATATTGAAGTGAACTTTTTATTTTCAGGAGAAAAGTAAAGATGAAAAAAGATATCCATCCGGAGTACGGCGACGCGATCGTCACCTGCGCTTGCGGCGAAACTTGGCACATCAAGTCCACCCGCAAAGAGTACAAAGTCGGTATCTGCGCCAAGTGCCACCCCTTCTTCACCGGCAAGCAGAAATTCGTGGATACGGCGGGTCGGATCGACAAATTCAATCGCCGCTACAAAAAAGCTGCCAACTGATTTGGTCAATTCCGGGGCTTGTCGATTCGGCAAGCCCTTTTGATTTATGACTCCGGTAGAGATCCAACCTTATATCGATAAACTCCACAAGCGAGCCGCCGAACTGGAAACGGCGCTCGCCGATCCCGGCATTTACGCCCGCACCGACGAGTGTCGCCGGGTGACCCGCGAACACCGGAAACTGGAAACGCTCTTTGCCGACTTCGACGCCTGGTGCAAAACCTTGCAGGATATCGTCGAATCCGGGGAGTTGCTCAACGCCGAAACCGATGCGGAAATGCGCTTGCTTGCCGAGTCGGATATCGAGGCGGGCAAGATCCGCGCCGCCGAGTTGGAGGATCGCATCCGCATCGCGTTGCTTCCCCCCGACCCCAACGACGCCAAAAACATCATCGTCGAGATCAAGCCCGCCGCGGGCGGCGACGAAGCGGCGCTCTTTGCCGCCGAACTTTTCCGCGCCTATTTGCACTTTGCGGAAAAGGAAGAGTGGAAAGTCGAAATTCTCGACCAAGCCGATACCGACCTCGGCGGAATAAAAAATGCCTCGTTCGCCATTTCCGGCAACGATGTTTTCAGTAAAATGAAATACGAATCCGGGGTGCATCGGGTCCAGCGGGTACCGGAAACCGAATCCGGCGGGCGGGTGCATACCTCGACCGTGACCGTATCGGTCCTGCCCGAAGCCGAGGAAGTGGAGCTGGACATCAAGCCCGAAGACTTGCGCTTCGACGTTTTCCGTTCCAGCGGTCCCGGCGGTCAGTGCGTAAATACCACCGACAGCGCGGTGCGGGTGACCCACATCCCAACCGGCTTGGCGGTAGCCAGTCAGCAGGAAAAATCCCAGCACCGCAACAAGGAGATCGCGTTGCGCATCCTCTACGCCCGACTGCTGGAGCACAAGCAGAGCGAAGAAGCCGCCAAACACGCGGCGGACAAGCGCTCGCAAGTCGGCACCGGCGACCGGAGCGAACGGATCCGCACCTACAACTTCCCCCAGAACCGGGTGACCGATCACCGCTACAATGTTTCCTGCTTCGATCTGCCCAAGCTCATGCAGGGCGATCTCGATCTCATTTTGATCCCCATTCTCAAGATCGTCTGCGACCAGCAGTTGGAAGCGTTGCGCTGAAATCCCCTGCCCCCGCACCGATGATCGGTTGCCGTTGCCATTGAAAGACAAAAAAAAAGCCCCCGGCATTGCTGTCGGGGGTGATTTTTTTGCTGAAGTGAATTTTACTTCATGATCTCGCCGATCTTCTTGTAAAATTCCATCCGGCGCTTGGCGTCAGTCTCGGCGTTGGCGAAAATCTCTTCCGCCTCGGTCGGAGCCGCCTTAAGCAACTGCTTGTAGCGGTTCTCACCGCGGATGAACTCCTGATAGCTCGCGCTCGCATCCTTGGTTTCCCAAGTGAACGGCGCCGCTTCGTTCGCCGGGTTGTAGCGATAGAGCGGCCAGTAACCGGCTTCCACCGCGCGCTTCTGCTCGACCTGGCTCTTGGCCATGTTGATACCGTGGAGCATACAGGGAGCGTAGGCGATGATGATCGACGGACCCTTGTGCGCTTCGGCTTCGCGGATCGCGGTCAAGGTCTGCTGACGGTTGGCGCCCATGGCGATCGAAGCGACATAGACGTTGCCGTAGCTCATGCACATAAACCCGAGGTTCTTCTTGGTCATGCGCTTGCCCGCCGCCGCAAAGAGCGCGACCGCGCCGATCGGGGTGGACTTGGAGGACTGACCGCCGGTGTTGCTGTAAACTTCGGTATCGAGCACGAGGATGTTGACGTTGCGGTTCTGCGCCACGACGTGATCCAAGCCGCCGTAACCGATATCATAGGCCCAACCGTCGCCGCCGATGATCCACACCGACTTGTCGACGAAGTAGTCCTTGAGTTCCAACATCTTGGTCGCGACGGCGAGTTTCTCGCCATCGAGTTTGGTCACCGCCTTGGCAAGCAGTTCGCCGATCTTTTTCTGGTTGGCGATCGCCGCGTCGTCGGTGTCGTTCCAATGCTCCAGCGCGTAGCCGAGGAGATTTTTCATCTCATCGCAGCAGCAGCCGAGTTCGAGGAAACGATCGACGTTGGCCTTGAGCTGTTTGCGGTTGGTATCGACCGCGATCCGCATGCCGTAGCCGTATTCGGCGTTGTCTTCAAAGAGGCTGTTCGCCCACGCCGGGCCGCGGCCTTCCTTATCCTTGCAGTAAGGCAAGCTCGGGAAGGAACCGGAGTAGATACTGCTGCAACCGGTGGCGTTGGCAACGATCATCCGGTTACCGAAAAGCTGGCTGACCAACTTCACATAGGGCGCTTCGCCGCAACCGGCGCACGCACCGTTGAACTCGAAGTACGGCAGTTTGAAGCCCAAGCCCTTGACGTTGGCATCGGTGGTGCCACCCATAACGTTGTCGGGCAACGCCATGAAGAAGTCGACGTTTTTCTGCTGACCGGCGGCGCGTTCGCCCGCGGCGCTGGCAAGACCGATCGCCTTTTCCTTGGCGGGGCAGGTTTCCACGCAGACGCCGCAACCGAGGCAGTCGTCGACGAAGACCTGCAACCGATACTTCAAGCCGAGATCCTTGCTGACCGGCGGCTTGGCATCGACCGCTTCAAAGGAAGCGGGCGCGTTGCTCAAGTTTTCCGGGGCGATCAGTTTCGCCCGGATCGCCGCGTGCGGACAGGACATCACGCATTGGTTGCACTGAATACACTTGCTGGAATCCCAATGCGGCACCTTGGGGGCGACGCCGCGCTTTTCGAAGCGGGCGGTCCCCGTCGGCATCGAACCGTCTTTGCTCATCGCGGAAACCGGCACACTGTCGCCCTTTTGAGCGAGGACCGGCTCCATGAGCTTGGTGGCGAATTCGCCCATTTCGGCGGTGAATTTTTTCGCCGGCACGTAGCAGGCGACGCCGTCAAGCGAAGCCGGCACGGCGACTTCCTGCAGACCGTCGAGGGCCTTGTCGACGCAGAGCTTATTCTGATCGACGACTTCCTGACCTTTCTTGGCGAATTTCTTTTCGATACCTTTCTTGATGTAGCCGATCGCTTCGTCCACCGGAATGATGTTCGCCAGCTTGAAGAAGCAGGTCTGCATGATGGTGGAAATGTATTTCGGGCTACCGACCGAGATCGCCACCTTGAGCGCATCGACCACATAGAATTTGATCTTCTTGCTGACGATGGTTTCCTGCATTTCGCGGGTCAGGGTCGAGAAGGCAGTTGCGGCATCCGCGCTGGTGTTGAGCAGGAAGGTGCCGCCCTCTTTGATGCCGGAGATCATATCGTACATGCCGATATA
>JAZTWK010000067.1:0-18608 GCA_045635865.1 Victivallaceae bacterium
GCCTCCGGAGTAGAAGGTCTCGCGTTCGAGTCGCGACGGGTGTACCATTTTTTTTGGTGTTGGCGGCAGATTCAGCGAAATCTGCCGTTTTTTGCATACCGCACTTTGATCGCCAGTATATCGTAGCAGTGCAAGGTGCGCGGGAGCGTCAGCGTGCCGTCGGCAAATTGGAAATCGAGCTTTTGCCAGTTGCCGTCGAGCGTCAACTCTTCCACTGCCGTCGGCGTTTTGGCGCAACGGATCTTCACCCCCGCGATCGGGTCGTAGCCGGTGTTGACCGCGAGCAGCAAGTCGGCGCCGTCGGAAGTCTTGCGCTGCAGCAACAATTCGCTCTGGCGATTATCCAAAACAAAGTCGAACTTGCCCCCGGCAAGTTGATCCAAATAGTAGTTGACGGCGCGTTGGCGCGATTCGGTCAACCGGGTGACCATCCACGCTTCGATCTCAAAAGCGGTCGTCACCACCTTGCCGCCCAAGCGATTCTCAAAGTAGATCGCCGCCGGGATCGTCGTCGGTTCCTTGCCGCCGGGAACAGCGTAAACGGTGAGCGCTTGGGCTTGCTTGGCGCAATCGGTCAGCGAGGCGGAAGATGCGGGCGACGCAAAAATCTGCGAGCCGTCGGTTGCCATTTCCTTACTTCCGGGTATCGGCTGGTCGTCCACGACGGTACAGCCCAAAAGCGGCGCAAATCCCCGCCGGGTGAGTGCCTTGGCGGCGATCCCGTCGACGAGTACGCGGTGGCGGAAAATCTCGTTAAGTTCCTCATCGTTCAACCGCTCGACGCTCTCTTTCCCGCCGAGGGCGTAGATGCCGTCTTGCGTGTAGTCAAGCGTACCGAAAAAGGGAATCCCGTACATGCCGAACTGCGTACTTGCCCACGAGCTCATCGGGTAGTGCTGTTCATTGGGATAGTTGACCAGATGCAGATTTTTCGCTCGGGCAAAGCAGGGGATGAACACCCCGGCGGGGCGGCTCTTGGCGACTTCCCGGGCGAGCGCCGGGTAAAAGTCGCGATACTTGGCGAGGATGTCGAGGTATTGAGTCGGGCCAGTTTCGCCGAATTTCCGACAGTTGACGAGCCAAACTTTGGCGCCCCGCAAGCCGCAGAAGATACCGGTTGCCAGTTTGGCGTTAAAGCCGACCGCGGAGCGGCTGTAAAGCGAGTGGGGGTAGCTATCCGACTCGTCGAGCAAAGTTTCAAATTGGCGGGCAAAGAGCGCCTGCCCCATGGTTCGCATGACTACGCCGCCGAAGTAAGTGCGGGGGGATTCTTCGCAGTACATCTGGTTGGTGATCCGCAACACTCCCGGTCGATCTTTCATCAACGCCGCGAACGCCGCCCGCGAACCGGTGCCCCGACCGGGGAGACACGCTGCCAGTTCGATTTCCGGCGCGGTCTTTTCCACCGCTTCCCGGAGCATCGTGGTGAGCTTGAGCGGAATTTCCTCCGCCAAACGGAAAAATTCATCGTAAAGCTTATCCCCCGGCTTGCCGTTTTTGATCGCTTCTTGTACTTGGGCGGCGGTGTAGTCGCTCTTGAGCCGGCGGTTGAGCTCGGCGATGTGGAGCGGGCAGAAGCACTCGATTTCCGGCGACATGTTGCGCACGTCGTCGTCGATCATGATCATACTCGGTTTTTCCGCCGCGATCTTGGCGAAGCCGTCGGCCAGCCACGCCTGAAAGCGGGGGTCGAGGATGCAGTAGCGGATTTGGGCTCCGGAAACGGATATTGCCCGCTGGAAATCGGCTTGAATGTTCGGAGCGCGATGACCGAGGGTCGATTGCGCCAGCACGCCGACGCGCACATTTTCGCCCGCCAGTGCCGCGCGGAAAGTCCGGAAATTTTGGATTTGCTCTTCCAGCGGCGTGGTGACCACACCGGGATAGAGGTAGATTATGTAGAGCAGGTCGCGGTTGCCGGTGGCGCGGCAATACTCCTTTTGCGCGGCGGCGTTGGCGATCTCGTCGCCATTTTCCGCCGGAGGAACGATATTGAAAATGCGGAAATCCTGCGCCGCCAGCGCGAGGGTGGTCAAAGTCATGATCATGGCTATCAATCTCATTTTCTTTTTTTCTTTCCTGCCGTTGGTCAAAAAAAAAGCCGGAGTCGAGTTCGGCTCCGGCAATACTTTTTGCGCTTACTTTTTGGCTTGATCAATCACGCTCGACGCGGTTTTGATGAAGCCCGCCACGTTGGCGAGGTCGGTCGGCATGATCATGGTGTTGCCGGCTTTCGCCAACTTGCCGAATTCGTTGATGTACTGCTCGGCAAGGCGCAGATTCACCGCTTCGGAGCCGCCTTGTTGGCTGATCGCCGCCGCGATGGTGGCGATGCCGTTGGCGGTCGCTTCGGCGATCAACCGGATCTCCTCGGCGCGACCTGCCGCTTCGTTGATGCGTTTTTGCTTTTCGCCCTCACTGTGGGCGATCGCTTCCTGCTTTTCACCCTCGGCGCGGTTGATGCGCGACTGGCGTTCACCCTCGGATTCCGCGATGATCGCCCGCTTTTCCCGCTCGGCGCGCATTTGTTTTTCCATCGCGTCGAGCACCGAATCCGGCGGCTCGATCGTCTTGATCTCGTAGCGGTTCACCTTGACGCCCCAGGGGTCGGACGCCTTGTCCACCTCGGCGCAGATCGCGGCGTTGATCGCGGAGCGCTCCTCAAAGGTCTTATCCAACTCCAACTTGCCGATTTCCGAGCGCAAGGTGGTCTGGGCGAGTTGGACGCAGGCGAAGCCGTAATCGACGATCCCGTAAGACGCCTTGACCGGGTCGATCACCTGCAGATAAAGCACGCCGTCGACTTCGACGATGATGTTGTCGCGGGTGACGCACTGTTGGGGTTTGACGTCAATCGCCACTTCCTTGAGTTGGTGCCGATAGGCGACCGAGTCGATAAAGGGAATGAGAAAGTGCAGTCCGGCGGTCAGCGTGGTATGATATTTGCCCAACCGCTCGACGATCCACGCCTGCTTTTGCGGCACGACCCGCGCCGTCTTGAATAGCGTTATGAGTACGGCAAAAACGATTACTAAAATGACAATGGTACTGATGGTCATGATGATTTTATCCTTTCTCTATTTTATTTGGTTGCCACACCGACGATCAAAGTCAGATTTTCCCGTTTGAGGACGACGACCGGAGTTCCGGCGGGGATGTTTTCGGTGGCGGTGGCTTCCCAGATGCTCCCGCGGAATTCCACTTTGCCGATCGCCCCGGGGACGAGATCGGTCACGGTCATCGCCGGAGCATTTTTCACCGCGTCGTTGTCGATATCCAGATCATCCTCGCCGCCGAAGCGGCCGCGGAAAATTTTGGGAATGATCTTGCGTAAGCCGAAAAGCACGACCAGCGAAGTGACCGTGAACCAGACCAGTTGCCAGTTCCACGACAACTCCGGGCAGACGGCGAGGATCAAACTGACGATGATCGCCCCCACGCCGAAAAAGCAAATGATCAATCCGGGAATGACGAATTCCAACAGAATAAAAATCACTCCGGCCAGCAACCACAGCCAACACCATACGCTGAAATCGAAAGTCATTTTCCCCCTCCTTTTTGGCGTTTTGGTTATCCAATTTCTAAACATAGCAAGTACGCATATCAAATGCAAGGGCAAAAGTCGCCGGAAAATGAAAAAAAGTCAAAAAAAACGCCCGGCGATCGGCCGGGCGCGACGTATCGTCGGTCAGCGGAAAAGTTCGCGGAGGATATCCGCACTGATCTTGAGATCGATTTCCGGCTCGCGCAAATGGGTGTCGTGCTCGATCAGCACCCATTTGGAATAATGCGCGTCGATGAGCGCGCGGGCGATCGCTTCGTAGTCCAAGCCGGCGTTGCCGCCGCCGAGTTCGCAGAAGCGCAACCGATCCCACCAGCGATCGAAGCCGATCGAGAGATCCTTGTAGAAGATATCCTTGAAGTGGACCGCCGCCAACCGGTCGGAAAACTTTTTCACCATGGCGACGTTGTCGCCGCCGGCGGCGTGCAAGTGGGCGATGTCGAGCAACAAGGTGGCGTCGGGGACGCGCTCCATGAACTCCACGATCTCCGCTTCGTCCTGCACCCGGTTGCCCAGGTGATTGTGGATCGCCGCTTTAAGGTTGTAGTATTTCGCCGCTTGGGTGAATGCGTTGGCGCGGCGGCAGTACTCGTCGAAGTCCACCTCGCGGCCGCAGGGCATAGTGAACCAGACGTATTCCTTGCCGAAAGCGCTGGCGCACTTCATGGTCAACTCCGGATTGCCCATATCGCAACTGGCGAAATCCATGCCTTTGCGGTGAAACAAACAGGCGTTTTGAAGCGCTTCGGACATCGACGATGCCTTGAGCCACTCGATGCCGTCGATGCCGCAGGATTTGAGCAGATCGAGGCGCTGTTCCAGATTGAAATTGCCACCGTACCAGACATTCATGCCGTAATCGGCGACGCCCAAAAGATTTTTCATCGCGTTTTTCCTTATTTGCTGAAAGCGTTGATGACTTTGGTCAGCGCTTCGGCGCACCGCGCGATCGTCTTTTCGTCGGTCAAAAAGAGCGTGTTGTCGGTGCACATCAGCCGCTTATACATGATCTCGTCGCAGTTGTGGGTATCGTGCTTGACAAAGAGATTTTTCGGCATGTTCCACGCGACCATATCGTACATCGGGGCGCCCCACGCTTCGTGAAGCTGGAAGCCCTCGGCGAGCAGTGCCGCGTAGATCTCCTTGCGGTCGACGCCCGGGCGGATGTATTCCGGCTGCAGCAGGAACGAGATGAAGTAATAATCGCGGAAGTCATCCTCGTAGGAAGACGCCTGCATTTTCACCCCCGGCACGTCTTTGATCAAATCCCGCATCAGCGCGGCGTTTTTCTGCCGCTTGGAGCGCAGTTCGTCCTGGTGCTGAAGCTGGTCGTAAATGACCGCCGCCTGAAATTCGGTGAAGCGGTACTGGTGGCACATCAGCCCGAGCGGCGGTTTCACCCCGGGGAAAAGTTGCGAGTTGGTAATGTGCGACAACCGATACACCAAGTCGGCGTACTGCTCGTTGTTGGTGGTGCAGCAACCGCCTTCGCCGCCGGTCATGATCTTGGACATCTGGAAAGAAAAGCTCCCGATGTCGCCCATCGCACCGGTGCCGACTCCGTGCTGTTTGGCGCCGTGGCAGTGGGCGCAGTCTTCGACGACGAAAAGATTGTGCTTCTTGGCGATGGCGTTGATCTTATCCATATCCGCGACCGCCGAGTAAATGTGTACCGGGATGATCGCCTTGGTGCGCGGGGTGATCGCTTCCTCGATCTTCTTGGGGTCGATGCACATGGTGTCGGGATCGACATCGACAAAGACCGGGGTCGCCCCGACGTAAAGCGGAGCCTGCGCGGTCGCCACCCAGGAAATGCCGGGTACGATCACTTCATCGCCGGGGCCGACGCCGAGCGCCAACAGCGCGCACTCGAGCGTCACCGTGCCGTTCGCCATCCAGACCGAGTATTTCGCGCCCTGAAATTTGGCGAATTCCGTGCAGAGCAAGGATTCGTATTTTTTGCCGTTGCTCCACTTGCGCGAGCGATAGACTTCGACCAGCTTTTCCTCGGTTTCGGGGTAGAGTGGCGGCCACGCCGGGCGCAGAGCATTGAGTTCGTTTTCGGCAAAGACCGGCTTGCCGCCATGGATCGCTAAAGTGTTGCTCATGATTTTGATTCCTTTCCTTTTATGGTTAAAGTGATTTTTCGATATCGAGCAAGGTTTCGGTGATGAAAGGCAAAACGTTGTCGGCGTAGCGGTAGGCAAACGCCGCCGGGTACGAGAAAACCTCGTAGAAGCCGAAAAGCGAACCGTGGTGGGATTCGACCGTCGGGTACATTTTCATCACTTCTTCCGAGGGGAAGTAGCCGCCGCCGTCGTTGGCGACGGTGGCGAGCAACGGGAACTTGCCGGCGGCCTGTTTCATCAACTCCATGCCGCCCTCGAGGAAGAGTTCGCCGGGAATGAAAAAGAAGCTCGCTTCACCGATCCGGAGCACCTGAAAATCCAGGTTGCGGCCCAGGTCCTTGCCGGCTTCCACGCACATTGCCATTTCTTCGAGCCGGTTGGCAAGTTCGCCATTCCACTCGTTGATCTTGCGGAGTTTTTCGGCATCTTCGCGCATCCGGGCGGCGGAGTGGGGGACATCCGGCATCCGGACGTTGCGAAGCTGCGCCCGCAGCTTAAGATCGGTGAGTTTCGTGCCGCCGGAAACGAGGCTTTTCTGCAGATCGGGCACATACTTGCGGGCGATCTCTTCGGCGGAGTTGGCACTCCCCGTATCCAGATCGGTCGGGAAGGAGTTGGTGTCGCCGCAGGGTCCCAAGAGCAGGATCGGAAATTCGGCGATCTTTTCCGCCTGAATAATCCGGTTGACCGCGCCGGGCCAATCGGCGGAAACGCTTTTGCGCTCGACGCCATTGGCGCAGATCGGGTGGGCGCCGTGGTTGTGGATGAGCAGTTTGCAACTGCCGTCGGCGCGGGTGAACTTCACCCAGCGGATATCGGGATCGGTGATGCCGTTGACCTTGTCGACCCGGTTGCGGCTGATCCTTTCGCTGAGCGGGACTTTGCCGGCAAAGGCTTCGGCAATTTCTTCCTCATCGGCGATCGCCGCCCCGACGAGCTCGAAAACGAGCTTTTTCCAGCTCTCGATGAAATCGTGATCGGGATAGCCGAAACCGTAACCGCCGTCGCCGAGCACCGGCGCGCTGTGGGTGTGGGTGGCGAGCATCGTGATATAGTTGTAGTCGATGCCGAAGCGCGCGGCAATTTCCTTGCGCATCGCGGGGAAAGTGTTGTGGCACGCCACGCAAGTATCGGTATAGACGATGAGCGCCCGCTTGCTTCCGTCGTTGAGCGAAGCCACCCGGCAGTAAAGTGGCTCGGTGGTGCCGCGGTTGCGGCGCCCGTCAAAGTAGCCGTAGCCGAAAAGCTCGACAAAGAGGGGAACTTCCAAAACTTTTTCCGCACAACCGATTTTAAACATATATTCACCGTCCTTTCCATGAATTTTTCCGGTACGCTACTAATATAGCCCGCTTCCGGCGCGCGTAAATAGCATAAATGGACAAAAAGTTATCATAAATAGACAAAAAATGCGCTTTTTTTCTTTCCGGCAGTTTGCATTGCCCCGCCGGTGGAGTTATATTGCCAACCAGGGAGGACGGCGAATGAGTTACTACGATGATTTGACGATAAGGGTGGCGGTACAGCACTTTTTCCTTTACGACCATTACGACTCGTTCACGGCGGAAAGCAATTCCATCGAGTTTATCAGGAAAGGGCAGGTCAAGCTCAAGCGCGACGGCGAAGTCGTCGAGCTGATCGCCCCGGCGATTTTTTGGATGCGCGCCGGGCACGAATACGGTTTTGAACTGCCGACGGGGAGCGCCGTCAAGTGCGAACACCTTTATATCGACTTCGTCGGCGCCCGCAGTGAGCGGATGATCGACGAGTTGGATCACCTCGCGCCGCAGGGTATGATCGTGCCGCACGATCCGGCGCAGTGCGGGGAATTGTTTTTTCGAGCGTTGCGCAACTACCGGATGGACCCGGCGGCGAACCACCCCGCGATCGTGGTGGATATCGAACGCATCATTTTGCTCGCGGTGGAATCCACCCGCCCGCGAACCGCCGGAGTCGCCGACCCTTATCATCTGGCGGAGATCGCCGAAAAGATCCGCGCCAATCCGTTTAAGAGTTACGACTTTCGCGCGCTCGCGGCGCAGGCGGGCATTTCCTATCACCATTACCGCCGACTTTTCCATGCCCGCTACAAGACGCCGCTCAAGAGTTACGTCTTTCAGCAACAGATGCTCGTGGTGGCGGAAATGCTCGTCAAGACCGATATGCGGATCAAAGAGATCATGGTGGCGGCGTCGTTTGACTCGATGATGAATTTTTCGCGCTCATTCAAGCGATTTTCCGGGCTGTCGCCGCAGGCGTATCGCCGAAAGTTCCGCTAAACTTTGGGTGCGACCGCTTGACAAACGTCGGCGGGGTGGTTAAGTTATAGCAGCAAGTCTCAACTCAAGGAGGATCAGTTATGCTCAAAGGTATTTCCCCGTTGCTTTGCCCGGAACTCTTGAAAATTTTGGCGGAAATGGGGCACGGCGATGAGCTGTTGCTCTCGGACGCCCACTATCCGGCCTACGCCGCCGGAGTGCCGGTGTTGCAGTTGCCGGGGGTGAGCGTGCCGCAGCTTTTCGATGCCATTCTGGGCGTCTGGCAGTTGGATAAGTACGTCGAAAATCCGGTTTTTATGATGCAGCCGGTACCGGGAGATCACTTGGACGATCAATTCGTTTCCCAGATCCATGCCGCGCTCACGAGCCACGGCGAAACTTCCCCGGTCGGGCAGATTGAGCGCTTCGCCTTTTACGAGCGAGTCAAAAAAGCGCATGCGATCGTCGTCACCGGCGAAACCCGGGTCTACGGCAACTTGCTCATCAAAAAAGGGGTGATCACCGCTTAAGAGCAGTTGCAAAAATCGTCGCCGCGGTGTATATTTAAGTATGTTAAAACAGCGGGGACGGAAAGTGAATTTGCAACCGGCGCTTTTCAGCGGCAGTTTTACCGGAAGCGGGCGAAAGCGCCCGTGCTCCGGAGCGCCGGATTTGCCGCCTCGAAAACTTGGGATATTGGCAGCGGTCAGCGTGGCGGGATCTTTCCGCGCGTCGGCCGCTTTTTCTTTTGACGTGGAACCGGCAGTCAGGTAGTACAGGGGAGGGAAAAACAGTGTTTACGACCGTTTTCAACATCTTGGGCGGCATCGCCATTTTCGTTTTCGGCATCAAACTTATGAGCGACGGTCTGCACAAGGTCGCCGGGGCGCGGATGCGGTCGATCTTGCGGCTCTTTTCCGCCAACCGCTTCGTGGCGATCATTTCCGGAGCCTTGGTGACGACGGTGATCCAGTCTTCCGCCACGACCACGATCATGGTCATCGGTTTCGTCAACGCCGGGTTGCTGACCTTGGTGCAGGCGATCGGGATCATTTTCGGCGCCAACATCGGTACCACCGTCACCGCCCAGCTGGTGGCGTTCGACATTTCCTGCATTATCATGCCGACGATCACGTTGGGGTTGTTGTTGAGTTTCGTTTCCCGTAAAAAAGTTGCCAACTGGAGCGAGGCGATCATCGGTTTGGGCTTCATTTTCCTCGGTATGCGGCATTTGGAAAACACCTTGGCGGCGCTCGCCGGCAACGAAAGTTTCATGAGCTTCTTTCAGCTTTTCGACTGCACCCCGATCAACGGCATCGTGCCGCTGTTGCCGCTTCTGGGCGCGGTGGGAGTCGGGGTGGTCGTTACCTTTGTGGTCCAAAGCAGTGCCGCCTGCTCGGGCGTGATCGTCGCCCTCGGCGCCGCCAAACTGATCGACATTTACACCGCCACGGCGTTGATCTTGGGCTCCAACATCGGTACGACCATCACCGCCCAGATCGTGGCGATCAGCGCCAACCGCATCGCCAAGCAGGCAGCGCTCGCCCACTTGCTCTTTAACCTGATCGGCGTGTTGGCGGCGCTGGTGAGCTTTTACATCTGGATCGGCGACGAGCCGGTGTTTTTCTATCTCGTCGATCTGATCTCCGACACGTCGCTGCCCCGGCGGATCGCCAACAGCCATACGGTTTTCAACGTCTGTACCACCTTGCTTCTGGTGCCGTTCATCCCGCTGTTTGCCAAGATCTGCGAACGGGTGATCCCGGCGGGCAGTGACAAGATCAAATATAAGACGATCGACGAACACTTGCTCAATACCCCGTCGATCGCCTTGGCGCAGGCGACCGCCGCCTTGCACAAGATGTTGAAAAAGGCGTGGACCACCGTCGATTGCGCGTTGCGGCTCTACAACCGCAACGACGAAAAGAATCAGACGCTCGCCAAGCAGTTGGAGCGCCGGGAGTCTGATATCGACAGTCGGCAGGAGCAGATCACCGAGTATCTTGCCAATTTGATGCAGAAAAGCCTGACCAAGAAAGAGGCGGCGCAAATCCCGCAACTTTTGCACTGCGTCAACGACGCCGAGCGGATCGGC
This sequence comes from Victivallaceae bacterium, assembly GCA_045635865.1. GTDB lineage: Bacteria > Verrucomicrobiota > Lentisphaeria > Victivallales > Victivallaceae > UBA1784. Next base: position 10,045 of record JAZTWK010000067.1, read on the forward strand.
GACCACACCTCGACGATCCGGGATATCATCGAAAAGGTGCAGCAGGAAGAGATCCGGTTCAGCCAAGAGGCGGAAGCCGAGTTCAACGCGCTTCACGATCAACTGGCGTCGCTGGTGGAAAAGACCACGGAACTGTTGGCGGAAAAATCCACCGAGACCGCCGACGAGGCCGCCGATCTCTACTTTGATCTGCAGTCGAAGCTGGTAGCTTGCGAAAACAGCCATGTGTCGCGCATCAACCGCGGGCTGTGCAATCCGCAATCGGGGATCCCGTATCTCGAACTTTTGGAAGAGATCCGCAAGGTTTCTCGCCATGTGCGCAACATCGCCGAACGGGCGGAGTTTTTCGGCGGCGAAATCGCTTCGGTGCGGGGGAAACTCTGATTCGAGCTTGCTTAAACGACCAAAGCGGAGTATATTTAGTGTCAGCTCAAAACGGCGTTGAAGCCAGAATATAAGGAGAAAAGCAAAAATGAAAGTCGTAGTTGCCTATTCCGGGGGGTTGGATACCTCGGTGATCGTCAAGTGGGTCAAGGAAACCTACAATGCGGAAGTCGTCTGCTATTGCGCCGATGTGGGGCAGCAGGAAGAACTCAACGGCTTGGAAGCCAAGGCGATCGCCACCGGCGCCAGCAAGTGCATCATCGATGACCTCAACGAGGAATTCGCCCGGGATTTCATCTTCCCGATGCTTCAGGGCGACGCCATTTATGAAAACAACTATCTGTTGGGCACTTCGATCGCCCGGCCGCTGATCGCCAAGCGGTTGGTCGAGGTCGCCAGGGCCGAGGGCGCCGATGCCATTTGCCACGGCGCCACCGGCAAGGGCAACGATCAGGTGCGCTTCGAGCTCAACGCCAACGCGATCGATCCCTCGATCAAGGTGATCGCCGCCTGGCGCGACCCCAACTGGAAATTCACCGGTCGGCTCGACATGATCGAATATGCCAAACAGCAGAATATCCCGATCAACGTGTCGGCGAAAAAGCCCTACAGCATGGATCGTAACTTGCTGCACATCAGCTTTGAGGGCGGCATTTTGGAAGATCCGTGGAACGAGTTTCCCGCCGATATCGCGGTGATGACCAATCCGCTTTCGCAGGCGGCGGACACCCCCGACGACGTGGTCATTTCCTTCGTCAAGGGTATTCCGGTCAAGATCGACGGCGTGGAGTATTCCCCCGCCAACATCATGCGCAAGCTCAATGAAATGGGCAAAAAGCATGCGGTCGGTCGCGTCGACATCGTGGAAAACCGCTTCGTCGGTATGAAATCCCGCGGCGTGTACGAAACTCCGGCGGGCACGATCCTTACCGCCGCGCACCGCGGCTTGGAAGAGATCACCCTCGACCGCGAAGTCATGCACTTGCGCGACAGCCTGATCCCCCGCTACGCGGATATGATCTACAACGGCTTCTGGTATGCTCCGGAGCGCGAATTGCTGCAGGTGATGATCACCGAAAGTCAGAAGTTCGTCACCGGCGACGTGCGGGTCAAACTCTACAAGGGCGCCTGCCACGTTACCGGGCGGCGGAGCGAATACAGCCTTTACGACGACGCGATCGCGAGTTTCGAGGGCAACGATACCTACGACCACAAGGATGCGGCGGGCTTCATCAAACTCAACGCCCTGCGGCTCCGGGTCCTGGCGCGCAGTCGGCAGAAGCGGTATTGAGTCCCGATCTGATCGAAGTTCAGATAATTCATACGGCTTCGCCGACTTTCGGCGGAGCCGTATTTTTTAGAGGACATTATGGCGCAGGTCAAAATTGAAAACATCCGCAAAAGTTTTTCCGGAACTTTGGTGCTGAATGATCTCAATCTGGAAATCGGCGACGGCGAGTTGTTCTTCCTGCTCGGCGCCTCCGGTTGCGGCAAATCCACGCTGTTGCGCATCCTCGCCGGGCTGACGGCGCCGGATTCGGGGGCGATCTACTTCGACGGCGAAAACATCGTCGATACCGTGCCGGAAAAGCGGCGCGCGGCGATGGTCTTTCAAAACTACGCGCTCTGGCCGCACATGACGGTCTTTGAAAATGTCGCCTTTGGCTTGAAGTGCGGCAACTATCCCAAAGACAAGATCAAGTCGCGCGTTATGGAAGTGCTGGAAAAAGTTCAGCTTGCCGATTACGGCGCGCGACGAGTCCCGCAACTTTCCGGCGGTCAGCAGCAGCGCGTGGCGCTGGCGCGGGCGCTCGCGGTGCATCCGCGGCTGCTGTTGCTCGACGAGCCGCTATCCAATCTCGATGCCCGCTTGCGGGAAAATATGCGCCAGCTGATCCGCGACATCTGCAAGGCGGAAAAGTTGACCGCCCTTTACGTTACGCACGACCGGCAGGAAGCCTTCAGCATGGGCGACAAACTCGCCGTTATGAAAGACGGCGTCGTCCGCCAGTCGGGGGAACCGGCAAAATTGTACGATCACCCCTGCGACCGATTTTGCGCCGAATTTCTCGGCGATGCCAATTTTTTTGCCGGCAAGGCGGCAAATGGCAACATCGAGTTGCCGTTCGGCAAATTTGCCCTGACCGGCGAGGGCGACGGCGATATTTCGGCGATGATAAGGCCGGAGCGAGTGCACTTCGCGGCGCCGGGTAGCGGCTTCCCGGTCGAGATCACCGGCAAGTGCTATCTGGGCGAGTGCACGCTGTGGGAGTGTCGCACGCAAGTTGGGCAAATCCCGCTTTGCGTGCGGGAAAGTGCCGCACCGCCCCGGAAGATCGGGGAATTGGCATACCTTGCGTTTGCCGACGGTTATTTGCTGGCGATGCCGGAAAAAAGTAAAAAATGATGATCAAAAGACTGCTTCCGGTACTTTTCGTTTTTTTGCTGTTGCTGGCGTTGCCCTTTTTTCTGCGCCGGGATCAGGAGGAAAAGGCGCCCGAAAAATCGGTTGAAAATGCGGCGACCGATCAAGTCGTCGTCATATCCGCCCACAACAAATCGTTTCGCGATGAGTGTGCGGCAAAATTCAAAGTTTACTACCGGGAAAAGTTCGGCCGCGATGTCGAGATCGACTTCCGCAGTCCGGGCGGCACTTCGGATATAATTCGCTATATCGCCGATCGCTACAAGACGGAGTTCCGCCGTTACTACGAAAAAAATCCGGTGTTGGGCGAGTGGGATAGCGAGCTCGCCGGAGCTTTTGCCGACCCCAAATCCGACTTGCCGACCGCTTCGGAACGGGCGAAAAAAATTCGCCGGATATTTTTGGATTCCAAGGTCGGAATTGGCATTGACGTTTTTGCCGGCGGCGGCGTTTTTGAGCACGAAAGGCAGAAAAAGCGCGGCTTTGCCGCCGATGCCGGAGTCGCCTCGCGGCACCCCGAGTTGTTCACCGATGCCGTGATCCCCAAGGAGTACGGCGGCTCGCCGCTTTACGATGCCAAAGGCAAATACTATAGCGTGGTGTTGTCAACTTTCGGCGTTTGCTGTAATCTCGATCGGTTGGCGGAAATGAAAAACTCCGCGCCGCCCCGCCGTTGGAGCGATCTTGCCGATCCGCGTTTTTTCGCTTCCTTAAGTTGCGCCGACCCGACCAAGTCCGGCTCGGTCAACAAGTGTTTTGAGATCATTATTCAGCAGGCGATGGCGGAAGCCGGGAACCCCTCCGACGGTTGGCGCAACGGGGTAAATATAATCCGCCGGATGTTCGCCAACTGCCGCAATATCGGCGAATCCGCCGTGGTCATCGTGCAGGATGTCAGCAGCGGCAACTCCACCGCCGGGATCGCGATCGACAGTTATGCGCTCTCGGAAATCGCTTATCAAGCCAAGCAACTGGGCATGAGCCGGATATGTTATCTCACTCCGCAGGGCGGCACGGCGGTTTCCGGCGATCCGGTGCAGCTGTTGCGCGGCGCCGCCAATCGCCAGGCGGCACTCGCATTTATCGACTTTTTGCTTTCCGAAGCGGGGCAGAAAATGCACGCTTATCGCCCCGGCACGCCGGGCGGGCCGGAAATCTATGCGATCAACCGTCCGCCGGTTCGCCGGGATATTTATGACGAAAACTACCGGCGCTACGCTTCTTTCCCCGACTACGATCCCTATAAATCCGGCGCCGATTTCGCCTATCACGCCGAGTGGACGGAAAAATACTACTCGCTCATCCGCCAGCTGATCAAGAGCATCATGCTCGACTGCCACGAGGAATTGACGCGGGCGTGGCGGAAAATAATCGCCGCGGGCGGTCCGGATGCGGTGCCGGAAGCCATGATCTATTTTGAGCAACTGCCTTTCGACTACGCCCACGCCGACGCGGCGGCGCGGAGCATCACCATCCACGCCGGCAACAGTGCGCTCGAGGTCGCGGAAACCTTGCGCAAGTGGAGCAATCAGGCGACGGAAAATTACCGCCGCGCCGGAGCGATCGCCGACCGGAAACGACAGGAGTTGCAGAAATGAATAGCAGAAAGTTGCTCCGTTATCTTCTGGCGGGAGCCAGCGCGCTCTTTCTCGTCGTCTTTTTGCTGTTGCCGGTGTTTACGGTGATCGAAACCGGTTGCGACTGGCGCTTGATCGTGGAAGTTTTTCGCAATCGGGTCTATGTCGACGGTCTGCTCAACAGTTTGTTGATTTCGCTGACGACGACGGCGATGGTGTTTGTTATTTCGATATTTCTGGCGTTGCTCTACGATAAATACGATTTCCCCGGGCGCAACTGGTGCGGATTTCTGATGCTGTTGCCGATGATCTTGCCGCCCTTTGTCGGCGCGTTGGGTTTTCAGCAGATACTCGGTCACTACGGCGTAGTCAATCAGATTTTGGTCAAATGCGGCTTGGCGAGGATCGATTTCCTCGGCGGCGAGGGAAGATTTTGGAGCGTCTGCCTGATCGAAGCATTGCATCTGTACCCGATATTTTATCTTAATTTGGTCGCCGCTCTCGGCAATATCGATCCCGCTTTTGAGGAAGCGGCGGTCAATTTCGGGGCGTCGCGCGGCAGTAAATTCTTTCACATCACCTTGCCGCTGTTGAAGCCGGGGATTCTCGCCGGCGGCAGTCTGGTCTTGGTGTGGAGTTTTACGGAACTGGGCACCCCGCTGATGTTCGGCTACACCCGGACCACCGCCGTGCAGATATTGAACGGCTTGACCGAGTTGGAGAGCAACCCGATACCTTACGCTTTGGTGCTGATCATGCTGACGGCGTCGGTGTTGATCTATGTCGCCGTAAAGATGTTGCTCGGCAACCGGGGAAGCGCGCTCCCCGCCAAAGGGATGACTTCCGCGAGCCGCCCCCGCGCCCAAGGGGTGGTCGGCTATCTGATCTTGGGCGCGTTTTTGCTGGTCACGGCGCTCGCCGTGATGCCGCACATCGCCTTGATATTGCGCTCCTTTGCCCGGAGTTATTACCAGGAGATCGTGCCGAAAAACTTCACGCTCGCCAACTATCGCGAAGCACTTTCCAATCCGCTGGTGATCCCGTCGGTGGTCAACAGCTTGCGCTACTCGCTGTTGGCAACGGTGATCGCCGTGATCTGCGGAGTGGTGGTGTCGCTCACATCCTGCCGGTGGAAACTGGCGGGGAGCAAAATACTTGATCTGCTTTTTATGTTGCCGCTGGCGGTGCCGGGAGTGGTGGTGGCATTCGGCTTCCTCGGTATGGCGGTGAAGTTTGATTTCTTTGCCGAATACTTCAATCCGGTGGAAAATCCGCTTTTTTTGCTCGCGGTGTCTTATGCCGTAAGGCGCATACCTTATGTGGTGCGCTCGGTGTCTTCCGGCTTGGAGCAAACTCCGGAAGACCTCGAACTTGCCGCCGGAAATTTGGGGGCGAAGCCGTGGCAGGTCGTCGCCAAGATCGCCGTGCCGCTGGTCGCCGTCAACATCCTGATCGGTGGACTGTTTGCTTTCAGCTTTTCGATGCTTGAAGTTTCCGATTCGCTGATCCTGGCGCAAAAGGAAGCCTTTTTCCCGATCACGCGGGCGCTCTATGAGTTGTCGCAGATACTCGGTTCCGGTAGCAACATCGCTTCCGCATTCGGCGTTTGGGCGATGCTTTTTTTGGCGACGACTTTGGCGCTCGCCGGGGTGCTTCTCGGCAAAAAGCTCGGTTCGGTATTCCGCTTTTAGCCGTGGTAAGGGTAGGGGAAGCCGGATAGAATATCGTCGCCGGTATCGCCGGAGATCGCTTGCGCGATGGTCAAAATGTAGCGGAAACTGTCGCTGTTGACCGCGCAGGAAAAGAGCATCGCCGCCGCGTAGCGCAACAATTCCGTCGGGGAAACGAACTCCAACTCGCGGGCATCGGGTGACGGGGTAATCTGCCAGTTGCGGGTCGGGATGAGCAACTCGCGCCCGTCGCAGAGGGCAAATTCACCAAGGGCGCGAACCACTTCGACCTGATCGGGATCGTCCAGCAGAAATTTGCCGATCCCGCACAGCAGCGAGGCGGCGCCGCACTTGTCGCTCAAAATCAGCCCGAAGCAGTAGTTTTCCGCCCGCAAGGTCGTTTCGGTTTCGGCGGTGAAGCGATTTTTGCGCAGGAAATTGGCGAGGTCGCCGAGGGTGCGGCAGGGGCGTTTGACCGATTCCCGAAAGCGGCGGAATTGTTGTTCCAACTCCGGGCGGGGATCGTTGTCGAACCACTGCAAATGCAGATCGATCAGGGCGGAAATGAAATCGACCTTTCCCGCTTCCAGTTGGCGGTGAAATTCCCGCCGCCGGCGACGAAGCGTCAGCGCGGTCTGCAACTGGTGGACCCGTTTGCGCAAAAGCGGATCGGGGGAGTCCTGCCAGACTCCGGGCAACTCGCCCAGTTCAGCTTCGCGGCGCAACAACTCCGCGATCGCCGAAACCGCCACTTTTTCGTCGGGATCGTCGAGCAGCGATGCCACTCGGTCAAGCGGCGTTGAGCTCATGCCTGAACTTTCTCCGGAAATTTGCCGATCAGCGCGTCGGAGGCGATCTTTTTTACATCGTCGGGGAAGTCGCTGCGAATGATCCACCGCAGGAAGCCCGGATCGTTTTCGCTGATGTCCCGGAGCGTGCGCCCGGCGTTTTTGCCGAAGTTGACGATCACCTCGTCGTCGCTCCACTTGAACCGCCGCTGACGGTCGAGCGCATCCGGATCGGTGAGGTCGGAGTATTCCGCCAGCGCCGCCACGCCCTCCGGCAATTCCGGGTGTTGCTCAAGTTGAGCGAGCAGAACTTCCCAAGTCGCCTGCGTGTCGGCGGCGGCGCCGTGGGCGCCCTCCAGATCCTTGTGGCAGAAAAATTGATAAGCTCCGGTGAGCGACCGGGGATAGAGGCGGCAGAAAATGTTGTAAACGTCAATTATTTTGCGCTTGGAAAGGTCAAAGTCCAACCCCGCGCGCTTGAATTCCGATTGCAACAGCGGCACGTCGAATCCGGAAATGTTGTAACCGCCCAAGTCGCAGTTATCCAAGTAGTGGAAAAGTTTTTCCGCAATGTCGGCAAAGGTGGGGCAGTTCGCCACGTCCTGATCGGTGATCCCGTGGATTTTGGTCGCGCCGGGGGGGATCGGCATTTCCGGATTGAGTCGGCGGACGTTGCTTTGGGTGGTGCCGTTGGGGCGGATCATCAGCACCGCGATCTCCACGATGCGATCCCGTTGGGGCACCACGCCGGTACTTTCCAAGTCAAAAAACGCCAGGGGGCGTTCCAGTTTCAATTTTTCCAACATAGCTTTTCACCTTTTGATTACCAATGCGCTTAAAGCTGAATATAACACCGGCGAAACGATAATGCAAGAAAAACTTATCCATCCGCCGAAGTTTTGCCCCAAAAAGCACTTGAATTAGCACTCCTTGCAGTGTATGTTATCTCTACGAGATATCAGGCGAAAAAATAAGGATGCTCAAGCGATGATCAGAGTAATAGTTTTCGGGGCGGCGGGGCGCATGGGGCGCCGACTGGTCGCCAATATTTTGGAACGGGAAAATTTCCAGTTGGTCGGCGCAGCGGAATATCCGCAGTCACCGGCGCTCGGCACCGATGCCGGGGTGCTGGCTGGCGTCGGCGCGGCGGGAGTTCCGATCACTTCTTCGGAAGAAATTGATTTTTCCACCGCCGACGTGGTGATCAACTTTGCCACCGCCGGGGTGGTCGAGTGCGCGCAAAAAGCGGTTGCTGCCGGTTGCGCCATCGTGATCGGCACCACCGCGCTCACGGCCGCCGACAAGGCGGAGCTTGCCCGGCTCGCCGCCGACTCCGGGCGGATCGTCGCCGCCAGCAATATGAGCGTCGGGGTCAATCTGCTCTTTAAACTGGTCCGCGAAGCGACCCGTATTTTGGGCGAAGCCTACGATGTGGAGATCGTCGAGATGCACCACAATCAGAAAAAGGATGCGCCCTCGGGTACGGCGGTAACTTTGGCGGAAAATGTCTGCGCCGAGCGCGGTCTGGACTATGACCGGGACGTTCGCCACGGTCGCTCCGGCATGGTCGGCAAGCGGGGCAAGGAGATCGGTATGCACGCCCTGCGCGGCGGCGACGTGGTCGGCGACCACACGGTGATTTTTGCTTCCGAGGGCGAACGGGTCGAACTGACGCACAAGGCGTCGAGCCGCGATACCTTTGTCCGGGGGGCGTTGCGGG
>JAZTWK010000068.1:0-25041 GCA_045635865.1 Victivallaceae bacterium
TCGCCAAACTGCTCGCCGGGGCGCGGAGCGCCGATCTCGCTTCGGCGTACTGGCGGCGCCACCCCCGCTTCGGCGCGCTGGGCAGTTTGAAGCAGACGAAAATTCTCGATTTCATCCGAATTTTGGAAAATTCCCGCTGGTTGAGTCGGATCGACCGCGACGGCTTCCCCTGTCTCGCGCTCTCGGAATTCGGTCTGGCGGCGCTGGGCGCGGGGGAATTTCCCCAACTGGAACTGCCCGAAGGCACCCCCCCGGCTCCCCGCCGCCGGAGCGCGCCCGCGAACGGGAAAATCGAAATGTCGCTGTTGGAATTGCTCAAGGAGTTGCGGCGGCGGATCGCGGAATCCCGCCATGTCCAACTCTACCAGATTTTGCCCAACTCGGTGTTGGAGGAGTTGGCGGGGCGCGAGATCGACGATCCCGAAGTCGCCCGCGAACTCAAGGGCGTCGGCCCGGTCAAGGCAAAAAAGATACTCCCCGCCTTTTTGGAGGCGGTCAGGCTCTACAAACTTGAAAAAGGAAAGTGATATGAAAAAACGCTGGAAGTGGTCGATCGGACTCGGCATCCCGGTCGCGTTGGTGGTGATCCCGGCGGCGGTGCTGTTGCGGCCGGCGAAATTGGACTCCCCCTTTGAAGTCGACGCCGAAAACGTGCAGTTGGCGGCGTTTGACCTGACCGGTGCGCTGGTGGCAAAGAGCAACCGCAAGGCGGCGGAGATCACCGTGGAATTCGACCCCGCCGAAGCGGCGGCGCTGCTGCAGTTGGCGAGCCGGATGCACCAACTTCGCTCCCAACCCGGCGACCCGGCGGTGAAGTTGATGATTTCCGGCGACAGCTTGAAAATTTTAGCGGAAGTGGCGGCGCCGCTCGGCGTATTGCCGGTGGAGTTGACGCTCCGCCCGGAGATCGTGGCGGGCAAGTTGACGCTCAATTTGCGCCGGTTGCGCTTCGGGGGCTTTACCGTGCCGAGATCCTACTTGCCCAAATTGGAAGCGCGGGCGCAGGCGGAGATCCCGCCGGGCGCCGTCGCCGCCATCGCGCTCGCCAAAATCACCCCCGACGGCGGCATTTTGCTCAAGCTCAACCGCCGGCAGGCGCAGGAACTTTATCGCTTACTGCTCGACCGGTAGCGGGGCAAAGACCCAATCGCCGCTGGGGTAGATGAGGATTTTATACTCCTCGACGGAAATGTCGGGGCGGCACAAGGTAAAGAGTTCGGCGAACGGGTAGCGGATCCGCGCGGGCAAGGCAATTTCGCCGGGGGCAACTTTCCGGCGGCAGCGCACCACGCGAGAGATCGCTTTGAAGTTTCCGTCGGGGCAATCGAGCACCGCCCAGCCGCGGGGGAGATCGACGTTTTCCGGCAGCGGCACGCCGCCCCAGAAGTAGCACGCCGGGACGGTCACCGCCACCGGCGGCGACACCGGGCGCTCCAGATCCAAAATTTTCTTCACCGGGTAAACGAGCATCAGCGGCAGGCAAATGAGATAGAGGGCGAGCCGGATTTTCCACATGCGTTTCATCGGGATTCCTCCTCACGGTTTTCCGCTTCCGGCAACTGCCGTTCCCGGCGGCGGAGCGCGGTAAAGACAAAGATCAAATTGGCGATGATGAAAATCACTCCGAGCGCGATCAGCCCCCCGGCGCGGAGCGGCACCGAGATCCCGCGGTCGAAAAAGCGACAGCCGATCAAGACCGCCAAGACCAGCAGTCCGCCGTGAAAGAGGACGAACTGGTACTTTTTTACTCCATTGAAAATCAGCGCCACGCCGAGCAGCGCGCCGACCGAGTTGACGAATATCCGCATCCCCCCCGGGGTGATCCCGGTACAGAGCGGCAAAATCATCCCCAGCACCAACAGCATGGGGAGAAGTCGCTTCGCGTCCCACCGCCGCCGGGGGAAGACCACCGCCAGCACCGCGAGGACGATCCCGGTGGAGACCCAGTATGCCGTGCGCATCACCGGGGTGACGGCGGCAATCTGGAAATACCTGTCACTGCTGCTGGTTACGGCAAGCAGTGCGAGCAGCGCGGCAAAGGCGGCCAACAGCCACGGATTGCCGAGGAAGTGCTCCTGCCGGCGCAAGTATATTTCCCAACCGCCCAAAAGCAACACGATGGTCAACGCCATCCACGGCAGTACCGGGTAGTGAAAGTTGAGGCAGATCGCGCCCCAGACCGCCAAAAGCAGTACGGCGTAGCGGATGACGATCCGCTCCGGATAGTTGCTCTTTAAGTGGGTGAGCACGAAAGGCAAGATCGCCGCCAGCGCCACCAGTTTTTCCGCCGGGCAGTCGAAAATAAATTGCCCGCCCAAGAGGATGCCCGCCGCGTAGAAAAAAGTTAAGATCGCACTGCCGAAAATGTAAATGAGCGCCAGCGCGATCGCCAGCGCGAGAAAAACGAGGCACTGCATTTGCGGGTGGATGCGGTAGAGCGAGATCACCATAAAGGTAAAAAAGGCGATGCCGATGAAATTGAGCAGGGCGGAAATTTCCCGCCCCGGCAGCCCCGGACTGCTGGTAAAAGTGTAAAAGGCACAGACCGCTCCCGCCGCCAGCGGCAAGGCGGAAAGCGCGAGCTTCGCCGAGAGCGGGAAACTCCCCCAGAGAAACGAGCAGAGCAACCCGACGCCGGAAACGATCAGCAGTATGCCGATGAGCGCGATGACCCACGCGAAGTAGCGGTAGTTGCGGTTTTCCTTTTTCTGGTAGTAGTCCTCGAGCCGGGCGGCGTTTTCCGGGGAAAGCACCCCCTGTTCGCGCAGCTCGGCGAGGTCTTGAGTAATGAGCGGATCTTTCATGCGAAACTCCCAAAATTATGACTATGGCTAACAATATAACCCATTGAGCGCGTTAATGCAAATTTTCCGCGCCGATCCGGAAAAATTCCGGGGCGTAGGGGATCGATTCGAGAAACGCCTTGCCGTAGCGGCGGGTGACGATCCGCCGGTCGAGCACGGTGATCACCCCGGAGTCGCTGGCGCGCCGGATCAGCCGCCCGACCCCCTGCCGGAACTTCAGCACCGCTTCGGGCAGCGAGTAATCGACAAAGGAGTTGCCGCCGCGGCGCTCAATCGCGTCGATCCGCGCCGCCATCACCGGGTGGCTGGGCACGGCAAAGGGCAGTTTGGTGATGACGACCTGACTCAGCGCCTCGCCCGGCACGTCCACCCCGGTCCAAAAGCTGTCGGTGCCGAAAAGCACCGAGTTGACGTCGCGCTTGAATTCCGCGAGCATCCGGTAGCGGGAAAGCCCCTCGCCCTGCACGAGCAGTTGCCACTGGCGGCGATCGAATTCCTCCTTAAGCGCCTCGGCGCAGGCGCGCATCGACTGGTAACTGGTGAATAGTACAAATGCTTTGCCGTCAGTAGTTTCCAACAATTCCGGCAGGTAGCGGATCAGCGCTTGGGTGAATTCCGGCGTCGCCGGGTCGGGGAAGTTGGTGGCGATCCGCAGTTTCGCCCGCTTCGGGTCAAAGGGGGAGTCGAGCCGCAGACTTTCGCCCCCGACGAAACCACTGCGGGCAAGGAAGTGGTCGAAGTGATTGCGCACGGTGAGCGTCGCACTGCACAGTATCGTCGGAAACTTTTGGCGGAAAAGCAGTTGCGACAAGATTTCGCTCACTTCGATCGGGGTGCCGAAAAGCGAGATGCCGCCGTGGGGGTCGCTCTCGGCGTAATAGATGCGGTCGGGGAGCCGCGCCCGCTGAAATTCGTCGATGGCGTCGAGGGTTTCCCGGAGCCGATCCAGTTGCGAATTCAACTCGGTACGAAATGAGTCATCTTCCTCATCTTCAATCAGTTGCGCCAATTTTTGCACCAGCTCGGTAAGATTTTCGACCAAGCGGGCGCCGAGATCGGGGGCGGCGCGGACGGCGAGCGCGGTCTCGCGGTGTTCTTCCAAGAGTTTCACATAGGGTTCAAAAAAGCCGTAAACCTCGTCGCGGGCGCGACTTACCAAACTGCGCAACTCGACGTTGAGCGCCCCGGGGCGCACCAGCAATCCCTTGGCGCGGTCGGGGTGGTAGAGCCGCTGCAGGGTGTGGATGAGTCCGGTGCGGCTCAAATGCAAGCCGAAGCACTCGGCGGCGCACTCCTCGATCGAGTGCGCCTCGTCGATCACCACCGCGCCGTATTCGGGCAGGAGCGCGGCGTCGTTTCCCCCCTCGGCGCGGCGGGCGAGATCGGTGAAAAAGAGCGCGTGATTGGCGACGACGATGTCGGCTTCCTCCCACTTGCGGCGCGCCTGCTGATAAAAGCAGTTGCGGAAAAATTCGCACTTGCGCCCCAGGCAGTTGCCGAGTTCGCAGCAGACCAAGTCCCAAGTGGCGGCATCGACGCTCCAGTCGGCGGCGTCGCGCTCGCCGGAGTAGTCGGAATCCAGCGCCGCATCCAGCCGGGCGAGGTCGGCGACCAGACTCGGCAGGGGGATCAACGCGTCTTTTTGCTCGCCCGAGAGCAGCGCGAAGCGGCGGCGGCACAAGTAGTTGCGCCGCCCCTTGGCGATCGCCGCCGAGATTTTTTCGCCGAGCAACTCCGAGAGCAAGGGCAAGTCTTTGTGGATGATCTGCTCCTGCAGATTGATCGTTTCGGTGGAGATCAGCGAGCAAGTGCGGCTCTGGCGGGCGCGAAGCGCCATGGGGAGCAAATAGGCGAAACTTTTGCCGACTCCGGTGGGGGCTTCGACGCACAAGTTGGCGCCGTTGGCGCTGCCCAACGCCCGAGTGATCGCCTGCGCCATGGCGAGCTGTTGCGGCCGGTACTCGCCGGGGCGGCCGTCGAAATCGGCGTTTCCAGCGGTGCCGTCGGGGGAAAAGAAGGCTTCGCAGGCGGCACCGATCTCGGCGGCGTCGATCGCTTCGGTCGTCGCTTCGCCCGGGGTGTATTCGACCTCAAAGGGGCGCAGATCGTCCAGTTCTTCCCACGCGTCGCCGACTTCCGGATTATCCATAAGAACGGGGCGCAAAGTTAGAACAGTTCGTTTTGATTGGTGGCGCGGATTATCCCGAGCTTATCCCACGCCTTGGGGGTGGCGACCCGCCCCTTGGGGGTGCGGATGAGGTAGCCGCGCTGGATGAGGAAAGGCTCGTAAACGTCCTCGATCGAATCGACTTCCTCGCCGACGCTGACGGCGATGTTTTTCAGCCCGACCGGGCCGCCGTGGAAGTTGGAAATGACGACTTCGAGGATGCGCAAGTCCATTTCGTCCAGACCGTCGGGATCGATCTGCATCATGCCGAGCGCTTCGGATGCGACCTTGCCGGTGATGACCGAGTCGGCCTTGACCTGCGCGTAGTCGCGGGCGCGGCGGAGCAGATTGTTGGCGATGCGCGGAGTGCCGCGACAGCGCCCGGCGATCTCCAATTCGCCGTCGGGGTCAAGCTGCACGTCGAGCAACTTCGCCGAGCGGCGCAAAATTTGACAAAGACTCGCGGTATCGTAGTAGTCGAGCCGGATATTCAAGCCGAAGCGCGCCCGCAACGGCGCCGAGAGCATCCCCTGCCGGGTGGTGGCGCCGATCAGAGTGAAGCGGGGCAGGTTGAGCCGCACCGACCGCGCCCCCGCGCCCTGCTCGAGCATGATGTCGATGAAAAAATCTTCCATCGCGCTGTAAAGATACTCCTCGACCGTGGAGCTCAAGCGGTGGATCTCGTCGATGAAAAGCACGTCGCCGGGCTCCAGCGAGGTGAGCAATCCGGCGAGGTCGCCGGGTTTTTCGATCGCGGGGCCGCTGGAACTTTTGAGTTTGGTGCCGCGCTCGTTGGCGATGATGTAGGCGAGTGTGGTTTTGCCCAGTCCCGGCGGGCCGGATAAGAGGATGTGGTCGAGCGGCTCGTCGCGCTCAACGGCGGCGCGGACGAATAGCTCCAGTTGCTCCTTGAGGCGATCCTGACCGGGAAATTCGGCAAAAGTCGGCGGACGCAGGGAATTTTCCTTGGCGGGGTCGCGGCGGTTCAGTTGCGAAGTAATGAATCTTTCCATAGGTAAATCCAGAGTGCAAATATCCTCGATCTTGCCGGGGAGATCGTCTTGTAAAAGTACCGCCCCGGTGTTATCTTATATCTAAAGATAATCCACACTTGGCAAAATTGCCAACCGAAAAATTGGAAAACCGAAAGGAAAGACGATGAATTATTCCCCGGAGCTGATGAAATTGGCTGCCGACGCCATCCGCGTGCTATCCGCCGAAGCGATCCAAAAAGCGAAATCCGGTCACCCCGGCATGCCCTTGGGTTGCGCCGATTTCGCGTGGGCGCTGTGGAGCGGTCATCTGCGTTTCAACCCCCGCAATCCGCAGTGGTTCGGGCGCGATCGCTTCGTGCTTTCCGGCGGCCACGCCTCGATGATGCTTTACAGTTTGCTCCACTTTTTCGGCATCGGGGTCACGATGGAGGATATTCAAAACTTCCGCCAGTGGGACAGCCTCACCCCGGGCCACCCGGAGTACGGCAAGACCGACGGCGTCGACATCACCACCGGGCCGCTGGGCAGCGGTTTTTCCTCGGCGGTCGGCATGGCGATCGCCAAGCGGCACTTCCTTGCCGCGAGCGGCGCGGATGCTTCCCGACTTTTTGACGATCAGAAAATTTACGTCATCTGCGGCGACGGCTGTATGATGGAAGGGTGCGTCGCCGAGAGCGCGAGTTTGGCGGGTCACCTCAAGCTGGATGATCTCATCGTTTACTACGACCGCAACGAAGTGTCGATCGAGGGTTCGACCGACTTGGCGTTTACCGAAGACGTCGGCAAGCGCTTTGAGGCGCAGAACTGGCGGGTGCTCCGCATCGCCGACGCCAATGACTTTGCCGCCTGCGACGCGGCGTTGCGCGAAGCGAAAAAAAGCGACGGCCGCCCGACGCTGATCATCGGTACGAGCGTCATCGGCTACGGCGCCCCCACCAAGGCGGGCAAGGCGAACAGCCACGGCGAACCGCTGGGCGAAGAGGAACTCGCCGGTCTGCGGAAAAATCTCAACTGGAATGAGCCGCCCTTTACCGTGCCGGGCGCGGTGAAAGAGTGGTGCTCCGCCCGGGCGGCGGAGTTGGAAAAGGATGCCGCCAGTTGGGAAAAGCAATTCCAAAACTTCCTCGACGCCGACCCGGCGCGGGCGCGCAAGATTTACCGCTATCTCAACTGCGAACTCCCCCGCGATCTCTCGGAAAAACTCCTCGCGGCGGCGCCGGTCGATCAGCCGGTCGCCACCCGCGCCAGCAGCGGCGCGGCGCTCAACGCGGCGGCGGAGTTGGTGCCGAGCCTCATCGGCGGTTCGGCGGACTTGGGGCCGTCGAATAAGACGGTGATCAAGTCGAGCAGTGATTTCAGCGCGACCAATCCCGCCGGGCGCAATCTCCACTTCGGGGTGCGCGAACTGGGCATGGCGCTCGCTGCCAACGGCATGGCGCTCTACGGTACGGCGATACCTTATGTGGCGACCTTTTTCGTCTTTTCCGACTACATGAAACCGGCGATCCGGCTGGCGGCGCTGATGCAGCTGCACGTGATCTACGTTTTCACCCACGATTCATTCTATGTGGGCGAGGACGGCCCGACCCACGAACCGGTCGAGCAGATCGCCATGCTCCGCACGATCCCGGGGTTGACGGTCATCCGCCCCGGCGGGGCGCGCGAAACGGCGCTGGCGTGGGATTACGCGCTCCGGGCGACCGGGCCGGTGGCGTTGCTGCTCACCCGGCAAAACGTCGATCCGCTCCCGGCGGAAGCGGCGCCGCGCATTTCCGTTGAGCGCGGCGCTTATGTGGTGAGCGACGAGCCGGATTTCGATCTCATTTTGCTGGCGACCGGGAGCGAAGTGAGCCTCGCGCTCCACAGCGCTGAGATCCTCCGCAAAGAGCACGAGCTGAAAGTCCGGGTGGTCTCGATGCCCAGTCAGGAACTCTTTTTGGCGCAGGATTTCGAGTATCAGGATTCGGTTTTGCCCTTCGACTGCGAAGCGATCGTTTCGATCGAAGCGGGCACGACCTTCGGCTGGCAGCGCTTCGTCGGCGCGGGCGGGCTCGCGATCGGCATCGATCACTTCGGCGCGTCGGCGCCCTACAAGGTGCTGGCGGAAAAATTCGGCTTCACTCCGCAGGGGGTGGTCGATCAGATCCTCGCCGCTTACAGCGACGACTGCGGTTGCGGTTGCGAAGACGATCACTGCGACTGCGGCGACGACCACTGCGACTGTCATCACCAACACTAAAATTTGAGGGGAAATACCATGGCGGAAATTTTTAAGGCATACGACATTCGCGGCATTTACGGCGTCGATCTCACCGAGGAGATCGCGGAACGGATCGGCCGCGCCTTCATCCAGTTCACCGGGGCGAAAAAAGTGGTGGTCGGGCGCGATATGCGGCCGCACTCGGCGGGGCTCTTTACCGCGTTGTCGCGCGGCATGCTCGCCCAGGGGGCGGACGTCATCGACTTGGGGCTCTGCTCGACCCCGATGAGCTACCACGCCAACGGCTTTTTGCACGCCGACGGCAGCGTGATGATCACCGCCAGCCACAATCCGGGCGAGTGGAACGGCTTTAAGCTCTGCCGCGCCAACGCGATCCCGATCTCCGGCGCGACCGGGATCATGGAGATCAAAAAGCTGGTCGAAGCCAATAATTTCACCGATGCCGCGACGCCGGGGCAACTCTCGCAATTCGACATCGCGCCCGAGTACGGCAAATTTTTGCGCAGTTTCATCACCTTTGACCGCAAGCTCAAAGTCGTGGTCGATTTCGCCAACGCCATGGGCACGGCGGAGATCGCCGGGATCCGCGACAAGTTTGAGATCATCCCGCTTTATGAAGAGCTGGACGGCACTTTCCCCAACCACGAGGCGAATCCGCTCAAGAGCGAAACGCTCGACGCCATCCGCGCCAAAGTCAAGGAAGTCGGGGCGGATTTCGGGGCGGCGTTCGACGGCGACGCCGACCGGTGCGGCTTCATCGACGACCGGGGCGAGATCATCCCCATGGATCTCTTTACCGCGCTCATCGCGCAGGACATCCTTTCGCGCGGCGCGGCGACCATCCTCTACGACTTGCGGAGCAGTCGGGCGGTAAAGGAGTGCATCGAGGAGTGCGGCGGCAAGGCGATCCAGTGCCGGGTCGGCCACGCTTTCATCAAAAATCAGATGCGCGAAAACGACGCGGTCTTCGCCGGGGAACTCTCGGGCCACTACTACTTCAAGGAAAACTTCACCACCGAGTCGCAGGGCTTGTCGATGGTGATGCTCGCCAACTTGCTCTGCCGCAAAAATGTGCCGCTGCACGAACTCATCGCGCCCTTGCGCAAATACTTTTCCAGCGGCGAGATCAACTCCAAGGTGGCGGACGTGAAACCGATTTTGGCGGAGATCAAAAAGCGCTACGCCGACGGTCATCTTTTTGAGTTGGACGGGGTGAGCAGCGAGTACCCCAACTGGTGGTTCAACGTGCGCGCTTCCAACACCGAGCCGCTGCTGCGACTGATCGTCGAGGCGGATACGCCCGAACTCATGGCCGCCAAGCGCGACGAATTGCTCGCGCTGATCCGGGGCTGAAGCGAACTTACCATGCGCAAAATTGCGGCGCTGGCGATCGCGATCTTTCTGACCGGGATTTCGGCGGCGACGCCGGAAATTCGCGGCCCCGAGCCCGGTTACGACCGCGCGGTGCGCCGGATCGAGCAGGAGATCCGCACCCTCGTCGGCAAGGGCAAAGGCAAGCGCAACAGCCGCATCCGCATCGTCTTTCGCGCCGACGCTCCGGCGGAGGGCAAGTTTTCGCAAGTCGGTTCCACCGCGATGCTGACTTTGCGCGCCGATCCCTACTGGTGCGAAAATCCCGCCGCGCTGGCGGCGGTCGCGGCGATGCTGCTGCACGATGCCGCCGGCACGGTCGGCGCCCCCTTTGCCCTGCCGGACTTTCTGCTCGCCGGGTTGCGGGGGAAACTCCGCCACTACTCCGGGGCGGGGCGGATCAACCGGGTGAATTTTCGCTCGCCGCTGTTGCGCGCCCTGCTCGCCGCCGGATACCCGCCGGCAAACTTCCCCCCGGTAACTGCCGACGAGGTCTTCTTTGCCGCCCTGCGCGAAGAATACGCGGCGGCGCAGTTGGATTTTTTTGCCCGCCGCCGCTGGCTTTCCGCCGAAGATCTGGTCAGAACTCCCCCGGCGGAGATCGAAGCGCAGCTTGCGGCTAAACTCGCGGAAGCTCCGGAGCGCGAAGCGTGGCGCCGGATGCTGGAAAGCCGGGCTTGGCACCGCTTCTACCCCCGCGACCCCGAACTTTCGGCGGAGATCTGGCGCGAAAAATTCACCGCGCACGCCGATTATCCCACCGAAGCCCTGCGCAGTTTCGGGCGGGGCGAATCGGCGGAAAATCTCCGCCGCGTCGAGGCGGTTTCCCGGGCGACGGCTTCCCACGACGACGCGGCGCGGCAAGCGGCGGAGGAGGCGTTGCTGACGGCGTGGCGCGAGCAAGCCGAAGCGGCGCGAAACCGGGAAAAGTTCTTCGCCGAACGGATCGGCGTTTTCGTCGTTGCGCCGCACCGGCTCTACCTCTATCCCCGCCACCGGCAATACTCGCCGCTCACCCCGGCGGAACGGGCGTTTCTCGACCGCGCGGCGGAACTTGCCCGCTGACGCTCCCCCCGGCTCCCCCACGGCTCCCCCACTTTAGTGGGGGGTTGAAAAATCCGCCCCGACGGTATATATTATAAAAACGACGCAGTCAGCGACAAAATTCACATACAGGAGCAAGCCAAAAATGCGTAAAGTTCTCATCCCCACCAAATTGGACAAGCAGGCGGCGACCATTCTCAGCGACAAGGGTTATCAGGTCGTACTCGACGGCGTGACCCCGATCGAGGAGCAGGTCAAGGCGAATCCCGACGCCGAAGTGCTGATCGTGCGCAGTGAAAAGGTCACCCCCGAGATCATCGACGCGTTGCCGCAGCTCAAACTTATCGTGCGCGCCGGCGCCGGGTTTAACACCATCGACATCAAGTATGCCCGCAAGCGCGACATCGACGTGATGAATACCCCCGGCGCCAACTCCAACGGCGTCGCCGAAGAGGTGGTGGCGCTCATTCTCGCCGCGTTGCGCCACGTGGTGCCCGCGGATATTTCCACCCGCGCCGGCGAGTGGGAAAAGAGCAAATTTATGGGCCGCGAACTCACCGGCAAGACCGTCGGCATCCTCGGTCTGGGCCACATCGGTCAGCTGGTGGTCAAGCGCTTGGCGGGCTTTGAGGTCAAGATCCTCGGTTACGATCCCTTCCTCGCCCCCGCGCTCGCCGCCAAGCTCAACGTCAAACTCTGCACGGTCGAGGAAATTTTCAGCCAGGCCGACTGCATCACTTTGCACATCCCCGAAAACGACGAGACCCGGGGCATGATCGACCGCCGGCTTTTTGAATTGATGAAGCCCGGCGCGCTCCTCGTCAACTGCGCCCGCAGCGGCATCATCAATGAAGAGGACTTGCGGGCGGTCAAGCAGGAAAAGAAGATCGTTTTCTGCAACGACGTCTATCCCAAGGATGCGGCGGGCCCCAAGAGCGTCGCCGACGTCGCCGACATCATGCTGCCCCACTTGGGCGCGAACACCTTTGAGGCGAACTTCAACGCCGCCTGCCGCGCCGCCGAGCAGACGATCGACTACTTTGAAAAAGGCATCACCAGCGCGGTGGTCAACAAGGCGTTGCCCGACGGGCTGGATGCGCAGTATCAGAAACTTGCCTTTACGCTGACCAAACTCTGCAAGGCGTATCTTGGCAGCGGCAATCCGGCGCGGATCGAAACCAGTTTCTACGGCAACCTCGCCAAGTATGGTCCGTGGCTCACCGCGGCGATCGCCGCCGGCATTTCGCCCGACTTCGCCGATCAGGGGCCCAAGGACGCCGCCGCCGGGCTCGCCGCCGCCGGCATCGAGTTGGTCAACCGCGAAGTCGATGAGCGCAAAAACTACGGCGAATCGCTGACGATCGACCTCTTTGTCGGCAACGCCCCGATCTACAAAGTGAGCGTCCGCGGCACGATCGCCGAAAATCATCTCATGGTCGCCCGCATCAACCATTACGACGGCCTCTACCTCGACCCGCAGGGCAACCATCTGATCGTCGAGTATCAGGACGCCCCCGGCGTCATCGGCCGCATCACCGGCATGCTCGGTGAAAAGAACATCAACATCATCGACATCCGGGCTCCGCAGGATGTGGAATCGGGGCTCTCGCTGACCGTGGTCAAGACCAACGTGGAAATTCCGGAAATGTTGGTGGAAAAGATCCGCGAGAGCGTCGGGGCGATCCGGGCGTTCCAGTTCAAGGCGTAAGTTCCGGCACCGGCGCAAGAGCATGAGATCCAGCGGGAGTATTGGGCAGATCGTCCGCCGGGCGTTTGCCGACCTGTGGCGGACGGTGACGCCGCCGGGCGCGGCGCCGCACAACCGTACCGATCTCCTGGTCAAAATGAACTTGGTGCCGATCTTCGGTCGGCGCGACGCCGCCTACGACCGGGCGGCGGAGTTGATCAAACTGGAACTCTTTTCGCTCCCGGTGGCGGAGCGGCGCAAAATTTTCCTCGACCTCAAGCATTTGCTCCGCCGGGTGGAGCAGGATACCCGCCGGGTGCTTTCCATTTTGTCCAACCCGGATACGGTTTCCCGCGAAAACGCCCTGCTCAATTTCGTGCTGCTGCTCGATTACGGCGCCGACGCGCTGGAAAGTTTCGTGGTTTTCAGCAGTCATTTGCAGGAACTCAAGGCGGACGTGCACCACTTTTCCGGCGAAGAAATGGCTTCGCACGAGGAAGAGCTGGAAGCCACCGAGATCGCCTTGGTCAATCAGTTGCGGGAATTTTTCGACCGGGTGGAGCCCCGGGTATCCCGCTACCGCGAGTACGCCGCCAAAAGTTTCAGCCGTTCCTTTGCGGCGCGTTACGCCAACAGTTACGGCTTTTACATCCGGGCGTTCCGGGGTGAGGACCCGACTGCCGACGCCGCCGATCTTGAACTTGACGAGACCAAATAACCTTAACGCAGGATAAAAATTATGGCTATCTACCGGATCGAAATTTCCCCGTTGCCGCAGTGGCACGACGCCCGCGGCGAAAATCTCCAACACCACGTCCGCGACTTTTTCCAACTTGAGTGCGGCAAGGTGCACACCCGCGACGTCTATACCATCGACGCCGAGATCACGCTCGACGAGGCGGAAAAGCTCGCCCAACTGCTCTGCAACGAAGTTCTGCAGTGCTACCGGGTCGGCGACCGGGTGAGCGCGAATTACGTCGATCAGGATGAATGCAGTTACCTCGTCGCGGTCGGCTACCGCCCCGGCGTGACCGACAACGTGGCGCGCACGCTCACCGACGCCGCGGGCGACGTGCTGGGGCGCAAGCTCCAAGCCACCGAGTTCGTCGCTTCGAGCACCGAATACCTTTTCCGCGGCGAGATCGACCGCGCCACGGCGGAGTTGATCGGCACCAAATTGCTCGCCAACTTGCTCATTCAGAGCGTGGTGGTGGTGTCGGGCGAGGAGTTGAAAACCAGCGGCGTGCCGCTCAATTTGCCCCGCGCCGGGAGCGCCGACCCGATCGTGGTCAAGACGATCAACTTGAGCGTTTCCGACGACGAGTTGGTCAACATCAGTCGCAAGGGCACGCTGTCGCTCAATCTGGAAGAAATGAAATCGATCCAAAACTACTTCCACACCGCGCCGGGGCGCTCCGAGTATCAGCTCAGTGCCGAGCCGACCGATCTGGAACTGGAAGTGATCGCCCAGACGTGGAGCGAACACTGCAAGCATAAAATTTTCAGCGCCGAGATCGACTACACCGACTTGGAAAAGGGCACTTCCTGCCACATTTCCTCGTGCTACAAGAGCTTCATCCAAAAGAGCACCAAAGAGCTGGCGGGCGAACTCGGCTACCTCGTGTCGGTCTTTAAGGACAACGCCGGGGTGATCGACTTCAACGCCGACTGCGACGTCGCCTACAAAGTCGAGACCCACAACAGCCCCTCGGCGCTCGACCCCTACGGCGGCGCGATGACCGGCATCGTCGGGGTCAACCGCGACCCGATGGGCACCGGTCAGGGGGCGGAGTTGCTCATCAACGTCTGGGGTTACTGCTTCGGCTCGCCCTTCTGCGACCCGGCACTGGTGCCCGAGGGGTTGCTCCACCCGCGGCGGCTGCGCAACGGCGTCCACCAGGGGGTTATCGACGGCGGCAACCAGAGCGGCATACCCTACGGCAACGGCTGGGAGTACTTTGACGACCGCTACATCGGCAAGCCGCTGGTCTATTGCGGCACGGTCGGGAAACTGCCCAAAAAGATCAACGGCGTTTCCGGCGCGAGCAAGACGATTTTGCCCGGCGACCTGATCGTCATGGGCGGCGGCCGCATCGGCAAAGACGGCATTCACGGCGCGACCTTTTCGAGCGAGGAATTGCACAAAGACAGCCCGGTGCAGGCGGTGCAGATCGGCGACCCGATCACCCAAAAGAAGTTGAGCGACTTCCTCTTGGAAGCGCGCGACCGCGGGTTGTACCGCTTCGTCACCGACAACGGCGCGGGCGGGCTCTCGTCGAGCGTCGGCGAAATGGCGGAAGTTTGCGGCGGTTGCCGCATCGATTTGGCGAAAGCGCCGCTCAAATACGCCGGACTCCAGCCGTGGGAGATCCTCGTATCCGAGGCGCAGGAGCGGATGAGCTTTGCGGTGCCGCCGGAAAAACTCGCCGAGTTCCGGAAACTTGCCGCCGAGCGCGACGTGGAAGTGAGCGTACTGGGCGAATTCACCGACAACGGCTTTTTCCACGTGCTTTACGGCGACCGCACGGTCGGTTGTATATCTATGCAGTTCATGCACGACGGCTTGCCCAAAATGCACCTCAAGGCGACGTGGAAGGCGCCGCACTTTGCCGAGCCGGAGTATAAAAACCGCGACCTGCGCGCCGACTTCCTCGCGCTGTTGGGTCAGCTCAACATCGCCAGTTGCGAATACAAGGCGCGGCAGTACGACCACGAAGTCAAGGGCTTGAGCGTGATCAAACCCTACGTCGGCAAGTGCCGCGACGTCGCCTCGGATGCGACCGTCACCATGATCGAGCCGCTGTCGACCGAGGGCATCGTGCTTTCGTCGGCGATCTTGCCGCGCCACGGCGACATCGACACCTACTGGATGACCGCTTCGAGCATCGACTTGGCGGTGCGGCGGGTGCTGTCGGTGGGCGGCTCGATGAGCCGGATCGCCGGGCTGGACAACTTCTGCTGGCCCGACCCGGTGCAGAGCGAAAAGACTCCCGACGGCGAGTACAAGCTCGCCCAGTTGGTGCGCGCCAATCAGGCGCTTTACGATTTTACCAAAAAGTATCAGGTTCCCTGCATTTCCGGCAAGGATTCGATGAAAAACGACAGTACCCGCGGCGGACGCAAGATCTCGATTCCTCCATCGTTGCTCTTTAGCGTCATCGCCAAAATGGACGACATCCGGTGCGCGCAAACGCTGGATTTCAAACGTCCGGGTGACCGCGTTTACATCCTCGGGGCGACCCGGCCGGAACTGGGTGGTTCGGAGTACTTCAACTTGCTGGGGGCGATGGGCAACGCGGTGCCGAAAGTCGATGCCGACTACGCCAAGCGTCTCTACGCCAAAGTGATCGAAGCTACTCGCGGTCATCTGGTTTCGGCGTTGGCGACCCCGGCGCTGGGCGGGCTGGCGGTGACGCTGGCGAAAATGGCGATGGCGGGGCGGTTGGGCGCTGAGATCGACTTGGATAAGATCCCGCAGGAAAACTGCGGCGACGCATTCGAGTTGCTCTTTGCGGAATCCAATGCCCGGTTCGTCGCCACCGTGCCGCCGGAAAAATGCGCGGAATTCGAGCGGCTCTTTGCCGGCGCGGATTGCGCCTGCGTCGGTACGGTAGCCGATACTGCCGCCTTGAAGTTCACCGGCGCTGGAGTCGGCTTTGAGGTGGCGCTGGGCGAGATGCTCGACCGCTACAAAGCGACGCTCGATCGCATCTGAAAAATTTTTCGCCCGGAGCAAAATTCCGTCAAAGAGGAGGATTGACGAAATGAAGCAACAGGAAAAGACGGCAAAACCGGATTCCCGCGCGCTGATCGAGGCGAACTTGCGCTTGGTGCTCAAGATCGCCAACGATTTCATCGGGCGGGGGCTGTCGTGGGACGATCTCGTTTCCGAGGGCAACCGCGGGCTGATCACCGCGGCGCACCGTTTCGACCCCAACCGGGGGGCGAAGTTCAGCACCTACAGTTCGTGGTGGATCAAGCAGACGATCCGGCAGGCGCTGGCGGAGCAGGCGCAGACGATCCGCATCCCGATCGGCACCCAACTGCGCTGGAAGCGCATTCGTTACCAGGCGCACAAGCTCACCCGCACGCTGGGGCGCGAGCCGAGCGACGAAGAACTGGCGGCGGCGTGCCAGTTGCCGCTGGTGACGGTGAAGCGGTTGCGGCGGGCGCGGCTGATCGACATCCAAAGTCTCAATGCCGCGGTCAGCCCCGACGAGAGCGACGGGGCGGAGATCCTCGACTTTCTCGCCGACGAAAAGACTCCGCCGCCCGACGAGGCGCAGCTCAAGCAGGAAGAGGTGGCGGAACTGCGCGAAGTGCTCGCCAAACTGCCGGAGCGCGAGCAGAAAATATTGCAGCTGCGCTTCGGGCTCAACGGCGAACCGATCCGCACCCTCGAGGAAGTGGGCAAGCTCATCGGCTGTACCAACGAGCGGGTGCGGCAAATTCAAAATCAGGCGTTGCGGAAACTGCAACTGCACTTGTTGAGGGTTCGGCAGTAGCTTATGGGTACGGCGTGGCGCAAACTCTGCCGCAGTTGCGGCGAAGCGGTGGTGAAATTCGGTATGATTTCTCCCGGCGACCGGATCTGTTGCGGCTTATCCGGCGGCAAGGATAGTCTCGTCATGCTGAAACTCCTCGCCCACTTGCGAAAGCGCGCGCCGATCGAATTCGACTTGCTCGGGGCGACCTTCGACCCCGGTTATCCGGGGATCGGGGTGGAAAAGATCGCGGAGTTCTGCCGCGAGTGCGGCGTCGAGCACGTTTCGGTAAAGCTGGATATGGCAAAGATCATCGCCGAAAAGAATTGGGAAAACGCCCCCTGCGTGCTCTGCAGTCGGTTGCGGCGGGGCAAGCTCTACGGCTTGGCGCGCCAAAAAAGGTGTTCGGCGTTGGCGTTGGGGCACCACCTCGACGACGCGATCGCCTCGTTTTTTATGAGTTTGTGCCGGGGGCAGGGCATCACGTCGATGGCGCCGGTGGTGCCGGCGCGGAGCGCGACGGCGGTGCGGGTGATCCGCCCGCTCATCTGGGCGGAGGAGTCGCTGATCACCGAAGCCGCGGCGGAGCTGGGCATCGAGCCGAGCGGCAAGTGCCCATACGAGGAGCAGTTGGGTTCCGGCGACCGGGCGTATTTCCGAAATTTGACCGATACGTTGGCTTTGCGCATCCCGGCGTTGCGCAGTCAGATCTTGCACTCGTTCGGCAAGGTGGAAAGCGACTTTCTGCCGGGTAAATGGAATAGGGGGAATTAACATGTTGTGCGAACGCTGTCACGAAAAAGAAGCGACGATCCATATCGAAAAGATCCTCAACGGCAAGCGCGAAAAGCATCACCTCTGCGCCGAGTGCGCCAAGCAGGAAAATGCCGCCGGGGCGCTGGGGGCGCTCGGCTTCAACTTGGCGGAGCTGCTCTTTCACCCGGCGAAGCCCGAGGCGGAGGAGCCGCCGGAATCGACTCCCGACGTCACCTGCCCGGTGTGCGGCTGGGATTGGGGCAAGCTGAAGGCTTCGGGGGGCAGGCTGGGCTGTCCGGAGTGCTACTCCGCCTTTGCCCCGATCATCGACGAAGTGCTGCACAAGGTCCAGCGGGGGAGCATCCACGTCGGCAAGCGCCCGGAAAAGCGGGGCGCGAGCCGCCCGGCGCTGGAATTCGAGTTGGAAAAATTGCAAAAGAGCCTGGCGGACTTGGTCAAACGCGAGGAATACGAGCAGGCGGCGGTCTGCCGCGACCGGATCACCGCGCTCAAACGCGAACTCGCCGCCTTGGGGGGTGACCGATGAAAGCCGGATCAGTTGACGAGTTGGTGCTCCGCCCGGTGAGTTTTCTTTCCGCCGCCCCGGCGGACGAGGCGGACATCGCCATTTCCAGCCGGATCCGGCTGGCGCGCAATCTTGCCGGCTTCCCCTTTCCGGGGGCGGCGGCGCCGGAAGTGCGGGAAAGGTTGCGGGACACCATTTTGCGGGCGTGCAAGAGCCGCCGGTTGCGCAGCTTTGCCGTGCCGGAACTCGATGCCGTCGAGCGCGAAGTGTTGTTGGAGCGCCACCTCGCCAGCAAGGATCTGCTTCAGGGCGCGCCGGGTTCGGCGCTGGTCGTGCGCGACGACGAAGTCCTGTCGCTGATGATCAACGAGGAAGATCAACTGCGGTTGCAGGCGATCCGCCCCGGTTTGGCGTTGCCGGAATTGTGGCGGGAAATTTCCGCCGCCGAGGAAAAACTCGGCGCGCAACTTGACTTCGCCTTTCACGATCAGTTGGGTTATTTGTGCGCCTGCCCGACCAACGTCGGTACGGGGATGCGGGCGTCGGTGATGCTCCACTTGCCCGCCTTGGTGCTGGCGGGGCGGATCGCGCCGACGGTGCAGGGGATCAACCAACTCCACTTGGCGGTGCGGGGCATTTACGGCGAAAATTCGCAGAACTTGGGGAACTTGTTTCAGATCTCCAACCAGATCACCTTGGGCGAGAGCGAGGGGCAGATCCTCGACCGGCTCGGCTCGGTGATTTCCGACGTGATCCGCTTTGAAAAGGAATCCCGCGAAGCCTTGCTCAAGCAGGATCGCTTCGGGATGCTCAACCACATCGGTCGCGCCTACGGGATTTTGCGTTACAGCTACCGGTTGCCGCTGGCGGAGGCGCTCAACTGCCTGTCGGGGCTGCGCGCCGGGGTGGATATGCGGCTTTTCCCGGGGATGAGCCGCGAACTGGTGAATAAACTTTTCATCGGCATTTTCCCCGGACATTTGCAAAAGCACTACGGCGAGACCCTTTCCGCCGCCGAGCAGGATATCCGCCGCGCCGAATTCTGCCGCCGGCTCCTCGCCGAATAACTCCGCGCGCCAAATCACCGAACAAAAATCTCACAAACCACCGAATAAAAACTTCACAAATCACCGAACAAAAACTTCACAAATCACCGAATTGAACTTGAAAAATCGCTTTTGCCGCGCCGAATTCTGCCGCCGGCTCCTCGCCGAATAACTCCGCGCTCTCTTATACATTAATATATAGGATAGGCGGCATTTGGGTCGGATTTTTTGCCCAAAAAAGGGCGATTTTTGCCCAAAAACCGTAATATAGTGCTAATTTTTCGTAAAATTGTTAAGGAAATACTTGCAAAGTGGTGGTAATATATGTATTGTAAAATTGGGTAATAATGCACCAAAAGCATGTAAACAGGTACTTTATCCTCAAAAAAAAGAAAGGGTGGTAGGATGCAGTATTTCTATTTTTCGCGCACTTGGGCTGGTCTATCCGACGGTACCGTCGTGACGGTCACCGGCGGGACCGCGATCATCGGCACCGATGCTTTCGGCAGTGCTTACGAAGCAGTGCAAAAAGGTATCGAGGTGTGGGGCGACTATGATGAAACCATCTACGTCGATTGGGAACTTTCCAGCCCGGACTACTTCCTCAATACCGACTGGGACGGCACGGAAGTCGGCGACCCCATTTACGTTGACGTCGCCAACCCCGCCGACCCGGGCGAAGTTTACGACGGCGCGATCACCCTCACCTACGGCACCAACGCCTTTTCGACGCTGACCAGCGCCAGAGATGCGGCGGGTCGGAACCACCTCGTCGAAATGGTCGGCGGCGTAGTCACCATTTCCAGCCGCTACTCGCTCGCCGGCACCACCCTCTACGTTTCCGGCGGCACGCTCGCCGGCGGCAGCGCCGGCGCCCCCTACATGCTCGGCAGCGAGGCCAACACCAACTATGACGCCTCGATCATCATCGCCGACGGCGGTTTCGCTTCCGCGCTGATGGTTTCGCGCGGCCAATTCGAGGGCAACGCCTACTTCAACATCACCGGCGGTACGGCGGATTACGTTTCCGCCGGCGGCATCTACGCCAACTTTGCCACCCCCGACTGCTACACCGACGGCGACAGACTCACCGGCATCCCGATGTACTCGAGCAACATCACCGTTTCCGACGGCGGTTACGTCAACGGCATTATGCTCGCCACCGGCGTGATGTACTGCGACATCAACGTCACCATCGACCACGCCTCGGTCGGCTCGATCTACTACAACAACAGCACCATGGGCAACGATATTTACGGCAACGTGAACATCACGCCCAACGGCGGTACCGTCACCGGTACTTTCCGCGACGACTCGACCCGCGGCGGCGACGCCGACATCATGGGCGATAATCGCTACAACCACATCAACATCGTCGGCGGCACCAACACGATCGGCAATTTCGTCATGACCCGGATGCCGAGCCAGGCGATCCTGACCGTCAAGGGCGGCGCGATGCTCTCTTACAGCGGCAGTAACGCCTACACCGGCGCGATCGTCATCGACGTTGACGGCTACACCATGAGCAGCGGTGCCGAAACGCTGATCTCGGCGGCGACCACCCTCGCCGGCGCGAGCAGCATCACGATCGTCGGCGACAACGCCGATCTCTACACCTACGAGCTTACCAACAGCAACAAAACCCTGGTCCTCAAGGAAAAACCGGCCTATATTTCCGCCGGCTGGATCGGGTTGGACGACGGCACCGTGGTCGCCGCGGCGGGTGGCACCGCCGTGATCGGCGAGGGCGCCTTTGCCACTTACGCCGAAGCGAGCGCGGCGGGCGCGCTCAACATCGAGAGCCTCGACGTCTATTTCAATCCGGATTGGAGCAGTCTTTCGGCGGGCGACACGGTGGTGGTCAACGGCTACACCGCGACGATCGGCACCAACGCTTTCAGCAACCTGCTCGCCGCGCAAAACGCCTACAAGGCGACCAGCCAGACCGGCGTGGTCAGCCTCTACGGCGGCACCTACAGCGACGCCAGCGGCACCGGCACCGGTCAGACCCAGCAGGCGCGCGGCTTCAAGACGGTGATCGAAGATTCGAACATCACCTTCATTTTCGGCGGCAGTACCGGCGCTGCCGTCGCCAGTACCGACGTGATCATCCGCGGTTCGACGGTCGGTACGGCGGTCGCCGGCTGTCGTTATTATTCCGTGACCGACGGCATCAACCTCGAAGTTTACGGCTCCACGGCGAGTCAGCTGTGGGCGCACGGCCTGAGCGCTTCCAGCGCGGATTCGACCGTTACCGTCGTTGACAGTCGGGTCAATTCGATCAGTCAGGGCCAGACCTCGTCGCTGGCGGACTACAATTTGACCTACAACATCATCAACAGTACCGTGGTTTACGGTATTGCCGCCGCCGGTACGCAGAATGCTTCGCACAACTACAGTACGACGTTCTTCAACTTTGAAAATTCGAGCGTCAAGTACTTCTTCCTCAACACCGGTTGGGATATGGGCAACAACGCCAACAGGAAAGAGTCCCGCGCCTACGGCGATATCTACGTCCACGTTTCGGGCGGCACCACCCGGATCACCAATGGTCTGCTTTTCGCCGCGGGGGCGAGCAACAGCGTCACCATCACCATCGACGCCGACTCCTGCCTGGTCACGCCCAACAGCAGTCTCAACCAGATGACCAACGAAGTCAACTTCGTCATCAACGTTGACGGCTACACCCCGACGGCGGCGGAAAAACTGGTCTTCACCGGTAAGGATCTTTCCACCTACAACGTTTCGATCACCGGCGCCGGGGCGGAAAATTACGTCACCAAGGTTTCCGGCGTCAACACCTACTTGGTCGCCAAGACCGATTACTTCAGCGCCTACTGGAACGCGCTCGGTCTGGAAGACGGCGACGTCGTTTACGTCAACGGCGGTACCGCGGTGATCGGCACCGACGCCTTCCGCACCTATGACGATGCGGTGGCGGCGGCGACCGGCCGGGCGATCACCCCCTTTGACTACTATGTCAACTATGAGTGGACCGCGGGTGACGAGGTCGAAGTCGTCATCGACGGCAGCACCTTTACTTCTGTCGTCGGCAGCGTCGCCGACAAGAATGTCCACGCCTACGCCAACAGTGATCTCGCCAGCAGCGCGCTCAGCGCCAACAGCAATTACGGTATGAAGGTAGTTACCGGCAACGGCGGTACCACCGGTTGCGGCGGCACGGTGATCGTGGCGCAGGATGGTTCCGGCGCGAGCGACCGCGGGTTGATCGCGCAAAACTTCACCTCCACCGGTGCAGTCAACGGCGCGACCAATTCGGCGCGCAACGTTTACCTCGCGGTGCAGGATTCCAACATCACCACCGTCCGCGGTATGGATGCCGGCACCAGTTCCATCACCGGCACGGTCATCATCAAGATCGACGGTTCGACGGTCGGCACGCTCTGGGGCTTGGGTTCGACCAACGCCAGCAGCACCTCCGGTCAGGATGCCGAAAACTACGTCGCGTTGTCGGAAGACATCTATATTGAAGATTCGGTGATCGGCGCGACCTACCTCGAGGGTCGCGGCGGCGGCAACAGTTATTACTTCAAGACCACCGGTTCCGCCAGCGTCAAGGTCGTCAACAGTACGACCGGCGCGTGGAACTACACCTCGTGGGGCGATGGCGGCACCGATTATCGGGGCGGCGTCGAGTTCAAGTTCATCGGCAGTACCGTCGGCAACACCTATATCGGCAACGACAGCGGCACGACGGTCACCATTGACAATTCGCGGGTCGCCGGCTTCACCTACCGCACCGGCAAGACCGCGGACTACATCGTCCGCGGCGAATCCACGATCGCGGCGGCGATGAACGTCACCGCGGGCAGCACCCTCACGATCGACGCGGGCGCTTACCTCACCACCACCGGCGCTTTCACCAACTCCGGCGCGATCACGATCGACCTCGACGGTTACGTCTTCGATCCTGACCACTCGAGCTACAAGGTGATCGACACCAACGGTACCTTTACCAATAGCGGCACGATCACCCTCACCAGTACCATTTACGACGTGAATGACTACACGACCGAGGTCAAGAATGGCGATCTGTATGTGATGGAAAAACCCGTTTACTACAGTATCCTCTGGCGCGGTCTCGACGCGGGCACCGTGGTACAGTTGAGCGGCGGCACCGCGATCGTCGGCACCGACGCCTTTGCCACTTACGCCGAGGCGAGCGCCGTGAGCGCCAACGTGCAGACTCCGGATACCTTCTTCTATCAGGGTGAAACCGAGTACACCTACGGCGGCGACAGCTTTGTGGTCGGCGACGGGCGCGCGTTTGCCAGCTACGGCGCGGCGGTCAGCAATCAAACCGGCTACGGCGCGGTCCGCTTCATCGGCGGCACCAACACCGGCCGCGTGGCTTTCAGCGGCAAGACGGCGGTGGTCGAAGGCACGGCGGTTTACGGTTGGGTGACCGGCGGCGGTCTCGTCGGCGCCGATCAGGGTACCGGTTACTTTGAATCCACCAACGTGATCGTCGCCGCGGGCGGCCACCTGGATCGCGGCTGGGCGGGTCACCACTCCGGCGGTACCGTCGGCTTTGCCCACTTCACCGTGGATGAAGGCGCCACCGCCGACGGCGTTTTCCTCGGTTACAGCGGCGCGGTCATCAACAACGGTCAGGTGGATGTTTCCGGTACCGCCACTACGGTCGCTCTGGGCGACGCCGGCGTTACCGCGCCCGACGGCGGCGTGATCACCTACAACATCAACGGCGGTTCGGTCGGCACGCTCTATCTGCTCTGCACCGCGCAGGCCGGCGCCGCGTTGTCCTCCGCCGACTTCAACGTCAATATGACCAACGGCGGTCGGGTCAACGTCATACAGATGAATGCCGGCGGCACCGTCGCCAATCTCGGCGCCGTGACGATCAACGCCAACAACGCGGTGATCAACAACTTGGCGTGGGGCAACTTCTCGGCGGAAAGCCTTTCCGTCAACGTCGTTGACTCGCTGATCAGCATATTCCAGCTGGGGGAAGGTGCTTCCCCCTACGTCGTTTCCGGCGATTGGCAGGTGTCGATCTCCGGCGGCAGCAGTACCGCCACCGTCGCCACCCGGCTCGGCGCCGGTACGATCGGCGGCAACTACGACGTGTCGGCGAGCAACATCGCGCTCAGCACCCTCTACTTCACCGCCAGTGTGGTGGTGGGCGGCACGGTCAATATGGTTGCCGACGGCGTCACTGCCGAGAGCATCTACACCGGTTCGGTCGTTGCCGGATCCGACATGACCCAGACGATCAAAAACAGCCGGGCCAGCAGTTCGGCGACCGCGATCTCTTCCGGTACGATCAACGGCGACCTCAACGTCATCCTTGAAGACTCGGTGATCGGCAACAACTTCAACATCGGTGCCGGCGCGCTGATCGGTGCCGACAGCATCAACGTTTTGGTCACCGGCTCAACGACGACGGTGGTCAACTCCTTCATCAACGGCGGCAACGCGATCACGATCACGATCGACGACGGTACGCTCTTTGCCCTCGGCAATCACCTTTCCTCGGAAGTGTCGGTCGTCAACAATGGTACGTTTGACATCACCGGCGACAGCGCGATCAGTAAGCTCGCCAGCGATCTGACTTACAACGTCGCCCACAACGTCACCGGCAGCGGCGCGATCACCGCCTCCACGTTTGAGGGTACGGCCGGCTATGCGACCGACGCCGACGGTTGGACCTTCCTCTACAACGCCGCGCAGAGCGTGGTCTATGTGGACGACGCGTTCAGCACCTTGGCGCAGTACGAAGAAGTCGAATACGGCACCAAGACGCTCCGTCGGGGCATCAACGCCTTTGCCAGCACCGACGAGGTCGCTTACCTCGCCGCCGACGGCGTGGCGAAACTTGCGGAAAAGAGCTACACCGACAGCGTTTACGGCGACGGCACGGCGATCGAACTCGACGGCGGCACTTTCGCGCAAAACGTC
>JAZTWK010000069.1:0-8681 GCA_045635865.1 Victivallaceae bacterium
ATCGAGCAAGGCGTCGAGCCGTTGTTTGCCGGTGGCGCTGATGAACTCCACCGGCGCGTAATTCAAGTTGGGCAATTCATAGCGCAACTCGGTATTCATTTCCTTGAGCGAAACGCCGGGGCGCAGATCGATCTTGTTGACGGCGATGACGCACGCCTTGCCGGCCTGCTGGATCATCCCGGCGATCCGGCGATCCTGGGCGGTTATCGCGTCCGCGCCCGCCTCGACCACCAAGATCACCAAGTCGGCGCGCTCGATCGCGCCCTTGGCGCGCATCACGCTGAAAAGTTCCACCACGCTGTCAACTTTGGCGCGCTTGCGCAGTCCGGCGGTATC
The DNA here is from genome assembly GCA_045635865.1 of Victivallaceae bacterium. GTDB lineage: Bacteria > Verrucomicrobiota > Lentisphaeria > Victivallales > Victivallaceae > UBA1784. The sequence continues at coordinate 337 of JAZTWK010000069.1, forward strand.
GACCAGCACGGCGGGATGCGCCGAACCGTTATAATTGAGGGTGAAATCCACATCGACCGCATCGCGGGTCGTGCCCGCCACCGGTCCGGTCATCACCCGCTCGTCGCCGATCAGGGCGTTGACGAGCGAGGACTTGCCCACATTGGGGCGACCGACGATCGCGATATGGAGCTTTTCCGCCTCGGCGGATTCGCTGAAGCGCGCCGCCGGCAGTTGCGCCAGTGCGGCGGTCAACAGGGCGTTGATGCCGCCCTTGCGAATACAGCAGACCGGGAAGACCCGGTCGAAGCCCAGCCGGGTGAACTCCGCGGCATCGTTTTTCAACTCGTCGCTGTCGCACTTGTTGGCGGCAAAGAGCAACGGCTTGCCGGATTGGCGGAGCCGGGCGGCGACGTCGCTATCCAGCGGCGTTACCCCCTGCTGGGCATCGCCGACCATGATGAGCAAATCGGCGGACTCCACCGCCGCCGCGACCTGCGCGGCGATCCCGGCATCCCAGACATCGACGCGGCGGCTCTCGCCGTCGAGCATGCCCAAACCGCCGGTGTCGATCAGCGTGAATTTCCGATCGTTGAAACTTGCCGTCGCCGCCACCCGATCGCGGGTGACGCCGCTCATTTCATGCACGATCGCCAACCGACGACCGAGGATCGCATTAAAGAGCGAAGATTTTCCCACGTTGGGGCGACCGACAATGGCGATCACCGGCCGCCGGGGGAGTTTGGTTGCTTCATCACTCATACACTTACCGATATTGATTGATCTCGTCGCGCAACTTCTGCGCCGCTTCGCGCGGATTCGACGCGTAAATGATCCCCCGCGAGGAGTTGATCATCAACAACGCCCCGCCCACGGCTCCGTGGGTGACCACCGCCTGCACGTCGCCGCCTTGGGCGCCGACCCCCGGCACCAGAAACGGCATTTCCGGGCAAAGTTCGCGCAACTGGCGCAGCTCCTCGGGATAAGTGGCGCCGACCACCAGCGCCGCATTGCCATTATAATTCCACTGGTCGCGCACCAATTCCGCCACATGGATATAAAGCGGGCGGCCGTCGCTGACCAAATTCTGCAGATCGCCGGAGTGCGGGTTGGAGGTGCGGCAGAGGATGATCACCCCTTTGTCGGCATGATCCAAAAACGGCTTGACCGCGTCGACCCCCATGTAGGGATTGACCGTTACCGCATCGGCGCCGTAACGCTCAAACGCTTCGCGGGCGTACTGCTCGGCGGTGGAGCCGATGTCGCCGCGTTTGACGTCCAAAATCACCGGGATCCCGGGATAGTTGCGGTGAATGTAGTCGATCGTCAACTGCAGTTCGTCATCCCGCCCGTCACCGGCGTAGTACGCCGCCTGCGGCTTGTAACAGCAAGCCAAATCGGCGGTGGCGTCGATGACATACTTGTTGAACTCAAAAAAGGGCTTCGCCGCGCTTTTGAATTTTTCCGGCAGTTTGGCAAACGCCGGGTCCAAGCCGACGCAGACGAAACTGTGGTTGCGCTCTACGGCAAAAGCAAGATCGCTCATGAAACTCATTTTTTCTCTTCCTCCTTCACTTGGCGGATCACCCCGACCGGCGGTTGTTTCGGGTCAAAAACGCCCAATTTCGCCTGATCGAAGTCGATCCGGGTGCGCCAACCGGGGCCCTCGACCGTGACCCGCTTGACGTAGTACAAATCGTTTTCTTTGGTAAAACCGCCGCATTCCAGCGTGCGATAAGGTTCGGTTTCTCCGGTGCGGAAAAATTCCGCCTTGATGACAAAACAGTACTCGGCGGAAATATAAGCGCGGATAGTTTCCTTTTGATCGGGGGAGCGGAAGTCGATCACCCGGCACGGCACGATCCCCGACAACGTCTGCGGCTCCCCCTCGCCGAGCACCTGATAAAAGACAAAACCCAACGTAAGATCCGAGGGGCGCAGCCCGACCCGGTCGAAAAGCGCCAGCGTGGCGGGTCTGGCGACCGTGGTGGCGGTTCCCGACGCCGCGTTGGAAGCCCCGCCGTGGCAGTGCGTCTGACTTACCAGACAACTGTTGACCTGATCCAGAATTATCTGCCCGCTGGTGCGCTCCGAACGGATGATGACGCCGAAATAGATCGGCATGGTCAATCGCTCCGCCCCGCGCCGCTGATGCTGGAGCGTGCCGTCCAACATGGCGTAGGTCGAGATCCGGTTGCCGGTGCGCACGGTTTGGATGAAATCATCGAGGGGGATGCTCTTTCCCCAGAGGGAGCAACTCCCGATCAACAGCAATGCCAAAATCTTACTTTTCATTTTTTCCTTTCCTCAAGCCAAGGCGAGCCGCGCCGCCGACCGATAGTCGGATACAAAGTGGAATTTGAGCTTGTTCCGCACTTCGTCGGGCAACTCGGTATAATCCTTGCGGTTTTCCTCGGGCATGATGATCTCCTGGATCCCGGCGCGGAGCGCGGCGACCATTTTTTCGCGGATGCCGCCGACCGCGGTAACTTTGCCGAGCAGAGTTATCTCACCGGTCATCGCCAACAAGCTCCGCAACGGCCGACCGCTGGCGAGCGACAGCAACGCCAAAGTCATGGTGATCCCCGCCGAGGGGCCGTCTTTGGGGGTGGCGCCATCCGGCACGTGCAAATGGAAATTGTGCGTGGCAAAAAATTCCGGTTCCACCCCCCACTCGGGGGCGGCGGTGCGGGCGACGCTAAAAGCGGTTTCCGCCGACTCCTGCATCACCTTGCCCAGACTGCCGGTAAGTTTCAATTCGCCCTTGCCGCCGGAAATGGCGATCACCTCGATCGGCAGGATCACGCCGCCCGCCCCCGTCCAAGCCAATCCGGTGGCGCGCCCGGGGGGAGTATTCCGCTCGGCGTATTCGCGCAAATAACGGCGGGCGCCGAGCAATTCGTTGACCATTTCCTTGCCCGCCACGACCTTTTCATCGGGAGCGATTTTGCCGGCGACGAGCGCGGCGGCGATGCGGCGGCAGAGTTGGGCGATCGCCCGCTCCAAGCCCCGCACCCCGGCTTCCAGAGTGTAGTGAGAGATCAACTCGTCGATCGCGGTCAGGCGGATCGAAACCGGGTGTCCCGCCAAGCCGTTTTCCCGGATCTGCCGCGGCACCAGATAGCGCTTGGCGATCTCCCGCTTTTCCAAGGCGGTGTAGCCGGGCAAGCGGATGACTTCCATGCGGTCGAGCAACGGCGCCGGAATGTTTTCGATGACGTTGGCGGTGGCGATGAAAAAGACTTTGGATAGATCGAAGTCGATTTCCAGATAATTGTCGCTGAAGGTGCTGTTTTGCGCCGGATCGAGCACTTCCAACAGCGCCGAAGCCGGATCGCCGCGCACATCGTGGGCGAGTTTGTCGATCTCATCGAGCATGAAAACCGGGTTGTTGGAACCGGCGCGCTTGAGGCTTTGCAGGATGCGCCCCGGCATGGCGCCGACGTAAGTGCGGCGATGCCCCCGGATCTCCGCTTCGTCGCGCACCCCGCCGAGCGACATGCGGATAAATTTGCGGTTCATACTGCGGGCGATCGACTGCCCCAGCGAAGTCTTGCCGACGCCCGGCGGCCCGACCAGACAGAGAATGGGGGCGCGTTTTTCCGGATCGTCGCGGCGAAGTTGCAGTACGGCAAGGAACTCCAAGATCCGCTTTTTGACGTCTTCCAAGCCGTAGTGATCAGCCTCCAAAACTTCGCTCGCCGCCCGGGTATCGAGCAGATCGGCGGTGGAAACTTCCCACGGCAGATCCAATATCCAGGAAATGTAAGTGTAGCTGATGTGATACTCCGGCGAAGACGGCGGGAGCAATTCCAAGCGCGAAAGTTCTTTTTTCGCCACCTTTTCCGCTTCGGCGGGGAGTTTGGTCTGCTTGAGCCGACCTTCCAACTCGATGATATCGGGGTTGCGGTTGTCCTCGCCCAATTCGTTTTGGATCGTCCGCAACTGCTCGCGCAGGAAAAACTCCCGCTGGGTCTCGCTCATGGCGTTGTGGACCTCGGTCTGGATCTTGATGCCCATGCGGGTAATTTCCAACTCGCGGTTGAGCAGTACCGAGAGGAATTCCAAGCGCTTGCGGATCGAAACCATACCCTGCAGCAAAAACTTTTCCGCCGTCCGCAAATTCAACTCATCGGCGATGAGATCGCATGCCCGGCCGGGATCGGTGGTGTTGAAAACCGCCAGCTGGAACTCCTCGGAGTAATTGTTGGTCACCCCCATAAGTTCCTGAAAGAGCATCAGCACGCTCTTGAGCCGCGCCGCCGATTCGTTTTCCGGTTCGTCGAGCGGCTCTTCGCAGTTGACGTAATGCACCTTGAGCACCCCGTAGCCATCCCGGAACATACTGGCAAAAGAGATCCGGCGAAGCCCCCGCAACACCACGCGGGTGGTGCCGTCGGGAACCTTTATCGCCTTGACGATCCGCGCCAAGACGCCGATGCCGGAATAAGTCTTGGGGGGAAACTCAAAAACTTTGAGTTCAAACAAAGTCGGCAAAGCATCCAACTGGTTGCGCGGCGGCAACTCCGGAAAAATCGCCAGCAATCGATCGCCTTTGGTGGCGCCGTTGATCACCTCGATCGCGGCGGGATCGCCGACGCTGATCGGCGTGATGCCGTGGGGGAAAATGATCGGCTCCGCCAGACCGTAAAAGCGGGCACTGCCGCTGCTGGAAGGCGGGGTGGAAATCGTCAATTTATCGGGGGTATCCATTAAATATCCTCAATTTTTCAAACTCAGGAGGACGGGGGAATTATTCCGCCGTCCTCCTTTAATATATCCCCTTTCGGGGATAAAATCAACTTTTTTCGCAACTTAAAACTGCGGAGCGGAGTTCCATTGGCAATCCCGCAAAAACTCCTGCATCGTCGCCAGCGGCACCGCGCCGCCCGACGCCGTCGCCGAGCGGAGATTGAAGTAACTCGAGGCGCTGCCCAACTTCAACGCTTCTTCCAGCGGAAGTTCCTGATGCAGAGCGTAAAGCACCCCGGCGCAGAAAGCATCCCCCGCCCCGGTACTGCCGACGATGTCCGCCGTTTCGATGTGGCACGACGGCACATAGAGGAAGTTGCCGTCTTGGTTGCGCGCCGCCGCCCCCTCGGGGAAGTGGATCACCACCGTCTCGTGAATTCCGTGCTCAAAGAGGAAATCCACCGCTTTCGGCAGATTGCGATGATTGAGCGAGCCATCCTCCCGGCGCAATTCCAGATCACTGCACGCCGCCGCTTCGATCTCGTTGACGATCAGCACGTCGATGTGCGGCAACGCCGGCAGGACGATCCGCCGGAATTTTTCCGGCGCTTCGGATACGAAATCGACCACCGTCCGATAGCCTTTTGCCCGCAACGCCGCCAACAGTTTGGCAGCGACGGTGCCGTAATCGGGATCGGCGGCATCCAAGCGGTCGAGCAACAACAAATAAGCCAAGTAAAAAAACTTCGCCGGAGCCGAAATATCCACCAGATCGGCGGCGTCCAACGCGGCGTTGGCGCCCCGGCAGTGGAAAAAGGTCCGCTTGCCGTTGCCCGACATGGCGTCGGTGAAGCTGGTCGCGTACTTGTCGGTGCGCTTCATGTTGTCGGCATTGATGCCCCGGCGGTGGATCTCCTGCATCAAGTAGTTGCCGTCGTCGTCGTCACCGATCAAACCGGCGGCGTAAAGCGGCAGCTCCGGATCCATCGCCGCCAAGTCAAAGAGGACATTCGCCGGGCCGCCGCCCGCGGCCTGCACCGTGGACAAAATGTTGCACAAATTCCCCTCGCCCGGCCACCGATCGATAGTCTTGACTTTGTCGATGATCCAGTTGCCGGCGCCGATGATACCGCGTTTTTCCATAGTTTTCTTACCTATTTTGTGGGTGAATTTTTTCGCTACCCCAATACTATAGCACCGCGGAGCCAAAAAAACAACCTCGCTCGCGGGCGCGTGTTGAATTTAGCGTCAAGTTGGTGTATATTATGAATTGCCATGAATGCGATATTTTCTTGTTTTTTAAATAAGGAGAGCGAAACTATGAAAGCCAAGGAACACCACCATCCGGAAGCCGAAGCGGAAGTGAAAAATCCCGCTCCGGAAACCGAACCGGCGGCGGGATCCCCCGCCCCGGAAGCCGAAAAAACCGCCGAGCCGACCGCCGAGGAAAAGTTGGCGGCGGCGCTGGAAAAGTATCTTTACCTGCAGGCGGAATATCAGAATTACCGCAAGCGCGCCGCCAAAGAAATTTCCGACGCCCGCGTAGTGGCGCAGGAAGATACGCTCGTGCCGTTTCTGTCGGTTTACGATTTCCTCACTATGGCGCAGAGCGCGGCGCAAAAGAGCGACAACATCGAGAGTCTGCGGCAGGGCGTAGATATGATCATCGCCCAATTTTTCAAGGCGTTCGAGGATCTCGGTGTCAAACCCTTTGACGCCACCGGGGAAGTTTTCGACCCCAACCGCCACGAAGCCGTGGGCAAGGAAAGCTCCGACACCGTTCCGGCGGGCACGGTGATCAAGGCTTGGAATTGCGGATTTACTCTGGGCAGCCGACTGCTCCGCCCCGCCCGCGTGGTAGTTTCCACCGGCAAGGCCGCGGAGCCCGCCCCCGAAAGCGATAAGGAATAACCGACTATGGCAAAGGATTTTTACAAAACTTTGGGCGTGAGCAAAACTGCCAGCGCCGACGAAATAAAAAAGGCGTACCGCAAACTCGCCCTCAAGTACCACCCCGATCGGAATCCGGGCAACAAGGAAGCGGAGGAAAAATTCAAGGAAATTTCCGCCGCCTACGAGGTGCTGGGCGACGAAAACAAGCGCAAACAGTACGACCAGCTCGGTCACGAAGCCTTCACCAGCGCCGGACACGGCGGCGGCACCGACTATCAGCGGGCGCAGGATATATTCAGCCAATTTTTCGGCGGCGCCGGCGGCGGCGGGTTCCACTTTGAGGATCTTTTCGGCGGCGATTTCCGCTCCAATCCCAACGGCGCCGTACCCGGCGACGATATGCGTTACGACTTGGAGATCGACTTTGAAGACGCGATGTACGGCGCCGACAAAGAGATCACCCTCACCCGACCGGGCAGCTGCCCGGATTGTCACGGCTCCGGCTGCGAACCGGGGTCGGGCAAAAAGCGGTGTACCCGCTGCGGCGGCACCGGCTCGATTTCCATGTCGCATGGATTTTTCAGCCTGCGGCAACCCTGCTCCGCCTGCGGCGGCACCGGGGAAATCATTGAAAAACCCTGCAAAAAGTGCCGCGGCAAGGGGCGGGTCAATCAGCGGGAAAGTTTCAAACTGCACATCAATCCCGGCATCGCCACCGGCAATCAGCTTCGCGTACCCGGTAGGGGCGGCGCGGGCGTGCGCGGCGGCCGCGACGGCGATCTTTATGTGGTGATCTCCGTGCGCCCCAGCAACGTTTTCGAGCGTCAGGGCAACGATCTCATCTGCGAAGTGCCGATCCCACTCGCCGTGGCGGTCAACGGCGGCACCGTTGACGTGCCGACCATTTCCGGCAAGGCGACGATCAAAATTCCGGCGGGCACCCAGAGCGGCAAGGTCTTCCGCGTCAAAGGCAAAGGTGCGCCCTCGTTGCGCGGCACCGGGCGCGGCGATCTGCACGTAGTGGTCTCGGTGGAGATCCCGGTGAAGCTCGATCGGGCGCAGCAGGAGTTGCTCACCAAGCTGAATTCCTCGCTCAATGCCGGCAATCAGCCGCGCATCAAGGAATTCAATCAGCGCGCCGCCAAGTTTCTGCGCGACGACAAATAGGAGTATGCCATGCCGAGGAAAGATTCCGGCGATCCGGTGCTCGCGACCAACCGCAAAGCTTATCACGACTATACCGTGCTGGAAAAGTTCGAGGCGGGCATCCACCTCTGCGGCACCGAGGTCAAAAGCTGTCGGGCGCGGGCGATCCAGTTGCAGGAAGGCTACATCCACATCGAAAACGGTCGGGTGCTGTTGGAAAATGTCCACATCGCGCCTTATGATTTCGGCAACCGCTTCAACCACCGCCCCAACCAGACCCGCGAGTTGCTCATGCACCGCCGCGAGATCCTCAAACTTGCCCAGACCGTCAAGACCAAGGGCGGCACGCTGATCCCCCTCAAGTTTTACCTCAAAGGCGGACTCGTCAAAGTCGAGATCGCCTACTGCCAGGGCAAGACTCACGCCGACAAGCGCGAAACGCTACGGCAACGCGACAGCGATATGGAAATCCGGCGGGCGCTGAAAAAATAGACGAGCAACTTATGGATTACTCCGGAAAATTTGACGTCGTGGTGATCGGGGCCGGACACGCCGGTTGCGAAGCGGCTTTGGCGGGGGGGTCGGCCCGGCGCCGGGCCCTTGTTGCGGCCCCCCAACTCGCGCCCAATTGGCCA
>JAZTWK010000070.1:0-28492 GCA_045635865.1 Victivallaceae bacterium
CAGGATATTTGATGGGATCATTCCTTAGTACGAGAGGACCGGGAATGACTGACCTCTGGTGTTCCGGTTGTGGCGTCAGCTGCATTGCCGGGTAGCTATGTCGGGAACGGATAAGCGCTGAAAGCATCTAAGCGCCAAGCCAACCCAAAGACGAGATATCCCTCCCCGCAAGGGGCTGAAGGGCGGTCGAAGACTACGACCTTGATAGGATGGGTGTGTAAGTACAGCAATGTATTGAGCTTACCATTACTAATCGCCCGTGAGGCTTAACCACCTTTTTTCTCAGTGGTTTGATGGACTATTGAGAAAAGGGTACTTCTCTCAGTGCAAGTTAAGCTGAAAATCAGCTATGCAGGCGGAGCCAGTACTCAAGACAGATTCTATTGAATTGGAAATTTATTTCCGGTGCTCATAGCGGAGTAGCAACACACGTTCCCTTCCCGAACACGGTAGTTAAGGACTCCAGCGGCGATGGTACTGTAAAATTGACTATGGGAGAGTAGCACGGTGCCGGAAATTTTTTTACGGCTCGATCATTCGCACTGATCGGGCCGTCTTTTTTTGCCCGAAAATCGACCGGCCGCGGGATTTTTGGGCAAATCGGCGGTTTTTCGATTGCAATTAGTATCTACCGATGATATATTACCCCTAACGGAAGAATGCCGACAACCGATAAGCAAGGAGGTTTATCATGGCTTTTGAGATTCCGAAAACCGCTAAAGCGGCAGTGCTGGTCGAACCCGGGAAGTTTGAGATCCGCGAATTTCCGATCCCCCCGATCGGCGATGACGAAATGTTGGTCAAGGTCGAGGGCTGCGGCGTCTGCGGCACCGACGGTCACGAGTACAAGCGCGATCCCTTCGGTCTCTGCCCGGTCGTCCTCGGTCACGAGGGTTCCGGCACGATCGTCAAAATGGGCAAAAACATCACCCGCGATTCCGCCGGTCTGCCGGTGAAAGAGGGCGATCAGATCGTCACCTGCGTCATCCCCTGCGGCACCTGCAGCGCCTGCATGAACACCCCCGAACGCACCAATTTGTGCGACAACTGCGGCGTTTACGGGCTCTATCCCGATGACGACACCCACCTCAACGGCTACTATGCCGAGTACCTCAAGATCCGCCCCAACTCGACGTTCTTCAACGTCACCGGGCTTTCGCTGGATCAGCGCATGCTGATCGAACCGGCGGCGGTCGCGATCCACGCGGTCGAGCGCGCCAAGACCACCGGGCTGCTCAACTTCAACACCAAGGTTTTGGTGCAGGGTTGCGGTCCGATCGGGCTTATGGTGATGAGCGTGCTGCGCACCATGGGCATCGACCGCATCGTCGCGGTCGACGGTAACGACAACCGTCTGGAACTTGCCAAAGAGTTGGGCGCCACCGATACTTTCAACTTCACCAAGTTCGCCAAGTTCGACGACATGTTGGCGCAGGTGATCGCCAAGACCGACGGTCTGGGCGCCGGATTCGTTTTCCAGTGCACCGGCGTGCCGGCGGCGGCTTCCAACGCGTGGAAGATGGTTCGCCGCGGCGGCGGTCTGTGCGAAGTCGGTTTCTTCCTGCCCATGGGCACCTGCACGATCGATCCGCACTACGACATCTGCAACAAAGAGATCACCGCGGTCGGTTCGTGGGTCTATTCGCCGCAGGATTACCCGATCACCTTCGCTTTCCTGCGTCGCGCGGCGGGCATCGGTCTGCCGATGGAAAAACTGGTCACCCACCACTTCCCGCTCAGCCAGATCGGCGAAGCGTTGGAAACCAACGTCCAGATGAAGGGCATCAAAGTCGCGGTGGTCGTCGACTGACGCGAAAATATAGCTCTGGCGATCGCGGCGGGAACTTCCCGCCGCGATTTTTTTTGGTCGTGATCGGGTAAAACTGACGCAATCCGGTGACAAAATGGCGCAAGCAAACTTCAACTTTCGTACTGGCGGAAACGCTTGGCACGCTAAATGCTCCTTGGCGGTCGGAACGGAAAACCAAATAACCAAGGAGGTGAAAAGATGAATGGTTTGAGCAGAAAATTTGCCGGGCGCGACGAATTGCTGTCGTCGCCGTTGGAACGGACCTTGCGCTCCTTTTTCGCGGGCTTGCCGGGGTTTCCCGACTTCACCTTGTTCGATTCCAAGATTGAAGTCGAGACGACCGAGGAAGAGGTGATCTTGCGGATGCCCTCGCCGGGTTGCGACAAGAGTGATTTCACCATCGACCTCGTCGGCGATTACGCGACGATCAAAGTCGCCCGCCGGAGCGAGGAAAAATCCGAGCCGGAAAAGCCGCGCCGTTACCTCTATCGGGAGCGCTCGGTGCAGGAGTTCGAAGAGAGCGTGAAATTGCCGGTGCCGGTGGTGCCGCAGTCGGCGCACGCCAGTTACGTCGATGGCGTACTGACGCTGACGATCCCCCGGGAAAAGCAGACCGTGCCCGAGCGCAAGAGCATCAAGATCAGCGCGGAATAAGTCGATAACAACAACTTAAAATAAAAGGAGATTTCATCATGAGCGAAAAAGAATTGCAGGAAGCGTTGAACTTCTACGATGTGCGTCCGGCGACCGACGTCGAGGAAACCGAAAACGGGGTCACCATCATTTTTGAAATTCCGGGCGTTTCCGCCGAAGGCGTGGATCTGAGCGTCAAGGATCATGTGCTGACGCTTTCCGCCAGCGGCAGTCTCAAGCGCAACGGCTTGGTGATCCGTTATCAGCGCGCTTTTGAGCTGTCGGATGCGGTCGATGTGGAAAACATCACCGCCAAGACCAAGGATGGCGTACTGACGCTTTTCCTGCCCAAAGCGGAAAAGGCGCGGGTCCACCGGATCCAAGTCAACTGATCGGATCGAGCGCTTTCAACTCCCGTCCCCCGAGGGGCGGGAGTTTTTTTTAGTCATCCTCGTTGGGATTCTCGCGCAGCGGGATGTCCAACCCCTTGCCGAGATCCAGAAGCCCCTGATCCTTGACCGGGCGCGGCTGGGTGGTCGGGGTAATATCCCGATCGTTGGCGTCGAGCAGCTTGGAGGCGGTAAGTTTGCCGGCGTCGGGCTCCTTGAAGTCGATGCCGGGGCGGGCGACCACCCCGCCGATGCGGGAAATCTTGCCGGTGGCGGGATCGCGGTAGAGCATCGGGATCGTATCGCTGATCCGCCAATAACTGTTTTCGGTATTGATGCCGTCCAGACTGAAAGCGAGATAGTGGAAGATCCGGGGCGACAGCGGCATCAGCAAATGGATGCGGCTGAGCATATCGACTTCGACCTGGAATTTCTCGCGGCCGACCGCCTGACCGACCCGCATCACGCCGTAGACCTTTTGGTCGTCTTCCACGCGCAGGTAGTAGTATTTGCTGGAAGATTCGGTGAGAGTCCGCAACGAGTAGGTGCGGTACTTGACTTTTTCATTGCTGGAGCCATCCAGATCGGGAATGCCGACGGTGCGTTGCCAGACGACCACCCCCGGTTCGACCCGGAAACTGCGATCCGCGCTCTGGTAGGACTCCGGGAGCAACGCGTGCGAAACGTAGGCGGCGACCCGGTAGGAGCCGAGCGGGTCGAGGTTGTAGTGCTTTTGCAACTGGATGATCATATTTTTGGTCGTGCCCGGCGGGAGCACCAGCCCGGTGACTTCGACTTCCTGCCCGGGGATCGGCGGCACGATCCGGTTGTGGGAGTCGCGCACGTCAAAGGCGATGGTGCCGCTCAAGCGGGGATCGTTGCCGAAAAGCAGGGCGCGCCCGGTGTCGTTGCGGAGCGTCACGCAGGCGAAGATCGGTTCGTACTGCATGTAGGACACCCGATTCAGATTCAGACTGATGTTGACTCGCGCCTGGGTGGTGAATGCGGCGCCGAGCAGGGCGATGCCGAGTAGGATTTTAAAGTGTTTCATGATGCAGCTCCTTGATTTTGGGCGGTTTTCTGGAGTACCTGCGCAACTTCGGCGGCGATCTCCGTCGCCGACAAGTGGTGACAGCGCAGGGAACGATCCGGGCACTCCCGCCGCCGACAGCCCAGACAAGCGAGCTTGTCGTTGCGGTAAACCCGGGCTTCGGGATACCACGGGCCGGTGCGGTCGGGGTCGGTCGAACCGTAAAAGGCAAAGCAGGGGCGGCGCAAAAAGGCGGCGATGTGCAACGGACCGGAGTCGTTGCTCAACACGGCGTCACTGCGCGCCAACAGCGCAAACAGTTGCGGCAACGAGGTTTTGCCGACGAGGTTGATCAGCGGGAAGCCGTTGGGCAGTTGCTCGATCAACTCCTGCGCCAGCGCGGCGTCGCCCTTACCCCCGGAAATGACGAAGTTATACAGCGGGAAATCCCGGTGGAGCTCTTCGCAGATCGCGGCAAAGAGTTCGGTCGGGAAGCGCTTGCTCGGCCAGCGGGCGCCGGGGAGCAGCGTGACAAGCCGTTGATTCGGCAGGATGCCGGGCAGAGCCGCGGAGATCGTCGGCATCGGAATATCGGCGGGGAAAGACTCCTCGCCGAAAATTTTTCCCACCAGTTCGACTTGGCGGTCGATCGCGTGGGTGGCGTCGATCCTGACGGAGCGATGATAGCAGAGCTTCGCCGCCTTTTCCCGCGGACTGGCGATCCCGACGATCAGTTTCGCCCGCGAAATGCGCGCGCAGATCGCACTGCGGAGCAAACCCTGAAAATCGATGGCAAGATCATATTTTTCTTTTCGCAACTGCCGCCGCAGTTGGAGCAGTTCGGGGAGCATGGAAGCGGCGCGCCCCAGTTTGGCACGCTCGAAAATGATGCGCCGCCGCACCGGAAAGGGGGAATAATCCAAGAGGGGGGAAAATTCCGGATTGACGACGAAGTCCAATGCCGCCGTCGGGCAGAGCCGGTGCAGTTTTTCCAGCGCCGGAAAGAGGTGCAGAATATCCCCCAGACTGCTCGGTTTGACCACCAGTATCTGCCGGATCGAATTGGGGTCGAGGGGGAGTTGCGATTTCATGAGGACTTACCGATGGCGCTTTATTTGCCGCTGGCGAGGCGATCCGCCAAAATATCCGGCAGGCCCGCCGCCCGCACCTTATCCTGCGCGGCGGCGACGTCGTAGGGCAACCGGTAACGGGTCACGAGATTGCGGGAAGTATCCACCACCGCGAAGCTGGCGCGGGGGTCGCCGTTGCGCGGCTGACCGATACTGCCGACGTTGAAAAGATAGCGGTGCCCGCGCACATAAGGCACCACCAGTTCGTCGGCGACGGTGAAGTCGTGGTCGTTTTCCGGGTGGTACTGATTGCGGACCCAGTCGAAAATTTCCCGGATGCTGCCGATGCCGAACGTGCCGGAGTCGCGGTCGAACGCCACCGGATAGTGGGAGTGACCGCAGAAGCACAGCTGGGTGAACTGATAGGCGAAGTTGGCGTTGGCGTGGCTCCGGTCGTAGATGTAACCCCAGTTGCGCGGAGTGTCGAGCGTGGCGTGGACCGCGGTGATCCCGGTGCCGGGCACGATGGCGCTCTCGCGCTGATCGAGGAAGCGGATATCGTCGTCGGAAAGGTGCTCCCGGGTCCAGCGGATCGCCGCCAGCGCCGCCAGATTGAATCCGGAGCGCTCCAACTCGCCGGCGATCGCCAGATAGTCGTGGTTGCCGATCACCATGGCGCGAAAGTGCAGATCGCGGACCATATCGAGGCATTTTTCCGGTTCGGCGTTGTAGCCGACGATATCGCCGAGGGAAATGTACTCGTCGATACCCAGACTGCGGCATTTATCCAAGACCACGCTCAACGCGTCGGCGTTGGCGTGAATGTCGCTCAAAATTGCAATCTTTCCCATTCCTGAAAACCTGTTGCTCCGCTTTCGATCAAGGAGCCTTATCTGCCCGGCTATAAGCCGGATTCTGTACCGGCGTTTCCGCCGGCGGCGACCATCTGTCTGTGCGACCAGAACCCGGGGCTGGTAGCGCCGCGAGCCACGGCATCGCCCCCTATTTGGTCTTGCTGCGGGAGGAGTTTACCCCGTCGGCGCGCCTCTCGACGTCGCCCGGTGGGCTCTTGCCCCACCTTTTCACCCTTACCGGAAATTCCGGCGGTATCTTTTCTGTGGCACTGGTCTTGCCGGGGCGTCTTTTCCCCGACATCCTCCTTTTCAAGAGGACTCCCCGCTCTGTGCAGTCCGGACTTTCCTCGATCGAAACCGAAATTTCGACCGCGGCCGCCCGCACGGGCAGATATTGCTCCGGCAGTTAATATAATGTTACCCGAGTGAAGTTACAAGCATTTCCCAAGGGGAAAAATTGGGAAAAATCACCCAAAAAGCGAAAAAAATGAATTTTTTTTGCAAAAAAAGCAAAAATTGGGCTTGAATAATTCAAAAGCGGGTTGTATTTTTCCACAGTAAACGCAATCCGCGTTGACTGCAAACCAATTAGGGAGGTCGTTATGAATCACAAGTTTTATGATGTGAAGGCCAAAGCTTCCGTCACCACCGCCATCACCGAGTGCGTCGTCTATGGCACCAAGGCCAATCCGCGTTACGCCGTCCGCGGCAAGACCAAAGATGGTCGCGCGCTGACCTGCTTCGTCAAGAAAGAAGATTACGACAAGATCAAAAAAGCGATCAAGTAATTTACCTCTTTCGATGAAAAGGCTTCCGGGTTCGCCCCGGGAGCTTTTTTTATGCCCGAATCCGGCAAAAAAACTCCGGATTTTTTCTTGACGAAAGCGCGGATTAGAGGTATATTATCCGAAAAGTGTAAACTGGAAAAAATCCGCCTGCAAAGAAAGCGAGTGTGAGCTATGGCGCAACGTGACGACATCAAAAAAATCCTCATCATCGGTTCCGGTCCGATCATCATCGGTCAAGCGTGTGAATTCGATTACTCCGGTACTCAAGCGTGCAAGGCGTTGCGCGAAAGCGGCTACGAAGTCGTGCTGGCGAACTCCAACCCCGCCACCATTATGACCGATCCGGAAATGGCGGATCATACCTACATCGAGCCGCTTTGCGTCGATTCGGTGGAAAAGATCATCGACCGCGAGCGCCCGGACGCCCTGCTGCCCAACCTCGGCGGGCAGACCGCGCTCAATTTGGCGATCTCGCTGCAGGAAGCGGGCGTGCTGGATAAGTACGGCGTCAAGGTGATCGGCGTCGATCTCAACGCGATCAAGCGCGGCGAGGACCGCATCGAATTCAAGAAGACCATGGCGTCGTTGGGGATCCCGATGGCGAAGTCCGAGCCGAGTTATTCGGTCGAGGAAGCCGAAAAGATCGCCGCCGAACTGGGTTACCCGGTGGTGTTGCGCCCCGCTTACACCATGGGCGGCACCGGCGGCGGCATCGTTTACAACGTCGAGGAGTTGCGTCAGGTGGTTTCCCGCGGACTCGCCGCCAGTCTGATCGGTCAGGTGCTGATCGAGGAGTGTGTTTTCGGGTGGGAAGAGCTGGAACTGGAAGTCGTCCGCGACCAAAAGGGCAACAAGATCACCGTCTGCTTCATCGAAAACGTCGATCCGATGGGCGTGCATACCGGCGACAGCTTTTGCGTGGCGCCGATGCTGACCGTGCCCGAAGACGTGCAAAAGGTCCTGCAGGATTACAGTTACCGGATCGTCGATGCGATCGGGGTGACCGGCGGCACCAACGTGCAGTTTGCCCGCAACCCCGTCGACGGCCGGATCATCGTCATCGAGATCAACCCGCGCACCAGTCGGTCGAGCGCGTTGGCTTCCAAGGCGACCGGCTTCCCGATCGCCCGGGTGTCGACCAAACTCGCCGCCGGCATCACGCTGGACGAAATCCCCTACTGGCGCGACGGAACGCTGGATAAGTACACCCCCTCCGGCGATTACGTGGTGGTGAAGTTTGCCCGCTGGGCGTTTGAAAAGTTCCCGCAGGCGGAAGATCACCTCGGTACCCAGATGAAGGCGGTGGGCGAAGTCATGAGCATCGGCAAGGACTTCAAAGAGGCGTTTCAAAAGGCGATCCGCTCGCTGGAGATCGGCCGCAGCGGCGCCGGTTTGGATAAGGATATCGAAAAACTTTCGCTCGAGGAGCTCAAACCCCTTGCCGCCAAGCCCGCCAGCAAGCGCTTTTTCTACCTCTACGAGGCGTTCAAGAAAGGTCTGTCGGTCGACGAGGCGCACAAACTTACCTGCATCGGCAAGTTCTTCCTCGGCGAGATCCGCGAACTGGCGCTCTTTGAGCTGACGCTCGCCAAGTACAACTTTATGACGCTCCCCGCCGAAATGCTGATCCAGGCGAAAAAGTTCGGCTTCTCCGACAAGTATCTCGCCAAACTTTTCAGCGTGTCGGAAAAGGTCGTCCGCGAGCGCCGCAAGGAACTCGGTTGCGTCGCCACTTTCTGCCGGGTGCCGGTTTCCGGGGTGGAAAACGCCGACTACTACTACTCGACTTACTCCGGCGCGCCGGATGAAGTGCCGGTTTCCGACCGGCGCAAGATCATGGTCTTGGGCGGCGGCCCCAACCGGATCGGTCAGGGCATCGAATTCGACTACACCTGTGTCCACGCGGCGTTTTCGTTGCGGCGCGCCGGCTACGAGTCGGTGCTGATCAACTGCAACCCGGAAACGGTTTCCACCGACTACGACACCAGCGACAAACTCTACTTTGAGCCGCTCACCACCGAAGACGTGCTGACGATCTACGAAAAGGAAGCTCCCGAGGGGGCGATCGTCCAGTTCGGCGGTCAGACGCCGCTCAACATCGCGCAGGAACTCAAGGATGCGGGCGTGCGCATCCTCGGCACCCAGCCGGAAGGCATCCGGTTGGCGGAGGATCGCGAATACTTCCGCGACCGGATGATCGCGCTCAACATCCTGCAGCCCAAAAGCGGCATTTCCCGCAGTTTGGAAGAAGCGGTCGCCCTCGGCAGGGAGATCGGCTATCCGGTGATGGTTCGCCCCAGTTTCGTGCTCGGCGGCCGGGGCATGGCGGTAATTTACGATGAGGAAATGCTCAAGCGTTACGCCGTCGAGGCGATCAAGGTCAGCCCCGAATATCCGATGCTGATCGACCGCTTCCTCGACAACGCCATCGAGTGCGAAGTCGACGCCGTCAGCGACGGCAAGGAAGTTTTCATCGCTTCGGTCATGGAGCATATCGAGCTGGCGGGCATCCACTCCGGCGACTCCGCCTGCAGCATCCCGCCGGTCACCCTCAGCGCCAAGCACATCGCCACCATCAAGCGCCACACCGAGGAGATCGCCAAGGACTTCAAGGTGCGCGGCATCCTCAACGTGCAGTACGCGGTCTGCGAAGACGAAGTCTGGATCATCGAGGCGAATCCGCGGGCTTCGCGGACGGTTCCGGTGGTCGCCAAGGTCACCGGCGTGCCGCTGGCGCGGATCGCCACCGAACTGATGCTCGGCGCGTCGATGGACGAGGTCAAGCACCTCTTCCGCGAGCCGCCCAAAAATTACTTCGGTGTCAAGGAAGCGGTCTTCCCCTTCAACATGTTCCCCGAGGTCGACCCGGTGCTCGGCCCGGAAATGCGCGCCACCGGCGAAGTTATGGGTATGGCGGAAACCTTTGGTATGGCGTACTTTAAGGCGCAGCAGGCGGCGGGCTCACGGTTGCCGCTCGAGGGCAAGGTGTTGCTCTCGGTCAACAAGCGTGACCGCGCCTATCTGGAGCCGATCGCCCGCACTTTCCACGAGCTGGGCTTTGAATTGCTCGCCACCGAGGGTACCGGGGCGTTCCTGGCGGAAAATAACATCCCCTGCAAGGTGGTCAACAAGATCAACGAGGGGCGGCCGGATATTTCCGACTTGATCCGCAACCGCGAGATCGCCTTGATCATCAACACCCCGGTAGGAAGAATGAGCAAGATCGACGACAGCTATATCCGCATGTTGGCGATCCAGTACAAGATCCCCTACATGACCACGATCGCCGCCGCCAAGGCGACGGTGGCGGGCATCCGCGAAGCCAAGCACGAAGTGCCGGTGCTCAAGAGCCTGCAGGAGTACCTGCGCTGAGCTTTTCGCGGCGCGGCGCGGAGTCAAGGTGATGACGAACTGGGTCGGCGTATTGGGCAATGCGGCTCCGGAAGGCGAAACCGGGCTGGGGTTTTCCCTGCTCGGCGCGGCACTGGCGGTATTGCTGCTGATCGGTTTGTTGCAGTACTTGGGGCGCAAGCTGGTACGACTTCACACCCGGCTGAACGATCTCGATGACGAACACCACGACCTGGCGGGATTTCTCGATCGCTTCACCCGGGGCATCCGCGGCGAAAACGGCGTCGAGGGGGCGATGCACGCCACCGCGGCGGACATCGCCGAAAAGATCACCGCCGAAGCCGTCTGCATCTACGAGGCGATCGGCGACGAACTGGTCGCCCAAGGCGTTTACGGCCCCTACTTGTTGGTGCATACCAAAAATGCGGAAACTTTCACCCGGGCGCACCGGCTCTTTGAGGCGTTGCGCCGGGAAAGGATCAAAAGCGGCGAGGGCTTCCTCGGCAATTTGATGCGGCGCTCCGCCCCGGAATTGATCCCGGATGCTTCGCAGGATAAGCGCTTTTTCGAGTATCCGCAGTGCCCCAAGATCGGCAGCGTCATGGCGTTGCCGCTGATCCGCGACGGCAAACTTTCCGGCGTGGCGGTCGCGCTCAACAGCGACGGACTCAACTTCCAAGTCTTTTCGCGGGCGCAGTTGGAGCGATTCCGCCATTTGGGCGACCGCATCGTCATGGTCCAGCAACTTACCCGGGTATTCGGGGAGATCAGCCGCCGCGACCGCATCGATCAGGAACTGGGTTTCGCCCGCAGTCTGCAATCAAGTTTACTGCCGCCGAGTTTCCCCAAGTGGGAGGGCTTCACCATCACCGCCCAGACCAATTCCGCCAAAGAGGTCAACGGCGATTTCTACGATTTCATCCGCATCGACGACGACCGGGTGCTGGTGTTGCTCGGCGACGCCTGCGGCAAGGGGATCCCGGCGTGTCTGCTCGCGCTGATGACCCGGAGCTTCGCCCGGAGTCTCGCCGACAACTTCACCTCGCTCCCCGAATTTATGGCGGAACTCAACGCCAAACTCTACCGCGACACCGAGGCGGATCGCTTCATCACCCTCGGGTGCTGTCTGCTCGACCGCCGCAACTGGCTGATCGAATTCGGGCGCGCCGGGCACACTGATCTGATCACCTTTGTCCACAACCACTTGCGCACGCTGTCGCCCGACGGCGCGGCGTTGGGGATCCTGCCGCGAGAATTCGCCAGTTTTGACACTATCTGCATGGCGATGGACCCCAACACCAACGCGATCATGTACTCCGACGGGCTCACCGAGGCGTGCAGTGAGCGGGGCGAGGAATTCGGCACCGAGCGGTTGTCGCAGGCGTTTTACCGCGCCTGCAGTGCCAGTTCGGTGCCGGAAAAGATCATGCAGACGGTACTCGAGCAGGTTTCCGCTTTTGAAAAGGAGCAGACCGACGACCGCACGATCGTCCTGATCCGCCGGAGCGGGATATGACCGAACCGCTTTCGGCGAAACGCAAAATCGGATTTCTGCTCCTCGGGGCATTCATCTTGCGGCTGGGCTTTTTCCTGCCCGGGTTGCTCCGCCAAAATATTCAGTGCTTTATCCGCCCGGATAGCGGCGAATACATCCGGGGCATGTGGTTTCTGGCGCACAGCTACGCCTACCCCGTGACCGCCCGCCCGCCCGGAGTGGCGGTGTTGGGGGCGGCGGTGCTGAAATTGGGCGGTTCGCTCTTTATTTACTCCTTTATCGCGGTGGTGCTTTCCACCTTGACGGTGTGGGTGATCTATTTGGCGATCAAGGAGTACGCCGACGAGCGCGCCGCCCTGATCGGCGCCGGGCTGGGGGCGTTTTATCTCACGGCGATCGCCGCCGCGCCGCTGATTTTATCCGACACGCTCTTTGCGCTGATCGCGGCGGGGGAGTTTTACTGCTTTTTGCGCTTTTGGAAGCGCGGGCAATTTCGCTTCGGTTGGGCGAGCGCGTTGCTGGCGGGGATCGGCGTACTGGTGCGCCCGATCAACCTTTTGCACCTGGTGGTACTGCCGATTTTAACCTGCTTTGCCCCGACGTCAAGAAAGGCGCGGTGGCAGAGTGCGGCAGGCGAGGTGGTGCTTTTCGCGCTGGTCGTCGTGCCGTGGATGAGTTTCAATTACCACCGCGGCGCGGGCTTCGCCGTCGATACCAACACCGGGGCGATGCTCCACCAAAACGGCGCGATGCTGTTGGCGGAAGTCAATAAAACCGACTTCGAGAGCGAAAAAAGCCGCCTGCTGGCGTGGGAAAGCGCCGAATTTGCCGACCGCGAACGCTACCCCGACGCCGCCAGCCGGGAAAAGTTCCGCATCCAAGAGTACCGGAAACTCGTGCTGGCGCACCCGGTGGTCGCGCTGAAGCAACAGCTTTTAAATTTCCCGATCCTGCTCCCCGATCTGCCGGGGGCGTTGGAGTTGCTCGGGGTCACCGCTTCCGACCGCGGCACCATGGGGGTAATGGCGAAAGAAGGCGTTTTGGCGGCGATCCGCCATTACTTGGGCGGACGCTATTATCTCGTCGCGCTCTCTCTGCCCTTTCTGTTGGTGCATTTGGATGTTTTCCTGGGGGTGGCGTTGGCGCTGTGGGGGATCTTTCGGGCGTTTTCGACGCAGTATCGAGAGTTGCTGCTCTTTGCCGGTTTCGGGCTCTACTACCTGTGGTTGCCCGGGGCGATCGTCGCCCCCCGCTACCAGTTGCCCGCGTTGCCGGTGATGCTCTTGCTCGCCGGGGTGGCGTGGAGTCGGCAAATCGAAAAAAAATCGCTTGCAAAAGCCGCCCGGTGAAGCTATTTTATTGGCAAAAAGAAGTTCAGATCCAAGCGAGGGGAATAAAGTTATGGAAAGTTTGATCGTCGAGGGCAAAACCGTTTCCGGCGGAGTAGTTTACGCCAGTGGCAACAAAAATGCCGTATTGCCGATGATCTCCGCCTTGCTGCTCGCTCGCGAGCAGGTGGTGTTGCACAACGTGCCGGACATTCGGGACGTCCGCACCATGTTGGATATCGCCGGCAGTTTGGGCGTGGAGTACACCTTTGAAAACAATACGTTGACCGCCCGGACTCCGGAAGTCGTCACTTCGACCATCGACAGCGCCAGTTGCGCGAAAAACCGCACCAGCATCCTCTTTGCCGCCACCTTGCTCGCCCGCACCGGCGAGGCGGTGCTCTATCCGCCCGGCGGCGACGTGATCGGGCACCGTCGGCTCGACGGCCACTTTTACGGCTTGACCAAGTTGGGGGCGGAAATGATCGACGACCCGCTCGCCTACCGCTTCAAGGCGAAAAACGGGCTCTCCGGCCGGGAACTTTTTTTGGATGAGTGCAGCGTCACCGCCACCGAGCAGATCATTCTCGCCGCCGTCACCGCGACCGGCACGACCACGCTTTACAACGCCGCCAGCGAACCCCACGTCGGCGATCTCGCCAACTTGCTCAACGCCATGGGGGCGGATATTTCCGGCATCGGCAGCAACACCTTGGTCATCAAGGGGGTGACTTCGCTTCACGGGGTCGAGTACACGGTGATCAGCGATCACATCGAGGCGGGGAGCTTCCTCGCGCTCGGCGTCGCCGCCGGAGTGCCGATCGAGGTGCGCGGCGTGGTGCGCCGCCACTACTGGATGCTCCGCCGGGTTTTCGAGCGACTGGGCGTGGAGTTGGAGTTGCGCAGTGATTCCCTCTACCTCCCCGGCGGGCAGACCCCGGAGATCGTGCCGGATTTCGGCGGACACATTCCGCAGATATCCGACGGTCCGTGGCCGCAGTACCCCTCGGATATGATGAGTTGCACCATCGTCGCCGCCACCCAGTGCCGGGGCACGGTGATGTTTTTTGAAAAGATGTTCGAGAGCCGAATCTACTTCACCGACCGGTTGATCAGCATGGGCGCATCGGCGATCGTCTGCGACCCCCACCGGGTGGTCATCACCGGACCGGCGCATTTGCGGGCGGTGGAAATGAGCAGTCCCGACATTCGGGCGGGTATGGCGATGGTGATCGCCGCCGCCTGCGCCACCGGCACGAGCAAGATCAACCACGCCGAGATCATCTATCGGGGTTACGAAAATTTGACCGGCAAACTCGCCGGTCTGGGCATGGCGATCCGCGCCGAGCGGGATTGATCAATTCTTTTTGCCGCCGAACGCCAAAATGGCGATCAGCACCGCGAGCGCGATCGTCGCGTAGAGCGCCGGATTGGCGCTGGAAAAGAATTCCGCAGTGAAGCGCCCCGTGCCGAGGCGGTAGTCCCACCGCGCCAAAAAGTCATCCAGCTTTTCCCCGCCGAAATCGAGCAGGGGAAAGGCGAGCGCCATACCGATCAGCGCCCAGAGCGCCGAAAAGCGTCCGCCGCCCAGGGCGCCGAGGGCGCTCAAGGGGGTAACTCCGGCAAGGTTCAGCCCGATGCCGACCAGAAGTCCGCCGAAAAGCACCGAACCCAGTCGGGCGGGCTCGATCAACGCCGCCGCCGAGAGCCAGTCGAGCCGCACCGCCCAATAGCGCAACACTAACCCGGTCAGCAACAGCACCAGCACGGTGTTGACGAGGGCGCGATCCTGCAGTTTCAATGCCGCCTTGACCCGCTCGCGGTCGGTAAGTCCGGCGGCGGCGAGCAATGCGCCGAGCAAAACGCCGCCAAAGGCGCCGATAATGATTTTCCAATCCGAAGAAAGCGCTCCGAGCAGGATCATTTGCGTGCCCCCCGTTTTTTAGCCGGCGCGGCGGTCTTTGCCGCCGGTGCGGAGTTGCCCGAACTTTGCATCAGCAAGGCGGTGAAAACCCCGCCGACCACCAGCGCGATGAGAAAGAGCCAACTGCCGGTGCCGAGTTGGATCGCTCCCGCCAGATGCCCCCAGACGCTGTCGCCGGAAAGGCGGATCCCCACCATGACCAGCGCTCCGCCGAGGATGCCCCGCCACGCACTGCCGAAGGTGCGGCCGACGAGCGAGGAAGTGCCGGATTCCGCGTAAAAGATCTCCCGCTTGAAGCCGCCGGAAAGCAGCGCGTAAATTCCGGCGCCGAAAATTATGCCGATCAGCATCGCCAGTTCCCAACCCGCTTCCGGTCTGGGCATGGCGATCCGCCAGCGCAATGAGCGTTCACCGTATTCCCCCAGCGTGTGGATCTCGTCGAGCAGACCGATCGGGGCGTCGTTGATGATCAGCGCGCCGACTGCCAGGGCGCCGAGCAGGATGCCGCCGCTGCTCAAGGGAAGTTTTTCCGGCAAAATTTTCATGGTTATCATACCTCTTGATTGGTTCACCCGGATAAAATAGACCGAAAAAAAGAATTATTCAAGCCAAAAAGCCGGATAATTTGCCTTGTAACTTGCGCTCCGGGGTGATATATTAGCTATTGAGTATGTCGGTATGGCGGCGCAAGGGCGTCGCGCGCGCGAAAAACTCAAGGAGCGTATGGAAGATTTCGCCCGCAAAATTTTGCTGAATTTGAGTGCGGGCGAATCCGCGTTGCGCCGGGAGCTCCGGTGCGGCACGACGGCAAGTTTGCCGTTTCCCACCTCGCTTCGCCGGTTGGGCGAGCGCGCGGCGGTCGCCGCGGTGCACGAAAACTCCCAAGTGCGCATTTTGGTCGTCGCGTTGCGGCCGAAATTTCTGCCCGACGGCTTCGTCGGCGAAAAGCGCGACTTGCCCGGCGGCGGCTTGATGCTGATCGGCGATGCGGCGGAAAACGGCGCCGCGCTGGTGCGGCACTGGCCGTGGTGCGGAGCGAGCGTCCCCGTCGGCGAGGCGGAGTTGCGCCGCTACGCTCCGGGCGAAGTGAAGCCGGCGGAGTTCTGGGAGCGCGACGACCGGGGCGGCTACGCGGTGGTCGCCGCCGTGAAAAGCGCCGCGGAAGTGCCGGAGTTGCTCCAAAGCGGAGTTACGATCTTGCGCCGGGAAGTCGGCGCCGAAGCTCCGGCGCCGCCGGAAGTGGCAAAAGCGCAGAGCGCCGCTTACGCCGGGCGGAGCTTCCTGCTGGGCGGGGGGCGCAAAGTGGAGTTTGCCCCCGGCGCCGCGGAGCGGATCGCCCGGAAGTTCGGCGCCGAGTTGGCGAGCGTGGCGGAAATGGCGCGCCGCATTGCCGGCAAGGCGAGATTGGAGCTTTCCGGCATTGGCGATGCCGCCGAGCATCTTTACTGGGCTCGGGAGTTGGTGTTGCGCCAGATCGAAGCGGATTTCGTTTTGGGCGGCGCGGAAAATGAGGATTTGGCCGACGAGATCGCCCGGCGCATCGGCGGGCATCGCGTGGTAAGGGAATAAAGTTGGATCGAGTTTGTCCAAGCAACATAAACACATAAAGGAGAAAGAATTATGAGCATTTGGACTTTGCTTTGCGACGGTGCCGCGCAGGCGGCGGAAGCGACCACTCAGGCGGCGAATGGCGCCGCGGCGGAAAATGTCGCCGCCCAGCCCAGCCCGCTGTTGCAGATGGCGCCCTTTTTCATCATCATCATCGTTTTCATGTTTTTGATGAGCCGCAGTCAGAAAAAGCAGGCGCAGAAGCGTCAGCAGATGATCGAGCAGATCGTCAAGGGCACCGAAGTTATGCTCAGCTGCGGCATCTACGGCAAGGTGGCGGAAGTTACCGCCGATGAAATGAGCGTGGAAATTGCCGACGGCGTCAAGATCAAAGTCAACAAAAACGGCATTTCTCAAATTATTGAAGCGAAAGCGCAGGAAAACAAGTAACCATGGATAAACGCCCGCTTTTGTTGCGCACGCTGGTGGTGATCGCCGTCATGGCGATCTTTGTGGGGGCGGTCTTCCCGCTGGGTGAGCGCGACTATTATGACGTTTTCCGCGAAATGTGGCGCGATCCCGCCGATGCGAAAGCGACGGCGGTGGTCGACGAGGCGCGGAAATTGCAGGAAAAAGACCCGCAACTCTTTCAGTCGCAAGCACTTTTGCTCGCGGCGGAAAATCAGCAGATCCAACTCGCCGACCTGCTCAAGGATCCCCGGGATCTCACCGATAACCGCGACGTGTTGAGTCTGATCCGCAAAAAGGCTTCGGGCAAGATCCGGCTCGGTCTGGACCTCGCCGGGGGCGTGGAGTTCTTCCTCGAACTCGATGACAAGGAAGCGCCCGAAGAGGTGAAAAGCCAGTTCGACCGCTACCGCGACATCGCCATCGAAACGCTCCGCCGCCGCTTGGAAGCGCAGGGCATCCACGAGGCGGAGATCACGCCTTCGGGCAGCCGCTACATCGCGTTGCGGGCGCCGATCGTCGCCAAAGACGAAAAACTCAAACTGCTCAACTTGATCAAGATGAGCGCCAAGTTGCGGTTCCGTCTGGTGCACGAGCAAAATGATTCGCTGATCGCCGATTACCTGCGCGATCCGGTCAACTTCCGGTTGCCGCTGGGCTACGAGCTTATGGAATCCGTCGACGAGCGCGACGGCAAAGTTTACAAGACCCCGATCCTGGTCAGCCGCAAGGTGGAAATGGAGGGCAAGGACGTCGTCTATGCCGCCCCCACCCGCGACCAATTCGGTCAGCGGTCGATCCAGTTGCGCTTCAATCAGCAGGGCGCGGAAGATTTCGGCCGGGTGACCGGCGCCAACATCCGCCGCCGGCTGGCGATCGTGCTCGACGGCAAGCTCTATTGCGCGCCGACCATTCAGGGGCAGATCAACGGCGGTCAGGCGGAGATCAACGGCCGCTTTTCCGAGGAAGAGGCGAAAAACATTTCCGACGCGCTCGTTTCCGGCAACTTCCCCTTTGAGATCAAGGTCAACGCGGTTTTCGATACCGATCCCAAACTCGGCGCCGACCACATCGCCAACGGCGTGTGGGTCGGATTGTTCTCGATGCTGTGCGTGGCGATATTTATGATCATCTACTACCGCGCCAGCGGACTCATCGCCGTGGTGGCGCTCATCGGCAACATCGTGCTCATCCTCGGCGCGATGGCGGCATTCAACAGCACGCTCACTTTGCCGGGCATCGCCGGTATCGTGTTGACGATCGGTATGGCGGTCGACGCCAACGTGCTGATCTACGAGCGTATCCGCGAGGAGTTGGAGCAGGGCAAGTCGCTCCGTATGGCGGTCGATCAGGGCTACGCCAAGGCGTTGCCCGCCGTCTTGGACTCGAACTTGACCACCTTGCTGACCAGCTTTATTTTGATGTCGGTCGGTACCGGCGCGGTCAAGGGCTTTGCGGTGACGTTGAGCATCGGTATCGTGGCAAGTTTGTTTACCGCGATTTTCGTCACCCGGCTGATCTACGATTACCTTTTCCGCTTCTTCGGCTTGCAGAAAATTTCCATGCTGGCGATCTTCCGCGCCACTCACTTCGACTTCGTCGGGTGGTTCTCGCGGAGCGCGATCGTTTCGGTGCTGTTGGTGGCGCTGGCGATCGGCACGATCGCGGTGCGCGGCAAGTCGATCCTCGGCGTCGATTTCACCGGTGGTACGGTGGTGACGCTCAACTACGAGCAGCAGATCGCCAAGGAAGAGCTGGAATCCACGCTTGCCAAGCACGGCTACGACGAGCCGCAGGTAACTTATAAATTCAATCTCGCTTCCGGCGACAACGACCGGCAGGTGGAAATTCTGGTGCGGGGCGACCTCACCGAGAAAAACGCCGCCGAAAGCCCCAAGGATGCGATCGAAAAACTGCTCAACGCGACCTATCCCAGCGCGAAGTTTTCCGGCGGTCAGGAAAGCACCGTCGGCGGTCTGATCGGTTGGGAGTTCACCAAGGCGGCGCTCTGGGCGGTCTTTTTCTCGCTGATCGGCATCGGGCTCTACATCGCCTTCCGCTACGAATACACTTACGCGACGACCGCGGTGGTCATGCTGGTGCACGACGTGCTGGTGGTGACCGGGATCTACCTCGCCCTCGGGCGGACGATCTCGCTGTCGGTGGTGGCGGCGCTCCTCACCGTGATCGGTTACTCGATCAACGACAAGGTGGTTATTTTCGACCGTATCCGGGAAAACGCCAAACTCGCGCCAAATAAGAGTTTTGCCGAGTTGGTCAACGAATCGGTCAACCAGACCTTGAGTCGGACTCTCATCACCAGTATCACCACCTTTATCGTGGTGTTCATATTGCTGCTCGGCGGCGGGGTGGCGATCAACGATTTCGTTTTGATCATGATGCTCGGCGTCATTTTCGGTACTTACTCGTCGATATTCATCGCCGCGCCGGGGCTGTCGCGTTGGCAGGACTATCGCAAACGGGCGGCGAAGAAAGGGAACTGATATGTTCGGCAATTTGGGTGAATTGGCGTCGCTCATGGGGCGCGTCAAAGAAATTCAATCCAACGTCAAACAGCTCAAGGCGGAGTTGCCGACGTTGGAGTTCACCGCCACCCCGGCTTCGGGCAACGTGACCGCCACGGTCAACGGCGAATTCCGGCTGGTGAAGTTGGAGTTTGCCCCCGGGGCGACTCCGGGCGCGGCGGAAGTGGCTGAAGCGGTCAACTCGGCGGTGGAATCCGCCAAGCTGAC
The DNA here is from genome assembly GCA_045635865.1 of Victivallaceae bacterium. Classification (GTDB taxonomy): domain Bacteria; phylum Verrucomicrobiota; class Lentisphaeria; order Victivallales; family Victivallaceae; genus UBA1784. The sequence continues at coordinate 19,442 of JAZTWK010000070.1, forward strand.
CATCGCGGAAAAGATGAAAGCCGCCACCGGCGGGATCGACTTGCCGGGGCTGCTGTGAGCCGGAAATGAAGATCCGCTATCCCGCCGAAGTCGAGGCCCTGATCGACCGTTTCAAGCAGTTGCCCGGCATCGGGCGGCGCGGAGCGGAACGCATGGTTTCGGCGTTGCTCAAGCAACCGGATGCGGAGTTGCGGGAGTTCGGCGCGCTGATCTCCGGCCTGCCGGAGTCGATCGGCAACTGCCCGCAGTGCGGGGCGCTGGCTTCGCAGGGCAAACTCTGGGCCGTCTGCGCCGACGAGTTTCGGGATCGGAGCATCGTCTGCGTGGTGGAAAATATGCCCCAACTCTTTGCCGTCGAAGCCAGCGGACAATTCAACGGCATCTACGTGGTGCTCGGCGGTCGGCTCGACCCGCTTCGCTCCGAGACCGGCGCCGGTTTGAATTTGAAAAATCTTTTTGAGCGCGCCGCTTCCCCGGAATGCCGCGAGATCATTTTGGCGCTCAGCGGCGACGTCGAGGGGCGGGCGACCGCGGCGTTTTTGGCGGAAAATCTCGCCCAATATCCGGCGAAAGTAACTCGCCCGGCGCAGGGGTTGCCCGCCGGGGCGAATCTGTCGTTTGCGGACGCCCCGACCATTGCCGCCGCGCTCCGGGGACGGAATTGAAACAACCCTTAAAACTGTTGAGGTGAATCATGTATATCGGCAGAATCGTCGCCGTCGGCAAAACCTGCGACGGCAAAAACGCGGCACTCTATCGGGTCTCTTCCCGGAGTTTCCCCAATCGGCAGGCGGTGGTCAACGCCAAGGGCATCGCGGTCGTGCCCCGGCCGGGCGCGGAAAGCGACCTCGCCAAGAACCCCTACATCAGCTACAACTGTTTGCGCGTCGCCGGCAAAGTCTGGGCGGTGGCGACCAATGGTTCGCAGACCGACCCGATCGCGGAAAAGATCGACAGCGGTATGCCGGTGCGCGATGCGATCGCACTGGGCTTGCTCGCCTTGGATTTTGAACACGATTCGCTCGATACGCCGCGGATCGTCGCCGTCGCGCATTTGACCGAAAACGTCGGTTTCCTCGGGATCATCCGGCGCGACGCGCTTTTGGTGCGGGAGTTCCAACTCGAACCCGGCAAACTCAACTATCTATCCACCTACGAGTGCAACCGCCCCTGCGACCAGCAGTGCGACAATGCGTTTGACGTCAAGTCGGCGGACGAGGCGGCGCACTATGTCGTTTCGGGCGGCGTGTTTGCCGGATTTGAGTGTCCGGTGACGGCGGCGGCGGCGCTCGCTGCCGGCGATCACTTCGATACCGGTATTGAGATCTGCTGATCTATCTCATGGATTTCGCGATCACCGCTTCGGCATTTGACCGGGTCTGCGCCGCCGCGGCGGCGGGGGGAAAACTCACCCTCTACCGTCGCACCGACGGCGGGGTGGAAAAGCAAGTTGTGAGCTTCGACTACCCCGTACTGACTTCGGAACCGGCACGAGACGGGGAGCACCTCGTCGGCACGGGCTTTTACCGCACGCTCCGCCGCTACGCCGATCCGGAAGCGTGGCAGGCGGCGCTGAAAGCGTTTCGGGCATCGGGCGTCGCCGTGATCCGCGGCCGCGATGAACTCGAGTCGGCGATCTTAAGTTGCCGCTTCCGGCTCTTTGACCAGTTGGAGTTTCATCAACTGCTTCGTTTGCAGCTGGCGCTCGTCGGGGAGCGCGTGGAGTTGCTTTGCGGCGGGCGGCGGGAAAGTTTCCTGCTCGACGACGTGGCGGCGTGGACGGCGCGGATCGTCGAACTCGACCCCGACGTGATCGAGGGCGCCGAACTCTACGATCGCATACTTCCGGCACTGTTGGCGAAAGCGAAAAAGCTCCACCTGCCGCCGGAAATCGGGCGCGACGGCGGCGTGCCGGCGTTTCGCCGCGGGAGTTTTTCCGCCGGCGGTCGGCAGATCAACTGCAATTACTACACCTTGCCCGGTCGCCACTTGGTCGATGTTACCGTGCTGGCGAAAATCTACGACGGCATCCACCGCGAATTTGAGGAGTTTTCAATTCCCGCGTTGGCGGAGTATTTTGAGCTGACCGGCGACGAGCCGGAGATTGTCCGCCAGCTTTCGGATATGTGGCTGCCCAGCTATTTCTACCGCACCCGGTTGTTGCCGATGAGTCTGCAATCGGTCATCCTGCGGGGCAACGGCAGTGCCTTGGATGCGTTGCTCATCGACGGTTGCATCCGCTTGGGGCGCGCGGTGCCGTTGCCCGATCCGCCGGAAAGTTTCGTCGGGGCGCTCAGCCGTGCCGATTCCAGCGGCGTTTTTCACCGGGTGCTGCACTGCGATGTGCGGTCGCTCTACCCCTCGATACTGTTGGCAAAGGATCAGGCTCCGCGCAAGGACGAGGCGGGCTTGTTTCTCGGCTACCTGCGCCAGCTGCGCGAATTCCGCTTGGCGGCGAAAGATCGGATGCGCCGTGCCGCCGACCCGGTGGAGCGCCGCGAAGCCGAGGCGTTGCAGAGTGCCTTTAAAATTCTGATCAACTCCTTTTACGGTTATTTGGGCTTTGCGCAGGGGGCGTTCAACGATTACGCGCTGGCGGCGCAGGTGACCGCCGAGGGGCGGCGCATCATGGAAAGCATGTTGGCTTACTTGCAGAGCCGCAACTGCCGGGTGATCGAGCTGGATACCGACGGAATTTATTTTCAACTGCCGGAATCCGGCGCGGAAAATTACCGCGAGGAACTGCCGAAGATCCTGCCGCCGGGGATCGAGTTGGAATTCGATCTATCCGCTCCGGCGATGTTTGCCTACAAGAGCAAAAACTACGCCCTGCTGCGCGAGGACGGCAGTGTTTCGATCACCGGGGCGGCGCTCAAGAGTCGGGCGCTGGAGCCCTTTCAGCGCGAAGCGATCCGCTTCGTGGTGACGGCGTTGCCCCGCGGGGAAACCGCGACGATCGCACCCTATTTCGACCGCCTCAAAGCTGATATCGCCGCCCGGCGTTTGCCGCTGGAAAAACTCGCCAAGAGCGAGACGCTCGCCGATTCGACCGAAACCTACCGCCGCAAACTCGAAAGCGGCAAGGGTCGGCGGAGCGCCGCCTACGAGTTGTTGCTCCGGGCGGGTCGCCGCGCCGACGCCGGCAGTCGGGTGCGCTTTTATCTCACCGGCGAAAAGGCCAAGGTGGCGGTGGTCGACAACAGCTGTCTGCTCGACCTCGCCCCGGCGGAGCGAAACGAAAATATCGCCTATTACACCGCCCGGTGCGACGAACTTCTGGCGATGTTTCAAGAGTTTATTGCGGAGTAAGTTATGGCTTCGGGCGACGAACTTTTATCTCAACTTAACCCCCAACAGCGCGAGGCGGCGAGCACCATTTCGGGGCCGATCCTGGTACTCGCCGGGGCGGGCACCGGCAAGACGCGGGTGATCACTTACCGGATCGCCTACATGCTCAGCCGCGGCATCCCCGGCTCGGCGATCTTGGGCATGACGTTCACCAACAAGGCGGCGCGCGAAATGCGCGAGCGGCTCGCCAAATTAGTGGGCGAAGCCGAGGCGGAAGCGGTCACTCTCGGCACCTTTCACAGCTTTTGCGGCAAGCTGTTGCGCCGGGAAATTTCCCGACTCGGTTATCTCGCCAGCTACACCATCGCCGACGAGAGCGATCAGCAGGGGATCTTCAAGCAGGCGCTCGGCTTGGCGGGGTGCAACTACGAGGGCTTCCCCGCCGCCGAGACCTTTGCCCGCATCGGCAAGTGGAAAAATTTACTGGTGACTGCCGACGAGGCGCAAGCGCAAGCGCAGACCAGTTTCGACCGGATGGCGGCGCAGGTTTATCACCACTATCAGCAGATCCTTTTTGAGCAGAACCAGATCGACTTCGACGACATGTTGCTCTTGACGTGGCGGCTCTTTGCGGAGTTCCCCGAAGTGTTGGATAGTTGCCGCGACCGCTACCATTATCTTCTGGTCGATGAGTATCAGGACACCAACTTCGCCCAGTACACCCTGTTGCGGATGCTCGGCGGGGAACACCCCAATATCTGCGTGGTGGGCGACGACGACCAGAGCATCTATTCGTGGCGCGGCGCGGACATCAGCAACATTTTGAATTTCCCGGAAAATTTCCCCGGCGCCAAAGTCATCAAACTTGAGCAGAACTACCGGTCGCGGGGGGCGATCCTCAACGCCGCCAATATGCTGATCAAAACCGGCGACGCCCGGCGGCACGCCAAGCAGTTGTGGAGCGAGTTGGGCGCGGGCGAAGTGCCGCGGGCGGTCGCGCTCGGCACCCCCGAGGAAGAGGCGAAATTCATCTGCGATTTCATCCGGCAGGAGCGGCAGGAAAATCCGGAGCGCAAACTGGCGGATTTCGCCGTGCTCTACCGCTCGAACTTGCTGTCGCGCCAGTTGGAGCAGACTTTCCGGCAGGAGGGGATACCTTATCGGATGTTCGGCGGGCAGCCCTTCTTTCAGCGGCAGGAGATCAAGGACGCGATCGCTTATTTGCGTTTGGTGGTCAACCCCGCCGACGATCAGAGCTTGTTGCGGGTGCTTTCCAAACCGCCGCGCGGCTTGGGCGGCAAGGTGGTGGAAATGCTCAAAAATCGGCGCAGTGTCGAGCATCTTACCATGAGTTCGGCGTTGAGCGATGCCAATTTTGTCGCCAAACTTACCGCTCCGGGCAAGGCGGGGGCGGCGGAACTGGCGGCGGCGCTGGCGGAAGCGCGCCGGGAGTTTGCCGAAGCCGGAAATCTCGCCGGCAAGGCGGAGCAGTTTCTCCGGCAAATCGGCTATCTGGCGGGCTTGCAGAAAATTTACAAGGATATCGAGGATGCGCGGCACCGGCGGGAAAATGTGGATGAATTCATTTCCGCGCTCGCCCAATACGAGGCGGCGGCGGGAGTCCCGATCGCGCTCCGCGACTACTTGGATAGCTGTCTTTTGCAGGAAGAAAAGGATAAGGACGAGGAATCTTCCGGCGACGCGGTGATCTTTTCGACCGTCCACGCCGCCAAGGGGCTGGAATTTCCGGTGGTGGCGGTCGTGGCGATGGAAAAGGGACTTTTCCCCCACGATCGGGCGGTGGAAGAGGGCAGTCTGGAAGAGGAAAAACGCCTCTTTTACGTGGCGATCACCCGGGCAAAGGAAAAACTGCTCCTTTTGCGCAGTGCCCGCCGGATGTTCCGGGGCAAAGTGACCCCCGAGCGAGTCTCGCCCTTTATCGCGCTCTTGGGCGACGCCGTGCGCAACCAGATGCCCGAAGACGTGTTGAAAAAAGCCAGCGACGAGGAAATGTACGCCGCCTTTGCCGCGATCTACGAATCGTTGCGTAAGTGAGAGGAAAATATGGAACTTACTCCGGGTAAATTTCGGGCGCAACTGCTGAAAATGGACGAGGCCGCCCGGCAGGTCTGGCAGGGGATATTCTTTCGGCAGTTGCCGCCGGATCGGTTGCTGAACGACTTTTTCCGCACCAACCGCAACTGCGGCTCCCGCGATCGGCGCTCGATCTCCGCCGCGATCTACGCCGGGTTGCGCTTCTGGGGATTTTTGCGGCACTTGCCGGATGCGGAACTTCGGGAGCAAGCCGAGCGGGGCGAGGTCCGCTTTTCGCAACGGGAAATGCTCACGCTGTTGGCGGGGGCGCTCTTTATCGAGGGGCGGCAGGGGGAACTCGTCGAGGCGATGCGCCGCGAATTGCAGTTGCCCAAATTTCCCCACCGCGCCACGCCGCGGCTGCGGGCGGAAAGTTTCGCCCGGGCGGTGGAACTGCCGCGGGCGTTCGCCCCGGAGCAACTGGTGCCGGAAACCGTTTTTGCGCAACTTGCCCCCGGCATCGATCGGGAAAAATTCCCCGCCGCGCTGATGCGCCGCCCCCCGGTCTGGCTCCGGGTAAAGGCGGAAAAATTGCCGGAAGTCGAGGCGGAATTGCAAAAATCCGCGGTCGAATACCGCCGGTTCGACGGCGCGATCCCCGCCTTGGCGGTCGATTATCCCGCGGTCAATCTGCTGTCGCTGGAAGGTTTCCGGCGCGGGGATTTCGAGGTGCAGGATCTCGGCAGTATGGCGATCGGCTGGGTCGTCGCGCCGACTCCGGGCGAGCGGTGGTTCGACGCCTGCGCCGGGGCGGGCGGCAAGACCTTGCTGCTCGCGGAGTTGATGCGCGGGCGCGGCTCGATCGTGGCGGGCGACATCCGCGAACGGGCGCTCACGCAGCTGAAACTGCGCGCCCGCCGCGCCCGGTACAGCAACATTGCCACCAAGCTCCACGACGGCAAAAGTTGGAAAGGTCGTCACGCCTTTGACGGGGTGCTGATCGACGCCCCCTGCAGCGGGGCGGGGGTCTGGCGGCGCAATCCCGGTTTGCAGTGGCGCTTGGACGACGCCGCGATCGCCACTTGCGTTGCGCGGCAAAAACAGATCCTGCACGCCTTTGCCCCGGCGGTGCGCCCCGGCGGCGTGCTCGTTTACGCCACCTGTTCGCTTTTAGAAGCGGAAAATCATCGCCAAGTAACGGATTTCCTCGCCGAGCACCCCGGCTTTGCGCTGGAGGATTTCCCCCATCCTTTCACCGGGGAAAAGTGTCCGGGCATGGTGCAGATCGACGGCGGAGTTTTCGATTGCGACTGGATGTTCGTCGCCCGGATGCGGCGCAACTGTTGAGGTGAAATTATGGCAAAATTCAACATCGTGTTGGTCGCGCCCGAGATCCCGCAGAATACCGGGACGATCGGGCGGCTGGCGGTCTCGACCGATGCCCGGTTGCATCTCATCGAGCCGCTGGGATTTTCGCTGGAAGACAAATTTCTCAAGCGCGCCGGGCTGGACTACTGGCAGTTTTTGGATCTCGCCGTCTATCCCGACTGGGAAACTTTTTTGGCGCGCAACCCCGGCGGAAAACTCTGGTTCTTTTCCACCCACGGGGAAAAAAGTTTCTGGGATATCGAGTACGCCGCCGACGATTATCTGGTTTTCGGTCGGGAGTCCGCCGGGTTGCCGCCGGAATTCTACACGCGCTACCGGGAAAATCTGGCGCTTATCCCCATGCCCGGCGAGCATCACCGCAGTCTCAACCTCGCCAACGCCGTGTCGATCGTCCTTTACGAAGCGATGCGCCAGACCCGCTTTTGACGGCGAAAATCCCGGCAAAGTGCGAAAAAAAGCGAAAAAGTTGGAAATATCGGTCGGTTTTATTTGACAAAGCGTCTTTATTAAGATATAGTTAAAGGAGTACCGAGGCGTCCCTTTACCCGATGCCCCGGCCGGTGTGTTTGAAATAAGACCAAAAACCATATTGTTTTGGAGCATCTATGAAAGTACTGAATGTCGTAATCAGCGTCGTGATCCTGCTCTTGGCGATCGCCAGTGCAGTGTTGTCGTACATCCTCTTTGAGCGCCGCGATCAGATGATCGCCGGTTGGGATCGGTACGCCGCCACCGTCAGCGCCACGGTCAAGGATCTGGACAGCAAATCCGCCGACAAGCTCAGCGCCAAGCTCAACGAGCAGACCCTCGATCACCGCAACGTCGGCAAGGTCGACGCCTTGTTGCCGTTGCTCAAACAGCGGTCGGCGCAGATCGTTGCCGAGCGGGATGCCTTCGCGGAAGCGCTCCGCCGGATCGCTTCGATCATCGATGCCAAAGGCATCCCGGGCGACGTTGAGTTGTGCGACTTGGCGACTTACACCGAGAGCAAAAACAAGATCGTCAACTTCGTCAACGATTCGATCAGCAAGCGCGACAACATTTACGCGCAGTTGAATTCGATCTCCTCCCGCGAGCTGAATTCCTCGGTCGATGTCGCCGCGCTCAAAAATGGCGACAGTTCCGCGCTCAAGTCGTTGGACGCCGGGCTGAAACGGCAGAACGCCCGGATCGCCTACTACGAAAAGCAACTGGGCGCGATCCACAAAGTCGCCGGCGGTTCCGGCAGTTTCAACTCCACGGAAAGCGGCTACCAGGGCAGTGCCGACAACGTGTTGACTTCGGTCAAGACCCAAGACGCCAATTTGCGCAAGACCACCGCTGATTTGAGCGATGCCAATGCGTTGATCGCCAAGCAGAAAAGCGAACTCGCCGACCGCGATGCGCTGATCGCCAAGCAAAAGGGCGAGATCGCCGACCGCGACGGCATGATCGTCGGTTATCGGCGCGCGCTCAAAATGGAAGACGTCGCCAACAGCATCGTGCCGTGGAAAGACGGTTCCGCCGAGGCGCGCAGCGCTTGGGTGGGCAAGGTCGTCAAAGTCGATCGCGATTACGGCTATGTGGTCTTCGATCTGGGCAACAGCACCACCGTCCGGCAAAAGCTGGGCACCGGTGAGCAGAATGTGCGGGTGATGCCCGCTGCGGCGATGCCGATCGTGATCGCCCGCGGTGACCTCGCCAACAGTGCGGATTTCGTCGCCCGGGTCTTCCTGGTGGAAATCGGCGATGCGGCGGCTACCGCCAACATCCCGGTCGGCGCGGAGATCCGCGAGGGCGATATCGCCTACATCCCCATGCCCTAACCCGAGGCGGTGAACTATGAAAGCTCGGATTATCATCCTCGCTGTGGTGGTGGTCGCCATCATCGTCGCCTTGGTGTTTCAGGTGATGGAACTGTGCCTCGAGTAATTTTTTCGACTCATCTATTTGGTATCAGCATCGCTTTGATGCTGATACTTTTTGCCATTTTCGGCAGTTCCTGCACCGATCTGGAACGGCGCGGCTACAGCCCGATCCCGCAGAATGCCCCCGCGACTTGGGAAACCAGTCCTTACGGGGACATGCGCAACTGATCGGGGTTTGCCATGTTTACCATCTATGACAATTTTCGGCTCGCCGCCCGGCAGGTGCCGCGGGATATCGACCGTCGGCTTGCGCCGTATTTGGAAAAGCGCTTTCACTTGGCTCCGGGCAGTGCCGCCGGCTACACCATTTTGAGCCGCCGGGTCGATTCCCGCTCGCGGGAGCCGTTTTTGGATTACAAGCTGGCGGTCGAAGCGCCCGAAGTGCTGAATGGCGGCGCCGCCGCCTCCGCCGCCGAACTCGCCGCGATGACTC
>JAZTWK010000071.1:0-33492 GCA_045635865.1 Victivallaceae bacterium
TTCCTAAGACCGCTGGGCCTCCGACTTAATAACACGCCCCGGAAAGCGAACAGCAGAGCGCCCCGTGGACGAAGCACTCCAGCTCAAGTTGGGTCGATTTCCGGATCGCGCGCAGTTCGTCGAGCGTCACCTGACGCTCCAACACCACCCGTTCCAAGCCGAGTTGCTCGGCGATCCGCAATCCGGCGGAGTTGTGAAACCCCATTTGCGTAGAGCCGTGCAGTTTTAAGTTGGGGAAGTATTCGCGGCAAATTTTCAACACCCCCAGATCCTGCACCAGGAGCGCATCCGGGGCGAGTTCGTCGAGCAAGGCGAGATTTTCCAGTACCTCCGGCAGTTCGCTCTCTTTGACCAAGGTATTGAATGTGACGTAAACCTTGCGCCCCAAGCCGTGGGCGTAGTCGATGACCCGCCCCAACAACTCGGGGGTGAAGTTTTCCCCGCGTTCGCGGGCGTTGAACTTCGCCAGACCGGCGTAAATGGCATCGGCGCCCGCATCCAGCGCCGCGAGCGCGCACGCGGGCGAACCGGCGGGAGCGAGCAATTCCGGGGAAATTTTTTTCGACGGCATAGATTACTCCAATCTGATCCGCGGATCCGCCCACGCGTAGGCGAGATCCGCCAAAAGGTTGATCACCACAAACAATAAAGCGCTCAACACTACGATCGCCTTGAGCAGCTGGATATCCGAGTTATAGAGCGCCTCGACGCCGGCAAAGCCCAGCCCGGGAATGCCGAAAAACGACTCCAACAGCAAACTGCCGGTAAAGAGAAACGGCAGAGTCGCACTCGAACGGGTGATGATCTGCAAGGCGGCGTTGCGCAACAGATGCTTGCCGTAAACCGTCGCCGGACTCGCGCCTTTGGCGACCGCCGTCCGCAGATATTCGCGGTGGATCTCCCCCACCAGCACGGTGCGGTAAAAGCGCAAGTTGCCGCCGATGCCGCACAGCACCCCCACCAGTACCGGCAATCCGAAACTCCGCCAACTTTCCACCCCCCAAAGCGGGAAAAGCTCCAAATAGTAGCCGAGATAATACTGGGCAAAGATGATGACGACGAGATAACTTACGCTCATACCCGAAACCGCCAGCACCACGAGGGTCCGATCCGGCCAGCGATCCCGAAAAGCGACGCTGATCAGCGCCAAGAATAGAGAAACCACCAATTCGCCGAGAAAAATCGGGATCATCAGGGCGAGCGACGGCAAAATGCTCCGGCGCAAAATGGCGGAAATGGGCTCCTGCGTGGTGATCGTGCGCCCGAAATTGAGCACCCGGATATAGGGGAACTCCCGCTGAAACGAGATTATTTCCCCCAGCGCCCGTAAAAAGCGGCAGTTGAACCGCCCGTTGCGCCGCAAAACTTCCGCCGCCACCACCGGCTGCGCCAACTCCACCACCTGCGGCAAGGCGGTGTCGGATAGCGGAATTTCCACCTTGGCTCCGTCGGCAAGCGTCGCCAAAACCAACGCATCCGGCACGGCAAAGCGCCGGGTCGCCGTCACCTGATTGCCCGAAACGGCGACGGCAAAAGCCTCGCTTCGCCGCCCCCGACCGTAAAAGAGCGGCAGATCCGCCCCCAGTTCGCGGCGCAGCGCCTCGATCTCCTCGGGGCGGGCGTTCTTGCCCAAGACCGCCGCCGCCGGATCGCCGGACGCCAGATCAAAGAGCAAAAAGGTGAGCAACACCACCCCGATCACTACCAAAATCGAATAAGCCGATCGCCGCAACAGATATTTAAGCATAACTTTATTTCGCCGGATTCAACGGCGGCGCCCCGATCTCCCGGCGGGCGGCGGCAAAAAATTGCCACAACTCCCGATCGCGGGAAAGTTTTTTCCACAATCCGGTCGCCGTCAACCCCAGTTTGACCGCCGCCGGAGCAATTTCCCAATCGCACTCCGCCAAAGCGTCGAGCAGTTGGGCGACGTAAAGCGGATAGTCCGGATGCGTCATCGCGCACGTCGGGCGCAGCAAGCCGACAAATTCCCGCCGAAAGCGGAACGCCAACAACATCCGCAATTTGTGCAACGCCCGGGCGCGATTCTGATGCTGACTGCGCTCGGTGCAGTCGGTGACGCTCAAGTCACTGCCCCGCAGGGTCAGCCGCACCGCGCTCGAGGTTTTGTTGCGCTTTTGCCCGCCGTTGCCGGTCGCCCGGTGAAAGTCCAACTCGCAACACCGGGATAACTCCGCATCCGACAGCGTCAGCAATCGATCTCGCTCCGCATCCATTTTCCGCTTTTCTCCCGCCTTTAATATACACACCGGGCGGTCAAAGTGCAATCCATTTCCGCCAAAAAAAGACCGATCCGAAATTCCGGATCGGTCTCGACTTTTTGGCGATCGCTTCGTCGTCAGTTCTGACGGCCGAAGTTCGGCAACCCGCGGCTCCGCTCGGAAGCGTTGGGATTGTAGGCGGTGCCGTCGGATTTGACCAACCGGCAGGTCAGGAAGATCAGCAGATTGCCCTTTTTCGAGTCGGTATAACGCGACTGGAAGAGCCGCCCGATGATCGGTAAGTCGCCCAAAATCGGAATCTTGTCGTGGACGATCTTGGAAACGTCGGTGGCGATACCGGCGAGCACCACGGTCTCGCCGTCGCGCAAGATGACCTCGGTCTTGACGCTGCGGTCGTTGAAAATCGGCATCAGATAGTATTCGCCATCCACATCGCCGCCGGCGTCATAGGTCCGGGCGTCATATTCCTTCCAGCCGGAAAGGGTCCGGATCGGGAACTCGATCGGGATCTGGATCAGACCGTTTTCCAAATCGGTGATCCGCGGCGTGATGTCAAAGGAAAGACCGAGCTTCTGCAGGTTTTCCAACTGCGGCTGCGGATCGACCGCGACCATCCGCTCGAGCGAATTTTCGCTGTTTTCGATATCGGCGGTATTCCAATCCTGCGGGAAGTAACGCTCGGTATACATACCGATATGGGCGGTTTCGCCGTTGAGCGTGGTGACCCGGGGCGAGAAAAGCACGTCACTGCTATCCGCCCAGTTGAGGGCGAACATCTGCGCCGAAATCTTGGTGCCGTCGTCCGCCTGCCAGATGTACTGCAACTGCGCATCATTGGCGGGCGTGGAAACCACTTCGTTGGCGCTTTCCGGCATGTAGTAGCGGAGCAACTGATTGTTTTCCTGCGTGATCATACTGCTGGCGGCATCCAACTTGCCGTTGTTGAGCGACTTGTTGCTGTTGATGCCGACCTGCCAGTTGAACGCCAACTCATCCAAATCGTTTTGGCTGATCTCGACGAATTTGACCATGACCTGGATCATCGGATCGTCTTCATCGAACTGCTTGAGGGCTTCCTCGATCTTCTGCAGATTGTCGGCGGTGTTGATCGCGACCAGGCGGTTGATCTTGTTGTCGTAGAAAAGCCGCGCGCCATCCGGGAAAGTGACCCCGTCGACCGCGAAGATCGACTGCAGGTTGTCCTGCTGATCCTTGGGGATGTTGACGGCGAAAAGTTTGGTGTCCAGATCGTCGAGCGCCACGCTCGGCGGAGCGATGACCACCGCGAACTTTTCCACCCGATAGCGCAGGTTCGCCTGCTGGCAGAGCATCTTCACCACGTCCATGAGGCTCTTGTTGTTGACGCTCATCGACACGGTGGTATCGACGAAAACGTCGCCGGTCGAAACCTTTTGGTTGCGATTGGTGGATTCATAGACCACGCCGGAGGAGCTTTCGCTATCCTCTTTGGCGGCGCTTTTGACCGGGCGACGCAACACGAAGTTGACGCCCTGCTTTTCCGGATCGTAGCGGCGGGAAAGTTCCGCCAGGAGTTTGACCACGGAAGCGACATTTTCATCCGCGAAGTTCACTTCCGGAATGACGATGGATTCCATTTTGCGGGTGAGCGCATCGCCCAACTGCTCAACTTTTTCCTTGCTCTGACCGACGCCGAGCAGGTTTTCCCCGGCATCCGCCTGCGCATCCGGACGCAACGGAATGGCGTACTTCCACTCCGCCTCGGCGATGAGACCGCGCCGAGAATCCACATAACGCTTGAGCCCGAGCTGACCGATCTTGTTGTTGATCATCTGGATATTCTGCACCGCATCCGAATGATAGGGGGTGATGAGCAGGACTTCCCGGAATTTCTGCAACGCCTTGGAATACTGCTTGGCGGCGACCAGACGCCGCCCCTGCTCCATGAGCACCTCGATCTGATATTCCTGACTTTCCCGATTGGGCAGCAGGGTTTGCGGCGAAACCGCATCGCGGGCGGCGGCGGAGTCGCGGCGCTCGGATAGATAAGCGATCTTCTTTTCCAGCTTTTCCTGCTGTTCGGGGCAATACTTGATCGCCTCTTGGCAAATTTTGATCGCTTCCTCGTAGTCCTGCTGCTGTTCGAGCCGATCCGCCTGACGGATCGCTTCGCTGGCTTTCTCAAAATAGCACTCGGCGATCTGCTTTTTGCAGAACTGGATCTTTTGCTCAAAAAGCGGCGCGTTGTACTTTTCCAATTCCAACTTGGCCTTGATGTAGCAATCGCGCGCCTCAAAGTACTGCCCGTTGTTGAGCAGTTTGTTGCCTTGCGAGACCAACTCGTCGGCAGTTTTTTCCACTTCCTGCCGGCCGATATTCACCCGGCTGACCGTGGTCTGCATTTCCGGGGTGACATCGGCGGCCAGAACGGCGGAACCGGCGAGCACAAACGAAAGAATTATGATTTTATTCCGCATGATCTATATCTCCGGAGTTGATTAACGGTTGAAATCCGGAACACCCGGAATGTTGTCACGTTCGATCGGCACACCGTCGTAACTGATCAGTCGCGCGGTGACAAAGAAGAGCAGGTTGACCCGCCGGGTATTTTCCGCCGAATTCTGGAAAAGCCGACCGATCAGCGGCAAATCGCCGAGGATCGGAACTTTGTCCAACCGGGCGGCGGTCTCGTTGTGGACCAACCCGCCGAGCACCACGGTCTCGCCGTTATCCAGATCGACCGTCATTTCCATTTCGCGCTTGGCGATGATCGGCTTGCTGATCGTATAGGTCTGGTTCAAGTCGGGCGCCGGATCCCACCGACGGCTCGTCGGATTGAGCCGCTCGAATTTGATCGTGATGTCCCACTCGTCGTCGCCCTCGTAAATGCTGATCGAGGGAGCGAGGTGCATCCGGATCGTCCGGTTGTCGGGCAGGACCTTGGGCTTGACCGAGAAGTTGATACCGACCTCGGTACCTTCCTGCGGGAAGCTCGGCACCGGCGGGGTGATGGTGGTCACCGAATTGTCGTCACTGCTGTCGACTTCGATTTCCAAGTCATCCCAGCTTTCGGGGAAGTAGTAGGTCTTGCCCAGTTTCACCGTCGCCTCGGTATCGTTGGCGGTGATGACCTTGGGCGCCGACAGGGTTTCGGTGCGGGTATTCTGATCCATGGCGTTGATCGTCAACGAAATGTTGATCGGCAGATCCGAACCGAAGGGATGCTGCGAACCGAACAGCGTCGGGAAGAGGTTCCAGTTGTTGATGATCGCGCTCGCCGGATTTTCTTCGCCGGCACCGCCGCGAACCGCCCGGACCACGCCCTCGGCGAGCGTATTGACGCCCTGACCGATCAGCCAGCCGAAGCGGGCGCCGGGATCCAGTTGGGTCTTGCCATCGTTGGTCATGGTCAAGTTACTGCCGAAATAGGAGTCGGTGCCGCTGGTGCCGCAGTTGCCGAACGACCACTCGAAACCGAGTTCCTGATAATCCTCTTCCGTGACTTCGATGCTCTTGATCTCAACCATGATGAGCGGGGGATTGCCCACCATTTCGAGCTGACGGAGCAGGACGTCCAACTGATGCAGATTTTCCGGAGTGTTCCGGACGATCAGCGTCTTGGCGGGGCGGATGAAACTCACGCCGGTGCCCTCGGGGAACTTGATGCCGCGCTTTTCAAAGTAGGCGATCCACTGTTCGGGGGTAACATTCTGACCCGCCGCGGCAGTCGCCGTCGACGTGGAGTTACCCGAACCCTTTTTCGTAACACCGCCGTCGTCATCGTTGCTGCTGGTGGAACCTTCGCTCGCCGACGAAGCGCTGCTTTCGCTGATGAAATTGACCAGGCTCGACGGCACGGTGAAGCGGCGGGAAACCATTTCATTGACTTCCGGACCGATCATCACGCTGTCGGAATCCACCCGATATTTTAGGTTGGTCTGCTGGCAGATGTAACGGATCGCTTCGCTCATGGGGATATTTTTCAAGCTGAGCGAAACCTTGAGGCCTTCCGCCGAACCGAAATTGCTCTTGTTGATGGTAACGCCGCGCTTTTGCGGATCGTAGTTGGCACTGCGGCGGGCGATCCAGTCAAGAACCGCGCCGACGTCGGCTTCATCAAATTCGATCTGCGGGAAAATGATCCCGTCCAGCCGCGAAAAGGTCTGCTGGCTGTCGGCGACCCGCACACTGCCGCGTTCGCGGGGATTGGCGCCGGTGATCTTGGGGAACACCGGTTCGACCCACTGCCAGATCGCCTGCGTGTAAACGCCTTCCAAGTCGGATTTGCGCCGCAAACTGCCGTGGGCGTAGAGGTTGTTGTAGATCCGCCCGGCGAACTCGATCGCTTCGGGGTTGGCGGGATCGATGATCATCGCCTGCTCGACCCGCTTGAGCGCTTCCATCGGCTCGTGGTTATCCATGAAAACCTGCGCGGCGAGCAACAGCTGACTGATGTCCTTTTTGCTCGTCTGCACTTGGGGATCGAAACTTTCCAGCTTGAGTTTGCGCGCCAACTCGGCATTCCGCTGTTGATCTTCGCAATACTTGATCAGACTGTCGGCATCGGCTTTGAGATCCTCATCAATACCGGCGGCCTGCGACGCCAACGCCTTGGCCTCGTCGTAACGCCCATTGTCGGCACTTTCCTGGGCACTGCGGAAAAATTCCTTTCCCATCGCGCGCATGATGTTATAACGAAGCGTTTCCGCCGATTTCTGAAGCGATTTGAAAATGTCGGAGTTGATTTTTTCTTGATCTTTTTCCAACGCTTCCAACACGTCATCGACCGCGCTCTTGGCTTCTTTGTAACTGCCCTTGGCGTAGAGACCTTCCGCCTCTTGCAGTTTCGCCCGACGATCCGCCTCGACAGCGGAAATGCGGCCGCGATGAATTTGCTCGGCGGATTCGTCCGCCGCACTCCCGACGCTTGCGGTCGCCACGGTCAGCAACAGACCGAACGCAACGGCAAAACGAAACGGAACTCTCGGTGTGGTTTTCATCAGGATTTCCCCCATATCGTTTATATTTTCCAATGGTTCCTTTGGTTTATTTTTCACCGCTTTTGACCGGCGGATTCACCCTTGGCAGCGTCACTTCCGGGGCGGGCCTGCACCCGACTGTCTTCCGGAATTTCGCTGTGCCGGGTGACGATCATCGCCCGTCCGTTCTTATCCAACGCGGGGTTCTCCTTGCTGGTCGCCCGCGGGTTAAGCAAAACCGCTTCGCCTTTTTCCATATCGAAGTCCTTGAGGCGATACTCCTCGACGCCGATCTCGCGATTGCCGATCGCGAACACCTCGCCCTTGCGCACCACCACCTCGAATTCAGGATCGGAAACATCATTTAAAACCGCACTTTGGTCGGCGTTGTAGGTCGGTTTGCCGACTTCCAGAATTATGGTTTCCGGATTCTCGCGATCGGTGATCTCCACCAGTTTCATCGTGGAGCTATCCACATCGCCGCTGATCTTGCGATCGACGTCGGCGATCTTGTAGCGGGTACCGCCGATCTTGATCGTGCCGCCCAAGGTGGTCAACCGCGTGCCGTAAGGCCGACCGTCGGGGCGCTTCTGCTCGTCGTTGATCTGGATATCCCACATCGTCTTGTCGTCGCTGTCGTTGGTGATCAGCGACCGGAATTCCACCGGGATCTTCACCTTTCTCACCGCGTCGAACCGCAACCGGTACCACAGCGGCGGCCGGCTCATCGGCGCCGTCGGATTGGTATTGTTTTCGACTTCGTAAATGTTGGAAAAACCGTCGCCGTCAAGATCGTACAAGGCGTCGCCGGGATTCTGAACATCCAAACCGAACTTCTTTTCCAATTCGTCGGTAATGCCGTCGCCGTCGGTGTCATCCTCGGTGATCTGGCGGAGCCGCCGGGCGGCGCGCTCGGGCGCGGGCAGATCGCCGCCGCACTCCGGGCACTTCTTGCCGGAAAAGTAATAAACCGGGATCAACCGACCGCACTGCGGGTGCGGGCACCGGGCGACGCCGGGGAAAATCAACAGATCGCTGTAGTGATTGAGGTTCACCGCCCCGTTGCGCGCCGTCGCCGCCGCCCAGTCGGTGCGGGTGCGTTGCAGCTCGTTGGCGGGGATGAACTTATTGTCGCTGGGATCCTGCGGCACATAATCCGCGCGGAATTTCGGGATCCGCAACTTGGTGTCGGTCACTTCGCGGGTCTCGCTGCTGACGACCAACACGAAAACCATCGCCAAGATGAATACCAGCAGCGCGCAGAGCACCACCAGTTTTTCCAGATATCGTTTGATGAAATTCACCGTGGCACCCCCTGTCAACGTTCCTCGTGGATGTAATAATCAATGTCGAAAATGGCGCGGCAGTTCCGGTTGCCGCCCAGCTTGATTTCCCCATAACCGGTACGCTGCTGCATGGGGAGCGAAGCCTCAAATTCCTGCCGCCGTTTTTCCATTTCCTGCTCGCGCGTGAGTTTGGTTTCCGTAGTCTCGGCGCGGCGGCGACGACGGGAAGAACGCGTGGTGTTGCGCTCCGGCTCGGTCGTCGTAGTCTGGACCTTGACCGTCGAGGGCTTGACCACGCTGAGCGCCTTGGCGTTGTCTTCGTCGGAAATATAAAGGTATATAGCGCGGATCACGTAAATCCGCCGCTCGCCGGAAGCCTGCTCGAAGCGCTTGACCAGATCCCGGATCGACTCGAGCGAACCGACGACCTCAAAGGTGTAATGGGCGACCTGCAACTTGCCCTCTTCGGCGAAACTTTCCTGCAGACCGACGCGGTTTTCGCCGGTCGTCGGGATACCGCCGCGAACCACAAAGCCGCTCAAAATATCGACCGGCGACTGGGCGATCCGCTTGGCGATGTCGCCGATGATATCCAAATGCTTGACCAGATACTGGTAATCGTCAACATTGTAAACGCCGACCACCGCCGGAGCCAGACCGAAGTTGACCGCTTCCGGGCGGACCTTTTCCGGCATCAGCGCCGCGAGCTGCGAACGACTCTTATCCAAGAAGTCTTGCATCATATCGGCGTTGCCGTTGAGTTTGTTGGGAATCCCCAGCGCCGCGAGCGCCATCCGGTCGGCATAGCTGTCGATGTGCGGATCGGGCGCGAGATCGCGGGCGAGTTCGATGAATTCCGCCGTCGCCGCGTTCCAACGCGGATAGTTGCGCCGGAATTGGTCGAACGCCGCGACGGAATTGCTGTTTTCCTCCACTTCCTGACGGTATTTTTCTAAAAACTCGGCTTTCTTTTCCGCCAGATCATCCTTTTCCGAGAGGTCCAGCAACACCATCAAAAAGCGGTCGGCCGCCAACTGATAGGGGTGGCCGAAATTCCGCCACATCGCCTGCACCGCCTTGGTGTAGGTCGCGATATCCTGCTGGATCGGCTGACGGTTTTCCTCCACCGGGGAGGGTTTGCGCCGCACCAACTGATTGATCTCTTTGCGCCGCGCATCGGCTTCGCTGTTGGCGCTCAACACCTCGACGTAACCCCAAACGGCGACGATCAACAAGAGAAAAGCGATCGCTCCGACGCCGATCAGCGCGGAGATGAATTTCTTATTCTGTCTGACAAAGCGGTTCATCATCGGCTCTCCTTACTTTTTCATCGGCTCTTTGAGAGTGGCGATACAGACGAATTTGGTCATGTTGGCGACTCCGGAATCGCTGGCGCTGTAATTTTCCACCGCCTTGACTTCGGAAAAGAGTCCGCACTTATTCAACTCATCTTGGAAGTTGCTGAAGGCGTAATTCCGCCCCTTGCCTTCCAGAGTGTAACCGGATATCCGGATCGCCTTGATCTCGCGCACCGCGGAAATCGCCGACAACTCCGCCGTCTTGGCGCGCTGATTGTCGCCCCGGGTGGAAGCGTTGCGCGCGGCGGCATCCTCATCGGATTCGTCGCCGACGCCCTCGATCGCGGTGATCCACATCATGTCGGGCGCCAACTGCTGCAGTTCGCCCAACAGACCGATCCACCGCGTGCGATCCTCCAAACAACGAACCGCCTGCTCGTAATCGCCCTTGACTTCGTTGCACTGATTCATCAAATTATTGATGTTGCGCTGGGTCACCTTGGCTTCCTGCAACTTGTCGTTGACTCCGGCGACCAAATTCTTGCCGAAACTCGCCAGGCGCCACATTCCCGCGCCGAAGATCAGCAGGCAGATGATCAGGATGCCCGCCGCCGCCAGGAAGTAGGGCTTCTGCTGGTTGAGCTTTTGCTGATTCCGGATCGAACGGGGCAACAGCACCAGATTGACCGGGCAGTCGACGATCTCGTGCAACCCCAAGCCGATCAACTCCTGAAACGCCGGAGCCACCAACTGCAAATTTTCCTTGTCGATCGACTCTTCCAGACTGATCGCGCCAAAGGTATTGAGGAAATCGACCGACATCCGGAGTTTTTCCTGGAAAAATTCGGTGACGCCGGGCATCATCGCCCCGCCGCCGGAAAGCAACAGCGTCGTCGGCTGACTGCCGCCGTGCTGGGAACGCCAGACGTTGATCGACCGATTGATCTCGCCGTGCAACCGCGTCATGACGTTGCGGGCGATCTTGGAGATCGTATCGGCGGTCTCGGATTCCGGCTCGTCATAGGCGCCGCCCAAACCGACGAAGCCCTGGCGCAACTTCAGATCCTCGGCATCCGCCATGGACATATTCAATTCCTTGGCGATCTGCGCGGTGATCGCGTTGCCGGCGGTCGGAATGCTCCGGATGAACAACCGATTCTGCTCGGAAATGATCAAACTGGTGCTGGCACTGCCGATATTGATGATCAGCGAGCACTTTTCCTGCTCCGCCAACTGGGTCAGTTTGGCGGCGTTGAAAAGCGCCGCCGGAGCGACCGTCACCGACAACACCTCGAATCCGGCGTCTTCAATGGCGTCGGTATACATCTTGATCTGCTCGTTTTTGATCGCCACAAAGAGCGCTTCAAACTCCTCGCGCTCGACCTTGGCTTCCACGAGCTTGCCGTTTTCGTCCGTCTCGTCGACCGTCTGGAGCCACTGGTGGTGGATAAGCTGATAATCCCACTCCACCTCGCTCATGGCGCAGGGCACCGCCTGCTGTGCCTCGTATTCGACCACCCGGTCGATCGCATCCTGATTGCCGAGCGCATCGGGCAATTTGCTCAACCGCATAAAAGCGGAACTGGCGGGCAGCGAGACCCGCACCCGGCGCGCGGAAAAGTTATTTTCCGCCAACAGCCGCGCAAAAGCCTTGTCGAACGCCCGCGCCCGAAGCGCATCACTGGGTTGAGCAAAAGCATCTTCGCCCTGCGCTTCCGGGAGCTGCATCTTGGCGATGGCGAATTTGCGCAACCGCAAACCGCCTTCCGGCGTAACGTCAAACTCAGCGATCTTGAGATTGTCGCTGCCGATATCGATCGTTAAAATGGTGTTGTCTTTAGTCATGCTTGAACCGTATTAAATGCACTCACTGCTGATCAATCTTGAGCAAATCGTAATGATCGAACTGATGAAAGAACCACGGGGTCTTGCTACGCGGCAAAACGGCGCCCTTGATCACGCTGGACTTGGCGATGATCTGCTGAAAATAATCGGCGGCGTCTTCCGCTTTTTTGCTGCAGTTGAAGTAACCGGCGCCCAATTCCTTGCCGTCCTTGCGCCGGAAAACCGCCTGAATTTTAATATCGGAAAGCCGAACGGATTGCTCGCTCCGCCCCCGAAGCGGCAAATAGCGATCCAAAATCTGCGGCGGGATCAACATGATCGCCACGTGATTCCGCCCGTCGAGCTGAACGGTCCATATATCGCTCCGACCGGAAAGGATCGTCACCTGATCCTGTTCGCCGGGGATCTCGACATTGACATCCAAAGCGACGTCGTCGATCCAAGCGCCTTCTTTACCCTTGGCGGCCGCCTTGGGGGTGGCTTTTTTGCCGGCGGGCAAAAATCCCGGGGTGTAATCGACCACGACCACCACCCACGAGGGATTTTGAGTTTTCATCTTGACGTTGCTGTAACTTGTCGAATTGTTGGTGCCGTATTCGATTTTGGGGGTCTTTTCCAACTTGGCGGAAACTTCCACCCGGGAAAAGGCGACTTCGTCGGCGGCATACAAACCGGCAGTCAGAGCCAAACTCAAACCCCACACCGCAAATTTCATAACCGCTTGCTCCTGAACTTTTGCTTTTACTTGGTTTCGGGCACGGAAGCCGCCATTTCCTGCGCGATTTCGCTCTGCTCGTTTTCCCCGCGGACGCCGCGGCCGATCAAGACCGCCAAAACCAGCGTCAGCACCAAAAAGATCGCCGTCATCCACACGGTCGCCTTGGTCAAATGACTGCCCGCCTTGCCGCCGAACACCGATTCGCCGATGCCGCCGAAAGCCGCCCCCATGCCGCCCGACTTGGACGGCTGGATCAGGATTAGCCCGATCAGCAACAGCGAAACCAGCGCCACCAGCGCGTAGATAAAAATCAGCAGTACCGACATGATCAGTTCTTACTCCCGGCGATCGCTTCTTGGATCAGCTTGGCGAAACTTTCCGCCTTGAGCGCCGCGCCGCCGATCAACCCGCCGTCGATATCCGGCTGGGAGACCAACTCCCGGGCGTTTTCCGGCTTCATGCTGCCGCCGTACTGGATCCGAATTTTTTCCGCAACAGTCGTACCGAAAACGCCCGCCAGTTCACTGCGGATGAAACTGTGCGCCGCCTGCGCCATTTCCGGGGTGGCGGTCTTGCCGGTGCCGATCGCCCAGACCGGCTCGTAGGCGACGATGATCTTTTCGCCGCACTCCGGAGCGATGCCCGCGAAACCCTCGCGAATCTGCCGCGACAGCACCGCCTCGGTGCGATCCGCCTCGCGCTCCGCCAGCGTTTCGCCGACGCAGACGATCGGGATCAGCCCCGCTTCCAACGCCGCCTTGAGCCGGGCGTTGACGGTAGCGTCGGTCTCGCCGAAGTACTGCCGCCGCTCGCTGTGGCCGATGATCACATACTTGACGCCGGAAGTCTTGAGCATTTCCGCCGAAATTTCACCGGTGAAAGCGCCGCTGGGCGCCCAGTGGACATTTTGCGCGCCCAAACCGATGTTGGTGCCTTCCAAAGCCTTCGCCACTTCGCCGATCGAAGTAAAGGGCGGGCAGACCGCCACTTCCGCATCCGCCGGAGAAACGGCGGCGAGTTCCTGCTTCAGCGCCTCGACCAGGGCCTTGCCCTCGGCGGCGGTTTTATTCATTTTCCAGTTGCCGGCGACGATAATTTTGCGACTCATTTTTCTTTCCTGCGCTCGTACCTAAAATATATACACAACCCTCGGCCGCTTTTCCTCCCGGAAAAACGGCACAACATACCCAGACGCCATACAATAGCACAACTATACCGATTTTACAAGATGTGCAAATCGATTTTTTTACGGTTAATCCCGCTTTTTTGCGGTTTGTTCACTTTTCGGGAGCTTTTTCCGACTTCCGTTCCTTTGCCGTGCCGACCGCCGTCGCCCGGATCTCCCGCTTCCAAAAAATCCACAGCGTCCAAAACCCGCTGGAGCTTTCCTCGGTCTTCACATCCTCGATCGCGCCCAGCCGGTGCCGGTCGCGGTGGCGCTCCAACATCAGGTGGATGTACTTGGGGCGGACGTAGTGCGCAAAGGTGCGATAGTCGTGCTCGTTGGGATAGCGATACTCCCCGCTCCACAGCGGCAAAAAGTAAAAGAGATAGATCCCGGTGATCGACGCTTCCAGATTGCGGTCAACGACGTGCCCGGCGGAGCTCAGTTGCCCCGGCAACGGGTCGTGCCGCACCAGCGTACTGGTGGCACAGCCGGAAACGGTCAGCAATACCGCCAGCGCCAGCCAAGATTGCTTCATTTGGCACCCCCTGCCGGAGCAAATTTCGGCAGTGCGCCGGCAATTTCCTGCGCCAGAAGCTCGACGCATTCATTCATCGCCTCGGCGAGCGCCCCCGGAGCAGTCGAAGCGGCGGCGTGCGAGTATTCCCGATGCCCGCCGAAGCGCAACGCGCCCCGCGACAAAACATAATCGACGCTCAGTTGCGCCTCGTTGCCCGCCCAGCCGAAGCGGGAAACCGTCAGATCCAATTTGGGCGAATCCGGGCGCGGCTCCACGTCGGAAAAACCGCCGCCCAACGCCCGCATGATCAGGACTTCCGGGCTGGATATCCACCGGTTGTACTCGTCGAAATCCACCTGATTGGCGTTCCGGTAAAGGAAGCGGCGGTCGGCGCCGGAAATATTGCGGAACACCCCGTATTCAAAAGGTTGCGAATAGTGCGCCTTGACCGGCGCCAGATCGTACTCGGCACAAGGTTGATAATTGGAAAAGCACCCGGCGACGCACCCGGCCAACAACACGGCGGCAAAATATTTTTTCATAGAAATCCCTCTTCTCTTCCCGCTGTCGGGAATTTTTCTTACTTACCTCTAAAATATACTATTGCCGGGCGCCGTTGTCAAGCTTTTGCCGCGCCGGGATCCGGAGCTGACGGCCGATGTGCAATACCGCGTTGGGCGCGAGATTGTTGACCCGGCGCAGATCGTCCACGGAAACTTGCAGCTTGCGGGCGATGAGCGACAGACTGTCGCCCCGCTGAATAGTATAAAACGACTCCGCCCCCGCTTCGACCGCCGGTTTTTCCTTAACGTCCTTGACGTCCACCGGTTTCGGGGTCGATTTGGCTTCCGCCATTTGGCGGCGCAGCTCAGTAAGCGCATTGCGCAGGCGGCGATTTTCCTCGATCAGTCGGGCATCCGCCGCCGGAGCGGGCGCCGGAGTAGCGGCAGGCGCGATCCGCCGGGCGACCAATTCCCGACACCGGAGCAGACTTTCCCGATCCGGATGCTCCGCCGGCAACAATTTGAGACAGCGGTCGTAAAAGAAACAGGCGTTGATCGGCTGATCCAACGCTTCATCGTAAAGCGCCGCCAACGCCCGTAGCACCACCGGGGAATTCGGTTGGTGTTCCCACATTTTGAGGTAGAAATTTTCCGCCAGAGCGTAGTTGCCCTCGGCGCGATACTTGTCGCCCTTGAGCATCAGGGGATTTTTGCCCGCGTCACCGCGCCCGCACCCGGCGATCCCGATCGCCAGAAGCGCGATCAGCGCCAAATGCCGCAACACCGCCAACCCGGCGAGCGCGGCGGTTTCCAGCCGCAACACCCAAGGGCAAAGATTGAGGGGCTCGACTCCGGAACTTTGCATACTTTGAGTTTCCTCCGGCGTGAAACCGCCTTCCGGACCGACTATCCAGGCGACTTCGCCGGAAACTTTTTTCACTTCGGGCGCCGCCGCCACCGAGCCGAAAAACGCCGCCAGTTGCGACTGCCGGATCTCCGCGAGGGCGCACTCCAAACTCACCGGTTCCACCAGTTGCGGCAAAAAGGGATTTTTCGACTGCTTGCAGGCTTCCTGCAAATAGTTCCGCCACCTTTCGTTCGGCTCCGGATGCGACACCGACCGCGCACAAATTATCGGGTGGATCGACCAGACGCCCAACTCCACCGCGCCCTTGAGCAACTCGTCCTGCCGGGCGCGGCGCGGCACCGCGCAGTACAAATGCAGTTTCAACTCCGGCGCGGGGATCGTTTCCCGCTTTTCCATGCGCAACTGTTTACCCGGCAAAACACGCGCCCAGCCGCGCCCGCCTTGGCCGTCGAGCAACTCCACCGGATCGCCCGGCGCCGCCCGAAAGACCTTGAAAAGGTGGTGACTTTCCGCTTCCGGCAGGGTGAACTCCTCATCCACCGCCGCCAACGTCGGCACAAACAGCGTGTGCGTGATCATATTTTCACCTCGCGGAAAGTGAAACGATCCGTCGCGGGATCGTAGTCGATTTCCGTCATACTGCCGTTGAGCGTCACCGAACCGGCGCAACATTCGCCCCGCCCGGAGTCGTCGACTTTCCGATAGGGTCGGTGGATGTGACCGCACAACATGAGGTCGATCTCCTTGCGCGCCAAAAGTTCCGCCACTTTTTCCTGCCCGTAGAGTCGGTGGCGAAAGCGCAGGATCGGGTGATCCTCGGTAATGGGGTAGTGCGAAAGCAGTATCCGCGGCTTGCGATGCGGCGCGGCGCACCACTTTTCGATCGCCGCCGAATCTTCACTGCTCAAAAAGCCGCCCGAAAACAACAAAAAGGAGGGGCGACTGGTGTTGACCAAAAAGAATTCCACTTCCCCGAAATCCCGCAACAGCGGAAAATCGGTGAATTCGTCGCGCCCCTGCGTGAGTTCCCGCACCGCCGCCTGCACCGCCGCCACGCACTTGGGCCGCCGCACATAGCAGTCGTGATTGCCGGGTAAATAGAGCAACGGGATGCCGGCGGCGTTGATCGGCTTGAGCAATTCCACCACCTTGGCGAACTCCCCCGGCTGTCCGGAACTGGTCAGATCCCCGGTGCAGACCGCCACGTCGGGACGGGCTTGGATGATGTAGTCGACCGCGCGCCCCAGAAGCGCCAAGTTGTAGCGGAAGCGCCGCTGAAAAGTGTAATTGAAGACCCCCACCCAGCGCTTGTCGAAATACGCGAGGAAATCTTCCGCCGGTCCCCCGGCGTGCGGGTCGGAAAAATGAATTATTTTCAACTGCGAAACTCCCGGTTTTTCCTGCCAGTAATATAATCCGTTTTGCGGGCGTTGTCCACTTCCGGATAAAAAAAAGACACCGGAAAAAGAATTCCGGTGTCGGAATCGCTCAAATTGCGATGCGCAACTTAAAGCTCTTCGCCCACTTCCCAGCGGACGAAACGCTTGATCTTCAGCTCGGGATGCAGTTTGGCAAGGCAGGTTTTGTCATCCTTGAACCACGCCTGCTGCATCAGACAGACTTCCGAGTAGAAGCGGTTGATCTTGCCGGCGAGGATCTTGTCGAGCATCTGGGCGGGCTTGCCCGCGAGCTTGGGATCGGACGCCAACGCGATCTCTTTTTCCTTGGCGATCACCTCGGCCGGGATCTGATCCGGGCAGACGTAAGTGGGATTGAAAACCGCGATGTGCATGCAGACGTCGGTCAGCACCGCGGGATCGGCGGCGCCTTCCGCCTCGACCAGCACGCTGATGCGGCCATTCATGTGATGATAGAAGCCGAAGCTACCGGTGGGGTTTTCCCACTTGATCGCCCGGCGGATCTGCATATTTTCGCTGATGACGGCGATGTGCGCAGTCATAACTTCCTTTTCCGCTTCGACCAGAGTCGCGGTGATGTCGCCGTCGCCCGGAGTATTGAGCGCGTCGGCGGCGACCGTATTCACCAGACCGGCAAACTTGTCGGTGTTGGCGGCGAAGTCGGTTTCGCAAAGGACCTCGACGATCGCGGCCTTGCCGGCGGCGACGGCGGTCCAGACTTTACCCTGATTGGTGGTGCGGCCGGATTTCTTTTCCGCCTTGGCAATACCGGATTTGCGCAGATTTTCGATCGCCAGATCCATATCGCCGTCGGCGCCTTCCAGCGCCCGCTTGCAATCCATAACGCCAGCCCCGGTTTTCGCCCGGAGCTCCTGTACCATTTTGGCAGTGATCATGTTATTGCTTCTCCCCTATTGGTGTTATTCCGCTTTTTCCGCCGCGGCCTTTTTGGCGGCGGGCTTTTTCGCCGCCGGCTTCTTGGCGGCGGGTTTCTTGGCGGCGGCCTTCTTCGCCGGAGCCTTTTCTTCCGCCGGGGCTTCCGCTACCGCTTCGGCAGCCGGAGCTTCCGCCGGAGCCGCTTCGGGAGCCTTGGCTTCCGGCTTCTTGGCGGCGGGTTTCTTGGCGGCGGCTTTCTTCGCCGGCTTCTTCACTTCCTTGGCTTCTTCGGCTTCCTCGGCATTTTCCTGGGCGATCTTCTTGGCGGCCTCGACGGCTTCGCGCTCTTCGGTGACCCGCTTGAGGTGGATCTCCTTGGCGACCTTGATCACTTCGCGGAAGAGCCCGGTGATGATCTCGACCGACTTCACCGCGTCGTCGTTGGCGGCGACCGGGTACTGGACGAGGGTGGGATCGCCGTTGGTATCGACGATGGCGACGATCGGAATGTTGAGTTTGTTGGCTTCACGAACCGCATTGAGTTCGTTGCAGACGTCGACCACCACCAGCGCGGCGGGAAGTTTTTTCATTTTGGCGATGCCGTCGAGATCGCGGTGCAGTTTTTCCGCCCGACGGGAGAGACTGGAGATCTCTTTTTTCTTCATCGCATTGACGGCTTCGGAATTGAGCGTGGCGTCGATTTCCGCCATCTTGGCGATGCTTTTGCAAATGGTGACGTTATTGGTCAGGGTGCCGCCGAGCCAGCGCTCGGAAACCGAAAACATCCCGGTCTCTTCGGCGAGGGCTTTGATGGTGTCGCGGAGCTGACGCTTGGTACCGACAAAGAGGACGTCGCCGCCGTCGGCGACCACGTGCTGCAGGAAGTTGCACGCCGCCGCGATCTGATACATAGTTTTGGTGAGGTCGATGATGGAGATGCCGTTTTTCGCCCCGTAAACGTAGGGTTTCATCTTGGGGTTCCAGCGACGGGTCTGGTGACCGAAGTGACAACCGGCTTCCAGCAAATCTTTGATAGTGATCTTGGCCATGACAACAATCCTTTACTCTTTGCGGCGCTTTTTTTATACTTGACAAGACGCCTTTGGGTTAGGTTTTTACCTTGTCGCTCGAACCATTCGAGTCGACGACGATTCCTTAATATAGCACATACTGGCGCAACTTGCAAGCCAAGCGCGCGTGGTTTACCTTGACTTAAAGATATCAGTCCTCGTAGATGCCGTAGTATTCCAGAGCGTGTTTCCCGATCTTGAAGAGCAGTTTGAGCACCTCTTGGCGCAACTCCTTGGTCAAAGGGGGATTGCCGATGCGGTTTTTTACGAAAAATTCGGCTTCAAAGGTGAAATAGCCTTGAAAATCCAGGGCGATGAATGCTTCAATGATCCGGTTGAGCTGCAGTTTGCCGCAATAGGGGGCAAGGTGCTGATCCGTCAAACTGTTGTTGTCGTGGATATGGACCGCCTTGAGATTTTTCCCCAACTCCATGAGGTCGTCATATTGATCGAATTTATCCTCCATAACGGCGTGTCCGGTATCCCAACAGCACCCGAGAAGCGGGTGATCGATGAATTTGACCAAGGCGTTCATTTCCGCCGCGGTACGCGGGAAGTAGCACTCGCCGATGTTTTTGCCCGTAGAATTTTCGATGCAGAGGGTAGTGCCGTACTTTTCCGCGACTTCCAAAACCGGGGCGAGAAACTTCTTGTTGTACTCAAAATAAGCATCCTGATCCATCGGGTAACGATGAGCCAAACTTTCGCTGGTGTGCATGACCATCGTCGGGATATTCAAAATGCCGCATGCTTCCGCGGCACGCAACACGGCTCTCATGCCGCGGGGGTGGTCGAATTTCCCCAGCGGGTTGTAGCCGGGCAAATGGGCTTGCACAAAGGTGAAACCGCACTCCCGCGCCGCCGTCGCGGTCTCCTCCACCTGCGCTCGCCAGGCGCGATCGTCATCCTGCATAAACGGCGAATTATTCAAGTGCGCCAAATAAAAGGAATAATCCAGATACTTAAAGCCGCTCCCCACATAACCGCGGACCGCTTCCGCCGGAGATCAGCAATAAGCATACATTTCCCCGATTGTGGTGGCGATTTTCATACTATTCTCCTGATTTTTCAGTTGCTGTCATTCAAGGCAACTTATAATAACGCGATGGGGGCAATAAAGCAAGCGGAAAACCAAAAATCTACTTGTTTTTCAACATTCGCGTGATATATTTGCATTAGTTTCATAACACCGATATTCAGGGAGTATGCAAAAATGAGTGATGTAATGGAATCGACCGCGACCGCCGCCCAGAACCAGATCGAGGAGGAACTGAGCAAAGCATTCCATGCCATTTGCGACTCCTTCCCGGAACCGATGACGCTCTGCCACCGCACGCACCGCGTGGTCGCCGTCAATCCGGCCGCCGAAAAGTATGGCCGGCTGGCGGGGACGAATTGCGCCAAGGGTTGCCCGGGGCTGAAAGCCGGACTGTGCCGCCAGGCGCTCATGGCGAAAAAGGAAAAAGCGACGTGGTGTTATTTGCCCGATATGGGGAACGGCCACCCCGCGGTCTCTTACTGGATCCCCGTCACCCCCGACTACTATTGGCACTTCGGCATCGGGATCACGATCGATTACGAAAAAAATCCGACCGAGGAATAACGATTCCGTCAAGCGAGCGCGTATGGCAAAGGCGAAGTCCGCAATCTCCCGGTTTTCCAAGCGGCATACGAAGCAGGGAAATCCTGCTGAAAAAGCGAAACGGTCATTTCGGCAGATTTTTGAAATCTATTAAGCACGCCGGAGTCGTCTATTCAAATAATGAATATGCCTCACGTCACCGAATGACCGCTCTATCGATCCTCTGACGAGTCTTATTGGTCAGGACTCCGTAGCTGATCAGAAGTCCGCCGACGCCGCAGGTAAGGCCGGATAAAAAAATCCCGAAGCTGAAAACGCCCACTCCGGCAAGGATCAGCCACTTGCGCCGAAAAATATCCCCGGCGATCCCGGCGAGCGGAACGCAAATGCCGTAAAGCAGGGCAAAGAGCGTAACCACCGCGCCAAGTTCCGGTTTGGAAACCTGAAACGCCGCTTGGATCTGCGGCAAGGCGGCGCCGACGATCTGCCGCGTCCCCTGATAGAGGAAAAAGGCGACCACCAGCAGAAACAGCACCCAGCTTCTGTATATGGCCTTGTGCATGACGAATACTTCGATCCGTGAAAAGCTGATCTCGTTACAATTACATCTGCTGTTTCAGCATTGGGGCGGAGTTGGTAAAAAATGGTAGTCCGGGTGGGAATCGAACCCACGGCCACCTGCTTAGAAGGCAGATGCTCTATCCACTGAGCTACCGGACCCCAGTTGCTTACAATTCAAAAAGCGGGCGGTTGAGCGCGGCGCTCAAGTTGCTGTCGGCGAACGCCGTCAACACGTCCTCGATCTTTTCGCTTTCCTTATTCAGTTCGCCGGGCACCTGATCCCGTCCGCAACCGTCGAGGGTCGCCAGACAGTCGGCGACGGTGAATCTTTCCGGCGACTTCGCCGGCAGGAAACTGCTGTCCTCGTCGTTGGCCGTGCGCGAAATGATCCCGGCTTCCAGAAGTTGATCCAGCCCCCGGTCGATCTCGATCGCCGAGATGCCCAGCCGCGTTTCCAACTCATCCCACTGGGTCTCCCCCTTGCCCTGCTGGAGATTGCTGTAGATGATCTTGGCGATCGCCAACTGTTGAATGCGCTGCAACCGCAAACTCGCCGGAGTCGAATTTTCGTTGTCGAAAAGTCCGGAGTTGAGATTCTGGGCGACGTAGCCGATCTCCGCGCCGTAAAGCACGATCTGCCAACCCCACTGCACCCAGATCAGAAACAAGGGCAGTACCGCGAAACTGCCGTAGATGCGGTTGTAACGGAAAATCGACCGTTGCAAAAAGACGAAGCCGTCTTGCATGAGCGTGTAAAAGATCCCGGCGACCACCGCCGCCAGCAACGCCGGCCAGAAGTGGACCTTGGTGTTGGGCACCAGCAAATAGATGAGGAAAAAGACGACGCAGGTGAGCAAGATCGGCACGACCCGCGCCAAAACGCCGAGCGTCATCACCAACGCCCGCCCGGTTTCCGGGTTGGCGCTGAGCCAATGTTGAACACTTTGGTGCAACAGCATATCGGTACTGGTGACGATGACCAATACGATCGGCGTGACCAGCATGACCGCGATGTAGTCGCTGAAGCGCCGCAACAAGTTGCGCCGCACCGACAATCCCCAAGCGGAATTGAGGGCGTTTTCGATATTTCCGGCGAGCGAAAACACCGTCCACAGCAGGGCGACCACACCGACCCCGGCGACCACGCCGCCGCTCGCCTGCTTGAGCGTCGTATCGGCGAAGTTGTAGATATTTTCCATGATCTCCTCGTGCTGCGCGAAGCGAGAGGAGAGCGACACCCGCAACTTGTCGTCGAGATTGAACCCCTTGGCGATGCCGAAAAGCAACGCCGCCACCGGCACGATCGCAAAGAGCGTGTAGTAAGTCAGCGCCACCGCCCGCTGGCGGTTATGATTGGCGGCGTGACACTTGCCGCTGAGAATGAGAATACGGAAAAACGACCGGATCAGCTGAAATAATTTGCTCATATTCCACCTACTTTTGCTGTTGTTTGTTCCACGAATCTTTCAAACTGACCGTCCGATTGAATACCGGTTTATCCGGCTGGCTATCCGGATCCTTGACGAAATAACCCGTCCGCTCAAACTGCACGGTCTGACCGACCGGCAGACCCGCCGCCGACGGTTCGACCAACGCGGAAACAATTTTTTTCGATTCCGGGTTGAGCTGGGTGAGGAAATCGACCCCCTCCGCGCCCGGCTGTTCCGCCGTAAAGAGCCGATCGTAAAGCCGGACTTCGGCGGGCACGGCGGTCGCGGCATTCACCCAGTGGATCGTGCCCTTGACCTTGCGGCCGTCTGGGGAGTTGCCGCCCCGACTTTCCGGGTCGATCGTACAGCGAAGTTTGATCACGTTGCCCGCGGCGTCCAGCACCGGTTCCTCGCACTTGAGGAAGTAGCCGTAGCGCAACCGCACCTCTTTGCCCGGGGACAAGCGGTAGTAGCCCTTGGGCGGCTCGAGCATGAAATCGCTCTTTTCGATGTAAAGTTTCCGCCCGAACTCCAACTGCCGCACGCCGGCGGCGGGATCTTCCGGATTGTTGATCGCTTCCAGAGGGGCGATGCCGGATTCGGGGTAGTTGACGATCTCCACTTCCAGCGGATCGAGTACCGCCATGAAGCGCTCGGCGCTGGAGTTGAGTTCCTCGCGGATGCAGTGTTCCAGCAGCGCCACGTCGGTCAAGCCGTCGAACTTGGTGATGCCGACCGCCTGATTGAGCTTGCGCAACGCCGCCGCGGGCACGCCCCGCCGCCGCATGCCGCAGACCGTCGGCATCCGGGGATCGTCCCACCCGGAAACGTAATTTTCCTTGACCAGTTGGAGCAGTTTGCGCTTGCTCATCACCGTGTAAGTCAAATTCAAGCGGGAAAATTCGATCTGGCGGGGGCGATCGTCCGCCGGGTAGCCGAGGGACTCCAACACCCAGTCATAGAGCGGGCGGTGGATCTCGAATTCCAGCGTGCACAGCGAATGGGTGACACCCTCAAAGGCGTCTTCCAGCGGGTGGGCGAAATCGTACATCGGGTAGATGCACCACTTATCCCCGTGCCGGAAGTGGTGGGCGCGGCGGATGCGGTAGATCACCGGGTCGCGCATATTGATATTGCTTGACGCCATGTCGATCTTGGCGCGCAACACCTTGGCGCCGTCGGGAAATTCCCCCTGCTTCATCCGGGCAAAGAGATCGAGGTTTTCCGCCACCGTGCGGTTGCGGTAAGGCGATTCCTTGCCGGGCGTGGTGAGGTTGCCCCGATAATTTTCCCACTCCTCGTTGGATAGGTCGCAGACGTAGGCGAGTCCGCGCCGGATCAACTCCACGGCGCACTCGTACATTTTATCAAAATAATCGCTCGCGTAGCAAATTTGCGCCGGCTCCCAACCGAGCCACCGGACGTCGGCGATGATCGACTCGACGTACTCGGTATCTTCCTTGGTCGGATTGGTGTCGTCAAAGCGCAAATTGCACTTGCCGCCGAACTCCGCCGCCACGCCGAAATCCAGACAGATCGCTTTCGAGTGGCCGATGTGCAAATAGCCGTTGGGTTCGGGCGGGAAGCGGGTGATCACTTTCCCGCCGTGCTTGCCGGCCGCCACTTCCGCGGCGACGATCTCGCGGATGAAATCGGTGCTTTCCGAATGATTCAAAACTGCTTCTGCCATAATTTTCTCAACTTTTTCCGTAGTGAAATTTACGCCATAATATAGCACGGATTTCCCGGCTATGCAAGCAATAAAGAAAACCCGCCCCGGCGAACGCCGGAGCGGGATCATCACGCTTTTGCTTTGACGGAAAAATCAGGCGAAGCGCGCCTTGAGCGCGGCGAGCTGGTCGCGCAGCTCCTGCGGCAGCCGGTCGCCGAACTTGGCGTAATGCTCGTCGATCATCGCCAGTTCTTTCTTCCAGCCCTCGACATCGACGGCGAGCAGTTCGCGGATGTCGGCATCGCTGACTTCGTCCTCAATGCCGGTGCGGTCGATCGCTTCCGGAGTCGGCATGTAGCCGATCGGAGTTTCGACGCAGTCGCCCTTGCCGGAGCAACGGGCGAAGATCCACGCCAGCACCCGGCTGTTGTCGCCGAAGCCCGGCCACATGAATTTACCCTCGGCGCTCTTGCGAAACCAGTTGACGCAGAAAATCTTGGGCAGATTGCCTTTGGCGGCGCCCTGCTTGCCGATCTTCAGCCAGTGGCCGAAGTAATCGCCCATATTGTAGCCGCAGAAGGGCAACATGGCAAAGGGATCGCGCCGGACGGTGCCCGCCTTGACGTCGAGCGTCGCCGCGGTAACTTCACTGCCGACGGTCGAACCGATGAAAACACCGTGTTCCCAATCCTTGGATTGATAGACCAGCGGGAGCGTCGAGGGACGACGTCCGCCAAAGAGGAACGCGCTGATCGGCACGCCGTTGGGATCTTCCCACTCGGGGGCGATCACCGGGCAGTTCTGGGCGCGGGCGGTGAAGCGGGCGTTGGGATGCGCCGCCTTGACCGGCTTGCCCTCGGCGTCGACCTGACCGGGCTTCCAATCGTTGCCCTTCCAGTCGATCAGGTGATCGGGCGCGTCGTAGCCGATGCCTTCCCACCAGACGTCGCCGTCATCGGTGAGCGCGACGTTGGTGAAGATCGTATCCTTGGCGCAGCTGAGCATGGCGTTTTTGTTGGACTTCATGCTGGTGCCGGGGGCGACGCCGAAGAAACCGGCCTCGGGGTTGATTGCCCGCAAGTGGCCCTCGGAGTCGAACTTCATCCACGCGATATCGTCGCCGACGGTCTCGACTTTCCAACCCTTGAGGGTGGGAATGAGCATGGCGAGGTTGGTCTTGCCGCACGCCGACGGGAAAGCGCCGGTAACGTATTTGACTTCGCCCGCGGGATTGGTCAGCTTCAAAATGAGCATGTGCTCGGCGAGCCAGCCCTCGTCGCGCGCCTGCACCGTGGCGATGCGGAGCGCGAGGCACTTCTTGCCCAGCAACGCGTTGCCGCCGTAACCGGAACCGAACGACCAGATCTCCCGGGTCTCGGGGAACTGGGCGATGTATTTCTTTTCGATCGGGGCGCAGGGCCAGACGCCGTTATCGGATTCGCCGGGAGCCAGCGGTTTGCCGACCGAGTGGACGCAGGGCACAAATTCGCCGTCGTCGCCGAGGACTTCCAGCACCGCCTTGCCGGCGCGGGTCATCACTTCCATATTGATCACGACGTAGGCGGAGTCGGTGATCTCCACCCCGATCTTGGCGATCGGCGAACCGACCGGGCCCATGGAAAACGGGATCACATACATCGTGCGGCCGTGCATACAGCCGGTGTAGAGCTCCAACATCGTTTTCTTGAGTTCCTTGGGGTCGATCCAGTTGTTGGTCGGGCCGGCGTCTTCCTGCTTTTCGGAAGCGATGAAGGTCCGCGCCTCGACGCGGGCGACGTCCGACGGATCGGAGCGGAAAAGCAGACTGTTGGGGCGCTTGACCGGGTTCAACCGGGTGGCGAGTCCGCTCTCGACCATTTCGTTGCAGAGCCGATCGTATTCGGCCTGACTGCCGTCGCACCAGTAGACTCCGTCGGGCTGACAGATCTCCGCCCACTGGTTGACCCACTTGACCAGTGCCGCGTGTTTGGTCGGCACGGCGTTGAGTTGTTTGATCATTTTCTTTTCCATTTCTTTTCGGCGGTGACCGCCTTGGGTTAATATGACAAGGGGACTATTTTTTGCTCGTTTGCTTGGCAGTTTCGACCAGCGCCATGAGGCGGCGGCCGTACTCGACGTAATTTTCCCACCCGGCGCGATCATTGGCGGCGGCGGAAGCTGCCTCGTGGAAGACCGTCACCATGTGCGGCTCGATCGAAAAGCCGCCGTCGTAACCGGTTTTGAATAGATCGGCGAGGATCTCCGGCACCCGCGCCGTTCCTTCGCCGGGGAAAGTGAAATGCTGACCCGCGCCGACGCCCTCGGCATCGCAGTAGCCGTCTTTGATGTGGACGTGGACGATAAATTCGCGCACCTGACGATAAAATTCCCACGCATCCTGCCGCTTGACGAGGGCGTCGCCCTCACTGCGATCGTAATTGAAAACCGGATTGCCGGTGTCGAAGATCAGCTTGAATGCCGGGGATTGGATCTTATCCAACAGCTTCAAGGTGTGCTTGTAGGATTGCCCGCCGTAGTTGTTGCAGTTTTCGTGGCAGTAGGTGACTCCGCCGTCTTCGCACATTTTGACCAGTCTTTGTAGCTTGGGGAAGACCGCCTTTTCCACTTCCGGGTCGAAAGCGGGGCGCTCCCACTGGGCGCGGAAACTCATACCCCGGAGCTTTTTGCAGTTGAGCACGTGCATCCGGGAAATCGCCCGCGCCAACTTTTCCACGCACTCGGCGTAACCGGCTTCGTCGAAAGGATCGTAACTCCAGTTGGCGATGGTACTGCCGAAGCAGTCGATGGAAATATGGTGCTCGGCGAGTTGGGCGCAGACTTCCTCAAACTTCGCCTCGGGCAGATCGTGGATGTTGACCTTGTCGATGCACCGGGATTCGATGCAGTGCCAACCCAAGGCTTCGGTGGCGGAAATCTGATCGGCGAGACTTACTGCGGCTTCGTCGGCAAATCCGGTGTAGTACATACGCTTCCCCCCTTGGGCTTGGTTACGGCAATTTATTCCTTATAATGTAGCACCCAAAGGGTGATTTTTCAAGCTGTAAAGCGGGATTGTTTTTAGACTTTTTGACAGCTTTTTTATCCAAAAACGGCAAAGCGCTTTTCGCCCGTCAGCGCCCGGATTTTTCGGCGGCGACGAGCCGGGCGTAACCGGCGCCCCCGATCACTTCGGCGTTGACCGAAACGGCGAGTTCGGCGGCATATTCCGCCCCGGGCGGAGCGACGACCCCGATCCGCTGCCCCGACTCCTGCGCGGCGGCGACGGCGGTAAAAAACTCCGACAGCGTGCTGACATAACTCGGATCGACGATCACCGCCGCGGTACTGTCGCAGGCGGCGCCCCGGCGGATATTTTCCGCGCCGGCGGCGTAGAGTCGCCTGCCTGCCACGACCGTGCGGCACCCGACCCGCCGGGTCAATTCGGCGAAGCCGGAAAAATCGCCCTCCATCAGCGGGTCGATCACCCAAGCTATCGGGTAATCCCGGGTCAGCACCTCCACATAGGCGATCTGGTCGTCGCGGTCGAGCCGCACCCCGGGAGTTTCCGCGTAAGCGTAGTCGTAAATGCCGTTGCAATAAAAACTTCCGGCATCACAATCGAGCGCGAGGTAGAGTTGCTCGCCGAGGGGGAAACCGGTTTCCCGCGCCGCGAGTTCCAAGTCGGCGACCACCTCGGCAAAGACGGAAACTCCCGGCGGCGGAAGCCGGCGGGCAAAGCGCCGACCGAACCGCGCGGCGACCGCCTGAAGCGCCTGCCACGCTTCGTTAAAAGTGGCAAACCCCTGCGGCAACAGATCCAGTTGCCGAAACGCCATGCCGACTTCCCGCCCGGAAACGAGCTTCAACAGCGGCAACGGCAACTCCGCACTGCGCAGACCGCCGAGATAGCGGACCGGTGGCAGCGCCAACTCTCGCGCCGCCGCATGCGCCACGGCGAGCGAAACGCCAAACTGAATTTCGGGGTCGAACCCCCGATTGATGACTCCGAGCGCGATGATCCGGTCGTCGATCGCGCGCTGGTCGATCACTTCCTGACCGCGCAGGGCGGCGGATAGTTGCGCGATCATTTCCGCATCGATGCCTGATACGACGGCGACGCCAACCACTCCGGACGTCAACGCCACCTTGAGCTCTCCCCCCACCCCGGGGATCTCCCGCCCCGTAACTTCCCAAATTTCCGACATAAATATCTCCTCAAATTTTCGCCGGGCCGGCGACCTGCTCCTCTAAACTCTGAATATAAGCGATTTTTCGGCAATATCAACCGCGGATAGCGCTTGCAAAAATTTCCGGGGCGTGCTATATTCGCTTGGTTATCGGAGTTTTCCGATCATTGATCCGGCAAAAACCAAAGAAAGGATGATCAAAATGAAGTACGTATGCAGTGTTTGCGGTTATGTCCACGAGGGCGACAGCGCCCCGGAATTCTGCCCCCAGTGCAAGGCTCCGGCGAGCAAATTCATCGCCAAGAGCGAGGGCAACACCTACGCTTGCGAGCATGTGGTCGCTTCGATCGACGGCATCGACGCCGAAGTGGTCGAGGGTCTGCGCGCCAACTTCAACGGCGAGTGCTGTGAAGTCGGCATGTATCTGGCGATGAGCCGTCAGGCGGAGCGCGAAGGCTATCCGGAAGTCGCCGAAGCCTACAAGCGTTACGCCTTTGAAGAAGCCGAACACGCCGCCAAGTTTGCGGAATTGCTCGGCGAAGTGCTCAAACCCTGCACCAAGACCAATCTCCAGATGCGGGCGGAAGCCGAGTGCGGCGCCTGCGCCGGCAAGCTCCAGCTCGCCAAGCGCGCCAAAGAGTTGGGCTACGACGCCATCCACGACACCGTCCACGAAATGGCGAAAGACGAAGCTCGCCACGGCAAGGGCTTCGAGGGCTTGCTCAAGCGCTATTTCTGATCCCCGTCGGGATTTCGACGGACGTCGTCAACTGGCGACGTCCGTTTTTTTTAAAAAAAATCCGTTTTTGTGCCGTCCGGCCTTTGCGCTTGCACGATTTCGTGCTATCTTATTGGGGAAAGAGATTTTTTCATCAACGCCAAGGGAGAGCGAAAATGTTGAGCGAGTGTCCGTTTTGTCACGCTGAATTCGACATTGATCCGAAGCAGGTCGGCGGCGAAGGCGTCTGCCCGGAGTGCGGCAAAAGTTTCGCCATCGACGAGGAGATCCTCATTGAGGAAGCCGCCGGAAGCGGCGTGCGGACGGTCTGCCCGGAGTGCAATCAGGAGTTTGAAGTCGGGCAAA
This sequence comes from Victivallaceae bacterium, assembly GCA_045635865.1. Classification (GTDB taxonomy): domain Bacteria; phylum Verrucomicrobiota; class Lentisphaeria; order Victivallales; family Victivallaceae; genus UBA1784. The sequence continues at coordinate 29,264 of JAZTWK010000071.1, forward strand.
AGGATATCGGGGAAAACACGGTCTGCCCCTTCTGCCACACCGATTTCGCCATCTTTTCGGAAGCGGCGGAAGCCGTGATCGAGGAAGACGCCGGGGCGGGGCTGATCACCCACTGCCCGGGCTGTCATGCCGCTTTTGAAGTGGGCGCCAAGGATGTCGGCGAGTTCGCCGTCTGCCCCGCCTGCGGCAAGGAGTTCATCATCAGCGCGCCCCGGCGGAAAAAATTCGGCAAGCTGGCGGCGTGGATCGCCGGAGGTTTGGCGGCGGTGCTGCTGTTGACGGGGATCGGCATCTACTTGGGCTACCGCACCATTCCCAACCGCCGCCGGGCGGAAGCGGAATTCGCCGAGTTGGTCGGCTGCAAGTTGGCGTTGCGGCAAAACTTCGTGCTGACCGATGCCGTCCAGTCGGAAATCAAAATCGCCACGACCCAATTTTTCCAGGAAATGGATAAAAACGGCATGGGCGAGACCGCGGTGCGCCTTTTCTGCGACCGCAAGGTCAAGGACTACACCCGACAGATCTGCCTGATCAGCGCCCAGCCCAACTACCAGCGGACCGCCGACGACGACGCCCGCGACAAGGAGTTCTGGAAATACATTCGCTACAATTACCAGTATGCGAATCGGATCTTCCGCGGCATCGACCTCGCCGCCTTGGCGGTGACCCAAAAGTTCCCGGCAAACTGATCCCGCTTTTGCTTACGACTCGGCGCGCCCGCTCGGGTGCGCCGATTTTATTTTCCGCATCGACCGGATTTGACAAAACAATCCAGCTGTGCTAATTTTTTTCAGTTGATTTTTCCCTGCGGAAGAAACTCCTCCTTCCTCCGACGGCGGCAAGGCAGCGCCTTGCCCGATCGAGCCGTTCGGAGTTATTTTTTTTCGCCGCTGACGCGGTCCAGCCTCTTTTTTGCAAAAAAATTTTTCAAAAAATCGGATTTTGGGTCAAAAACCGGTTGACAACGCTCCGCTTGGGTGACGACGAGACGATTTGATCGCCCCGCCGAAACTTGAAGAGGAACGATGATGGATCTATACCAAATTAAGGTCTTGCCCCGTCTGGACGACATCCGGGAATTTCTGCTTTCCGGCGGACGGGAAGCCGATTTGCCCCGCCGTCTGGATGTTTCCGCCAGCAGCCTGCGGCGCTACCGCCGCGATTATCCGGAATTTGCCCAACTGCTCGACGAGTGCCGCACCATCCTGAGCGAACTCGCCGACGATCAGGTCGAAGCGGCACTCTTTAAACGCGCCACCGGCTACGACATTTCCGACGGCGACAAGTGCCGCCACGTGCCCGCCGACATCAAAGCGGCGGTATTCTGGCTCAAAAATCGCCGCCCCCAACTCTGGCGCGACCGGCGCGAAGTAACCCTCGCCGAACCGGTGAAGATCCAGTTGAGCGCCGACGAAAAGGAAGTCTAACCCCCCAAACAAGGAGCATTGCAATTCACATGAAAAGTACCGATTGGGAAATGTTGTTTTCCCGCCGCAACCGGGATTATCGGGAACGGGAAAGTTGTTGGAAACGCAGTCGCGACGCCTATTCCGGCGGCGGCGAGTATATCGATCAGGCATTGATCCGCCACGTTTCCGAGATCGACCTCGAATTTGCCGAGCGGCGGCGGCGCGCCTATTACTTCAACTATCCGCGGGCGATCGCCCGGCGGATCACCCAGTTCGTGCTGGGGATCGATCCGGTGCGCTACCACGCCGACCGGGAACTCGTCGACGACTGGAGCCGCACCGGCTTGCGCACCAACGAAGTGATGCGTCAGCTTTCCACGTTGCTCAACGTTTACGGCCGCGCCTTTTTGCTGGTCGAATCGCCCCGCTTTGCCGGCAGGGTCTCCCTTCTCCGCGCCAAACGCGAAAATCTGCGCCCCTACGTCCGGACGGTTTCGCCGTTGGACGTGCTCGACTGGGCATTCGGCGCCGACGGCCGTTTGAGCTGGGTACTGCTCCGCGAGGAGTACCGCGACAACAGCGACCCGCTCCGCCCGGAGATCATCCGCGACCGGGTGCGGTTGCTGGAAAAATTTTCCTGGCACCTTTTCGAGCGTCGGGAATCCGGCGTGGTCAAAATCGCCGGGGGCGAAAATCCCGCCGGGCAGGTCCCGCTGGTGATGGTCGAGGAGCCCGACGGCTTCGGCATGGCCGCCCACCACTGGTTTGAGGATGTCGTGCGCATCAGCGAGGCGATCCTCAACAACGAATCCGAGGCGCAGATGAATATAATTAAGCAAATGTTCGGCATGCTCGTGGTGTCGGATTCTTTCGCCCGGGGAGCGCGGAAACGCGCCGGCTCCGACCAGGGCGGCAACTTTTCCGCCACCGTCGCCCGCAGTGCCGCCGTGATCGAATCGGTCGAGGAAAAGGGCATCAGCCGTTTTATCAGCCCCACGGGGGTGGCGACTTCCACGATCCGCGCGGAAAACATTCAGCTCAAGCAAGAACTCTTTGACGTGGTGGGGCTGGCGGTGCAGGGGCGCGACCGCGAAAACCGCACCGCCGAGAGCAAAGAGTGGGATTTTCAGCAGGTCAACTGGTTCCTCGCCAGTCGCGCCGAGTTGTTGGAACGGGCGGAGACCGCCGCGTGGGAATTGCTCCGCGCTTTCGACCGCAACATCGCCGTACCGGAAGTGGTTTACAACCGCACCTTTGCCGTGCGCGATCTGGAAAAATCCATCGCCGCCTTGCTGCAGCTCGCCCAGTTGAGCGACCGCCCGCTCTACCAGTGCGCGGTCGGCAACGCCGCCGTGGAAATGCTCGACGCCATCACCCCGCTGCCCGGCAGTTTGAAAAGCTCGTTGCTCGACGCCGAAACGCAAAATCATAATCAGGAGGATCTATGAGTATCGATCTCGTGCTCGGCAAAATCTTTGCCGGCGAAAACCTTGACGAAGCGGATTGGGAAACGCTCAAATCCGGCGATCCGGATGCTTGGCAAAGCGGCATTTCCGCTTGGCAATCCCGGCGGAGCGCCGGGAAAAATCCGGAAGCGGAATCCTTGCACCGCCAACTGCAACAGGCGCTTTCCGAACGCGACGACTGGCAGAAAAAATTTGCCACTTTGCGCCGCGATCACCGGATCGCCGAAATCGCCCGGACTTCCGGTTGCGAGGAAGTCGAATACCTCGATTTTCTCGCCCGCAAATCCGAAATCGACCTCGACGATCCGGCGGCGGTGGAAACTTTTCTCGCCCAACTGCGGGAAAGCCACCCCGGCTGTTTCGCTTCGCAACTTAAAAGCGGCGGCGGCTCCGGGCTCGCCGACCCGGCGGGAACGCTACCGCCGGAATCCGGCGACGCTCCCCGTCACCAACTCGATTATCTGATCCAATCTCTCGGCAGGGTGCCGTTTGAGGAGTAACTATCAACCACCAATTTGAAAGGAAAAAAAGATGTTGTACAGTTACACTTTCGCCAACCGGAAACGCGATCTTTCCGACGTTCTTTCGACCGTCGTCAAGGATGAACCCCGGTTCATTTCCAACTTCCGCCCGGTCGGCGTCGCCACCAGCAGAAAGCACGAGTGGCTCGAGGACCAGCTCGTCGGCCGCGGCATCACCGCGTCGGGCATCACTTCCGGCGGCGTATTGACCGTCAGTGCCGCCGACTGCGCCAAGGTCCGGGTCGGCACGCTGATCTCGGTCAAAGACGATCCGGCGCTCTTTCAGATCAGCGCCGTGGGCGAAGAAAGTCTGACGGTGGTGCTCGCCGCCGCCAACGGTTCGAGCCTCACCGCCGCCACGCTGCCCGAAAACGGCGCCAACTTCATCATCGTTTCGACCCCGATGGGCGAAGCCAGCGTCAACGGCGACGGCGAAGAAAACTACGCGTCGGTCGGCAGTTCCTACAACACCACCCAGATCTTCCGCAAAGAGATCGTCATTTCCGGGTCGGCGCTGGCGGTCGCCAGCTACGGCAATCTGGATAACCTGGTCAATCGTCAGACCGCGTTTGCGCTCGCCGACCTGGCGCGCGACCTCAACCGGGTGGCGCTTTTCGGCCGCCGGGTCGAGGCGAATGCCACCACCCGCGGCGAAGCCGGCGGTCTCTACGCCTTTGCCGCCGACAACCCGATCAACCTCGTCGCCGCCGGCGTGCTCGCGGCCAACGGCATCCGCTCGTTCGTGTATCCGCGTATCGAGCCGACGCCTGCGCTGTCGTTCGCTGTTCGCGCCCTCGGCTGCTCGGCGGGCATCCACGCCACGGCGAGCCACA
>JAZTWK010000072.1:0-8564 GCA_045635865.1 Victivallaceae bacterium
CCCGCCCCTACACCGAATATGATCCCCCCTGCCCCCAAAGCGTTTACGGCCGCACCAAGTTGGGCGGCGAGCGCGAGATCCTCGCCATTATCCCCGAGGCGGTCATCGTCCGCATCGCGTGGTTGTACGGCGACGGCGGCCCCAGCTTTGTGCACACCATGCTGAAACTCGCCGCCGATCCGGAACGGGAATTGCGGGTGGTCGACGATCAGATCGGCAACCCGACCGGGGCGATCGCGGTGGCGCGCCATTTGAAACTTTTCCTCGACCGACCGGATCTGCAAGGTGTTTTCCACCTCACTTGCGAGGGGGAAACTTCGTGGTACGGTTTCGCCCGGGAAATTTTCCGCTTGGCGGGCAAGACGCCCCTGCTTTCCCCCTGCACCACCGCGGAGTTCCCCCGCCCGGCGCCGCGCCCCGCCTGCTCGGCACTGGAAAAGCGCCGGTTGCGCGAGTGCAACTTGCCGCCGATGCCGCCGTGGCAGGAAGTCTTGGCGGAATTCATCGCCACCGAGTTCCGCTGACCGGCAAAAAAACTCGCCGCCGAAAAATCGGCGGCGAAAATTTAACAACTGCGGTTACTGACCGGTAACGAACCGGGCGTAATCGTCTTCGGACATCAGATCGTCCAACTCGGATTGGTCGATATTTTCCAACCGGCACAACCAGGCGCGATCTTCCGGAGAATCCAAGATCAGATCCGGCTCTTCCAACACCAAGTCGTTGACTTGAGAAACACTGCCGGTGATCGGGGCGATCAATTCCAGCTGCTCGTCGCCGGTATCGATCTCGCCGAGATGCTCGGCGACGACGATATCATCCGATTCGTCCGGCAAACTGATCCCGACGACGTCGTTCAACTGATCGGCGGCAAATTCCGAGATCCCGATCGTCGCCGTCTCGCCCACTACTTCCACCCAGAGGTGTTCTTCTGTGTAATACTTCATTTTCGCTACACTCGCAACTCAGTTACTGCGGATCTTTCTAAAGTATAATGAAACATACAATTCGCCGCTTGTCAAGTACTCGGCGCATTTTTTATCAAAAAAGAAGCTTTTTTGGCTTTTATCGACGGATAAACTTGATTTCCGCACCGCGAGAAGCTATATTGGAGGAAAAGTTCATTTTAATTTCGAGGGCGATCATGACACCGGAAGCCAATGTGGATATTTCCAGCAGTCTGGAAGATTATCTGGAAGCGATCGCCGAAATTTTGGCGGATAACGCCCACGCCCACGCCAAGGACATCGCCGACGCGCTCAACGTCAAGATGCCCAGCGTCACCAACGCGTTGCAAAATCTCAGCGCCCGGGGCTTGATCAAGTATCGGTCGCATCAGCCGGTTCGCCTGACTCCGGCGGGCGCGGAGCGGGCGGCGGTGATCATCCGGCGGCATCAGGCGCTGCGCCGCTTTTTCGCCGATATCCTCGCTCTGCCGCTGGAAGAATCCGATCAGACCGCCTGCCGGGTCGAACACGTCATCGGCGAAACCGCCTTGGCGCGACTGGTCGCCCTTTCCGAAGCATTGAGTTCCCGCGAAGATTGCCGACAGTTGCGCGAGCATCTGCATTCGACCATGCCCAATATCCGCGTCGGCGGCGAGGGCGAAGTCCTGCCCTTGGCAAAACTCCACTCCAACCAGATCGGCGTGGTGGTAAAGGTGCCGAAAAATCTGCAGGCGGTGCGCAAATTTGCCGATTTGGGCATCGTGCCCGGATCGCTGATCCAGCCCAGCGACGAACCCGACGGCGACTCCCTGCGCGTCAAGGTCATGGGTTCACAAGTGTCGCTCCGGCTCGCCGAAGCGGAACACATCATCGTCAAACTTACCGACGGCAAATGACTGTTTTTGCGCAAGTGCAAGCGGCGGTCGAGCAAAAGCTCGGTCAGTCGGGCGGCTGTCATGACTTGGACCACACGCTCCGGGTGATCGCCAATGCGGAAATCCTGCTCCGCGCCCTCCCCCAAGCCGATGCGCAGATCGTCCGCTTGGGGGCGTGGCTCCACGACTTTGCCCGCCCGGAAGAGGATGCTTCGCACGGCAAAATCAACCATGCCGAGCGCGGCGCGGAAGCCGCCCAAAAATTGCTGATCGAGCTGGGCGCGGCGCCGGAGTTGGCGCAACAGGTTTCCCGCGCGGTTCGCCGCCACCGCTACCGGGGCGCGGAGATCCCCGAAACCTTGGAAGAAAAAATCCTTTACGACGCCGACAAGCTGGATTCGCTCGGCGCGGTCGGGGTGGCGCGGGCGTTTCTCTTTGCCGGACACACCGGGGCGCGGTTGCACAACTCCGCCGCCGAGGCGCTGGCGGGACAAGCATACGGTCGGGAAGACACCGCTTACCGGGAATACTTGGTCAAACTGCGGGATCTGCCGGGCAAACTCCTCACCGCTCCGGGGCGGAAGATCGCCGCGCAACGCGCCAAGATCATGGCGGACTTTTTTGCCGAGCTCGACCAGGAAGTTTTCCCCGAAAAGGCTTAAAACCGGATCGTTTCCCCGGCGGGGATCAGATACGCTTTGCCCTCGACACAGTAATAGACCGGCGTGGCGGAGGGATTGTGGACGAAACTGCGGTCGATGCTCCACTGCAACTTCTGCACCGCCTGCCAGTAGTCGTAAATTTCAATGTTGGTGGCGTACCAGATATCCGGGTCGTTCGCCATGAGATCGGCGAACTGCTCAATGGTTTCCCAGTTGTTCTTGCGGGCAAATTCCCAACTGTGCCCCCAAATGGCGCAGAGCAGCGGCGCATCCTTGCGTTCCTTGAACGCCTTGCCGAGCGCCATCAGATCCACTTCCGAGTGGTGGGCGGTCTGCTTCCAGTGCATCCACTCCGCTTCCGTCGCCGGCATCGAGAAATCCCCGGCGGCGCGGACATCGGTGCCCCGGGCGTAAACGATGCCCACCCCCTTGAGTACGGCGATGCTTTCCGGCGAGATCGCCGCGTTGCCGCTGGGATAGGCATGACCACGCACCGGATAATGAACTTGACTTTCGATCGTATCGCGGTCGCGGTAAATATCGCTGATGATCCGATCCAAAGGTATCGTCCGATAAAGGGCGTGGGTGAAGCCGTGGGTGGCGACTTCGTGCCCATTGTAAATTGAGTAGTCGATGTCGCGCTTGCCGTTGACATTGAACGTGCCCTTGAAATGGTGATCGTTGAAAATCTTGATCAATCTGGCGTCGGATACGGGATCGTTGCCGTCGTCATAGCTGAAAGTGAGCGCCTTGCGCCGCGCTCCCGGGAAAAGCGGGTAAGTTCCGGCGGGCAAGTCCGCCGCCGGAGCAACGGCGACCGGCTCAACCGTGGTCGGCGGCAAAGTCAGCTGCTTGCCGTCGACGCAAAGGTAAATCGTCGTCGCGGTCGGGTTGATCAGCACCGAGCCATCCAAAGTAGTGCGCACCTGCCGACAGGCTTCGAGGTAGCCGAAAATTTCCCCGTTGGTCGCATACCAGATGTCGGGGCGATTTGCCATTTCCTTGCAGAAATTTTCGATCACTTCCCAGTTGTTTTGCCGATCGAACTCATAGCTGTGTCCCCAAACCGTGCACATGGTGAGTACGCCGCCCCACCCTTGGTAATCCCGATATTTTTTAGCGAGCGCGGGCAGATCGCCGCGGTGGTGAGTCTGGGCGTTGAATTCCAGCGGATCGTACACCGGCACCAGCCGCTTGCCGGCTGGATTGGTCGTCCGGGCGTAAATGATGCCGTATTTGGCGAGCATCGATTTTACTCTCTCGTCATACGCTCCGTAGGGATAAGCGAAGCCGCGGACGGGATAGCCGGTGATCTTTTCCAGCGCGATCAGGTCTTCGCGGATCTCGCTTTCCAGCTCCGCATCGGTGAGCTGGCACATATTGCGGTGCTGGAAGCCGTGGGAAGCGATCTCGTGCCCCCGGTAAACTTCGGCGTACTCGTCGAGTTTGAGGAAAGAGTCTTTGGTGCCCGCCCTGCCCGCGCTGACGTTGAAAGTCGCCTTCATCCCGTAGCGGTTAAAAATTTCCACCAACTTGCGGTCGGCGACGATGCCGTCGTCGTAGCTGAAAGTGAGCGCCTTGTATTTCCATCCCGGATAGGTGAAGTGGATATTGGCCGCGCTGACTGCCACCGTTGCCACGATCGCCATACTCCCCAGAAAATTTTTCATTTTTCTATTGCCGCTTGAACCCCAAAATACCCAGTACCGGGCCGGACAGCACATAGAGCGTCACGATCACCACCAGCGCCTCCACCTTAAACAGCGCGATCGCCAACAGCATAAAGAGGAAGATCACCAGATTGATCCGCTTGCGCGGCAACGAAAAGAACCACCGCCCGGCATGGATATAGGGCACTTTACTCACCATAAGCAAGCCCAACACCGCGCCGTAGATCGGCAATCCCAAAGCGACTTGCGACAGATCCATTTTCGTATAGCGGGCGAAAAAGACCACCACGCAGATCGCCGCCGCCGCGCCCGGCGAAGGCAGACCGCTGAAGTAATTGTGATCGACCTTTTCCCCCGGTTCCGGAAACATCGCCTTGACGTTGTAGGTCGCCAACCGAAGCGCCGCGCCGCCGAGATAGACCGCGCTCAAGGCGTAGACCAGCGCTTCCTGATGATCAAGCACGTTTTCGGTCATGGCGTTGGTCATCACCGAGATCAACACCGCCGGCGCCACGCCAAAGGTGACCATATCCGCCAGCGAATCCATTTGGATCCCGTGCAGACTGCTCGCCTTGAGCAGTCGCGCCGCCAAACCGTCGAAGGCGTCGAAAATCATCGCGCAAAAGATCAACAGCGCGCTTCCCACAAAAATCGAATATTGCTCCGACGCTTCCTTGCCGTAGGCTTGGAGAGTCCAGAGGATCGCGGCAAATCCGCAAAACGAGTTGCAGAGCGTCAGCGCGTTGGGGATACACCGGAGCAAACGGCGGGGGACTTCCAAATACTTTTTCATTTCGTGCAATTCCGAATTGTTGCCATAATGGTCTTGCCGCCCTTGACGCGGTCGCCGATTTTCACCCGCACCGTCACCTGATCGGCGGGCAGATAAAGCTCGGTGCGCGAACCGAATTTGATCATTCCGTAGATATAGCCCTTGGGCAAGCGGGCGCCGATCGACACCGGGCAGACGATCCGGCGGGCGATCGCCCCGGAGATCTGCCGCACCGCCACCGGGAACTCCCGACTGCCCGCCTTGGCGGTGCCGCTGATGGTCATCGCCTCGTTGCGCTTGCCGCATTCCGGATGCCGGGCGTCGAGGAATTCCCCTTCCCGATAGTGGGTCTTTTCCACGATCATATCCGCCGGAGCGCGATTGACGTGGACGTTGAAAACCGACAGGAAGATCCCGATCCGCACCACTTTGACTTCCGGCGGGAAAAACTCGAAATTATCCAAAACTTCAATATCCTTGACCACGCCGTCGGCGGGGGAAGTTATCATCTGAATATCCCGGGGCACCCGGCGCACCGGATTGCGGAAAAATCCGCACACCGCCACCACCAGCACCACGACCACCGCCGCGATGATCCACGCGGCAAGCACATGAAAATCGTGCTTGATCATCACCGCGCAACCGGCGAGCAGGATCGCCCCCGCCAGCAATGCCGAACCCCACTCCCGAAAACCGAATTTAGTCAACGTCATAATGTTTATTCCTTGTTGGTTAAGATGTCTTCTTCCGCTTGGCGCCCGGCGGCGCCGCCGATATCACCGATGCGCCGATAGATCTGCGGCACCAGAAACTTGATCACCGAAGCCGCCGGCAACGCGAGGATCATGCCGGTAATACCCGCAATGAGCGCGCCCAACAGCACGGCGATGATCGTTTCCAACGTCGACAATCCCAACGAATCGCCGATGATCGCCGGATAGGTGATGAATTGCTCGATAATGCCGCTGTAGATCAAATAAAACACGATAATTCCCAAAATCTGCGCTCCGTCGCCGCCGGACATCATCGTCACCAGCACCGTGAGTACCGAGGTGGAGATCGGCCCGATATAGGGCAACAACACGCCGCATCCGGCGATCATACCCAAGATCGGGAAGTAAGGCACGCGCAGGCAGAAAAACGCCAGGGTGTAAACCGCCATATCGATCAGCACGATGGTGATGTACCCCCGCGCCCAGATCCGCAAGCGGGCGATCGTGCCGCCGATGATGCGGTTCGCCTCGGCGATCGTGCGCTCATCCGCACCGGGGAGCCAGTCGCCGTTGAAAACCGTCCGCACCAGATACTCGCTCTGTTTGCCCCGGCTCTCGTCTTCCCGGCAGAACTCCGCCAGCTTGATGAGAAAGAGCAATCCGAAGAAAATCGAAAGCAAGAGATCCACCACCCAGTTGGCGATCGTGCCCACCACCCGGAAAGAGAAGCTGAAAAGCCCCCCGGATTTTCGCAACAATTCCGCCCACATCCGATTGATGAATGCCTCGTCATTAACCAGTTTTCGCAGCTGGACGATCCCCCGCTGTACCAGCGGCAAGTTTTGGAACTGCTCGCTGAGCCGATCCAAAAACTTGACCACCGAGGTCAAAAAAGTCGGCTCGGCGGGAGCAACTTCCGGTGCGGCTTCCGCGACGGGTCCCGAATTACTGAAGCGATTTTTCCAGTAACCCCACTGATACCATTTCAGCTCCGGAGCCGGGGCCGGCTCCACTACCGCCGGCTGCGTTTGCGCAACGACGACCTGATGCTGCAACTTGTTGGCATACATGCCTGCCTTGCTGAAAAGGAAGCCGCCGATCAAGGTGACGATAATCAGGAAACCGATCGCCGTCATGGCGACCGCCTGGGCGATAATTTTCTTTTCCTGCTTGCTCTCGTTCGCCACCGGATCAGCTTGCGGGGCGCGCCGGGTCACCAGCGCCGAAAGCCGGTGCAACGGGTAGAGCAAAAGGTCGCCGAAGCGGAATATCCAGTAACCGATCCCCTTTTTCGCCCGCAACCGCCGTTCGCAGAATTTTTCCACCGGCAACAACAAGTAGGCGCCGATCAGCCCGAAGATCACCGAGCGCAACCACGTCGCCAGCAACACAAAAACCACGATCACGCCCAAGGCGACCAAGATCCCGGCGCCGGAGCGCAACAACCGCCCCCGCTTCCGCAATTCGGCGCGGGCATTGGCTTCCAATTCGGCAAACTCGGCGTCGGGGACTCCGATCTTCGCCGCCAAACTTTTAACGACCTCCAGTTTAGCGGCGGCGACGTTGTCCGCCAGGATCGCCTGCAACAGAAAATCGAGGATCCGCCGTTTCGCTTCGGCGGGCAACGGGGCAAAGAGCTCCGCCGCCGCATCCGGCTCGACCAGCGGCAACTCCCGCAGACGATGATGCAACTCGATCGCGTCTTCCGGGTAGAAATCCATCAGCAAGTTCCGCAACTGCAAAATTTTGCGCTCGGAAACCTCACCGTCTACGCTCATGAGATATTTCACCAAGCCCAGCACGCATTTTTCGACTTTCTGCCGCAAATCGGAGCGATCGAAAAATGCCGTGAGCGTGGCATAGGAGCGGCGCAGGGCGGAACGCATCCCCCCCGGCAACCGGAACTTTTCACTGAAGTCGGTAAAAAAAGCCATTCGTCGCCCCCTTTTTTCAGGTGGAAATCAGTCGGCAATCACCCGCACCGCGCGGTTGCCGGCGACCACGGCGCCGACCCGGCGGGCAAAAAATCCGCACTCGTTGATGATCCGCAACGCCGCTTCGGCGTCGGCTTCCGGCACGAACCAGACCATGCCGACGCCCATATTGAAGACCCGGTAAGCCTCCTCTTTGCCGATCTTGCCGCGCTCGACGATGAGCCGGAAAATCGGCGGCACCGGGAAGCCCCGGACGTCGAATTCCACATCGACGTTTTCCGGCAGGATCCGCGGCACGTTGTCGTAGAGACCGCCGCCGGTGATGTGGGCAATGCCGTCGAGCTTGATCCCGGCTTCCTGCGCCTGCCGGATCGCCCGATAGTAGCAGGTGTGCGGGTGGAGCAACGCCTCGCCGACCGATTCGTCGCCGAGGATCTCCGGGCGATCGTTGACCGAAAACTTTTCCTGCTCAAAAAGCACTTTGCGCGCCAAGCTGAAACCGTTGGTGTGCAAGCCGTTGGAGGCGATGCCGATCGCCACGTGCCCCGGGCGGAGGTTTTCGCCGGTGATCAGCTTGCTCTTTTCGACGATGCCGGTGATGACGCCGACCAGATCGAAGTCGTTGCCGTACATACCGGGCATTTCGGCGGTCTCGCCGCCGAGCACCGCGCAGTTGGCGGCTTTGCAGGCGCGGGCGATGCCGCCGAGCACTTCCTCATACAGCGGACTGCGCAGTTTGCCGATGCCGATGTAATCGAGGAAATAGACCGGCTCCGCCCCCTGCACCGAAATATCGTTGATGCAGTGATTGACGATGTCGCAACCGACGGTGTCGTATTTTTTCATCATCATCGCCACCATGAGTTTGGTGCCGACGCCGTCGATGCTGGCAACCATGACCGGTTCCTTGTACTTGCTCAAATCGATCTGAAACAAGCCGCCGAAACCGCCGATCGGGGCGAGCATTTCCGGCCGCCGGGTCGAAGCGAGG
>JAZTWK010000073.1:0-22477 GCA_045635865.1 Victivallaceae bacterium
ATCCGCGGTTGCGCGCCCAACTCGGTGAGCAGACCGGCAAATCTTTCCGGGGTGGAAAGGTCGGCGACGCGGGCGTTGCCGTCCGGGAAAATTTCGGCAAGTTCCGTTTCACTCATCGTCGAACTGGCGACGATCCGCACCGGTTGCGGACGCTTTCGCGGGAAATCCCGCACCGTAAGTTGCGGGCGATCGAGCCTCGCGGTGGCGGCGCCGATCAGGATCGCGTCGGCGATCTTTCGCCAATATTGCACCCGGTGACGCGCCGCCTCGCCGGTGATCCACCGGGAATTGCCCGATGCCGTGGCGATCTTGCCGTCCAAGGTGGTCGCCAATTTGAGTACGACGTAGGGTTTGCCGGTCGTTATCCAGTGAAAAAACGCCCGGTTGAGATAGCGGCACTCGCGCTCGCGGACTCCCGTTACGACCTCGATGCCCGCTTGGCGCAGAATTTCCACGCCCGCCCCGGCGTGGCGGGGGTTGGGGTCGATCGCCCCGATCACCACCCGACGGATTCCGGAAGCAATGATCTTGGCGGTGCAGGGGGGCGTATGCCCGAAAGTCGAGCAGGGCTCTAAAGTAACGTAAAGTGTTGCCCCGGAAGCGGAAAAGCCCTGAAGTTCGGCATCGCGAAACGCCTCGACCTCGGCGTGCGCCTGCCCGCACTGGTGGTGAAATCCCCGCCCGATCACTTCGCCCGTTGGCGATTCCAAGATCGCCCCGACCAACGGATTGGGGTTGGTGTCGCCCCAGGCGCGTTCCGCCAGTTGCAACGCCTCATCCATCCGCTTCAAGTCGTGGTCGGCAGTCGTCATTGGGCATCCGTTTTAAAAAGCGCCCGGGCGTAGAGTTCCGGGTCGAATGGTTGCAGATCATCCGGGGTTTCCCCCAGACCGAGATAAAAGGTCGGCAAGCCGAATTCGTCGCTCAACGCCAGCGCCATGCCGCCGCGCCCCGAACCATCCAGCTTGGTCAATATCAAGCCGCTGACCGCGCAAGTCCGGGAAAATTCCCGCGCCTGACTCAACACGTTGGCGCCTTGGGTGGAATCCACCGTCATCCACACTTCGTGGGGGGCATCCGGCAGAACCTTGCCAATGGAGCGACGGATTTTCGCCAACTCCGCCATGAGCGATTCCTGATTTTGCTGGCGCCCGGCGGTGTCGATCAACAGATAGTCGGCGCCCCGGCTTTTCGCCGCCGCGGTGGCGTCGAATGCCACGCTCGCCGGATCGGCACCGTGGCGGGCGGAAACGACTTGACAATGGGTGCGCTCACCCCAAAGCTGGAGCTGTTCGACCGCCGCCGCCCGAAAGGTGTCGCAGGCGCCGAAAATGACTTTTTTGCCTTGGGAAACCAACCGGGCGCCCAATTTGCCGATCGTGGTGGTCTTGCCGCTGCCGTTGACCCCGACCAGCAGGATGACCGTCGGCGTGCCCGGCGCGGCGGTGTGGATCTCCCGCTGATTGCGGCGCAAAATGGCGATGATCTCCTGCTGCAGGGCCGATTGCAGATCCGCTTCGGTCGCCAACAATCCCAACTCGTACTTTTCCTTGAGCGAGCGGCAGAGTTTGGCGGCGGCACTTACCCCGAAGTCCGCCGCGACCAAGGTGGCTTCCAAATCGGCGAAGTCCGCCGCGCTCTTGATCTTCACCCCGCCGAGCAGGGCGGTGAAAGTGCGCCGGATCTTGGTCGCACTCTTTTGCAATCCGCGGCGGAAAAAGTCGAAAATCCCCGCCATGACTTATTTTTTTCCCGGCAGTTGGTTTTTTACCGCGTTGAGCAAGCCGTTGACGAAGTTGCCCGACTCCGCGCCGGAGTAATCCCGGGCGATGCCGACCGCCTCGTCGATGCTCACCACCGGCGGCACATCGGTAAAGTAGCACATTTCCGCCACGGCGACCCGCAAAATGTTGCGATCGACGTCGGAAATCCGCTCAAAATTCCAGTTGCGGCAGTTTTGCGCGATCAGCGCGTCGATTTCCTCGCGGTGGAGTTCCGCCGTGGTGTAGAGTTTGGTGGCGTACTCCCGGGCGCGCCGTTCGAGCCGACCGTCGGTCAGCTCGAAAACGCTCTGCGCGGTGGCGTAGAAGTGGTCGAAGAACGCCGCCCCCGGAATTTCCTGTTGCATCTCGCAGGCATAGAGAAACTGCATGGCGATCTCGCGCCCCAACCGCTTGGAGTGAGGGCGGATCGCCTCTTTGCCCGGAGTGAAGGAGGAGTCGGTCATAATTACTTCAACGTGCGCGCCAGATTGGCCATTTCGATCGCCGCCAACGCGGCATCGACGCCCTTGTTGCCCGCCTTGGTGCCACTGCGCTCGATCGCCTGATCGAGATTTTCCGCCGTGATCATACCGTAGGTGACCGGAATTCCGAACTCCAAGCCCAACTGCGCCAAACTCTTGGAAACTTCGGTGTTGATGTACGAAGCGTGAGGAGTCGCCCCCTGAATGACCACGCCGAGCGCGATCACCGCATCGAACTTTTTGAGGCTGAGCATTTTCTTTACCGCCAGCGGGATCTCATAGGAACCCGGCACGTAGGCGACGGAAATGTTTTTCGCCGCGCCGCCGTGGCGGGTGATGCAATCGACCGCGCCGGAAAGCAGTTTGCTGACGAAAAATTCATTGAACCGGGCGCAGACGATACCAAACTTGAGATTCTTGGCATCCAACACGCCTTCAAAAACCTGGGTGATACCTTTGTCGATCATGGTAGCGCTCCTTATCTGAGTTTGAGGTTGAGTTTGCTTTCCAATTCCCCGCGCAACTTATCCATCGCCTGATTGACTTCGGCGTCGGTCAAGGTGCGATCGGCGCGGCGGAAGGTCAGGTTGTAAGCCATACTGCGGAGCTGTTGCTTTTGGAGTTCATCGTCGCAGAAAATGTCGAAAAGCTGCACCGACGCCAGATTGGCGACTTTGGCGCGGCGGATGAAATCGACGATCTCGGCGTGGGTGATGTTTGCCGGCACCAGCATAGCGATGTCGCGGCTGGAACCGGGGTATTGCGGAAGTTCCTGGAACTTCCGGTGACCCCGCAACTGGGCGGCGAAAAACACCTGCGCTTCCAACTGGGCGAAATAAAGCGGCGAACCGTTTTTCCAGCTTACCAGTTTGGGGGCAAGTTTGCCGATCGCCCCGACCGGCTTGCCCTCGACTTCGATTTGGGCGGCAAAGCCGGGCGCGAAACGGGAATCATTTTCCAGCGCCACGAAGCGATAACGGGTGATGCCGAACTTGGCGAAGAGCGTTTCGATCTCGCCCTTGAGGTCGTAAAAGTCATACTCCACTTTCGCCTCGGCGGAGAAGCGCTCGGCATGCGGATGACCGGAAAGCACCAGCATCAACTCCTGCCGCTCCTCGGGGAAGAGTTCGGAATTGGCGCAAAAAACGCGACCCAACTCGAAAAGCGCCAGTTCACGGTTGCTGTGGAACTCGTTGCGCTCGATCGTGCCCAGCATCGGGCCGATCAGACTCGGGCGCATCACCGCCACTTCCGGGCTGAGCGGATTGGCAAGTTTCACCAGATCCGCATCGGTAAAGCGCGGATCGATCAGCGCGGTCTCGGGCGAAATAATGCTGTAATTGACGCATTCGGTGAAGCCCGCCGAGATCACGGCGTCGCGCAGAGTTTTGATCTTGGTGTAGGCGTCCTCGGCGCTCGGGTGGCAAACCTTGCCGACCACGACGATTTCCGGCACCTTATCCAAGCCGTCGATGCGGGCGACCTCTTCGGCGAGGTCGGCTTCGCGAGTGAGATCGAGCCGGAAAAGCGGCGCGGTGACCACGCAGGAAGTATCGGTGACGTTTTCCACTTTGAGGTGGAGCTTGCGGAAAATTTCCACGATCTCCGCATTGGTGTCATTGGTGCCGATCAGCGCGCGGATGCGGTCGAAACGGCAGTTGATCACCGGTTCGGCGGGACGCTCGCCGCGGCGATCCTGCGCCGCACCGGCGAGTTCGCCGCCCGCCAACTGCAGGATCAGCTCCGCCGCGCGCGCCGAAGCGAATTCGCACATGTCGAAATCGACTCCGCGCTCGAAGCGGTAACTGGAATCGCTGGAAATGCCCAACCGCCGACTGGTCGAACGGATGTTGCCGGGGTTGAATACCGCGCTTTCCAAGAGAATATCGGTGGTGGCGTCGCTGATGCCGGAATCCTTGCCCCCCATGACGCCCGCCAGCGCCATCGGCTTTTCGGCATCGGCGATGACGAGATGCTCGGGGGTGAGTTCCAACTCGCGGTCATCCAGCGTGACGATCTTTTCACCGGCGCGGGCGCGGCGCACGACCACCCGCTGACCGGCAAGTTTATTCAGATCAAAGGTGTGAAGCGGCTGCCCCAACTCCATGAGGATGAAATTGGTGACGTCCACCACGTTGTTGATCGAGCGCAAGCCGACGCTTTCCAGACACTTGACCAGCCACTCGGGGGAGGGGCCGATCTTGACGTTGCGGATGATCCTGCCGATGTACCGCGGGCAAAGCTCGGGAGCTTCAACGGAAACGAAAGCGGGCAACGCGGCGGGATTTTCCGTCAGGTGGAGTTCCGGCAACTGGGCGGGAGTGCCCAAGAGGCAGGAAACATCCCGCGCGATGCCGTACATCGACAGCCAGTCGGGACGGTTGGGGGTGACTTCCACCTCGATCCGGGTGTCGCCGGGGTAGAGTTCGACCACCGGCTTGCCCAAAACCGTGTCCGCCGGGAAGATCAGCAAGCCGCTGTTGTCATCGGAAATGCCCAACTCGGCGGCACTGCACATCATCCCCGCGGACTCCACGCCGCGAAGTTTGGACTTTTTGATCTTGAATTCGCCTTCCGGCGTAGTGAAGACCGTGCCGATCGTCGCCAACGGCACGATGTTGCCGGCGTCGCAGTTGGGGGCGCCGCAGACGACTTGGTAAGTCGCCGTGCCGTCGGTCACCTGACAGACCGAGAGGTGATCCGAATCCGGGTGCGGAGTGCGGCTCAAAATTTTGGCGGTGACCACCCCGGCGGGAACCGTCGAAGCACTTTCGACTTTTTCCACCTCGATACCGGCGGCGGTAAGTTTTTTGCACAAGGTGGCATCGTCACAGTCGAGCTTGACATAACGGGCGAGCCATTGTCTGGAAATATTCATGATAAACTCATCCCTTTCAAGTTAGAACTGTTCCAAGAAGCGCACGTCGTTGTCGTAGAGCAACCGCAAGTCCGGGATCCGGTAGCGGAGCATCGCCAAGCGCTCGATACCCAGACCGAAAGCGTAACCGCTCCACAATTCCGGATCGTAGCCGACGTTTTTCAACACCGCCGGATCGACCATGCCCGCCCCGGCGATCTCGATCCAGCCGGAATTCTTGCAGACATTGCAACCGGTGCCGTCGCAGACCACGCAGCTGAAATCGTACTCCACGCTCGGCTCGGTGAAGGGGAAGAAGTGGGGGCGGAGCCGGATGCGCACCTTTTCGCCGAACATTTCGCGGGCGAAGTATTGCAAAACGCTTTTCAAGTCCGCCAGCGAAACCTGACGGTCGATATACAAACCCTCGATCTGGTGGAAGTTCATGCCGTGGGTCGCATCCGGAGTATCCCGCCGGAAGACCCGCCCCGGGGCGACGATGCGCACCGGCGGCTCGTGAGTTTCCATGTCCCGGATCTGCACCGGGGAAGTCTGGGAACGCAAGATCCGCCCGTCGGGCAGGTAAAAGGTATCCTGAATATCCCGCGACGGGTGATCCGCCGGGGTGTTGAGCGCGTCGAAATTGTGATAGACGTCTTCGATTTCCGGCCCCTCCATGGCGGTAAAGCCCAAATGGCGGAAAATGGCGACGCATTCGTCGGCGAGCTGGCTGATCGGGTGGCGATGACCGACGCGGGGCGCGCGCCCCGGCAAAGTGACGTCGATCGCGCCCGCGGTGGAATTTTTGCCGGCGAGTTTCGCCGCCGCTTCTTCCAACGCCGACTGGATGGCGTTGCGCCCGGTGTTGAACGCCCGCCCGGTGTCTTTGCGCTCCTCGGGCGGCACGCTGCCCATTTTACCGGAAAGCGCCGGGAAGAGGCCGTTGCGGCCGAGATACTCGATCCGGATGGCGTCCAAATCGGCGGCGGTGGTCGCCGCGGCGATGCGGGATTGCGCCGCCGGGACCGCCGCTTCGATGCTCTGGATTATTTCATTCATAACGCACTCTTTACTCTAAAAAAGCTAAAACAGCTTGAGATCGGCGTACGAAGCCAATTTCAAGCTGTTCGATGTTTCAGGTCAGCGATCGGGGGATTAAGCCTGAGTGACTTTTTCCACCAGCGCCTTGAATTCCGCGGGCTCGCGCACCGCCAAATCCGCCAAGACCTTGCGATTCAACTCGATATTGGCTTTCTTCAGGGCGTTCATAAATCGGCTGTAGCTGACGTTGAGTTCCCGGCAGGCGGCGTTGATACGCACGATCCACAGACCGCGATACTGACGCTTTTTCTGCTTGCGACCCTCGTAGGAGTGCGAAAGCGCCTTATCGACCGCATCGTAAGCGGTACGGATGTTGCGGCTGCTGTTGCCATAGAAACCTTTGGCCCGCTGCAGGACCATCTTCCGGCGTTTGCGGGAAGGAACGGCACAAGTAGTTCTGGACATGATTCTTTTCCTCCCCTAATTACAGACCATACGGCAAGGCGGCCTTGATCCGGCTGTTCTCGGCGGGCGAGACCGGCCCGTCCTGGCGGAGACGACGCTTGCGCTTGGCGTTCTTACTGCTTTTGAGGTGGCGGGCACCCGCCTTGTGGTGGCGGAACTTCCCGGTGCCGGTCTGCTTGAGTCGCTTGGCGGCACACTTTCTGGTTTTGAGCTTCGGCATTGTTACATTCCTTTTCTTTCGGCGCGAACTCGCGCCTTGGGTTATCCCCGAGCCGGTCAATGCACCACCGGCTGCGAGGTCGTGATCGCCCGGAGCTTACTGCTTCGGAGCGAAGTTAACCGAAATATTGCGCCCCAGCAACTTGGGCGTCCCGTCGGCATCGCCGTAGGGCGCCAATTCCTGCATCACCTGATTGATGAGCTGGTAAGCCAGTTCCTGATGCGCCATTTCCCGCCCACGCAATGCGAGCGTGATCTTTAATTTACACTTCTTTGCCAAAAAGTCAAGTGCTTTTTTGATTTTTGTTTCATAATCGTGCTGATCGATGTTGATATGAAACTTGACTTCCTTGAGTTTTTGGGCGACGGAGTTTTTCCGCTGCGCTTTGAGGTTTTTCTTTTGCTCATAGCAGAGTTTGCCGAAATCCATGATGCGCACCACCGGCGGGGTCGAGTGGTCGGAGACCAACATCAGATCCAATCCGGCTTCCGCCGCCAACTCCTTGGCCCGGGCATAACTGACTACCCCCAACTGTCCGCCGTCGGCGCCGATGAGCCGCACTTCGGTCAACTGGATAGTCCGATCATTAGGTTTCAGTAACTTGGCTATAAGTCTACCCTCCTTTTCGCTCCCGGAAACGCTCCGGAAACTTCTCCGCACATATTGGTTATGATTGCCGATCCGGCGGGGAAAAGCCTTCCCCACCGGATATATTCCTTATAAAATAGCCCTAAATGGTCTTATTTTCAAGTTCTTGACGCATTTTTGCCAGGAGTTTTTCCACCGGCATCGCGCCCAACTCGCCCTCGCGGCGACTGCGGACGGCGATCTCGCCGGATTCCGCTTCGCGGTCGCCCAGCACCAGAATATAGGGCAAACGCGCCTGACGGGCGTTGCGGATCTTGGCGCCCAGCCCGGCGGCTTCCTCGTCCACCTCGACCCGGAAACCCGCCTGACGGAAAATGTCGCGGTACTCCCGCGCTTTCGCCAACTGGGCGTCCGAAACCGGCAAGATCCGCGCCTGCTCGGGGGCGAGCCACAGCGGGAACGCCCCGGCGTAGTGCTCGACCAAAATGCCGAAGAAACGCTCCAAGCTGCCGAGCAACGCCCGGTGGACCATGTAGGGGCGGTGCTTCTGACCGTCTTTGCCGACGTAGGTCATATCGAAGCGTTCGGGCAAATTGAAGTCGAACTGGATCGTGGTGGTCTGCCACTCGCGGCCGATCGCATCTTTGATCTTGAGGTCGATCTTGGGGCCGTAGAAAGCGCCGCCGCCCTCATCGACTTCGCAATCCAAACCGGCTTTGGCGACCGCCTTTTCCAGACTGCGGATCGCCGTCGCCCAGTGTTCCGGATCGCCGACCGCTTTCGCCGGGCGGGTCGCCAGATAGGGCTTGATGTCGGTGAAGCCGAACGAACGGTTGATATACAAGCTGAAGCGGAGCACTTCCGCGATCTCATCCTCGATCGACTCCGGGGTGCAGATGATGTGGGCATCGTCTTGGGTGAAGCCGCGCACCCGCATCAAACCGTGGAGCGCGCCCGATTTCTCGTAGCGGTACACCGTGCCGAGTTCCGCCCAGCGCAGGGGCAGTTCCCGGTAACTGCGCAGTTTCGACTGGTAAACCTCGATGTGGAAGGGGCAGTTCATCGGCTTGACGTAGTAGTTGCGGTCGTCGATCTCCATCGACGAATACATGCCGTCGCGGTAGAAATCCAAGTGACCGCTGGTTTCCCAGAGCAGACTCTGACCGATGTGCGGCGTGTAGAGCAGCTGATAGCCGTTTTTGTAGTGTTCCTCTTTCCAGTAGCTTTCGATCAGGTGACGGATCAGCGCCCCCTTGGGGTGCCACAGCACCAGCCCGGGGCCGACGTTTTCGGAAAAGCCGAAAAGATCGAGCTCGGTGCCGAGTTTGCGGTGGTCGCGCTTGGCGGCTTCTTCCATCAGCTTGAGATAGTCGTTCAACTCCTGCTCGGTGGCGAACGCGGTGCCGTAGATGCGCTGGAGCATCGGGTTTTTCTCGTCGCCGCGGAAGTAACTGCCGGCGATGGAAGTGAGTTTCACCGCACCGATGTCGCCGGAGTTATCCACGTGCGGACCCCGGCAGAGATCGAGGAAATCCCCGGTTTTGTAAAAGGAAATGGTCGCGCCTTCCTCGATGTCGGCAAGGCGCTCCAGTTTGTACGGCTGATCGGCGAGGAGTTTTTTCGCTTCTTCGCGCGACGCTTCAAAGCGCTCGAAAGGAATTTTGCGCCCGATGAGTTTGCGCATCAATTTTTCGATCGCCTTGAGGTCTTCGGAAACCAGACGATGCTCCATGTCGAAGTCGTAGTAGAAGCCGTTTTCGGTCGCCGGGCCGATGTCGAATTTGGCGTCGGGGTAGAGTTGCTTTACCGCGGCCGCCATGACGTGCGCCGCGCTGTGCCGGATCGTGCTGAGTTCAAATTTGCCCATGATAAATATTTGTAACCTTAAAAATAATGGTGAAAAATCGTAAAAAATCCCGCCCCGGCGACTTCGCCGGGTGATCGACTATTTAGTTCGCCCCGCGTTGGTTACGCGGGCAAATCCTCCGATAAAATGGAAACTCATATCCGAAAAATCCACTAAAGCAATTCCAACTGTTTCGGCGCGCCCTCGGCGTAGAGCGGCACCGGATGAAACGTCTGCCGGTGAGCCGGGCAGGGACCCAACTCCCGGAGCGCCGCCAAGTGCTGGGCGGTGCCGTATCCTTTGTTGCTGGCAAAGCCGTACCCGGGGTACTGCTTATCCAACTCGATCATCAGGTCATCCCGATGAACTTTGGCGATAATGCTCGCCGCGGCGATGCTCGCCGAGAGCGCGTCGCCTTTGACCAAATTGTGGGTGGTCACCCCGAATCCCCGCACCGGAAGCCCGTCGACCAACACCGCATCGGCGGGGGTGCTCAACGCCTTGACGGCGGCGCGCATCGCCCGGTGGGTGGCGTTGAGGATGTTGACTTCGTCGATGCCGAGATTATCCACCATGCCCCAGGCGTAAACGACGCCGGGCAGGGCGAGGATCTCGGCGTAGAGTTGCCGCCGCTGGCGATCCGAGAGCTGCTTGGAGTCGTAGACTCCGGGCAACGTGATGTAGCGGGGCAGAATGACGGCGGCGGCGACCACCGGACCCGCCAGGGCGCCCCGACCCGCTTCGTCCACGCCGGCAACGGAACAAAACCCCTCCGTCCAGAGCTCGCGCTCGGAGCGGAGGAGTTCATCGTCCGCCGAAATCGGCGGCCGGATCGGTTCCGGATTACTTGGTGCGGAGTTCCTTGACGCGGGCATCTTTACCGATTTTGTCGCGCAGATAGTAGAGTTTGGAGCGGCGCACCGCGCCCTTGCGGATCACCTCGACCTTGTCCAGACGGGGGCTGTTGATCGGGAAGACCCGCTCGACGCCCTGACCCGCCTGCACCCGGCGGACGGTGAAAGTTTCCTCAATGCCGGAACCGCGCCGAGCAATGACCGTACCCTGGAACTGCTGGATGCGCTCCGTGGTACCTTCGACGATCTTGACGTAAAGCCGGACGGTGTCGCCGACTTCGAACGCGTGGCGCTCCGCGCGCACCTGCTCTTTGCGGATTTTGTCCAAAACGTTCATTTTTTCAATCCTTTCTCGCTATGTTCAGCCAAATATTTTTCCCATAAATCCGGTCGCCTCGCCCGGGTGATCCGCTCGCTTTCCGCGCGGCGGAAGTCCGCGATCCGGCGGTGGTCGCCGCTCAACAGCACCTCGGGCACCGGCATTCCCCGGAATTCCTGCGGATGCGTGTACTGCGGGTACTCCAACAACGCTTCCGAGTGGGACTCGTCGAGCGAAGATTCATCGTCGCCCAACACCCCCGGCAACAGCCGGATCACCGCGTCGCAGATGGTCATCGCCGGGAGCACGCCGCAACTCAACACAAAGTCGCCCAGCGAAATTTCCCGATCGACCGCCAGCGCGATCGCCCGCTCGTCCACGCCCTCATAGTGACCGGTGATCAGGATCAGGTGATCCTGCTTCGCCAGTTCCGCGGCGATTTTCTGATCGAAAACTTCGCCGCGCGGCGAAGTCAACACCACCAGAGAATCCGCCCGTCGGAGCGCTTCCACCGCCGAGACCAGAGGCTCGGCCATCATTAACATCCCCGGGCCGCCGCCGTAAGGCTTGTCGTCAACCGTACCTCGTTGGTCAACGGCCCATTTTCGCAAATCGATCGCATTTACGGTCGCCAAACCGCGCTTGGCGGCGCGACCGATTACGCTTTCGCCCAGCGGGCCCGGAAACAACTCCGGAAAAAGCGTAAGCACGTCGATGTGCATTTTTTATCAGTCGAGCACGTCCACCGAAACCCGCTGACGCCGCCGCCCGGCGGCGCCGCTGACCAGTGAGCGGATCGCCATAATGATCTTGCCCCGCTTGCCGACGATCTTGCCGATGTCTTCCTTGCGGCAACGGATCTGAATGGTCGCGCCCTCTTTGGTTTCGATCGAATTGATCTCCACCTCATTGGGATAATCGACCAAAGACTTGACCACGTAGTCGACGAAGTCTTCGAGATCGTTCAACCCGGCGGCGGGTTTGCCTTTCGACGCGGATTTCCCGCCGAAAAGAGATTTCAAAAAGTTAAACATAGTACTCTCGCCTTGGGGAGATTACGCCTCGGTCGGAGCCTCGGCAGGAGCTTCCGCGGGGGCGGCAGCGGCTTCGGCGGCAGCCTGCGCTTCCGCCTCGGCTTTCGCCTTGGCTTCCGCTTCGGCGGCGGCCTTGGCTTCGGCTTCCGCTTTCGCCTTTTCCTGCGCCTTCTTGGAAGGTTTCACCGGGCGCACCCGATCCTTGAGCACGATGCCTTTTTCCGCCCGCTCGGCGATGTCGCCGACGGTTTCGGAAATGATCGCGCCGACGCCTTTCCAGTAGGCGAGACGCTCAAGATCGATCTTTTCCTCTTTTTTGCGGGGATCGTAGTAACCGAGTTCCTCGATCGCTTTGCCGTCCCGGCTGGAGCGCTGATCCATGACCACGATCCGGAAGCACGCCATGTTGCGGGTACCGGTGCGTTTCAATCTGATTCTGACCATAATTCTACCTTGATTTAATTGAAAACCTGTATTTCCGCCGCTCCCGGAAAACGCCTGCGGGGGTTCACAGCCACGATATCACACCCGCTTTTTCCGGCGACGAGATCACCGCCGCGCCCCCAGGTCAAAGAGGATGGACCATAGGCGCAACGTCGACCGTCACGGCTTCAAACGCTTATAATATAACCCGATAACGGGGAAAATTCAAGTCTTTTTCGCCAAACCCTTTCCGACTGCGGTGGAAACGATTGAAAAGTTTTCCGCGCCCGTGTATATTATGTATGGAAAAAAGGAAGCGAAATTTTACCAATCAAAGGGGATATTATGAGCAAAGAGTACGAATTCAGCCGCATCGAGGCCAAGTGGCAACGCTTCTGGGCGGAGCATCACACCTTCAAAGCCGTTGACGGCAGTCCCAAGCCCAAGTTCTATTGTCTGGATATGTTTCCGTATCCTTCCGGCGCCGGCTTGCACGTCGGTCACCCCGAGGGCTACACCGCCACCGACATCATCTGTCGCTACAAGCGGATGCGCGGATTCAACGTGCTTCACCCCATGGGCTGGGATGCTTTCGGGTTGCCTGCCGAGCAGTACGCGGTCGAAACCGGTACGCATCCGGCGATCACCACCCAAAAGAACATCGATCACTTCCGTCAGCAGATCCAGGCGCTCGGATTCAGTTACGACTGGGATCGCGAGATCAACACCACCGACAGTCGCTACTACAAGTGGACGCAGTGGATCTTTATGCAACTTTACAAAAAAGGGTTGGCGTATCTGGATGAAGTCCCGGTCAACTGGTGCCCCGCCCTCGGCACGGTGCTCGCCAACGAGGAAGTGATCAACGGCCGGAGCGAACGGGGCAACCACCCGGTCGAACGCCGCCCGATGAAACAGTGGATGTTCAAAATCACCGAATATGCCGAAAGATTGCTCAAGGATCTCGATCTGCTCGACTGGCCCGAGGGCGTCAAGGAAATGCAGCGCAACTGGATCGGCAAATCCGTCGGCGCCGAAGTGATCTTTGCCACCGATGCCGGGTGCGACGTGACGGTTTACACCACCCGCCCGGATACGCTCTTTGGCGCCACCTATATGGTGCTGTCGCCCGAGCATGAATTGATCGCCAAACTCACCACTCCGGAGCATAAGGAAGAGATCGCCCGCTATCAGGAGGAAACTTCGCACAAGAGCGAACTCGACCGCACCGATCTATCCAACGAAAAGACCGGCGCCTTTACCGGCAGTTACGCGATCAACCCGGTCAATGGCGACAAACTTCCCATTTTCATCGCCGACTACGTCTTGACCAGTTACGGCACCGGGGCGATCATGGCGGTGCCCGCCCACGACACCCCCGACTGGGATTTTGCCCAAAAGTTCAACTTGCCGATCAAGTGCATCATTTCCCCCGATCCGGAGGAAGCCGCCGCCGCCAAAGTCGACGTCAACGAGGTGTTGGCGGGCCGCGCCTGCTGGACCGGCGAGGGGAAACTGATCAACTCCGCCAATAGCGACGGACTCGATCTCAACGGTTTGAGCGTCAAGGATTCCAAGCCCAAGGCGACCGCCTATCTGGCGGCGCGCGGTCGGGGCCGCGAAGCGGTCAAGTACAAACTCCGCGACTGGCTCTTCAGCCGGCAGCGTTACTGGGGCGAACCTTTCCCGATCATCCACTACGAAGACGGCTCGATCGAGCTGGTCGACGAGAGCGAACTGCCGGTGAAACTGCCGGAAATGACCGATTTCAAGCCCACCGGGAGCGGCGAGCCCCCGCTGGCGCGGTCGGCGGAATTCACCACCTATGTCAATCCGCGCGACGGTCGCAAGGGGCGGCGCGAGACCAACACCATGCCCCAGTGGGCGGGTTCCTGTTGGTATTATCTGCGCTACATCGACCCGCACAACGATCAACAGCCGTGGGATTTCGCCAAAGAGCGTTACTGGATGCCGGTCGATCTCTACGTCGGCGGCGCTGAGCACGCGGTGTTGCACTTGCTCTATGCCCGCTTCTGGCACAAGGTGCTTTTCGATCTCGGGTTGGTCAACACCCCCGAGCCTTTCACCAAACTCATCAATCAGGGCATGATCCTCGGGATCTCCTACAAAGACAGCCGGGGCGTGCTGGTGCCGACCGATCAGGTGGAGTTTACCTCCGCCGGGCCGGTGCGCAAGAGCGACGGCGAGAAGTTGGTGGAGTTCCCCGCCAAGATGTCCAAGAGTCTGCGCAATGTCGTCAATCCCGACGAGGTGATCGCCAAGTACGGCGCCGACGGGATGCGGCTCTACGAAATGTTTATGGGTCCGCTGGAAGCCACCAAGCCGTGGAATACTACCGGCGTCGAGGGCGTTTTCCGCTTCCTCAAGCGGGTTTATCGCGTTTTCGACGAAATTCCGGTGGCGGAAAAGCCCGCGACCGGGGAGTTGGAAAAACTCATGCACGCGTCGATCCGCAAAGTTACCGCCGATCTGGATAGTTTCGGCTTCAACACCGCGATCAGTCAGCTCATGGTCTATCTCAACGAACTGGCGCGCCAGAGCGAACTGCCTCGCGACGCGGCGGAAAACTTCGTGTTGTTGCTCTCGCCCTTTGCTCCGCATCTGGGCGAGGAGCTGTGGGAAAGGTTGGGTCACCAAGATACGATCGCTTACGAGCCGTGGCCGAAATTCGACGAGAGCAAACTGCAGCAGAGCGAAGTTGAAGTTTTGGTGCAGGTGCTGGGCAAGCCCAAGGCGCGGCTGATGATGCCGGTCGATTGCGATCAGGCGACGGCGGAAAAGTTGGCGTTCGCCGACGCCAAGGTGCAGGAAGCGATCGCCGGCAAAAACGTGGTCAAGATGATCTTCGTGCCCAACCGGTTGCTCAACATCGTGGCGAAATAAGCGCATGGCGAGTGCCTTTTTCGGCGGCAGTTTCGACCCGCCCCACCTCGGACATCTGGCGGTGGCGCGGGGCGCGCTCGCATCCGGCAAGTGCGACTTGGTGCGCTTCGTCGTCGGCGCGCGCCCGCCGCACAAAATCGGGGTGCGGCAGAGTTCTTTCGCCGACCGGATGGCGATGACCGCGGCGCTGATCGCAGGTTGCGCCGGCATGGAAGTTTCCGACTTGGAAACGCGTTTGCCCGCCGATCGGCCGACCTATACGATCGACGCATTGGCGCTCTATCGGATAGTTTACGACGAAGCGCCGGTGCTGCTCGTCGGGGCGGATTCGCTTTTGCAGCTTCACACCTGGCGCGCGGCGGAAAAGTTGGTCGACGAGTACGAGATCGCCACTTATCCGCGCCCGGGTTGCGAGGTGACGCGCGAAGCGTTGCAATCGCACTGGAGCGCGGCGCGGGCGGAAAAATTGCTCGCCGGGGTCTTGCCGGGGGAACTTTTTGCCGTGTCGTCGAGCGAGTTGAAAAAACTGCTCGGCACCAAAGCGTGTAATTTGGAAACGACGGCGGTTCGGGAGTACGTCTTGAGCCACCGGCTTTATGAGGAGGAAAAATGATGAAAAAAACTTCAACTCAAGATCAGCAGTTGATTGACGTTTGCCGCCGGGCGATCGAGGAAAAAAGCGGGGAAAATATCGTGGTGCTCACCCCGGGCGCGGCGTCGAGCGTCGCGGATTTTTATGTGATCTCCAGCGCGGAATCCGAACCGCAGTTGCGGGCGATGGCCAACTTGGTCGAGCGCCAGATCCGCGAGGAATTGAAGTTGCGCCCGCTTTCGGCGCCGAGCGACAGCTCCACCGGGTGGGTGTTGCTGGACTACGGCAACGTCTTGATCCACTTGATGACGGTGGAAATTCGGGAAAAATACAATCTGGAAGCCCTGTGGGGCGACCACCCCGAGGACCCCGAGTTGATCGGCAAGTTGCGCAAGCGGAAGACGGAAAATAAATGAATCCCTCGGAATATCGCCGCCGCCATTGGAATGAATCCAAGTGGGAAAAGGAGATCCGTCGCGACGAGCGCCGGATCCACTCCTATTTCGGCAAGTTGAGTTCCTGTCTGGATCTGCCCGGTGAGGAGGAAATGATCTTTTCCCAGCTCAAAAGCGACCGCGATCTCGTGCCGGTCGGGTGCAATCTCGAGTCGATGCGCAGTTGGTGCTACTCCAATCTCGCCGACGAGGAAGAGGACGAGGCGCCGCGCCGCCCCGGCGGGGAAGCGGTGGATATGCTCGACTACTTGGCGAGCGAGTGGAACTTCGCGCTGGCGATCTATCTGCCGATAGAATTTCAGGCGGAAGCCCTGGGCATTTCCTGCGGCTACGGCAAACTGCTCGCCCGGGCGATCGATTTCATCGACAGCGACCCGGAAACGGAAATGGCGCTCAAAATCAGTTTGGGCAAGCGGGTGTTGAGCGATTTGAGCGAAGTTTTGAGCTTCTTAAAAAAACTTCGCGCCCAACTGGCGCCGGAGATCGCCGTCTTGCCGGAATACCACACCCAACGGCTCTGGGAAGTCCGCACCGTAATTACCGATCTGCTCGGCTCGCTCCAAAATAAGTAGCTACTGTTGCAGTTTCCGGTATTCCCGCGGCGAGAGACTGTAGTGGCGGCGGAACTGCCGCGAAAAATAGTTGGAATCCCCGAAGCCGCAGGAGCGCGCGATTTCGGAAATGCTCTGTGAGGAGTGGAGCAGTCGCTCCGCCGCCCGGGTCAACCGCACCCGCAACAGGTATTCGATCGGCGATACGCCGGTAACTTCCTTGAAAACCGGCAGCAGGGTGCTGGGTGAAAGCGAGGCGATGCGGGAAATTTTGGCGATGTTCCAATCTTGAGCGTAGTCGCTTTCCAGTTTGGTGATGATCTGCCCCAACCGAAACAGCGATTTGATCATCGGGTGCGGACTGCGCTCGTACTCGCGGGAGATCGTGACGAAAATTTCCAACACTTTTGCCAACAACACCAAGTCGAAGCCCAGTTGTTGGCGGCGGCACTCGGTCGCCATCTGCCGCAGTTGCGAGATCAGCGGGAAAAGCGATTCCGGATCCAAGTGCAGGTGGCTCTGGAACTTGTGCCGCTTGCGGTAGGTCGGCTCGAAAAGGAAAAAGGCGTTGAATCCCGGCAGCGAACGCAGATTTTGCAGGTAATCCCGCAAGTAGAGATCGTCGAACATAATGTTATACATTTCCAACTGGTGGCGCCGGGTGAAGTAGTGTTCGGTGTTGCCTTGGATCAGGAAGACGTCGCCGGCGCTCACTTCGTAAATTTCGCCGTCGATCCAGTGCGAACCGCCGCCGTGGGTGATGATGATCAGCTCGGCGAAATCGTGGGTGTGGCGGATGTCGGTCAGGTCACCCTCGTGGGATTTTTCCGTGTCGGGTTGGATCGTCCGCAAAGTTATGGGGCAGCTGTCGGGGGCAAAGAAATCTTCCCGATTGGCGATCACGGTGCGCATAAAAACTCAACTTTCGTAAGATAGTGCTAATTTTTCATAATATAGTCAAGGAATAAAAGCTTGTCAAGCGTTATATTGCCGGTAGTTGAAGTGAAAATGTCCCCAACCAACCCAATAGGAGGATAACAAAATGCAGGGTACATTCCGTTTTTCGTTCGGTCCGTGGAACATTCACGAGGGCGCCGATCCTTTCGGGCCGGAAGTCCGCCAGACGATCCCCTTTAACCAGAAGTTGGAAGCCTACAAGAAAATGGGCTTCGACGGGGTGCAATTCCATGATGACGATGCAGTTCCCAATATGGCGAATCTCTCGCCGGCGGAGATCGTCAAAGAAGCGACCGCGCTCAAAAAGGTGCTCGACGATCACGGCTTGACCCCGGAATTCGTCGCCCCCCGGATGTGGTTTGCCCCGCAGACCATCGACGGCGGCTACACCAACAACTGCCCCAAGTGCCGCGAGTACGCGCTCGAGCGCACCAAGCGCACCATTGATATCGCCGCCGCGCTCGGCACCAAAAATATCGTGCTATGGCTCGCCCGCGAAGGCACTTATCTGCGCGAAGCCAAGGATCCGGTGGTCGCCACCGAGCGCATCGGCGAAGCCTTGCAGATGATGCTCGACTACAACAAGGATATCCGGGTGATGATCGAGGCAAAGCCCAACGAACCGATGGATCACACCTATATCCCGACGATCGGTCACGCGATCGCCATGGGGCTGATGACCAATGCTCCGGAGCGGGTCGGCTGTCTGATCGAGACCGCCCACGCGTTGCTCGCCAACTTGTCGCCCTCGGACGAAATGGGCTTTGCGTTGGCGCACAAAAAGTTGTGGAGCGTTCACCTCAACGACCAGAATGGTCTGAAGTTCGACCAGGATCTGACTTTCGGCATGGTCGATCCCCGGCGCGCCCTCAATCAGGTGCGGGTGCTCGATCGCCACGGCTTCGGCAACAATGGCGAGTGGGTCGGGTTGGACGTCAAGGTGCTCCGCACCCAGAAAGCGGGCGTGGATATGAAGCACTTGGAATACAGCCGGAAAATTTTCCTCAAATTGCTGGAAATTTCCCGCAGTTTGGACGATAGTATGATCGAGCAGTTGGTCGCCGAGCGCGACTACGAGGAATTGAACTACTACATCCTCAACGCGATGCTCCGCGGCTGATCGACGCCTTGCCCGCCCTTTCCGGAACTCCGGGGAGGGCGGGAAGTGATGATCTATGAAAAAGATTTTTACTTTGATCGGCAGTGGACTCGTCGGCGCGCTGTTGCTGACGACGACGGGGTGTTGCAGTCAAAAGGAATGCGGTATGGATAACGGGAAAAAAGCAAAATTTGTCATCGTCGCCTTTGGCGACTCGATCACCCGGGCATCGATCGGCATCGAGCCCGACGGCAAAAACTGGACCACCATCATGGGGGAAAAGTTGGGTGACGATTACGAGGTCGTCAACGCCGGTTTCAACGGCAATTCCGCCCGCGAAGCGATGGCGCGCTATCAAAAAGATGTGCTCGCTCACGATCCCGACGTCGTCCTTTTGGAATTCGGCGGCAACAACAACGATCCGTGGAATAAAGAACGGCAGGTGGGGTTGCCGGAATTTGAAAAGCACTTGGCGGATTTCCGCGCCGGACTTCCCCAAAAGACCAAAGTGGTGGTTATCACTTTCCCGCCGATCATCACCGAAAAACATGCGATCCACCAGAGTTTCCCCGACTGGGATTTGGACCGCAATCTTGAGCCGTATCGGGATATCACCCGCAAGTTTGCCGCCGACAATCAATATGTATTATTTGATCTACACCGGGAAATGTATCCGCAACGCTATCAGTTGATCCTCGACGACGGCGTGCATATCAATCAGCAAGGGCAGTACTATTTGGCGGATAAATTGATCGAAGTGATGAAAAAGGAAGGAATTATCAAGTGATGAAACGCAAGATTCGTATGGGTATGGTCGGCGGCGGCGCCGGGGCTTTCATCGGCAACGTCCACCGCATCGCCGCCCGGCTCGACGGCAAGATCGAGTTGGTGTGCGGCGCTTTCAGCACCGATAAGGCGAAAAATCTCGCCACCGGGGCGGAACTTTTCCTGCCGCCGGAACGGTGCTACGCGAACTTTACCGAAATGTTTGAGCGCGAAGCCGCGCTCCCGGAAGGCGAACGGATGGACTTCGTGTCGATCTGCACCCCCAATCATCTGCACTACACGGTGGCGATGCAGGCGCTGCAGCACGGATTCCACGTCGTCTGCGAAAAGCCGATGACGCTCACCATCGAAGACGCCGAGGCGCTCGCCGCCGAGGTCGAACGCACCGGGCTGATCTTCGCGTTGACCCACAACTACACCGCTTACGCCATGGTGCGGGTCGCCCGCAATATGGTAAAAAAGGGCGATCTCGGCGAAGTCCGCCGGATCATGGTCGAGTACCCGCAGGGGTGGCTCGCCGACGTCGTCACCCCCGACAACAAGCAGGGCAAGTGGCGCACCGATCCCCGCACCAGCGGCATCAGTTGCTGTATGGGCGACATCGGCAGTCACTCGGAAAATCTCGCGGAATTCATCACCGGCTTGCACATCACCGAACTTTCCGCCAACATCAAAAATTTCGTGCCCGGCCGGGAACTCGATGACGACGGCGATGTGCTGCTCAAGTTTTCCAACGGCGCGATCGGTTCGCTTTCCGCCAGTCAGGTGGCGATCGGCGAGGAGAATGCGCTCAAGATCCGTATTTACGGCACCCGCGCCGCGCTCGAGTGGCGCCAGCAGGATCCGGAAACGCTGATCGTCAAATACAACGACCGCCCCGAAGAGCATCTGCGCCGCAACTGGGCGGGCGTCGGCGCCGAGTACAGCCGGATCCCCGCCGGTCACCCGGAAGGCTTCATCGAGGCATTTGCCAACATCTACCGGGATGTGGCGGGGGCGATCGACGCAAAACTCGCGGGCGCGGCGTACACTCCGGAATTTCCCACCGTTCACGACGGCGTGCGCGGGGTGAAGTTCATTCACGCGGTGGTGAAAAACTCCGCCGGAAACGAAAAGTGGACCAAATTGGATTAAGCTATTTAAGGAGAAGCATTTATGGCACGTCCGGTAACTCTTTTTACGGCGCAATTCAGCGATATGGCGTTCGACGATCTGGCGGCGTTGGCGCGGGATTGCGGTTACGACGGCTTGGAACTGGCGACCTTTGGCGGCTACTTGGATATTGAGCGCGCCGCCGACGATCAGACCTATTGCGACGAGTTGCTCAAAAAGCTGGATCGCTACGGCTTGAAGCTGTGGGCGATCAGCAACCACTTCGCCGGTCAGTTGGTCTGCGACCCCAACAACGACTCCCGCTCCGACGCGTTCGCCCCGGCAAGTTGCGCGGGCAACGCCGAAGCCAAGCGGGCGTGGGGCATCGAGTGCATGAAAAAGAGCGCCCGCGCCGCCCGCAACCTCGGGGTCAAGGTGGTCACCGGCTTTACCGGGTCGTCGATCTGGCATCTGGTCTATTCTTTCCCGCCGGTGGGACCCCGCGACATCGAACGGGGCTTCCGCGATTTTGCGGAAAAGTTCAACCCGATCATGGATGAATTCGCCAAAAACGAGGTGAAGTTCGCGTTGGAAGTCCACCCGACCGAGATCGCTTTTGATCTTTACTCGGCGGAAATGGCGCTGGCGGCGATCGACCGCCGCCCGGAATTCGGCTTCAACTTCGACCCGAGCCATCTGGTGTGGCAGGGCGTCGATCCGGTCAAGTTCCTGCGGCGTTTTTCCGACCGCATCTACCATTGCCACGTCAAGGATGTGGCGGTGACGCTCGACGGCGAAAGCGGGGTGCTGGGTTCTCATCTCAACTTCGGCGATCCGCGGCGCGGCTGGGAATTCCGCAGTCCGGGGCACGGCGACGTCGATTTTGAGGCGATCATCCGCCAGCTCAACGTGATCGGCTACGCCGGACCGCTCTCGGTGGAGTGGGAAGATTGCGGCATGGAGCGCAAATTCGGCGCCAAAGACGCCTGCGAATTCACCCGGCAGATGGATTTTGCCTCGTCGATGCAGAGTTTCGACTCGGTATTCAAATAAACCCTTCCTCGGGGAAAAGGGCGCGGGCGGCGAGACCTCCCGTCGGTCGGGCCCTTTTCCCTTTTTTATTCCTTATTGAGTTCGCGGATCTTATCCCGCAACTCCGCGGCGCGCTCGAATTCCAGTTTTTCGGCGGCGGCGAGCATTTCGTTGGTCAGCTCGGCGATCAACTGGGCGCGCTCGTCGTGCTCCATTGAGCCGAAGTCGGCGATGCTCCACTGATCGTTCGCCAGTTTGGGCATCCGCTTTTTGCCCGAAGATTTGGGGGCGGCGATGATCTCCTGAATGGTGAGCTTCTTTTCCTTGTGGATGGTCTTGGGCGTGATATGGTGCAACTTGTTGTAGGCGATCTGTTTGCGACGGCGCGCCTCGGTCTGTTCGAGCAAACCCTTGATGCCGGGGGTGATCGTGTCGGCGTAGAGGATCACCCGCCCGGCTTGATTGCGCGCCGCCCGACCGCAGGTCTGGATCAGCGCCCGCTCGGAGCGCAAAAAGCCCACCTTGTCGGCGTCGAGGATCGCCACCAGCGCCACTTCGGGCAGGTCGATGCCCTCGCGGAGCAAGTTGATGCCGATCGTACACTCGTAGGCACCGTCGCGCAATTTGTTGAGCACCCGCACCCGCTCTAAAGCGTCGAGTTCGCTGTGGAGATAGCCGGCTTTTATGCCGACTTCGGATAGATAATCCGCCAGCCGTTCGGAACTTTTCTTGGTCAAGGTGGTGATCAGCGTGCGCTCGCCCCGGGCGCTGGAAGCGCGGATCTCGGATATAACGTCGTCGAGTTGCCCTTCCAGCGGGCGGATCTCGATTTCCGGGTCGAGCAAGCCGGTGGGGCGCACCACCAGTTCGATGACTTCCCGGCTCTTTTCCAACTCGAAGTCGCCGGGGGTCGCGGAAACGAAAACGATCTCGCGGTTGACGCCGAGAAATTCCTCAAAGGTGAGCGGGCGGTTTTCCAGCGCCGAGGGCAACCGGAAGCCGTGGTCGATGAGGGTCTGCTTGCGGTTGCGGTCCGCCTTATACATCGCCTGCAGTTGGGGCAGGGTGACGTGCGACTCGTCGATGACGGTGAGGAAATCATCCGGGAAGAAGTCGA
>JAZTWK010000074.1:0-9102 GCA_045635865.1 Victivallaceae bacterium
ATTGCCGCTGCATCCGACTTTCGGCTTCCTCATTTTCTCCTACCCGGTTTTCTGGGTGCTGACCGGCATTTTTGATGCGATCGCGTTTGAGATCATCTTCCGGCGGATCAAATCCGGCACCGGCCGCCGCCACTCGCCGTGGAGCAGTTATCGCGTCTGGATCATCCGGGGCTACCGCTATTTGGTCAATCCCAAATAGTTTAACCATACGTTTCACCACGAACCAGAGGGTAAGATGAAAAAGTTTTTGGTTTTCGGATTGTTCGCGTTAACCCTGGTCGCTCTGCAACTGCTCGGGGCGGAAAAGATCCTGATCCTATCCGACACCCACTTCGACAATTTGAAGTGGCACAACAGTGAGGAGATCAAAAGCCGGAATCTATTCCGGGGAGTCCAAAATCGCTCCAACGTCTGGAAAAACGAGGATTCCCTCGGCCCGAGCCTGCTCAAAAACGCGGCGAAACAGCCGGCGGACAAGGTCTTTTTGCTCGGCGACAACCTCAATGGCTATTTTTCCTCCCCCGAAGCCACCTCGGAAGCGCTCACTGACTATATGGCGACCCTCGAGCGCTATCTGGGCAAGGACCGGAAATACTACGCGGTCATCGGCAATCACGAATACGTCGGGGTCCCCGGAAATCCCAAGACGAAAGATGCCTTTTTCGACACCGCCGAGAAGTTGGGTATCTCCACCCAAAAGGGCAACTACTTCTATCGCTTCGGCGCCAATCTTTTCATCTTTTGGGACAACATCGGCGGCAGCCATAACGACTTCAAATTTATCCGCGATGCGATAGAAAGCAACGCCGATGCGACCAATAAATTTCTGATCTGCCACTTGCCGGTGCTCCCCTGCGAGCCCGGTTCGCGCTGGTTGGTCTATGGGCGCGCCAATCAGGACGAACGGCGGCACCAACTCTTGGACTACCTCGCCCAAAATCACATCCACGTGCTCTGCGGTCACGTCCACCGCTTTACCCACGAAGTCTACCAGTCGGAAAAAGGCAGTTTCACCCAAGTAACGTTTTGTGCGGCAACCGGCGGTGTCGCCTGGACCCAGGCGCCGGTCAAGTACGCAATCAACGACAAAGTTTGCGACTATATGCCCAAAACCAACTACGACCGGCTCAAGGACCCCGAGGGGATCAAGACCTTTCTCGCTGAATACAACGGGAAAATCAAAGAGGTTGCCAACTATCGCGCCTTTGGGTACGGGGTTCTGACGATCGACGATGACAACAAGGCGAAAATCGACTGGTATCTCTACAACGCCGATCAGCCCTTTGCGTCGTTTGAACTCCGGTAAGCGCGCGATCGGCTGAACAAGCTTTGCATAATGACCGTTTTTTGTGCATTAGGATAGTTGACACCAAAAGTGTCGCCGATTATATTACTTTCAGTACACCGAAACCAGATAAAGGGGTGAAGTTATGAAAAAATTCATGTTCGCGTTGGCGTTTGCCGCCATTCAACTACTCGGAGCGGAAAAGATACTCCTGTTTTCCGACACTCACTTTGACGGCCCGAAGTGGCACCAGGAAGACCCCAAGCGGATGTGGCTGGTCGATCAGATCAACCGTTATTCCAGCGTTTGGGCAGGCGAAGATTCCTACGGTCAGGTCATGCTCAAAAATGCCGCCAAGCGTGAATTCGACAAAGTCTTTTTGCTCGGCGACAACCTCGAGGGCTACATCTGCTCGCCTGAAGCCCTGACCGATGCGCTCAACACCTATATGGCGATGCTCAAGCGCTATCTGGGCGAAGACAAGAAATACTATGCCGTGATCGGCAATCACGAATACGCCAAGTCGCCCACCGATCCCGATCCCAAAAAGAACAATCCCAAAGAAATGCGGGACGCCTTTTTCTCCGCCTCCTCGCTGTTGGGCATCGGCACGCAAAAGCGCAACTTCGCGGTGCGCGAAGGCGCCAACCTCTTTATCTTCTGGGATAACATCGCCGGCGCCGACGAGGGCTTCAAGTTTATCCAAAAAACGATCAAACGCAACCCCGACGCGGTCAACAAATTTTTGATCTGCCACCTGCCGGTGCTCCCCTGCTCGCCCGGTTCGCGCTGGTTGGTCTACGGCTACGCCGGCATGGACACCAAGCGTCGTGAACTTTTGGACTACCTCGCGGAAAATCACATCAACGTGCTCTGCGGTCATGTCCACCGCTTCACTCACGAAGTCTATCAGTCAGAAAAAGGCAGTTTCACCCAGATCACGATCTGCGCGGCGATCGACAATTTCGCGTGGACCAAAGAGCCGATCAAAAACGAGATCGGTTGCGAGACCTGCGACTTTTTGCCGGAGATCAACTACGACCGGGTCAAAGATCCCGAAGAGATGAAAGCCTTCCTCGCCGAGTACAACGGCAAGATCAAAGATCCCGTCAATTACTTTGCGTTCGGCTATGGCATCATGACGATCGACGACGACAACAAGGTGAAGTTCGACTGGTACTTCTACAACGACGATAAACCTTTCGCCTCGTTTGACATCAAGTAAGCATACGCTGCTCAACAACGTCCGTCGGAATTCCGGCGGACGTTTTTTTGTTGCAAAATCGCTCCGTAACGAGTATATTATATATCGGCAACATAAGGAGTTTAGGTCATGAGCAAAAACTACGGCGACCCGGATAGTATTTTTGCCGTCTGCCGATCGCTGTCGGAAAGTTTTTCCGATTTGGGCGAATGGTTCGCCCGCAATCAACTGCGGCTCTACAACGCGATCATCATGGCGCTGATTTCCGTAGTGGCGGCGATCTTGGTCCACAAGCTTACCAAGCGGTGGCTGCCCGCGTTGTTTCGGCGAAAAGTGTCGGCGCTGGCGGGATTTTTCGCCACCATGGCGACTCCGGCGGCGTTGGGCGTGTTGATGATCGGGCTCTCGGTCAGCAACAATCTGGTGGATTACCCCGGCAAACTGGATATGATCTTTGATCGCGTTTTTTACGCGCTTTTTCTGGTCGTAACGCTTGCGGCGTTGCTCCACATCATCGACTTCATCGACATATTCATCATTTCGCGCTTTGAGCGCCGGAGACCGGATCTCTTTCAGATGAATAAGCTGATGCTGGATCTCGGTCTGCGCATCATCAAGGCAGCGATCTGGGTCGCCACGCTCGTATTTATTTTGCAGAAACTTTTCGATCTGGCGATCACCCCGATCCTCACCGGCGCGGGGGTGCTGGGGGTGGCGATCGCGTTCGCTTCGCAAAACACTATCGCCAATCTTTTTGGTGCTTTCTCGATACTCGGCAGTCGGCTTTTCAAGGTCGGCGACTGGGTCAGATCCGGCGACATCGAGGGGATCGTCGAAAAAATCGGTTTCCGCAGCGTCAAGATCCGGGCGTTCGACGGCAAGCAGGTGGACGTCCCCAACCGGATGATCGCCGATGCGCAGTTGGAAAACTTTTCCGACCGCCGCTACTGGCGCGAGGAATTCAACTACGGCCTGATCTATCAGACGCCGCCGGAAAAAATTCGGCAGGCGCTGGAGATCATCCACCAGATCGCCGATGAATTGGGGAGCCACTTGGAGGGCCGCCGGGCGGACTTTTTCTTCAACAAGTGCGGCGCTTCGTCGTTGGAGATCCGCGGCTTTGTCTGGTTTGAAGCCACCGACTGGTACACGCTCCAGCACCGCAAGGAAAAATTCAATCTGACGGTGGTGGAAAGATTCAACGCCGCCGGCTTATCCTTTGCCTATCCGACCCAGACGATCTTTATCGCCAAATAAAGCGCCTTACTTGCGCTTGCTTTCGACGTAAATGCCGACGTTGTTGGCTACCGGGCGGTAGTATTTCCCCTTGGGGTCGTGTCGGTTGACCGTGATCGCCTTGCCGTTTTTGGTGCAATAGATCAAGGTGGTCGATCCGCCGCCATCCATATTGATCCCGTCGGCGGCGCCCGCTTCCAACAAGATTTCGGCGCACTCGTCGGTCGTGGCGCCCTTGCTGTACTTATCCTGCCGCCCGTCGATCGCCATCAGGTAGAGATAACGGCCGTCGGCGGAAAGTCCGTAAACCGTGCGCGGCGCCAGATCGGTGCGCCCGGAAATTTTTTTATCGCCGTCCTTGAGGATGATGCTGAAACCGGTGACCACCAATTCAAGATCCGAATAATCGCTCGGGGAAAGGTCGTCGCCGATACCCGCCTTGCCGTTTTTGCGCACAAAGAATGCCGCGCCCGCCGAGCCGTTGTCCCACACCAGCTTGCCGTCGGAAATCATCACGCCCGAGGGCCGCGCGTAGCGATGATCAAAGGGGGAAGTCCACGGTTTCCACGGCGAAGCGTTGACCGCGACGATCAGCTTTTTCCCCTCTTTGCGCTTGGCATGGATAAAATCCGCCGTCGTCTGCCGCCGAGTGACGATCGGCAATTCCGGATAGTCGGGCATCGGCTTGCCCAAATTCGGATCACCGGGAGTGCCGGTGAAGCGCAATCCCGGGGTTTGGAGATCGACCCGGATGATGAATATCTGCATCAGCCGCGGGCTCTTGCGGGTAAAGTTGAGGTACTGAAAACCGGGCGCGATCGACTTCGCCGATTGCCAGTTGATCGATCCGGCGCCCAAAAGCAACGCCGCGACCAGCAAAAAGAGCGTCAAGGATTTTTTCAGCATTTGTTCCCCTCGTTTGGCTAAAATTTTATCCCCGTTTTTATTTTAGCACCAAACTGGGAAAAAATCCACCCATTTGCCCGGAAAAATACTTGCATTTTCACCACTTCCGGAGTATTGTATGGTAAGTGTTTATAACTTTGGATGAAACCATTATACAAGGGGTGAATAAAAATGGCAATGCAATTTCTCTCCAAACTCTTTTCCACCTACATCGGCATTGACCTCGGCACCGCCAACTGTCTGGTCTATGTGCGCGATCAGGATATCGTGCTCAACGAGCCGTCGGTGGTCACCCGCAAGATCAACACCGGCGAAGTCATCGCCGTCGGCCGCGAAGCCAAGGAAATGATGGGCAAGACCCCGGTCAATCTGGAAACCATCCGCCCGATGAAAGAGGGCGTGATCGCCAATTTTGAAGTCACCGAATTCATGCTCCGCAGTTTCATCCAGAGCGCGATGCGCAATCAGCCCTGGTATCGTCGGATCTTGCATCCCAATCTGCTCATCG
Organism: Victivallaceae bacterium; assembly: GCA_045635865.1. Lineage (GTDB taxonomy): Bacteria > Verrucomicrobiota > Lentisphaeria > Victivallales > Victivallaceae > UBA1784. The sequence continues at coordinate 5,140 of JAZTWK010000074.1, forward strand.
CCGTGCCTTCGGGCATCACCGACGTCGAGAAGCGGGCGGTGGAAGACAGCGCGCGCAAAGCGGGCGCGGGCGACATCCGACTGGTCGACGAACCCATGGCGGCGGCGGTCGGTGTGGGCTTGCCGGTGCATGAACCGACCGGTTGCATGATCGTCGATATCGGCGGCGGCACGACCGAGGTGGCGATCGTCTCTCTGGGCGGCATCGTCCACTCCAAGAGCATCCGGGTCGGCGGCGACGCGCTCGCCGAGGCGATCATCCAGTACATCCGCCGCAACCACAATGTCGTCATCGCCGCGCCCACCGCGGAAAATATCAAAAAGGAGATCGGCAGCGCCTATCCGGTAAAAGACGATCAGGTCAAAGAGATCAAGGGCTGGGATATGGTTTCCCGCGGCCCCAAGATCATCCGCATCACCGCGCAGGAGATCCGCACGGCGTTGCAGGAGCCGGTCACCAGCATCGCCGAAGCGGTGCGCAGTACCTTGGAGCACTGCCCGCCGGAATTGCTCGCCGACTTGGTCGACCGGGGCATCATGCTCGCCGGCGGCGGCGCTTTGCTCGCCGGTTTGGACAAGTTGATTTCCGAAGAGACCAACTTGCCGGTTTTCGTTTCGGATGCTCCGCTTAACGCGGTGGCGACCGGCGCCGGTATCATGGTGTGCGAAGATCGGATTTGGCAATGAAAATCGATCTTTCCGGATTGCGCCCGATTGCGTTGACGGATCGGGCGCTTTTTGAAAAGCATCTGGGTACGCTTGCCAGCCAGAGCAGCGAATGCAGTTTCGTCAATCTCTTTTGCTACGCCGACTCCTACGGCTATGAGTTCGTCGATCTCGGCGACCGGTTGGTCGTCTACGAGCGCCCGACCCGGCAGATCCACTACCCGATCGGCAAGTGGACCACCCCGACCGAACTTTACCGGATCAGCAAAAAATTCATCGACGCCGGCTTATCCGACGGCGGCGTCTATGACGTGCCGGAAGATTTCCTCGATCGCCACGCCGACTGCGACCGCCACTTTGAGATCCAGTACGACGAGGGCGAGATCGACTATCTCTTTTCGATCGAAAAAATCGCCACTTGCGCCGGGCCGAAGCTGAAAAAGAAATACAATCTGGTCAAGCAGTTTCAAGCCAACTGGCCCTTTGCCGAGTTACGGCACATCGACGCCGCGGAACTCCCGGCGGCGCAGGCGTTGGTGCGCGACCTCAATTCCCACTTGGTGCAGTGCCAATTCATCGACGAAGAAACCGCGGCGCTGGAAAAGGCGCTCGCCAACTTTGCCGAGCTGAAACTGGGCGGCATCATCATGTACGCCGAAAAGGATTATCCGGTCGGCATGGCGGTTTACAGCCAACTCAATCCGGAAACGATCGACATCCACTTTGAAAAGGCGGATCACGCCGTCAAGGGCGCGTCGCAAACCCTGACGCGGCTCTTGGCGCTGGAATTGCGGGGCAAGGCGAAATTCATCAACTGCGAGCAGGATTACAACGACGACGTCTTGCGCCACGCCAAACGTTCCCTCGATCCGGAGCGCTTCTTTAAGCGCTACTATTTGCAGACGGTGGATTGATAAAACCCCGGAGTCCCGGTATGAATCGATTCCTCCTCGCGTTGGCGACCGTGCTGACCGTTTCCGCGGCGGAACCAGCCGTTGTCGCCCCGACTTTTGAGGGATTTGCCGTCACTCCGCCTGCCGGTTGGGTCGCGTCGCCCAAGTACCAGAAGCCCAACCACGCCATGTGGGGCAAAATCGACCGGGCATACATCCGCCACACCACGATCGCCGAGGTGCGCGTTTCCCCGCCCGATCCGAAACTCACCTTGGACAAATTGGGAGATATGGCGCGGATGCTGGAAAAGAAGATGAAACAACAGGAAACGGATAGGATAAAAGAGTTTCACTTCGATTTGAAGCAAGATTCTCGCCGGGGAACTCCTACGCTGGAATTAACCACCCGGTGCATCGACACCGGGGTCAAACCTGCGGCGCAGTTGCACAGTCGCGGTTTTATGCTCATCACGCCGGATAACCGACTGCTGGTCGTCACGGTCAGCGAACGCTCGGATCAGGCAAACTTCCAGTTCGACGAAGCGGGGGCGGATGAGTTCCTCAACGCCGTAAGTTGGTAAATCGACTTCGGCGCCCCGCCCGACTCAATCCAACTGAATATCCTTGACGGCAAAAATTTCCCGCGAGGAAGTGCCGAAGCGCAACTCGTATTTGCCGGGGGCGAAGTGAAGTTTACCCGCTTCGTCAAAACCGGAAAAATCCCGTTCCGCCAGTTTCAATTCCACCTCGCCGCTTTCGCCGGGGGCAAGCTCGATGTCGGCAAAGTCCGCCAATTCCTGTTCCGGCCGCGGCAACGGCGGATTTTCGGCGTGGATATAGAGTTGGACGATCGCCGCCCCGCGCCGCTTGCCGGTATTGGTGACTTCGACCGTGGCGCGCACTTCGCGCCCCGCTTTCGCCACTTTTCCCAGCTTGAAATCAAACTGCGTGTAACCCAAGCCGTGGCCGAAAGGATAGCGCACCGCGACTTTTTCCCGATCAAAGTAGCGGTAACCGACGAACATACCTTCCAGATAGTCGCTGTAAGCGTTGTACTGCTCGGTAACGCCGGGGAATAGCCCGTAGCGGTGGCAGGGATAGTCGTCCAACGCCTTCGCCCAAGTGCAGACCAGTCGCCCGCCCGGCTCGGCATCGCCGAAAAGCACTTCCGCGAGCGCCCGCCCCGACTCCATGCCGGGATACCACGCTTCCAGCACCGCCGGGGCGCGATCCGCCCACTGCTCCACGCTCTGCGGCACACCGCCGATCAGCGTCACCACCGTGCGGGGGTTGATCGCCAAAAGTTGGGAAATAAGTTCATCCTGCTTACCCGGCATATTGAAATCCGGCATGTCGGCGTAGACGTTGACCGAAGATATACCGATCGCCTCTTTGTCGTACAAGTGATTGCTGCCGCCAAAGTAGAGCACCGCGTCGGCGTCGCGGACGGCGTCAATAGTAAAGCCGGAATCCGGGATATAGAGCAGTCGCAAGCCCAACTGACTGTTTGCCCACTTGCGGATACAGGTGATTTCAATCGGGATCGGCTTTCCGGCGATAGTTTCGAGCGTAAAGAGCGAGATACCGTTTTGATAGCCTTCACTCTGGTTATCCACCGCCAACTTGCCGTCGAGGTAAACTTTGGCGTTGCAGGTACCCGATTGATAAAGCCCGATGCTCGCCCGCCCGGTGTGCTTCGGCACGATAAATCCGCGCATCCGCACGCCAAACGCCAGATCATCCAGTACCGAACGGCGGGTTTCCACCGCCACCCAACTGGACATATTGCCCCAGACCCAATCCAAGTGTTTTTCCACCTGCTTCAGCACCGCAGTAGCGGCGGGATCAGCAAGCTCATCTCCGGAGGCGAAATACTCCGCCGTCAAGCCCGGTTGGCCGTCGGCAGTCCGCACCAAATCATCATCAATGGTGCGGGTATGGGTAAACACTTCACCCGGCACAAAAACGATTTCCGCCTTGTCGCCCAAATATTCGCGCAAACCATCCAGCGGGGTGATCTCATATTCCGGATGCACCGCGCCGCTGCCGCCGCACATATAGAGAGTGCCGATATTGTGCTGAAAATCCGCCGCGGGGCCGACCACCGCGAGTTTTTTGATCTGGTGCCGATCCAGCGGCAAAATGCCGTCGTTCTGCAGCAGTACCATGCCGGTTTGCGCCAGGCGCTTGGCGATCCGGCGATGTTCCGGAGTGCTGATGATCTTTTCCGGCTCGGTCGGAGCGTCGAAACACCCGGTGCGATCCAACAGGCGCAAGATCCGCAAAGCCTTATCGTCGATCTGCGCCATCGGCACGAAGCCCTGCTCGACGAGTTTCCGCAACGGGTGATTGAACCACGCGCCCTCGCCGCCATTCATTTCCAGATCCAAGCCCCCCACCGCGGC
>JAZTWK010000075.1:0-60837 GCA_045635865.1 Victivallaceae bacterium
TTCGACCTGCCCTTTTGCGAAAAGGGTTACATTGAGATCGGCGGCACCGGTTTTTCCGGCGCGCCCTTGCCGGAAAAGCGGTTGGGCATCACCCGGATCCACTTGGAGGAAGACCCCGCCAAACTCAACCACCTGCACCACTCCACCGGGGCGGACTACAATCGCTCCGGGGTGCCGTTGATCGAAATCGTCGGCGAACCGGATCTGCGCTCCGCCGATGAGGCATACGCCTACTTGACCAAGCTCAAGGAAATGATGCGCTACGGTCAAATCAGCGACTGCGATATGGAAAAGGGGCAAATGCGTTGCGACGTCAACATCTCGCTCCGCCCGGTCGGTCAGGCGGAATTCGGCGTCAAAGTGGAGCTCAAAAACCTCAACAGTTTCCGGGCGGTGCACCGGGCGGTTGAATACGAAATCTGGCGGCAGGAGCAAGTGCTTTCTTCCGGCGGTCAGATCCACCAGGAAACCCGCGGCTGGAACGACGAAAACGGCGAGAGCTATCTGATGCGGAGCAAGGAATCCGCCCACGATTACCGCTACTTCCCCGATCCGGATCTGATGCCGATCGAGTTGAGCGATGAATTCATCGACAGCGTCCGCGCCGAACTGCCGGAAATGCCCGACGCGATGCGGCAACGCTTCATTTCCGAATACGGTCTCAACGAGTACGATGCCGGGGTGATGACTTCGGATACCGCGCTCGCCGCTTATTTCGATACGGCGGCGAAGTTGGTCAAATCGCCCAAAAACCTGGCGAACTGGATCGGTTCGGAGTTGCTCCGCGTGCTCGGCGAAGCCAAAAAGGAACTCGCCGATTGCCCGGTCACCCCGGAAAAACTGGCGGAATTGGTCAATCTCGTGGAAGCGGGCAAAATCAACGGCAAAATCGGCAAAACCGTACTGGAAAAGATGTTCCAGTCCGGCGATTCCGCGGAAAAGATCATCGCCGCCGAGGGGCTGTCGCAGGTGAGCGACAGCTCGGCGATCAGTTCGGTGGTCACCGAAGCGATCAACGCCAATGGCAAGCAGGTGGCGGAGTATCTCGCCGGCAACGAACGGGTTTTGCAATACTTGGTCGGTCAGGTGATGAAGTTGAGCCGGGGGCGCGCCAATCCCCAACTGGTGATCCAGGAACTCAAGCAACAACTGGGAAATCTTGCCAAGTGATCGTCAGCACCCCCTTTATCGTATTGGATAAACACCCCTGCCGGGAATCCGCGTTGCTGTTGCGGGGGATAAGTCCCGATTACGGCAAAATGGCGGTGATGCTCCACCGGGCGGAAAGCATTTCCCCCACTCACTTTTCGTTGGTGGATAACTTCCGGGAGCTGGAAATCGAATTTAAAGACGACCGCCCCGGCGAAGTTCGGACTTTGGATCGCTTGGAGTTGACCACCGATTTCACCGCCCTCGCCGATCAGGTGAAAAATTTTGCCATGGCAAAAAAGATCGGGGCGTTTCTGCTCAAAAATTTGCCGGAAAACCTGCCGCAACCCTATACCTACGATGCTTTGCGCTCGGTATTGAGTCAACTTTCCGGGGCGGAACTTCCCTTTCGGTGGAACTTGGAGCAGTGCGCGGTGATCATCAAATGCACCTATTTGTACGAAAACGGTCTGCTGCCGGATGGCTGTACCGAGCAGCAGTCGGAGTTTTTGGAAAACCTCGTCGCCGCCGGGATCGACAATTCCGAATTGCCGCCTTGCGCCGACTCTTACTGGGGCAAACTCAACACTTGGTTGAACGCCCTCTTGGACTATCAGAATCTACCCCGCAACTGAGGAGCTACCTATGAAAAAAATGATGTTAAGCGGTTTGACGCTCGGAATTGCATTGTTGTTGTGCGCCTGTCGCTCCACGGTGACCGTAAACGGGCAGAAATTTGCCATGGTCACCGACAGCGAAAAGGAAGAAATGCTCACCGTCGCCCGGTTGACGTTGCGGAATAATTTGAACAACCCCAACGTTATCACGGTGGACGAATATCAATCCGCCCGCGTGACCGAGCCGCTTTGCAAGATCGACTACTTTGGGGATCTTCTCGGCACCGCCCGCTTCACTTGGGATTTTCCCAACCGCAAAACGACGGTGATGATCCGCGGCGAGTTGACCAACCCCAAAAATCGCCTGATCGCGGTGAGCATCGTGGATAAATTGCCGCCGATCATCGACACCACGAATCAAGTGCCTGCCAACGCCCCGGTGTGGAAACTCAAATAAAAAAGGCCCCGGCGACTTCGCCGGGACCCGATCTTTTCCCAAATCAACAAGCGGGTTAAACCACGCGCTCGATCACGATTTCCGGGTCGATCTCTTCGCGCAAGATCCGTTCGATCCCGCCCTTGAGCGTCATCATCGCGTGGGGGCAACAGCCGCAGGCTCCGCGCAACCGCAACTGGACTACCTTGCCGGTAATATCCACCACTTCCAAGTCGCCGCCATCCGCCTGCAAGTGAACCCGGAGTTCCTCCAGCCGGTCGGTAATTTTTTTAGTCAAATCATCCATTTTGTTTTCTCCTGACTTGATTTTTTTCACCGGGAAATTCCGGTGTAACTGCACTCTTTCGCCAAACTTTCCTTGAATTGTTCGGTCGCCAACGCCAATTTCTGCTTGCGGCACTTTTCCAAGTACTGCGCTTTTTCGGCTTCAAACTTACTCATATCCGGGGCGGTACGCTTGAAAAGTTGCACCGCCACCGGGGCGCCTTTGATACCGGGCAACACACCCGAAACTTCCCCGACCGCCAACTGCGACATCTGTTGCGCCGCCAGTTCCAAACCCGCCGGCGGCAATTTGGTCGCTAACGAAAACTCCAAGTCGCTGATCTTGCAATCCGGATCGGCGGCAAAGACCGCGCTCCGCGCGGCGGCATCGGCGGCAGCCTGCGCCTTTTTGACCGTTTCTTCGGCATGGGCGAGCACGCGTTTTTCCACTTCCGCTTGGCGATAATCCCGGGTAACATCCTTGAGCGCTTCCGAAAATTCGGCGTTGCGAGTCGGCATAATGCTGTCGGCAAAACCGACATATACGCCCTCTTCGCTGACGACCGGGTTGGTCATCGGCACCGGTTCGCCCGTCGCCGCCAAACGCTTGACGAGTTCCGCCGATTTGATCCCGGCGATCTGGTCGGCGGAAAAGGCGGCGGAGCCACCCTTGAGCTGCAGCTTCTGCTCGGCGGCGCGCCGGATGAAGATCTTGACCGCGTCGGCGGTTTTCAAGCCATCCAACTCGTTGTAAAGCGTCGAGGCAAATTCATACGCCGTTTTCTGGACATTGTCGATCGCCTGCATTTTTACGTAGTCGCGCAGGTAATTCTTGCGGACTTCCGCTTTTTGCGCGGCAAAATCCTTGTCCGCGGGATAGTTGCTCCGATTATCGTTAAAGAACTTTTCCAGATCCGCGTCGGTAACTTGCTTTTCCAGCTTGGCAAACTCGGCGTCGATGGGGAAGATCACGACCTTGGCGGAAACCTTGCCCTCGATCTGGTACTTATCCCGATGCGCGTCGAAATACTTGCGCAACGCCGCTTCATCCACCGGAATTTTTTCCGCATCCGGGGCGGGAAATTCATAGAGTTTGCCGCTGAAAACCGTATTGGCAAACCGATAGAAGCTCTTCGCCTCGGAATCGCTGACGGTAACCGATTTTTCGATTTCCGACCACAATCTCGCGCCCCGCAACTGAGTGCGCAACGCATTGATCAAATCGGCTTCCGAAAAGCCCTGCTGCGCCAAACTCCGGATCAGCGCCGGATACTTGGTGGGATCGTATTTGCCGTTTTCATCCGCAAAAAACGGCAACATCTTGAGCCGGGCGACCACCTCGGAGTCGGGGATCACGATACCGAGTTTTTCCGCCTTGCGATCCAAGCAGATCGTCCAAAACACCTGTTCGTCGGGCACCCGGTCGCTATCCAGCACCATACCGTAAAACAGCCGGTACTCCAGCGCCAACTCATGTTTTTTGCGGAGAATGTCTTTGTAGGTGACCTTTTCGCCGAGCGCCCGGCCGATTTCCGCATCCCGCGGATCGCCGAAGCCGACCCCGAACTGCCCCGGAGTCAAAAAGCCGAGAAACGAAATGATGATGATGACGGTAAAACTGCCGAACAGCCACCGGCTGTGACGATGACAAATGGCATTCAATTTCTCAATGATCATAGTGAGTTTCCTTTTTATTTATCAGGTTTTTATTACCGTTTTTGCATTACTTTCAATTTCGCCTCGCCGGGGACGATCGCCTCGACCTTGATCCCCGGGCGCTTGACGTTGCACTCGATGACCCGGGTGTAGACCGCGCCGATTTTCCGATCGGTGATCTCGTCGGCGTTGACGTAGACATTGATATCCGAATTGGTCAGCTGGTTGATCTCCGAAGGCAACCCGCTGACCTGAACTTGGCAGGAAAGTTTGCCGTCGACAAAGACCATGCCGTTGTCGCCGCTTTTTTCCGCGATCAGCACCGGGAGATTTTCAAATGTACGCTTGCCGGTGGCGCGCGCAATGGCACACTCCACGGTGATCTCTTCTGGTTCGACGAATAGATCATCCCCCCACTTTTCCACCGCGACCTTTTGAGTGAAGGACGTGGTTTGATCGGCGCTCAGCCGGATTTTTTGAGTACTGATCTCATTACGCTCCCGGAGTGCGGATTCCGGGCCGATGACCGTGACTTCCCCGGGGATCGCCCGAAGTTTTTCCACCATAAAGTTGGTGGATAGCTCCCCGTCGGTTTCCACTTTGACCTTGAGCCGCTTGGTTATCTGCGGTTGGAATCCCGGCAACGGGATGACCGGATCCGTCACCTTGACCACCTTGACGTTTTGATACTCCTGAAAACACCGCGGCGTCAACGTGACCCGAAACACTCCGTCCCGCCCCTCATTTTCCCGCGTCACGGTGATCCGACCGCGGAAAGATTCTGAGTCCGGCTTATTTTCCAATACCGATTTGGGCCCGCGCAGTTGCACTTCGACAAACTTCTGCGGTACGCCGCCGGTGCAGACGACTCCGGGACCGGCGATGATATCCAGCGGCACTTCCATTTTGGCGTACGTCTGGGTTTGGGATTCGACGTAAAAATAGACCATTCCCGCCAACACCAACGCGACCACTTTGCGCATCCAGTCGTTGACAAAAATTCGCGTCAAAATATCTTTGCGGATCATAGTCTTTCCCTGCCCTCCCCGGTGTCCTGGTTGAGCTGTTCGACATCATGAAGCTCTTCCTTATCCGGTTGTACGACCATTCTTTCCAGCAACAGTGCCAACTCTTCCGGACTCCGATCCCGATAAAACTTGCCATCGCTGGTCAAACTGATGCTCCCGGTTTCTTCCGAAACCACGACCGTCACCGCATCGCATTCCTCGGAGACCCCCAGCGCCGCCCGGTGCCGGGTACCGACCCGTTCGGAAAGGTGTTCTTCCCGGGTAAGCGGCAAGATCGCGCGAGCGGCGACGATCCGGTCATTGCGGATGATCACCGCACCGTCGTGCAACGGCGAGTTGGGATAAAAGATGCTTTCCAGCAGCACCGCGGAAAGCCGACTATCCAATGGCACGGCGTCGTTGATGAGCCATTGCAGGTGGTCCCGCCGTTCCAAGACGATCAGGGCGCCGCACTTGCGCTTTGCCATATTTTGCGCGGCGGTCAACACTTCGCCGATGACTTCGCGCCGCTGCTTGCCCCGCAACACCGTAAGACTGCCCAGCATGGTGAGCAATCGGCGCAACTCCGGCTGGAAAATGATCAGCAAGATCAACAGCAACGAGTCGCCGAGTTTGCCGAGCAATCGATCGATCACCTGCAACCCCAACCACGACGCCAAAAACGACAGCAAAAGAAACCCGATCACCCCGCCCGCAAAAATCGTGGACGTCCGGGTGTTCCGCAGGTAGTACAAAATACCGTAAATGACCAGAAACAGGATGGCGATCTCCAATCCGGCCACAAAAATTCCTTTGAACTCCAAGGCGAAATTCATAATTTTTTCACCTCCCGCAAAACTTTCCACGCATCCGCAAACAGTTTCGGCTCGTGAGTGCGAATGTAATCCACGCCCTGCTCGGCAAGGATCAGTTCCGCACTCAACGTCGCCCCTTGCCGGCGCGCCGGATCCGGCTCGGAAACCAATTCACCTAAAAACGACTTGCGGGATACTCCGACATAAATTTTCCCCAAGTCGCGAAACTCCGCGATCTTTTGGAGCATTTCCACTTGCTGCTCCACGCTTTTGGCGAAGCCGAAGCCGGGATCGAAAATCAAGTTTTCCCGCTTCATGCCCATTTGCACCAACTTTTCGGCGGCGGCGAGCCACTCCGCCCGGATGCCGGAAATAACATCCCCGCCGTAATCCCGGAACCGCGCTTCCCGCATATTTTCCGGAGTTCCCCGCGAGTGGCACAAGACCAACTTCGCCGCCGGAAAATCCGCCAAAGTCTTACCCATATCGGCGTCGAAACGCCCCATGGAAACGTCGCTTATGTACTCGGCGCCCTGCTCCAGCGCCCACCGGGCACAGCCGGCTCGCCGCGTATCCACGCCGAAACGCGCCGTTGGACACTGGGCGCGAAACTCCCGCACGACCGGCACCAGGCGCGCCAACTCCGCTTCCAAGCCGATATCCGCGGCGCCGGGGCGGGTGGATTCCGCCCCGAACTCGACGATCGCCGCGCCTTCGGTCAACAAATTCCGGGCGCGTGCCGCCCCGCTATCCGCGCCGGACGCCGACCCCTCGCTGAAAGAATCGCCGCTGATGTTGACGATCCCGATGACCGCCGGTTTATGCAGATCGACTTCAGACATGGATGCGTCTTATTCCGCCGGTTCCGTCGTCGGGGTTTCCGCCGGCTCTTCCGCCGGACTTTCGGTGCCTTCGACTGGGATGAGCCGCGCCACGCCGGTGATCCGATCACCCGGATTGAGGTTCATGATCTTCACGCCGCGCGAAGCCCGACCGACCCGCCGGATCTCGCCAGCCGGGATCCGCGACAACTGACCCCGTTCGGTCGTCAAAATGATCTCGTCATTTCCGGTGATCTGAATGACGCTCAACACCTTTTCGTTTTCCCGCAACTTGATGTTGACCACGCCCTTGGCACCGCGCCGAGTCTTGCGATAGGTGGAAACGTAAGAACGCTTGCCCATGCCGCCGTCGGTGACGACCAGCACTTCCGGACCTACGCCGATCGCTTCGGGTTCTTCGCCGACAACTTCCGGAGTTTCCGGTTCCTGGGTTTCCTCGTCGTTTTCCGGCTCGTCATAAGTCGGCTCGGAAATGATTTCCAAGCTCACGACCTCGTCGTTTTCCAACTTAAAGCGCATACCGGTCACGCCGCGGGCGGTCCGCCCCATCGGGCGAACTTCCGCATCGGTGAGATCGAAGCGGCACGCCATGCCGGCGCGAGTCGAGAGCAACACTTCGTTGCCGTTGGCGGCGACCGCCGCCCCGATGAGATCGTCGTCGTCTTCGATGATCAGCGCCCGTAAACCGGTGCGGCGCAGATTGCGGAAGAGCGCCAGCTCGGTCTTTTTGATGTAGCCCTTGCGCGAAGCCATGACGATATAGCGGTTGGGATCGTCGAAATCTTCCGGGCTGACGGTCAGCATCGCGCAGATCTTTTCACCCGGTTCGACTTTGATCAGATTGATGATCGCCTTGCCCTTGCCGGTGCGGATGCCCTCGGGGATCTCATAGACGTTGAGCCAGTACATGAAGCCGCGATCAGTAAAGAAGAAGATGATGTCGTGACTGTGCGCATTGAAAATGTGCGCCACCGAGTCTTCCTCTTTGGTGCCCATGCCGATAACGCCCTTGGCGCCGCGGTGGTGGGTCTGGTAAGTATCGACCGGCACCCGCTTGATGTAACCGGTGTCGGAAACCGTGATCACGCAACTGTGCCGGGGAATGAAATCGGCGATGTTGAGATCGGAATCGTCCAACGTGATCTCGGTCAACCGCGGAGTGGCGTAACGCGCCTTGATGTCGAGCAATTCCTCGCGGATGACGCCCATCCGGAGTTCGGGACTTTCGATCAACGACTTGAGATAAGCGACTTTCTGATAGAGTTCGTTCATTTCGTTGACGATGTCGCCGATCGCCATATTGGTCAAACGGTACAGCGGCATTTCCAAGATCGCTTTGGACTGCAACGCCGACAGACTGAACCGCGACTGCAGCGCTTCTTCCGCCGCCTTGCGGTTTTCCGACCCGCGGATGATGCGCACCACTTCGTCGATATTGTCGATGGCGATCTTGAGACCTTCCAAAATGTGGAGCCGCGCCTGCGCCTTATCCAAATCAAACTTGCTCCGGCGCAGTACCACTTCCATACGGTGATCGATGTAAGCCTGCAAAACTTGCAAGAGGTTCATCGTGCGCGGTCGGTTGTGATCGACCACCAGCATGGTGCAACCCATGGAAGTTTCAAATTGAGTATGGGCGTAGATCTGGTTGAGCACGACCTGCGCCATCGCGCCTTTTTTGACCTCGATGACGACCCGCACGCCCTCTTTATTCGACTCGTCGCGCACCGCGGCGATGCCGGTGATCACCTTGTCGCGCACCAGTTTGCCGATCGTCTGCACCTGCTGCGCCTTGTTGACCGCATAGGGGATCTCGCTGATGATGATGACTTCGTGACCATTCTTTTCGATAATGTCCGCCTTGGCGCGGATCTTGACACTGCCGTGCCCGGTGTGGTAAAACTGCCGCAACGAGAAGCGGCCGCGGATCGTCGCTCCGGTCGGGAAATCCGGCCCGGGCATATATTCCAACAATTCGTCGATCGTCGCCCGGGGATTATCCAAGAGGCAAACGGTGGCGTCGATCACCTCGCCTAAGTTGTGCGGCGGAATGCTGGTCGCCATACCGACGCCGATACCGGTGGTGCCGTTGACCAGCAGTTGCGGGAACTTCGCCGGCAACACGGTCGGTTCCAGGTCGGATTCGTCGTAGGTCGGCATCATATCGACGGTATCTTTGTCGATGTCGACGAGGAGTTCTTCGGCGAGTTTTTCCATCCGGCACTCGGTGTAACGGTAGGCGGCGGGCGGATCGCCGTCGAGCGAACCGAAGTTACCTTGCGGGAAAATCAGCGTTGCCCGCATGGAAAAGTTTTGCCCCATTCGCGCCAGGGCGTCGTAGATCGACGAGTCGCCGTGGGGGTGATATTTACCCATGACGTCGCCGATGACCTTGGCGCATTTCACTGTCTTATGATTGCTGCGGTAGCCCGCCTCGTTCATGGCGTAAAGGATGCGCCGGTTGACCGGCTTGAGTCCGTCGCGCACATCGGGAAGCGCCCGACCGACGTTGACGCTCAATGCATATTGCAGATAGGCAACGTGCATGATATCTTCGACATTGACCAACACGTCCCGCTTGCGCTCTTCGCTCATTTTTCCCCCTTTGATATTTTAGCAAAAACCCATGCTTTATTGTCTATATACACCATTGAAGTTTAATATAATCCATAATGGCGATTTTAACAAGCATTTTTCCGGCAAAAGCTCCGGTTTTTTGCAAAAAAAATCCGGAGTCGGAAAAAGCCCCGACTCCGGTGAAAAAATCCGCGGCGAATCAGAATAGATCTTTGATCGCCTTGATCGCGTCTTTGCCCATTTCGCTGACGGAATCCGCCGCTTTGCCGGCGGCGTCGCCGATCGAACTGCCGGCACTCTTGCAGGCCTCCACCGTCGACTTGAAAATCGTCGCAAAAACCTCGTTGATCACCTCGGCGATGCTGGTGTCGCTCTCTTTGCCGATGTCGTGCATGGTGATGCCGCCCAACGGGATGACCCACCCGCCGAAAGAAACGTGGTTGCCGCTGATGGAAAGCTCGGTGATCTCCACCTTTTTGCTGACTTCAGCTTCTTCTTTTGCCTCTTCCTTTTCTTCGGGGGTGCTCGGAGCCGGACGCTTTTCCGGTTCGGCGGCATCCCGTTCGCTCTTGGCGGTCACTTCGTTGATGTGATCCATGATCTCACCCAAGTTGCTCTTGCCGAAGCCCACGGAATAATTTACGCCCATGCCGTCGATCTTGATCTGATTGATTTTGATCCGGTCGGTCAAAACCGACAACGGATTGAGGTCGATCACGACTTCGGCCAACTCGATCGCGTGCGGATGAGTGTACCCCGGGGGGTTGGCGACGGAAAAGTCTTTGATCTCCACCCGACCCAAAATCGAAGTATAGAAGCGCCCGATCTCGATCGGCGTACCGGTCAGATAAGAGCCGACCTGCTCGACGCTGTGCTCAATGATGATATCTCGCAAAACAAAGAGTACAAAAATCGCCACGATCAGCCCGATGCCGATCCCCCCCAACACCTTTTTCAACTTGCCATACTTGCCACAGCAACCGCATTTTTCGTTTTTACTCATTTTCCCTCAACTCCATATTTTGCGGCCAGCTTGTGCAAAGCCGCGGTCTGCTTGTCACTCAGTTGACGCCCGGAAAAATATTGCTTTTTCAGGGAGTCAAAAAACTTGCGATCATCATAGGTGAAGCGCCCCCGTTTGACCGGCGGCTCGAATTTCGCCTTGTCCAAGGCGGCAAAAAGCGCGGGCAACTCCACCACCGAAGTCGCCGCCGCGTCGGCGGGAGCCGCCGTTTCCGGCAACTTGAGCATCGAATTCACCAATGCCGAATTTTTGAGCATCGGGCGATACTTCTTTGCCAACTTGCCCAACGCGGCAAGCTGTTTATCGGAAAGCAATTTGCCGCCGAGCGCCTGCTTTTTGAGCGAACGGAAAAACTTTTCGTCGTCGTAGGTGATCTTGCCCCGGGTTTCCGGCGGCGCAAATTTCACCTCGTCAAAGGCGGCAAAGAGCCCGGCGTAATCCACTTTTGCCGCCGCCTCGGCATCCGTCGCCCGCCGCACGTTGTCCTCCTGCCGCTGTTGGGCGGCAAGTTGCAGTTCTTCGCGCAACGCTTCCGGCAACTTGGCGAGTTCTTCCGGCGGGATCGAATTGATGAAGCGGGAAGCCAGCGTCACCAACGCCCGCTGCTGTTTGGCGGAAATCTTTCCGCTCCGGGCAAATTTCTTTTCCACCGAAGCGAGGAATTTGTCGTTGTCGTAACGATTTTGCGCATCGGCGGAAAAGTCGATCTTGCGCAACAGATCCAACAGCGACCGGGAACTTTCCGCCGGCGGAGCGTCGAACTCGTTGGCGGCCTTGATCCACGGCGTGAGCTGGCGATAAAAATCCTGCATCATCGCCACCCAACCGAGCTTGCCCTGCTCGATCTCGTCCAGATGCGTTTCCATATCGGCGGTGAACCCGATGTCAAAAAGTTTCGGCAACCGCTCGACCAGAAAATCATTCACGGCAAAGCCGATCGCTTCCGGCACCAGTTTACCCTGCTCTTTGCCGACGTAGCCGCGATCTTGGATCGTCCGCAGGATCGTCGCATAAGTCGAGGGGCGACCGATGCCGTTTTCCTCCAACGCCTTGATCAACGCCGCTTCGCTGTAACGCGGCGGCGGCTCGGTGAATTTGCGCGTCGGCTCAAATTTCGTCAGCCGGAGTTTTTCGCCCTGCGCGGCGCTACGCAAAATGGCGGCGGCGCGCTTTTCGTCTTCCAGTTTGGCGCCGTCGTTGAAAAGCGCGGTATAACCGGCAAAAGTGGTCTCGGTCGCGCTGGCGCGGAAGCGGTAAACCTTGCCGTCGGCGCCGGGCAGATCAACTTCCAACGTGTGCTGATTCTGCACCGCCTGCGCCATCTGACTGGCGACGAAGCGTTTCCAGATCAGCGTGTAGAGTTTGAGTTGCGGCGCATCCAAATAAGGTGCGACCGCTTCCGGCGTGCGGCGGACGTCGGTGGGGCGGATCGCCTCGTGCGCTTCCTGCGCGGAGGATTTATTTTTGAAGTAGTTGAAGCGGGGCGGCAGAAATTCCTTGCCGTAAGTCGCCGCGATGAATTCCGCCGCCGCGACCTGCGATTCCCGCGAGAGCGTGACCGAGTCGGTACGCATATAGGTGATCAAGCCCACGCCGGAACCATCGCCCAAATCGACGCCTTCATACAACTGCTGGGCGTAGCGCATCGTCGACGAGGCGCTGTAGTGCAACACGTTGTTGGCGCTCTGCTGCAAAGTGCTGGTGGTAAACGGCGGCGGCGCGTTGCGGCGCTTGACCTGCGCGGAAACCGACACCACCGTCGGGGTGCCGCCGCCATTGACCGCCGCTTCCAGCGCGGCGGCAGCTTCGGCGTTGCCGATCTTGAAATCCTGACCGTCGATCTTCGCCAACCGGGAACGGAAAAGTTCCCCGGCGGGACGGGTGAAATCCGCGGTAAAACTCCAATATTCTTCCGGGGTGAATGCGGTGATCTCGCGCTCGCGCTCCACCACCAAGCGCAACGCCGCCGACTGCACCCGGCCGGCGCTCCGCCCCTTTTCCAACTTGCGCCACAACAGCGGACTTACCTTGTAACCGACGATGCGGTCCAGTACCCGGCGCGCCTGCTGGGCGTCGACCAGATTCTGATCGATCTCCCCGGTATGCCGGAGCGCGTTTTCGATCGCGCCCCGAGTGATTTCGTGAAACGTGACCCGATAAAACGGCGCCTTGACCGTACCGGCAAGCACCTCTTTCAAGTGCCAGGCGATCGCCTCCCCTTCTCGGTCCGGATCGGGGGCGAGATAGATGCCGTCGGCATTTTTGGCGGCGGCTTTGAGATTTTTGATCACCTGCCGACTGCGGGGAGTTTCGACGTAAAGCGGCGCAAAATCATGCTCGACATCCACCCCGAGTTCATGCTCCGGCAGATCCCGGATATGCCCCATGGATGCGACAATATCAAATTGCGAACCGAGCATTTTGCCGATGGTACGCGCTTTGGTGGGCGACTCGACGATGAGCAATTTCGACATTCTTTTTCCTCAACCTTTATTCGACGCGGCGAAAACTTTCCCGCGTGTATGTGTGTACATGCACTCAAAATTACTAATACAACGCTTTCCGGTCGGTTGTCAAGTGATTTTTTCGCCGTGAGCGCAAAATTTTTCAGAATCGCTTATTTTCGATTGCTTTTGAGTGCGACCGGTGTTATATTAGCGTATATCAGTAATAGGAGATACTGCCCGATGAATGCTAAATTTCTTTTCCCCGCGGCGATATTGTTGCTGTTTTGCGGCTGTGCCTCGACCTCCGAGGAAGACACCATCGCCGATCTCAGCTTGGATGAAATCGAATTGCGCAAGACCCGGGCGACCGACCCCGAAGGGCGCTACGCCCGCGCCCGCACCTCGATAATCCGTCAGGAAGTTTGCACCCCGACCGGTTGGCTCGACCCGGATATCGTGCAGATGGTCGAGGTAAAATTCGAGGAACCGGGCAATTTTAAAGTAACCACCTTTGACGACAACGCCCCGGCGCACGCGATCATCATCAACGATCAGCAGGCGTGGATCGCGGACTACAACTCCGAAATCGTCGGCACCATTCCCCACGAACAACTGGAAAAAGTTCGGATCCTGCAACGGATCTCTCAACCGGATACGTTGCTCAAAGACGTCTTTTCTCAGATCGAGGTATCCAAGTGCAAGGACGAGGAAAATCAGTACTATAAACTCACTTGCTCCAATCCGGGCATGAATCCGATCGAGCTTTACATCGACGCCCACGACTTCCTGCCCCGCAAGCTTTCCGGGGTGTTCAACCTCAACGGCAACAACGTGAGATACGAGTCGCAAGTGATCCGCTACGGAATGCACGAAGGGGTCCGCATCCCGGAAGAAACGCTGATCATCCAAAACGGCTTGCGGCAAAACGCCAAGTTGATCTATTTCAAGTTGGATATTCCGATCGCTTCCGCCGATTTCCGGCCGCCGGTATTCTGATATGGCATTGTTACCGGAAATCCGTCGCCGCCGCACGATCCGGCGCTTCGCCCAGACACCGATCCCGCCGGAAAAACTGCGGAGTCTCATCGAGGCAGCCCGGATCGCGCCTTGCGCTACTAATCGCCAAGTATTGCGCTATATCGTGGTGACGCGCCAAGAATTGCTCCGTCGGCTTTTTGAACTCACCCGCTATGCCGGGTTGGTCGCGCCGCGGCGCGATCCGGTTTGGGGGGAATCCGCCCCGACGGCGATCATCGCGGTAACTTTCACCGGCGAAAACACGCCGTTGCTCCACGCCGACGCGGGGGCGGCGATCGAAAACTTACTGCTTCAGGCGGAAGCCGAAGGGCTCGGCGCCTGCTGGATCGGCAGTTTCAACCCGCAGGCGGCGGAAAAGTTGCTCAATGTACCGGTATTGTATATGATCGCCGTCGGCTACCCCGGGGAAACTCCGGAGCTGGTCGATGCCGAAGCGACGGATCCACTCGCCTACTATCTCGACGACCACGACGTGCTCCACGTACCCAAGCTGACCGTGGACAATCTCTGCCAATTTTTGGATTGAACCGCCGCGTTCCCGCCGGACTTTCCCCGTCCGGAGATTGCAAAGACGCCAAACTGATGTTATATTATTAGGATTATAAGGCTTTGGACACTCAAATACAGCAAGGGAGATAGCTTTATGGCGGACGAAGAAAAAAATCTCGATCTCATGGATAAGATCGTCAATTTGTGCAAACGGCGGGGCTTCGTATTCCCCAGTTCGGAAATCTACGGCGGCTTCAACGGCTTCTGGGACTACGGTCCCTACGGTTCGCGGATGAAGCGGGCGATCGAAAATCTCTGGTGGCACGAAATGGTCGAGACCCGCGACAACGTCGAGGGGCTGGATTCCACCATCATCTGCAATCCGACGATCTGGAAAGCCTCCGGCCACCTGGATCAGTTCAGCGACCTCATGACCGACTGCCGTCAGTGCAAATCCCGCTACCGGGTCGATCAGATGGATGATCCCACCACCTGCCCCAACTGCGGCAGTCACGACCTCACCGAGCCGCGGGAATTCAATCTGATGATGAAAACCTTTGTCGGTCCGGTCTTCGACGAGGAGCACGTCGCCTACTTGCGGGCGGAGACCTGCCAGCCGATTTTCGCCGATTTCCACAACGTGCGGGTCGCCACCCGGCAGAAACTGCCGTTCGGCATCGCCCAGATCGGCAAATCGTTCCGCAACGAGATCAATCCCCGCAACTTCACTTTCCGCAGTCGGGAATTTACCCAGATGGAAATGGAATTTTTCTGCGACGGCGAAGAAGGCATGCAGTGGTTCGAGTACTGGAAGGCCCAGCGGATCAAGTACTATCAGGAAAAACTCCGCTTCCCCGAAAGTTTCATGCGCATTTATGAACACGAAAAACTCGCCCACTACGCCAAGGCGGCGATCGACATCGAGGTCAAATATCCCTTCGGCTGGGGCGAGTTGGAGGGCGTCCACCACCGCGGCACCTGGGATCTTTCGCGCCACAGCGAATTTTCCGGCGAAGACCTGCAGTACGTCGATCACGACAATCATCGCAAGATCATGCCGACCGTGATCGAGACCAGTGTCGGTCTGGATCGGACGATCCTGGCGCTGCTCAGCCTCAATTACGATGAAGAACAGGCCGCCACCCAAAAGGCGGATATGGATGAGGACACCCGGATCGTGCTCCACTTGCCCCCGCTGGTGTCGCCGATCCAAGTGGCGGTGTTGCCGCAGTCGAAGAAGCTCAAGGAAAACGCCTACGAGCTCTACAAGTCGATCGATCGTCATTTCCGCAGTGAGTACGACGAAACCGGCAGCATCGGCAAACGCTATCGCCGTCAGGATGAGATCGGTACGCCCTACTGCATCACGTTTGATTTTGATTCGCTCAACGACAATGCCGTGACCGTCCGCGATCGCGACACCATGTTGCAGGAGCGGGTCAACATCAGCCAGTTGCGCAACTATCTGGAAGAAAAAATCGAGTGCTGACGAAATGAAAACTCCGCGACCGCTTCATTTTCGCTCCGACTGCTGGCAGGCGGCGATCGCCCCGCACGGCGGCAATCTTTTTAAACTCTGCTATCTGCCCAAGCAATTTGACGTGGTGCGGACTCCGCGGAGTTACGCCAAGTTCGCCAAGGCGACCGTCGTCTACGGCATTCCCCTGCTTTTTCTTCCCAACCGCATCGAAGACGGCTGGTTCGAGTTGGAGGGTGAGCGGTACGAGTTTCCGATCAACGAAACCTCCCGCCACAATCATTTGCACGGCTTCATCCACAAGCAAATTTGGCAAGTGACTTCCGGCAAAAACGAACTGGGGGCGATTTACACGCACACTCCCGACGCGTTGTGGCGCTATCCCTTTGAAGTCGCGGTCAATTACCGTTTTTCCCCGAAAAAGGTCGATCAGACGGTCAAGATTACCAATTTGGCAAAGGAAAAGATGCCGTTGCTCTTTGGTCAGCACACCGTGATGCGGTTGCCGCGCAAGAGTTTCATTGACGTCACCACGGGGCGGCGGATCAATCTCGAACCCCAACGCATTCTGCCCGACGGCACCTACTCCAAAGCCGGAACGCACTTTACGGGAAGCGAGGGAAAACTGGATATGCACGCCGAGATCGTCACCAAAAACGGTTTCCGCGGCGCCAAACTCACCCACCCCGAAGCGGGACTGCAGATCACCTACTCGGTCGATCCGCAGTACAAATTCTGGATGTTTTGGAACGGCTCCTACCGCAACCGCTTCTTCTGCCCCGAGCCGCAGACCTGCACGGTCAACGCGGTCAAGGCGGCGAAACTGCTCGACGACAGCGGCGTGCGCTTCCTCGCCCCCGGCGAAAGCACCACGCTCAAGAGCAGTATCGCCGTCAAAGAGCTGTAAGCAGATCCTTTTGGACGATTTCTCCCGGTCGGGTCGACTGACCGGGAGCAATTTTTCGACCGGGATAGATACAGGTGTTTATTCCGGTGTGAACACGGTCACCGACGATTGCCCCGAACTTCCGCCGGCCGGTATCCAATAGTTGCCCTTGGATCATGGAGCGATGATTGGCGCCGTCGTGGCGCAAGTTGCCGATGATGGTTCCGGCGCCGAAGTTGACGCAGTTTCCGAGAATGGAATCGCCGACATAGCTCAAGTGGCCCACCGCGGAATGATTGCCGATGATGGAATTTTTGATCTCGACCGCTTGGCCGATATGGGCGAAATCGCCGATGACGGTATTCCCCCGGATATAGCAGTTCGGACCGATTTTGCAGTTTTTGCCGATGATGACATTGCCCTCGATGTAAACCCCGGGCAAAATCACGGAATTTTCGCCTAAAACGAGATGCGCGGTATACTCGGCACGCGGGGAAATATTTCCCTTGATTTCATCGTGATCGAGATTTTTGACGATGCTTTCGCTAATTGCCAAAATATCCCAGGGATAGCGAATTTCCACCCCCTCGGCGGAAAATTTTTCTCCGCCCTGCCCGGCTCGCGCCAGTTCCATTCCGCGCTCGTTGACGACGGTGAAATCAGCGCGTCCTTGCAGCTCGGCAAGCAGTTTTTCCGAAGGGAAGAAATCGGCGCGCCAGACAATATCAATCGTAAATGATGCGAGCTTTTCCGCCAAAATCTCGCGCAACGGACGATTCAACAAGGCGATGTCGCCGACATTTTCGCAAAGCGGAGTTAGCGTCGGAATTTTCCGCTCAATGATTTTCGCCATCATCACACCCCAATTCCCGTTTTGCCGCATCGACCAATTTTTCCGACCAACTTTCGAGCATTTCGGCGTCCGCCATTTCCACCAGGATGCGGAGTTTGTTTTCCGTGCCGCTGTAGCGAACGACCGCCCGGCCCGAATCGCCGACGGCACTCCGTAGATCGGCGAGCGTCTGTTGCAACAACGGCAATTTTTCAAACGAGATTTTTTCCCGGATCGGCAAGTTGACCATTTTCTGCGGAAAAGCCGTCATAAAGGCGGCAAGTTCGTGAAGCGTCTTTCGGCTTTCGCACATCAACTTCAACACATGAAGCGCGGTGATGATGCCGTCGCCCGTAGTTACATAGTCCATAAAGATCACATGCCCGGCCTGTTCGCCGCCGACATTGCATTGCTTTTCCCGCATCGCCTCGATGACCAGATGATCGCCGACGTCGGTGGTGATGACGTCAATGCCGGATTCGTGCATCGCCCGGTGAAGTCCGAGATTGCTCATCGAGGTGACGACCACGGTGTTATTGGCCAGCTTCCCCCGTTTTTTATAGTCGAGGGCAACCATTCCGATGATCCGGTCGCCATCGACGACTTCGCCGGCGGCATCGCAGAAAATCACCCGGTCGGCGTCGCCGTCGAGCGCAATGCCGCAATCCGCGCCGCAGCGTTTGACCGTTTCGCACATCTTTTCGGTATGCGTCGCCCCACAGCCATCATTGATGTTGGTGCCGTCGGGAGAAACCCCGATCTCAATTACTTCCGCTCCGAGTTCGCGAAAAATCGCCGGCGCCATCGAGTAAGCGGCGCCGTTGGCGCAGTCGAGGACGATCTTCAACCCGGCAAGCGATCGATTTTTGATGGAACTTTTGGCAAACTCGATGTAGCGTCCGCGGGCGTCGTCGATCCGCCGCGCCTTGCCGATTTTGTCATTGTCGATATGTGACGAGGAAAGTTTTTCATCAAAAATGAGTGCCTCGATCGCATCGCTCTGCGCTTCGGTGAGCTTGAAGCCGTTTTCGTCAAAAATCTTGATGCCGTTGTCACTCGACGGGTTGTGACTCGCCGTGATCATGATCCCGCAGTCGGCGGCAAAGGAGCGCACCAAGCGGGCGACGGCGGGGGTCGGCATCGGCCCGACTTCAAGGACATCCATGCCCATGCTGAGCAACCCCGCGGTGACCGCGCTTTCCAACATGTAACCGGAAAGCCGCGTGTCCTTGCCGACGACAACGCGGCGGGAAACGCCGTTGGCGCGGTATTTCGCCACCGCTTTGCCGACGAGCAACGCCATTTCCGGAGTGATCGGGTAACTATTCGCCTTGCCGCGAATGCCATCTGTGCCAAACAATTTTCCCATCTTATAATTCCTTATCTTTAAGAGTTACTCTACCGTGACGCTCTTTGCCAAGTGGCGGGGCTTGTCGATCTCGCACCCGCGCGCTTTGGCAAAGTAGTAGGCAAAAAGTTGCAGCGCCACCGCCGTTACGATCGGGGCGGCGTGACGCGAACACTTGGGCACCTCGATCACATCGGCGACCAACTTCTTCACTTCCTCATCCCCCTCGGTCGCCACCGCGATGACCGGACTCTTGCGCGCCCGGCACTCCGCCAAATTGCCCAGCAGTTTATCCTTGCCGGGAATATCATTGGCGAGCGCGATGACCGGCACGTTTTCCCCGAGCAAGGCGATCGGGCCGTGCTTCAATTCGGCGGCGTGATAACCCTCGGCGTGGACATAGCTGATCTCTTTCAGCTTGAGCGCCCCCTCCAAAGCGACCGGGTAAAGCGGACCGCGACCGATGAAGAAAAATTCATTGCACTTGACCACGCTTTCCGCGATGCGCCGAATGGGATCAGCTTGCGCCAACATCCGATCCACCAATCCGGGTAGCGCCTGGATCTCCTCCGCAAAGCGCCGCCCCTCGTTTGCGCCGAGCCGTCGGTTGCGACCGAAGCGGAGCGCGAGCATATAAAGCGCCGTAACCTGCGCCGTAAACGCCTTGGTCGAAGCCACGGAAATTTCCGCACCCGCGTGCAAGTAGATACCGCTGCCGCACTCCCGCGCGATCGTCGAACCGACGACGTTGGAAATTGCCGCTACGTACGCGCCTTTTTGCTTGGCTTCGCGCACCGCGGCGAGCGTGTCGGCGGTTTCGCCCGACTGACTGATGGCGACCACCAAGGTATTCGGCTCGATGATCGGATTGCGATAACGGAACTCCGCCGCCTGTTCGACCGAGGCGGGGATCCCGGCGATATCTTCCAGATAGTAAACTCCCACCAGTCCGGCGTGGAGACTGCTGCCGCAACCGGCGATGACGATCCGGCTGATCGCGGCAAGTTCGCGCGGCGAAAGGCCCAGACCGGAAAGTTTCGCGTTGCCCTCTTCCGGCAGGATGCGCCCGGAGATCGTCTGGGCGATCGCGGTCGGCTGTTCGTAAATTTCCTTGAGCATGAAATGCTCGAATTCGCCCTTCTCCACGGCGGCATCGTCGCTATCCAGCGGCACTTCGTTGCGCGCCAATAGTTCGTTTTCCAAGTTGCGCAGCTCGACTTTGCCGCCGGAAATGATGGCGAGGTCGCCGTCTTCCAGATAGATCGCCTGCTCGACGACGCCTGCCAAAGCGTGGATGTCGCTCGCCACGGCGCCGCAATCGTCGGTGTGCCCGACGATGACCGGGCTGCCGCACCGCGCCGCGATCAGCAGATCGGGATGATCGGCAAACAGCACGACGATCCCGTAAGTCCCCTTGAGTTGGCGGAGCGCTCCGACCACGGCGGAAACCGGATCGTCGTGATAAAGTTCCTCGATCAAGTTGGGGATCACTTCGCTGTCGGTGTCGGAGCGGAAGACGACGCCGCGCTTTTCCAAGCGCTTGCGCAACTCGGCATAATTTTCCACGATCCCGTTGTGGACGACCGCGATCTGATCATTACTACTTAAATGCGGGTGCGCGTTGCGCACGCTGGGCGCGCCGTGGGTCGCCCACCGGGTGTGAGCGATCCCGCAAGTTTCCAAGTGCTGACTTTGGCGCATTTCCGCCGCCAGACATTCGACGCGGCCGACGCTTTTGACAACTTCGATCCGCTCTGCGCCGCTCACCGCGATGCCGGCGGAATCATATCCGCGATACTCCATCCGCCGCAAGCCTTCCAAAAGGACGGGCGACGCCGCCCGATTTCCGACAAAACCGACAATTCCGCACATGGTAAAACGTTCTCCTCTGTTGTTTTTCGGGGAAGTGATTCATATAAAATAATCCACAATTTGCGACATTTCCACCATTTTATGGACTTTTTTTTGAAATTTATGGATTTTTTATTTCAAAAGCCGATCGGGGAATTCCACGAATAAAAATTTTTGAAAATTATTGGCAGGAGATCGCGCTTGCGGCTTGACAAAACCCGCTTTCGGGGCTATTTTAGACAAATGCTCACGAGTTTTTCGTGAACAATAAGGCGCAAGGACCGCGTTTCGACCATATCGCATTTCCACCGCTCATGGTCGAATCGGAGTTCAAGCGGACTGAAGATCCGACCGGGATGTCGGGTTTTCAGGAAAGTCAAGCTTAGTTTGAAGCGTTACATTGCCCACTCTTTCGGGAGGGGTGTTTATGTGCGCTTTTTGGTGTTTCCCGAGACCGGGGGCGGAATTGAACCGCCGACCCCAAACTAAGTAAAAGAAAAGCGATCAACTGAAACCTAATTCAGAAACAGAAAAGGAAAGAAGATGAAAGTTCGAGCTTCGATCAAACGCAGATGCGAATTCTGCCAGATCATCAAACGCAACGGCACGATCCGCGTGATCTGCTCCCGCGACCCCCGGCACAAGCAACGCCAGGGCTGACATCGAGTAAAATTCCATTGGAATATTAACCCAACAAAAGGAAAAAAGAAAACATGCCTCGTATCATTGGTGTTGACATCCCGGGCAACAAGCGCATCGAATACTCCTTGCGCTATATCTACGGTGTCGGGCCGGCGAAAGCCCTCGAAATTCTGGAAAAGGCGAAAATCGACCGCAATACTCGCGCCAGCGACATCACGCCGGATCAGATTTCCCAGATCACCAAAATCCTGCAAAACGACCTGCTGGTCGAAGGCGATCTCCGCCGGAGCGTTTCCGCCGATATCCGTCGGCTGCAGCAGATCAACTGCTACCGCGGCATCCGCCATCGTCGCAATTTGCCGGTGCGCGGTCAGCGGACCAAAACCAACGCTCGTACCCGCAAGGGCAAGAAGGTGACGATCGGCGCGATCCGCGACAAAACTCAACGTCGCCTTGCCGCCAAGTAAGCAACCTATCGCAGTCAAAACTTTTTTGGAGATATTGAACTATGGCAGAAGAAGAAATCAAGTCCGCCGCCACCGAGGAAGCCGTGGAAACTCCGGCTCCCGCCGTGGTCAAGCAGCGTGCCAAGTCCGGTCGCTACATTCCCAGCGGCATCGCGCACATTTTGGCGACTTTCAACAACACCAAGGTTACCTTCACCGATTTGCACGGCAACGTGATCAGCTGGTCGACCGGCGGTAAGAACGGCCTCAAGGGGTCGCGCAAGAGTACCGCTTACGCCGCGCAGCTCATCGCCGGCGACGCCGCCAAAAAGGCGATGCTCCTCGGTATGAAGGAAGTGGAAGTTCGCATCAAAGGACCGGGCGCCGGTCGGGAATCCGCGGTTCGCGGTATCGCCGCCGCCGGGTTGGAAATCAGCGTCATCAAGGACATCACCCCGGTTCCTCACAACGGTTGCCGTCCTCCGAAACGTCGTCGGGTCTGACGATCCGGTTCGTACGATTGCCGAATTTGATCGGCAATGAGTCTTCAGCAATTGTTAACAAGTGAAATAACCAAACACTGGAATTTGGGAAGGAATAAGTTATGAGTTCTACTATCGGTTTTCCGATGCCGAAATCGATTGTCGCCGACGAGACTACTGCGACCGATACCTATACCAAGTTTATCGCCCAGCCGTTTCAGAGCGGTTTCGGTCATACTCTTGGCAACGCCCTGCGCCGGGTTCTGCTTTCCTCTCTGGAAGGAGCGGCGATTTCTTCGGTGGCGATCGACGGTGCCAAGCATGAATTCGATACTTTGAAAAATGTCGTGGAAGACATCACCGAGATCGTGCTCAACCTCAAAAAGGTCAAGTTGATCCTGCACGGCGAAGGTCCCAAGACCCTTGAGATCAAAGCCGACAAGGCCGGCTCCGTCACCGCTGCCGACATCGTCTGCGACGCCTCGGTCGAAGTTCTCAATCCCGACCAGATCATCTGCACCCTCGACAAAGACAGCCCCTTCCGGGCGGTCATCGAGGTTACCTCCGGTCGTAGTTGGATCCCGGCGGAAGCCCATTCGGCGCAGCGCCCGATCGGCACGATCCCGGTGGATTCGCTTTTCAACCCGGTGACCCGGGTCAACTATCAGGTCGGTGCCGCCCGCGTCGGCGAAGAAACCGAAATGGACAGCTTGGAGCTGGAAATCTGGACCGACGGTCGGATCACCCCGCGCAACGCGATGGAATCCGCCACCCGGATCCTCATCGACCATCTCCAGCCCTTCCTCGGTTCGCAAGTCGCGGAAAAGGAAGTGGAGCTGACCGACGAGGAAGTTCGGCTCTTTAAGTTGCTCTCGCAGAACATCGACATGCTCGACCTCTCGGTCCGGGCGATGAACTGCCTCAACAGCGCCGACATCAAGTTGGTTTGCGAACTTTGCACCAAAACCGAAAGCCGGATGCTCAAGTACCGGAATTTCGGCAAAAAGTCGCTGGAAGAAATCAAGGAAAAAATTGAAAAACTCGGTCTGGAACTGGGCATGAACCTCAGCGAGCGTCTGCTCAGCGCTCTCGAAGCGGAATCCGCCCGGGTGCGCGCCGAAGTCGAGGAGAATAAGTAATCATGCGTCACAGAGTTGCAACTTTTAAAATCGGTCGGTCCGGTTCCCATCGTCGGGCGATGATGGCGAATATGATCAGCAGTCTTTTCATCAACGGCAAGATCGAAACCACCTTGGTCAAGGCCAAGGAGGCCGGTCGTCAGGCGGAAAAGCTGATCACCCTCGGCAAAAAGGGCGATCTTCATCATCGCCGGATCGCCGCGGCGCGGCTCCGCAACAAAGAAGCGGTCGCCAAACTTTTCGCGGAGATCGCTCCGGCTTTCGCCGAACGCAATGGCGGCTACACCCGCATTTACAAGCTGGGCGCTCGTCGCGGCGACGCGGCGGAAACCTGCATTCTGATGCTGGTCGAGGGCGCGGATGCCCCGGCGGCGGAGCAAGCCCCTGCCGCCGAAGCGTAATCAAAAATATTTGATCTACGCAACGGCAAAAACTCCGGGAGAAATCCCGGGGTTTTTGTTTTTTTATTTGCCAAGGCGCACTTACCACATTATATTATAGCAAAACTACTCAACTTAACGGCGCAGGAACTACGATGAACAATCTGAATCGGATCAAAGCGATCAACTCCATTGCCAAGCGGAGCAATCCCCTGCCCGCTCCCGCCTCGCCGGTGGACAAAATCGATTTTGCCGCCGACGTTTTCAACATTCAGGCGATGAAGGCTTATCTGCCCAAAGCCAGTTGCGAAAAACTGCTTTCCACCATCGAAAACGGCACGCCCCTCAATCCGGATATCGCCGGCGACGTGGCGCACGCCATGAAAGAGTGGGCGCTGGAGCGCGGCGCCACCCATTACACCCATTGGTTCCAGCCGCTTACCGGCGGTACGGCGGAAAAACACGACTCGTTTTTGGATTTGGAAAACGGCAAGGCGATCTTCTCCTTTTCCGGCAAAAATCTGATCGTCGGCGAACCGGACGCCTCCAGTTTCCCCTCCGGCGGGTTGCGTTCGACCTTTGAGGCGCGCGGCTACACCGCGTGGGATCCGACCAGCCCGGCATTCATCAAGCGCCACAGCAACGGCGCGACCTTGTGCATCCCGACGGCATTCTGCAGCTACACCGGCGACGCTTTGGATAAGAAAACCCCGTTGTTGCGCTCCATTCAGGCGCTGACGCAGAGCACCAAACGCCTGATGAAATGCTTTGGCTTGGGCGACGAAAAGGTCAAGATCACCCTCGGCGCGGAGCAGGAATATTTCCTCATTGACCGCAACTTTTATCTGCAACGCCCCGACCTGATCCAGACCGGGCGGACTCTTTTCGGCGCGCCCCCCGCCAAACATCAGCAGTTGGAAGACCACTACTTCGGCTCGATCAAAATGCGGGTGCTCAACTTTATGACCGAGGTGGAAAAAGAGTTGTGGACCCTCGGCATTCCCGCCAAAACCCGCCACAACGAAGTCGCCCCGGCGCAGTTTGAACTTGCCCCGCTGTTTGAGGAAGTCAACCTCGCCTGCGACCACAATATGCTGGTTATGGAAGTGCTCCGCCAGGTCGCCGAACGGCACGGCTTGGTCTGCCTGCTCCACGAAAAGCCCTTCGCCGGAGTCAACGGTTCCGGCAAGCACAACAACTGGAGCATCAGCTACGGCAGCAAAAACTTGCTCAGTCCCGGCGACGCCCCGGATCAAAACGCGATTTTCCTCACCGTGCTGTGCGCGATCATCGAGGCGGTCGACCTGCACGCCGATCTGCTCCGGTTGACCGTGGCGGGCGCCGGCAACGATCACCGGCTCGGCGCCAACGAAGCGCCGCCGGCGGTGATCTCCATTTACTTGGGCGACCAACTTTCCGAAGTGATCGACCAACTGGAAACCGGGGAAAGCCACTCCAAGCGCAAGCGCAAGTCGCTCCAGATCGGAGTTGACACCTTGCCCGCGTTGCCGCAGGATACGACCGACCGCAACCGCACCAGTCCCTTTGCCTTCACCGGCAATAAGTTTGAATTCCGGGCGCCGGGTTCCAGCCAGTCCTGCTCCACTTCCAACGTGGTGCTCAATACTATTGCCGCCGAGGCGTTCGACCGGATGTCGGACGCTTTGGAAAAACTCTCGGCCAAGGATTTCAACGCCGGACTGCAAAAGCGGTTGCGCGCCATCATCAAAGCGCACAAGCGAATCATTTTCAACGGCGACGGCTACACCGAAGACTGGATCGCCGAAGCCGAGCGCCGGGGCTTGCCCCATGCCCGGTCGACGATGGATGCGCTCACGAGCATGACCAGCGACGTTACCGTCTCGATGTTTGAGAAATATCGGGTTTACAGTCGGCGCGAGTTGGAGTCCCGCTTGGAAGTTTCGACCATGGATTATCATCGCCGCATCCGCATCGAGGGCGAAGTGGCGTTGGAGATCGCTTCGACCATGATCCTGCCGGCGCTCAACGACGAGTGGAAAAAGAGTCTGGAAATCATCGACCAGCTCCGGAATTCCGGCAGTCGCTACGGCAGCGCGGCGGCGCGGGAAAATGCCGATCGGCTCGGCAAATACGCCGATCTGCTGACCCACGACATCACCGCTTTGCGCAAAGCCTTGAACGGCAAGCACGAAGATATCCTCGACAAGATGAGTCGGATCCGGGTCACCGTCGATGTTTTGGAAAAACTTTTGCCCAACGACAGTTGGCCGTTGCCGAAGTACCGGGAAATGCTCTTTATCTACTGAAAAACCCGGATTTTCCTCGGCATAAAGCGAAAAAAGCGCTTTATGCCGTTTTTTTTCGGTAGTTGCGGGGTAAATGATTTGATAAATCCGCATTTTGGGTGTATTGTATAAGACGTACTTGGTGTATCAACGGCGCCAACGATGCTTTTGGCGCTCTCGGTATAGGTAGAGATAGGGTATTCAGTTTTAGTTGGGAAGGTCAAAGAAATGAAAAGAACGTTTCAACCCTCGAATCGTCGTCGTAAGAGCCGGATCGGCTTTTTTGCCCGCATGGCGACCCGCGCCGGTCGCTTGGTGCTCAAACGTCGTCGTCAGAAAGGCCGGGCGCGGCTTACCGCCTGACCGGTACGGGAGTTCATTTTGGACTCATCCGGTCACTCCGGTCGCCGCACCCTCGGCAAATGCGACAAATTCACCCTCAAAAACGACTTCGATGAAGTCCGTCGGTTGGGTAAAAAGGTCGCCGCTCCTGGTGTGTTGGTCGTGATCGCCCCCGGTGACCGGACTCGTTGCGGAGTAGTATGCGGGAAAAAGTACAGCCTTTCCTCAGTAGTCCGCAACCGGGCGCGCCGGTTGTTGTGGGAAAGTTTTCGGCTGCTGAAACCGGAAATTGCCCCCTGCCGCCTGATCCTGATCCCCCGGCGGAAAATGGCTTCGTATCGCCGGAATCAAGTGACGGTGGAACTGGCGCAAGTTTTGGCGCAGGAAAAACTTCTGCCCACCAGCGTGGCGGCTTGCCCGCCCGAATGTTGATTGCACTGATAAAGGTTTATCAAAAAACGATTTCTCCGTGGCTTCCCTGTAACTGCCGCTTTGAGCCGACTTGTTCGCACTATGCGGTAGAAGCATTGAGCATCCACGGAGTCTTCCGCGGTTCGTTGCTTACGGTGTGGCGTTTGTTGCGTTGCCAGCCGTTCGCCCGAGGGGGTTATGATCCGGTACCGCCGCCTCGAACCGCCCCAAAAAAAAGAGTGGAAAAATGAAATTTGACAAAGAAACTTTGATCGCGATCCTCATAGCGGTATTGGTTCTGATCGGTTGGGAACCTTTCTGCCGCTATATGGGTTGGGTGGAAAAACCCGCCACCGCCAAACCGGCAGCCGCCGCGGCGGAACCGGCAAAAACGGCTCCGCAATCCCAGCCGGAAGTAAAAGCGCCGACGCCGGTTGCCACCATCCCGCAGGTTCCGGAAACGAAAGTTCCCGCCCTGCCCCCGGTGACCTTGCGCAATGAGCTCTTGAAGCTGGAAATCCAGCCTTCCCGCGGCGCGATCAGTGCCGTTTCGCTGTTGAAGTATGAAAACGCCGACCACACCGGACCGGTAGTGATCGACCAGTTGCGCGGCACCGACTGCGGCGCTTTGGAACTCAATGACCCGGCGGCGCCGTGGAAAACCGTAAGAGTGGAAAGATCCACCGTCGAAGGCAATCGCTACACCCTCATTCGCCAAATGCAAACGGTCAATAACGAACATTTCGTATTGACCCAAACTTGGGAGTTGTTGCCAAACTCCTATCGCACCAAGTACCATTTCGTTTTCACCAACGCTTCCGGTCGGCAGCTTCGGCTTTCCCCGGTGGTGTTCGGCGGCGATCTGGCCGCTTGGAGCGTTGCCTCCGGCGATCCGGCGGAACGCGGCGCCATCGATCATCGGCTCTGCTATCTCACCGACGACGGTCAATTTGACGACCTCAACGCCGACACCAAAGACAGCAAGTTTTTCCTCAACCCGCCTCCGCTGGTCGACTGGGCGGGCGTAGCCAATAAGTATTTCTGCTCCGTGTTGGATACCGACGATCCTTTCGGGCTCTATCAGGCGCGCAGCTACATTCAACTGCCCGGCGAAAGCAAAAAATTGCCGGTGATTTCCTGCGGAGCTCGACTTGCGTCTTTTGACTTGGCGATTTCCGCCACCAAAAACTTTGACTTCGTTTTCTTCAGCGGCCCCAAACTTGCGGCGCATCTGAAAAACTTCAACCCCTCGGCGGATCGGATCGTCCACCTCTCTTGGGGGCCGTTGGATTATCTGGCGAAATTCCTGCTCTGGTGCCTGATCAAGCTCCATGATTTATTCGGCAACTACGGGGTGAGCATCATCATCCTGACGCTCCTGGTGCGCGGAGTCTTTTACCCGGTCAGCGCCAAAGCGAATGCTTCGATGAAAAAGATGCAGGCGGTGCAACCTAAACTCAAGGAACTGCGGGAAAAATACAAAGACAATCCGCAGTTGATGAATACCAAAATGATGGAACTCTATCGCCAGGAAGGCGTCAATCCTTTCGGCGGTTGCCTGCCGATGCTTTTCCAGATCCCGGTATTCATCGCCCTCTATCATGCGCTCAACGGCGCGGTTCAGTTGCGGCAGGCGACCTTCCTGTGGTGCCGCGACCTCGCCCAGCCGGACACGGTGGCGACGCTGAATCTGCATTGGTTCTCGCTCGACATCAATCCGTTGGCGCTGGCGATGACCGCGCTGATGGTCCTGCAACAGCGGATCACGCCGATGGGCGGCGATCCCACTCAACGCAAAATGATGGCGCTGATGCCGATCATCATGCTGTTTTTCCTCTACAACCTGCCCTCGGGCTTGACGCTGTACTGGACCGTCAGCAACTGCTTCAGCATCGTCCAACTTTATCTGCAACATCGCAACCGGTCGGCGGAAACGGGAACCGCCGCTTAAAATTTTCAATTCGTATAAGGAAGTAAATAAAATGGCAGAAAATCAAGAAAAGTTTGCCGCGCAGAGCGAAAAACTCACTCGTACCCTGATGACGATGTTTGATTATTTGGGGCTCAATGGCACATTCAAGATCGAGGATCGCAACGGCAAAATGGCGGTGCGTATTTCCAGCGAAGACGCCGGTCGCATCATCGGCCGCCGCGGTCAGACCTTGGAAAGTCTGCAACTGCTCGCCAACCGGATCATGTTCAAGGAAGACGAGACCTTCCCCCACATCATGCTGGATATCGACGGCTACGCCAACGGCGACCGGGAGCGGCGCAATCGGCGCGACGACGATGATCGCTCGGAACGCTCCGAGCGCAACGAGCGCTCCGAACGGCGCGGTCGGCGCAACGGCGGCGAAAACTCCATGTCCGCCGAACAGCTGGAACAGCAGGCGCACGACGCCGCCAAGGAAGTCAAGCGTTGGGGCGAACCGGTCAAAATGCCGGAAATGAATGCCCACGACCGTCGGATCATTCATCTGGCTTTGCAGGACGACCCGGATGTCACCACCGAATCCGAGGGCGAAGGCGCGATGAAAAAAGTCGTGGTGATGCTCCGCAAGAAAGAGGATCACAGCGCTGAATAATTCATTTGTTCTCACTTCGGGCGGTCGGTTGACCGCCCTTTTTTGTGTCAAAAATTCAAAGTGCCGTCCTTGGCAAAACGGCAAAATGCCGACCAAAGTACCGCAAAGAAGTATAATTTTGCTTAAAAAAGCGAAATAATCACTTACTCGTACTTGAATTTGCCGTATCCGGCATTACATTATATAGATGCACGACGAATAAGTCGGGGTGTGGCTCAGTCTGGCTAGAGCGCTGCGTTCGGGACGCAGAGGCCGGAGGTTCAAATCCTCTCACCCCGACCATTTTTTTGCCCGATTCCGGTAAAAATCGCATACCAAACAAAATCCGCATTCGCAAATAGATCTTGCTGCGCGGATTTTTTATTTGGTATTTTTCCCGCGCCTCAACTTCGTTCGTCGCGGCGATTTTTCCCTACGACAGTCGCATTCCACGCAAGACTTCGCTGTGGTGTGGGTGCCGTCGCCAAAGCTCCGGCTCGGCTTCGCCGTGTGGCTCAGTCTGGCTAAAGCGCTGCGTTCGGGACGCAGAGGCCGGAGGTTCAAATCCTCTCACCCCGACCATTTTTTTGCCTTTTTTCGCAAAAAAGGCAAAAAATGGTCAATGAAGCCTGTCAAGGCTTCGCTTCAAGGCGCGAAGCGCCGCTTCATGTGCCGAAGGCACGCTTCATAGCGCGAAGCGCTGCTTCATAAACAACCTTGCCTTGACAGACTTGGCACGCCGTAATGCGCAGCATGAAGGCGGCTGAAGCATTGCTTCGCATACGCTCCGCAATATGAAGCACTCGGCATTCGCCTCGTATGATGTGAGATATGAAAGAATGAAAGTTTTTCCGCTTATAATCAATTCGACGGCAGTAATTCTCCGTTCCATGTAAGGTCGGGACTGACGTCTATGCTGAACTCAAACAAGGGAGAGTCGCGCTGATTCGCGCGCATGGGGTGGTAGCGCTGAAAACAGCGTGCGTACGAAAAAACCGCCCGAAACCATCCACTTCGCCTCACAAACCTCCGCAAGAACTCATGTTGATTGGCGGGCAATACCCCCCATCAGACGGACATGAGCAAGAACTATAGTCTCAAGTAGTCTTGAATTGTTGGTATTCAACTATATGGATTATTTTAGAATATTTATTATTTCAATAAAAAGACGTTGACATCGCATATTATTTACAGAGGTGCATTGCAACCTGTAATCATCAGCCATAGAGAGGAAAATTTTATGGAATTGCCAGAAATTGTGTCATTGCTAAAAACAAGCGATTTTATCACACATGTCCATTTCTACAAGTATGTCATGAATGAAAAAACAAAACCATGTGCCAACTGTTTGCGTTTCGCCGGAGAGATTTTCGTCGAAAATGACCCAAAAATGCCCTTATTACCCAGACACTCCAATTGCGATTGCTTCTTCGTTGAAGTTGACCAAGACGAGTATAACAGGCAAAAAAACTTTGAATTC
The DNA here is from genome assembly GCA_045635865.1 of Victivallaceae bacterium. Lineage (GTDB taxonomy): Bacteria > Verrucomicrobiota > Lentisphaeria > Victivallales > Victivallaceae > UBA1784. The sequence continues at coordinate 30,930 of JAZTWK010000075.1, forward strand.
GATCAAATGACACATGATAAATGGTGTGATCAAAGTGAAGAAAAAAAGTTTTTGTGGTGCAATAGCTTCAGAAATCGTTTTGGAGATACTATTGACAGATACGCCAAAGCATATAATATCCCAAAACAATTATTGGCAGGCATCATAGCCAACGAAATGTTGGACTGGAGATTTCCCGACGGAACACTGCTTGATGGCATTCGTGGCGGCGGAATCGGGTACGCACAAATTGCGATAAAAACCGCAAGAAAACATGGGATAAAAGGTTCGGATTCAGAAATAATAGCTAGACTAAATACCTATGAAGGAAGCGTTGAGATTGCCGCAAAAATCCTAAAAGTTTATTTCAATGAATTCTGCGACAGTGTCAAAAAAGACAAATTAGGTCCCGGGTTCAAGAAATCAACCTTGTATTATATGGCAAAACCATGTACATTACAGCGTGATGATTTTGTAAACATGAATGTTCCTGAGTGGCTATTGAATACAATGTGTGCGGTCTGGAATAGCGAAATCGGGGTAATTTATACAAAGGATAAAATTGGCGACAATAATTACCGCAATGCCAATGCTCATGGACAGAATTCTTCGTGTCTATTGCAATATTTGCCGAAATTGGTGAATGAATGAGAAATTGTCTGCTCAAAAAACTTGGCAAAAGCGTATTGAGGATCATTGCCGCGTTGGCGGTCATCCTCGGAATCCCGGTGATGGCTTATCTCATTTGGCAGCCGGGGAGCGACGCGCGGTTGCCCGAATTCGCCAACAACGCGATCTGGATCGGTCACGGGTGGCTGGGCGATGACGCTTGGTTTGCCCGCAACAATCACGATCCGGCGGAGTTCCGCAGCGAAGAAAAAATCTCCGCGCTGTTCCGAAAACTTGCCGACCACCGAATAAAGACCGTCTATCCGCACTTGTGCCCCGCGCAACCAGGCGGAAAGATCGCCGCGTACGACGACGCGCAGGTCGAGCGTTTTCTTGATCTTGCCGAAAAACACGGGATAAAAGTCGTTCCATGGATCGGCGGAGTTCTCGACGAATCCGCCCGGCCTGACGAGGATAACTGGCGTATGAACTTCATTGCTTCTGTGGACGAACTTCTGACCAAACATCCGCGCATCGCCGGTGTGCAGATCAACATTGAACCCCTGCCGGGCGGAGGCGCCGATCTGTTGCGGCTTCTGGATGAAATGCGTCCAGTTATGAACGGCAAAACCTTGAGCGTAGCGGCCTATCCGCCGCCGACCCGGTGGCATCGGTTCCCTGACGTCCATTGGCGTTTGGCGTACATCAACCGTGTCGCCCGGCATTGCGACCAGCTGGCGGTAATGATGTATGACACGGCGATCCCATTGGAAAAGTTTTATATCAAACTGATGACCGACTGGACCCGGCAATTGGTCGGCGCGGTCCGCCCGACCGGTTGCGAACTGCTTCTCGGGATTCCCGCCTATGAAGACGCGGGCGTCGGCTATCACCATCCGCGAGTGGAAAATATCGGCTCCGCGTTGCGCGGGATCGCGGCTACCGACCGGCTCGACCGCATCGGCGGCATTGCCATTTACTGCGAATGGGAAATGGACGACGCCAAATGGCAACGCTGGCGGCGATCCACCTCGGTTGCCGAACCACGCAAAGATAAAATTAAAGCTGATTTTTAGCATGCTTTTCTGTTCTTATACCTTTATTTTGGCGTTTTTGCCGTTGACCCTGCTCGGATATTTTTCCCTGAATCGGGTTAATGCCACTATCGGGCGCTGTTACCTTTTAGCGGCATCGTTCTAAGGAGATTTAACGAGCATCTCTTTATCCACGTTCGCAATCATCCGGAAATAAAATTTGATCTTTTCCTGCCACCATATCGCACTATTCGCCGAAAATCAATACCGTAATAATCAATGACATTGGCAACGGTAAAAACGTTTTCAGTCTCGACGAATTCATCCGCCGCACCGATTTGATCAGAAACCGTAGTGCAACCTTTCAAGCAGAATTCAATAAATTGCGAACGAAATGTCTGTAAAATCACCAATGACCTGTTCCATTTTTATTTTTTAACTGCTCTCGTCTCGTGGAATTTCCGGATTGACAAGTCCCTTGACGCCGTGTATATTACGACCTGTTGACCCTCTTGACTCAAAGAAACAATTATGGATCATTTTCTTAAAACGATTGCTTGGCTCAACTCGGTGCTTTCCGACCAGGTGCTGACGATTCTGCTGATCGGTTGCGGGGTGCTTTTTACTATTCGCACCCGCTTCGTCCAGTTCCGCTGTCTCGGCGAAGGCATGCGCAACGCGCTGGGTAAATTCGACGCCGATCAGCGAGCGGTGGGTTTCAGTCCGTTTCAGTCGCTCATGGCGGCGGTCGCGGCGCAAGTCGGCACCGGCAACATCGTCGGCGCTTCGGGCGCGATCCTGATCGGCGGTCCCGGAGCGATCTTTTGGATGTGGGTGATCGCCTCTTTCGGCATGGCGACGATCTACGCCGAAGCAGTCCTCGCGCAAAAGACCCGCGTCATAAACTCCGACGGCATGGTCGAGGGCGGTCCGGTCTATTACATCCGCCAAGCCTTCCCCGGCAAATTCGGAGTTTTTCTGGCGGGATTTTTCGCCGTGGCGATCATTTTGACGCTCGGCTGCGTGGGTTGCATGGTTCAAGTAAATTCGATCAGCGCCACCTGCCAGACCGCTTTCGGCATTCCCACGTGGGCGACCGGCTTGGCGCTTTCGTTCTTGGCGGGGCTGATCCTGATCGGCGGAGTCTCGCGCCTGATCAGCGTCCTTGAGAAACTCACGCCGTTTATGGCGATATTTTTCCTCATTGGCGGAGTGGCGGTGCTGATTTTGCGCTTCCGCTATCTGCCCGAAACGTTCGGTTGCATTTTCAAATATGCGTTTTCGCCCGAAGCCCTGCTGGGCGGCGGATTCGGTTACGCCTTCAAGACGGCGGTAACTCAGGGGATCAAGCGCGGACTCTTTTCCAATGAAGCGGGCATGGGCTCCACGCCGCACCTGCACGCCCTCGCCGACGTGCCGTCGCCGCACATCCAAGGCACGGTTGCCATGGTGGGGCTTTTTATCGACACCTTTGTGATCCTCACGTTGACCGCACTGGTCGTGATTTCGACGATCTATACCGGTGATGGTCCGCTTGCCCACGCGACCGGCGACACCTACCGCGCCATGCTCGCGTCGACCGGACTAAACGCCACCAACCTCATGCAGTACGCGATCTCATCGGTCAGCACCAGCGCCGTCGGCAACGCCCTTGTCGCGGTATGCCTATTCTTTTTCGCTTTCTCGTCGGTCATCGTCTGGAACCTCATGGGCAAAACCAACTGCCACTATCTTTTCGGACGCCGTTCGACCCCGATTTATTCCGGGGTGGCGATATTGCTCATTTTCTGCGGAGCGATGATGAGAAACGACTTTGTCTGGGCACTTCAGGACTTGCTCAATCAGCTGATGGTGATGCCCAACGTCGCCGCACTGATCGCGCTTTCCGGAGCAGTCGCGGCGGCGGCGCGGCAAAAGTAAAATCGATCTCAGCGGATGAAGTGCATCGGTTGCCATTCCTCGGGCGCCGGACGCGCTTCCGCGCCGTCGTTTCATCGGTAATATATTGCCCATAAATTGATATTGCAAGGCGTTGAGGAATAAATGAGGCAATTTGCAATCCGCCGGGGGCGATGATATGTTATGATCAGGAGAAAATGATGATACCGGAAGATTTAAAATTTTTTAGTTTTATTTACGAGTGCCGCGCTTGGGTGCTGACGCCGCTGCTGGTCGCGTGGCTACTCGGCGCGTTCTATTTTCTCTGCCGCCGGAAAAAGATCTTTTTCCTCTGGCTCCTGCTCTTTCCGCTCGGCATCCAACTCCCCAATCTGGGCGCCACTTACTGCGGCTGGCGCTACCGCATGGAGTTGCGGGACAGGTTTGCCCGCGCCCCGGTCGGCTGGACCGATTCGTTTTCCTCGCGCCCGATAAACCTTGATCTCATGCCGCCGGAAATTCGCGCCGAATATGCCAAACACAATTATCACCCGCGCTTCCGCGACCTCAAGGCGCAGATCGTCGGGATGATCGTATTCACCCCGTTTCTGTACTTGACAGGCGGTGGTCTTTTCCTGCTCGTTTCACTTGGTTACTTTCCCAAAAGAGGAGAAAATCCATGAAGATCCGTTGTTTTTTGCTGTTGCTGCTGACGGGCGTTTTGCCGGTCGTCGGCTTCACCGCCGAAACTCCGCGGGCAAAAGGTTTTACGGTACACCTCGTGCCCAGTCGGGCGGTCAACATTGACGACCAGTTCGGCGGCATTTTGCCGGAGCGCCCGCCGCAAGTTCCGGTCACCGCCAAAGTCGTGCCCGATGAACCTTTCCGTGTCAACGTCTTATTCGTCGGGGCAAAGGTGGTCAATAATTCGATTGCCCTTGCCGGCACCTTGACCATGATCTCCCCCACCGGCAAGAAAGACGAGATCCCGCTCAACAAAGAAAAGTTGCGGTTGACCAAACTTTCCGGCGACCTCAACGGCGTATTCCCGCTACCGCAGGAGTTGCGGGTGATCCTCGAAAAATCCGACCCGCGGGGCAAATATCGCTTTGAGGTCGAATTGGAGGATTTGAACGGCAAGAGCCGTGCCACTGCCGCCGCCGAGGTGGAACTGGTGGATAAAATCGCGCCCCAAGCCGACGTTTCGGCGTTTTCCCAACTGGAAAAATACTATCAAGCTCCCGCTCCGGAGTACATTTTGCCCGCGTTTCGGGAATTTTTATCTCAACTGCCCAAGCAAAAGGAACGGGAAAAACAAAACTTCAATCCCCTGCCCCAGTTGGCGTTTTTCTACTTCCTGCTCAAGGGCAATCCGCAAGCGGTAAATCCCTTTGCCGAAATGGTCAAAACCTTGACTGGCGAGGAAAAGTTTTTGGGCGCGATCGTCCTGCGTTTCGCCGCCCCGGATCAGCCGGATTTGATCGACGCCAAAGCTACCCAAGCGGTCGCCCGGCAATTCCCGCTCGACCCCTTTATCATCACGCAAGCGGTTCTGCCGTGGCACCTCGACGTCTGCTGGGCGGAATTTATGGTGTACGGCACTCGCGCCCCGGTGTTGAAAGTCGTCCAGTCTTTCAGCTTGGTCAACGACGCCATAACCATTGATCAATTCAAAAAGCTCGCCAAGCCGACCGACGAGGATCGGCGCAAACTGCTCAACGGCTTGACGGTCATGGCGGCGCAGTGGTCGCTCAAATCGCTGGCGGAAAAACACCCGCTGATCCGCTACTACGTCGAAGCGGCGCTGATCCGCAAAGAGATCACCGAGCCCGCCGCCGTGCTGATGGCGGCAAAGGCGATCGGGATGAAAGTCAATACGACCAAAAAGTAAGCGGCTATTTTTTCCGCCCGTGCAAGTGGCGGTGGTATTCCTGCAGCGAGCAGACCTCGAAGCGACCGAATTCCAACTGATCCTGAATTCCCTCCAGCGCCGCCGCCGCACCGGAAACCGTCGTCGTGACCGGGATCCCGGCGGCGATCGCCTTGGAGCGCATTTTCACCTCGTCGGTCATCGCCTCCACCCCGGACTCACTGGTATTGATGATCCACTGCACGGCATTGTCGTGGATCATATCCAGCAAGTTCGGTCTGCCCCGCGAAATGCGGAACAGCGCGTGGGTCTTGATCCCCGCGTCGTAGAGCCGCGTGGAAGTTCCGAGCGTGGCATACAGATCAAAGCCCAACTCGACCAGTTTGCGCGCCAACGGCACGATGTCTTCCTTATCCTGATCCTTGACGGAAAGGAAGACGTTGCCCCGTTGCGGCAAGCGACTGCCGGCGGCGATCTGACTTTTCAAGTAAGCCTGCGCCGGGGTGCGGTCGATGCTCATAACTTCGCCGGTCGATTTCATTTCCGGGCTGAGCGTGATGTCCACTCCGGGGAACTTGATGAAGGGGAAAACCGCCTCTTTGACCGCGATGTACGGCAGTTTGACCTCTTGGGTGAAGCCGAGTTCGGTGAGCTTTTTACCGGTCATGCACAAGGCGGCAAGTTCCGCCAGCGACACACCGATCGCCTTGCTGACAAAGGGAATGGTGCGCGACGCCCGCGGGTTGACCTCGATCATGTAAATATCTTCACCCTTGACCGCCAACTGGATATTCATCAACCCGTTGACGTGGAGTTCGCGGGCGAATTCCCGGGCGTACTGCCGGATCTTTTCGATCACCGATTTGGACAACGTCTGCGGCGGGGTAATACTGGCGGAGTCGCCCGAGTGGCACCCCGCCGGCTCTATGTGCTCAAGGATCGCCCCGACCACCGTGGTCTCGCCGTCGGAAATGCAATCGACGTCCAACTCCACGGCGTGCTCGAGGAAGCGGTCGATGAGAATGGGCTTGCCATCGGCGACGCTCGCGGCTTCGCGGACGAATTTTTCCAAGTGTTCCTCGTGGTGCACGATCACCATGCCGCGCCCGCCCAGTACGAAACTGGGGCGCACCAATACCGGATAACCGATCTTGCGGGCGATCGCCAACGCCTCTTCCGGAGCATGGGCGATGCCGCTTGCCGGTTGCAAAATGCCGATCCGAGTGGCAAGTTTGTTGAAGTAGTCGCGGTCCTCCGCCAAATCGATATCGTCGGGGCTGGTGCCGATCACGTTGGCGCCCGCCGCCTTGAGTTGCTGGGCAAGATTGAGCGGAGTCTGTCCGCCAAACTGCACGATCACCCCCGCGCACTGCTCCCGGTCGTAGATGTGCATGATGTCTTCCAACGTCAGCGGCTCAAAGTAGAGTTTGTCGCTGGTATCGTAGTCGGTGGAAACCGTTTCCGGGTTGGAGTTGACCATGACCACCTCGTACCCCGCCTTGCGCAGAGCGAAAGCGGCGTGGCAGCAGCAGTAGTCGAATTCGATCCCCTGCCCGATCCGGTTGGGACCGCCGCCGAGTACCATGATCGCGGATTTGTTGCCCCGCGGACGCACCGGCTCGCCGGATTCCGCGTAACAGCTGTAATAGTAAGGAGTTACCGCTTCAAACTCACCGGCGCAGGTATCCACCGCGCCATAAGTGGGCAAGAGCGATATCTTTCGCCGCGCCGCCGCGACTTCCTGCTCGGTGGCGTGGAGCAAAAAACCGATCTGGCGGTCGCTGTAACCCAAGGTCTTCGCCTGCCGGAAACGCGCCGGATCCAAATTATCGAGCGTGCCGACGCTTTGAATTTCCTCCTCATAAGCCGCCAACTCGGCGAGGTGGCGCAGGAAATAGCGGTCGATACTGGTAAGTTCGTAGAGTTTATCCACGCTCCAACGGCGCTTAAAAGCGGCGCGGATACCGAAAATGCGCTCGGCACGGGGCACGCGCAAAAAGTCGGCGAGTTCCGTATCGGATAGATTTTCAAACTTGTCGTCTTTGCCGTCCGCGCCGAAGCCGAAGCGCCCGGTTTCCAACGACCGCAACGCCTTTTGCAGACTTTCCTTGAGATTGCGGCCGATCGCCATGGCTTCGCCGACCGACTTCATCTGCGTACCCAAGGTCGGGTCGGCGGCGGGGAATTTCTCAAAAGTAAAGCGCGGCACCTTGGTTACCACGTAATCCAGCGCCGGTTCAAAGCACCCGGGCGTATTGCCGGTGATGTCGTTGATCAACTCGTCGAGCGTGTAGCCGACCGCCAACTTGGCGGCAAACTTGGCGATCGGGAAACCGGTCGCCTTGGAAGCGAGCGCACTGGAACGGGAAACCCGCGGATTCATTTCGATAATGATCCGTTTTCCGGTAGTGGGCTCCACCGCCCACTGCACGTTGGAGCCGCCGGTTTCCACCCCGATCGCTTCCAGCACCCGCAACGAATCGTCGCGCATCGCCTGATATTCCCGGTCGGTGAGGGTCTGGATCGGGGCAATGGTAATGGAATCGCCGGTATGCACCCCCATGGGGTCGAGGTTTTCGATCGAGCAGACGATGACGCTGTTGCCCTTGCGGTCGCGCATCACTTCCATTTCAAACTCTTTCCACCCCAAGAGCGACTCTTCGATGAGCACTTCGTGATTGAGACTCGCATCCAACCCCCGCTGCACGATCGCGGAAAATTCTTCCGGGTCGTGGGCGATGCCGCCGCCGGTACCGCCCAAGGTGAAGCCCGGGCGGACGATCAACGGCCAGGTGCCGATCGTCTTGGCGATCGCTTCCGCCTCGCTCCGGCTGTGCGCCGAGCCGGACTGCGGCAACAGCAAGCCGATCTTTTGCATGGTTTCCTTGAATAACTGACGATCCTCCGCCCGCCGAATGGCTTCGGCGGTGGCGCCGATCAATTCCACATTGTAGCGGCGCAAGATCTGCTTATCCGCCAACTCCATCGCCAGATTGAGCGCGGTCTGCCCGCCCAGCGTCGGGAGCAGCGCGTCGGGGCGCTCCCGGCGGATGATCTCCTGCAAAATATCGCAGGTGAGCGGCTCGATGTAAGTGCGGTCGGCAAGTTCCGGGTCGGTCATCACCGTCGCCGGGTTGGAGTTGACCAGCACCACCTCGTAACCGTCGCTCTTGAGCGCCTTGCACGCCTGCACCCCGGAGTAGTCGAATTCACACCCCTGCCCGATGACGATCGGACCGGAGCCGATGATCATAATTTTTTGAATATCAGTGCGTTTAGGCATTTTCTTTTCCTTTCAAGGCGGCGGCGATCAGGCCGTCAAAAAGCGGATGCGCCTGCTGCGGCCGGGATTTGAATTCCGGGTGGAACTGGCAGGCGATAAAATAAGGATGACCGGAAATTTCCACGATCTCGACCAGTTGCCGTTCGGGGTTGACGCCGCTGACTTTGAGCCCGGCGTTTTCCAATTCTTCCCGATAGCGGGAATTGTATTCGTAGCGGTGGCGGTGGCGCTCGGAAATTTCGCTTTTTCCGTAGCACTTTGCCGCCAGCGTACCGGGGAGCAACTCACAGCGGTAAGCGCCCAGGCGCATCGTGCCGCCCTTGTCGGAAATTTTCCGCTGTTCATCCATGAGATCGATCACCGGGTGAGCAGTATTTTCCTGAAATTCCGAACTGTCGGAATCCGCCCAGCCCAATACGTTGCGGGCGTACTCGATCACCGCGCACTGCATTCCCAGGCAGATGCCGAGGAAAGGTATCCGGTGCGTGCGGGCGTACTCGATCGCCGCAATTTTACCCGCGACTCCGCGAGAGCCGAAGCCGCCGGGCACCAAGATACCGTCGACGTCGCCGAGCAACTGCCCGGGGTCGCCGGATTCCAAACTTTCGGATTCGATCTTTTTCACTTCCACCTTGCACGAGTGGGCAATTCCCGCGTGGCTCAACGCCTCGTAAATGCTCTTGTAGGCGTCCTGGTGGCGAATATATTTGCCGACCACGGCGATCCGGCATTTGCAAGTCGGGTGCAAAACGCCGTCCAACCACTGCCGATACTCCTCAAGCTGAATTTCCCGGGGCTCCAAGCGCAACAACTCAAGTACCCGCTCGTCCAACCCCTGCCGTTCCAATTCCAGCGGCACCTCGTAAATGGAATTTTGGACATCCAGTTCCTCGATCACGCAAGCGCGCGGCACGTTGCAAAAGAGCGAGAGCTTTTCCAAGTGATCCGCTTCCAAAGGCACTTCACTGCGGCAGACCAAGATATCCGGGGTGATGCCGATGCCCCGCAACGCCGCCACCGAGTGCTGACTCGGTTTGGTCTTGAGTTCCTTTGCCGCCCGGATGTACGGCACCAAGGTCAGGTGCACAAAGATCGCGTCGCCCGGAGCGGACTCCAACTTGAATTGCCGCGCCGCTTCCAGAAACGGCAGACTCTCGATGTCGCCGGTGGTGCCGCCGATTTCCGAAATGGCGATATCCACGTTTTCGCTGTGGAGCGAACGGATCGCACTCTTGATCTCATTGGTGATGTGGGGGATCACCTGCACGGTGCCGCCGAGATAGCCGCCCGCCCGTTCCCGGTCGATGACGTTGCGGTAAATTCGCCCGGAAGTGTAGTTGCTGGCGTGAGAGCACGCCACCCCGGCGATCCGCTCGTAGTGGCCGAGATCCAAGTCGGTTTCCGCCCCGTCGTCGGTGACGAAAACTTCGCCGTGCTGATAAGGACTCATCGTCCCCGGATCGACGTTGAGATAAGGATCCAACTTTTGCATGGCGACCCGGAAGCCCCGCTTTTCCAGCAAAAACGCCAACGCCGCCCCGGTGATGCCCTTGCCCAAACTGGAAACCACCCCGCCGGTAATGAAAATGTGTTTGGTCTTCATTTTATCTACTCGCTATAAGTTGGATGAATTGATCAAAAAGTTGCCGGCCGTCATGCGGCCCCGGGGAAGCCTCCGGGTGGTACTGCACGCTGAATGCCGGGTACTGCCGATGCCGGATGCCTTCACAACTGCCGTCGTTGAGATTGAGGTGAGTCTGTTCCAAATGATCGGGCAGTTCGGTCAAGGCGTAATTGTGATTCTGACTGGAAATTTCCACCTGACCGGTCAGGAGATTTTTGACCGGGTGATTGCCGCCGTGATGACCGAATTTGAGCCGACCGCACTTGGCACCGCTGGCAAGCCCCAACAGCTGGTGCCCCAAACAAATGCCCATCAAGGGCACCTTGCCCAAGAGTTGTTGGATGTTGTCGATCGCATACTTGACCGCGGCGGGATCGGCGGGGCCGTTGGAAAGAAACACGCCGTCGGGTTTCCGCGCCAGGACTTCGGCGGCGGGCGTGGCGGCCGGCACCACTTCGACCCGCAGTTCCCGCGCCGCCAGTTCGCGCAAAATGTTGTACTTCACCCCGAAATCGTAAACGACCACGGTGTACTTGCCCTTTTCGCTCCAGCAATAAGGTTCCGGAGTGGTGACCAGTGAAGCGTAGTCCTTGCCGTCCAAGCCCTCCCAAGCGCGCGCCTGAGCCACGGCGTCGGCTTCCGAAATATCCGCATCGGAAACGTGCAAATAAGCCTTTTGCGCACCGCGTTCGCGCAGCGCGAGCGTCAGCGCCCGGGTGTCCACCCCGGCGATCGCCGGCTTGCCGTGCCGCGCAAGGAAATCCGTCAGTTCCTCCTCGGCGCGACCGTTGGATGCCGGATTCATTTCCTGCACGATCAACCCGTTGAGAAACAACCCCCGCGACTCCATATCCGCCGCGTTGCAGCCGTAATTGCCGACTTCGGCAGTGGTCAAGGCGACCAACTGCCCGGCGTAAGAGGGATCGGAAATGATCTCCTGATAGCCACTCATCGCCGTATTGAAAACGGCTTCCCCGACCGTATCCTGCTCCGCACCGACACTGTAACCGTGAAACACGGTTCCATCCGCCAACGCGAGAAAGGCTTTTCTTTCCCGCTTTTTCTGCCACAAGTAATCCATATCAATATGCCCTTTCGGGGTTGTTTTCCAAGTAATTGATCAACGCCCGGTTGACCATTTTAAAGCCGCCGGGCGTGGGATAATTTCCGGTAAAATACCAGTCGCCCGGATAGTCCGGGGAGCTTTTCCGCATGGCTTCCAGAGATTGAAAGACCAGCGAAAGTTGAGGGGCGAAATCCGGCGGCGTGAGCAGTTTCGCCATTTCGGCGATCAACGCTTCGTCGCTCACGGTTTGATAGACTTCCTGAAGTCGATTGCAGTTTTTCCCGGATTCCAGATCCTGCCGGGCGCGTTCCCCGGCTTCGAGCAAAACATCGCGGCGACCTTCCCTTTCCAAAACCCGCACCGCCGCCTGAAACGCCGCCAACTCGCCAACGCTCGCCATATCGATACCGTAGCAATCCGGGTATTTGATCAGCGGCGCCGAACTGGCGACGATGATCTTTTTCGGATTGAGCCGATTGAGGATCGGCAGTATGGCGTTGCGCATGGTACTGCCGCGGACGATCGAATCATCCAGCACCACCAGATTGTCCTCGCCGGGGTGGATCAAGCCATAGGTGATGTCGTAAACGTGCATTCCCAACTCCCGGCGGATTCCGGCATCCGCGATGAACGTGCGGAACTTGGCATCCTTGATGGCGATCTGCCCGAAGCGCACCAAGTGGTTTTCCCGGGCGGCATTATGCATCAATTCCTCCAGCATACCGTGAAATCCCACTTGCGCGGAATTGGGAATGTAACTGAAAAACGTGTGGTCGAAATCGTGATCGACGGCATCGAGCAGTTGCGGCACCAAAGCCTTGCCGAGCGCCTTGCGTTCGCGGTGGATGTCGGCGTCGTTGGGGCGCGAGAAGTAAATGCGCTCAAAAACACAACTGCGCCGCGGCGCCGGATCCAGACAATCCAAGATCCGGACCTCGCCGTCGCGGCTCACCGTCACCGCCTTGCCCGCCGGCAGTTCCCGCACCTCGGCGGTGGTGCAGTTGAATGCCGCTTGGATCGCCGGCCGTTCGCTCGCCGCCGCAAAAACTTCATCGTCAAAGTAGAAATAACCGGGGCGGATGGCGTGGCGATCGCGGATCGCCCAGCACTCCCCCGCCCCATTAGCCCCGCACAGCGTAAACGCGCCGTCGAGTTTGCTCAACGCCGCGCGCAAAATATCCGCCCAATCCGGAGTACTCGGCCGAATATCGGCGTCGCGCTCCAAAAAGTGAGAGATCATTTGGGTTATCAGGTACCCGTCGGCGCGACTGGAGCAATGATGCCCCAAGCGCCGAAATTGCTCAAAGAGTTCCCCGGTGTTGGTGAGATTGAAGTTACCGGCGACCAGCAACGCCCGGCCGAGGCAACTGGATTCATGCACAAAGGGGTGACACGCCGACAACTCGTGCCGACCGTAAGTGGCATAACGCAAATGCCCCAAAAAGACCTCGCCGTCAAATCCCGGAGCCCCGGCGCAACGCGCCAGAAGCTCCGCCAGCGGGTCTTCCGGGGCGGCGGATTTTTCCAACCGATAAGCCGGGGTGCCCGGTTCCGGGTTCAGGCGGAGCGAGGCGATCCCCGCCCCGTCCTGCCCCCGGTTGTGTTGTTTTTCCAACATCAGCGCCAGCTTGCCGAAACCGTAGTTGGCGGTACCGTACTTGCGCTGAAAATACTCCGGACTTTTCCGCAGTCGCAACAGGGCGACCGCGCACTCGTGCTTGATCGGATCCGACATTTTTGCGACACTCAGTAGATGAAGAGCATCTCCCGATACTTGGGCAGCGGCCAATCCGCATCGGGGATCAGCTTTTCCAATTCATCCACGGTAACGCGCAACGTCTGCATCGCGGCGAGGATCTCCTCGTGACACCCGTTGAGCGCCACGGTCAACGCTTCCTCGCGGCCGGAAAGTTCCTCCAACTTCTTGCCGAGCAGTTGCGCCTGCTTTTTCAAGCCGGCGACGCCCTCCTTGAGCGAAATGCTCTTGGCTTCGCCGATCGCGTGGATCAATCTGCCGTATTCGGCGCGAGCCGCGGGATTGATCATGCTCCGGGAAATTTCCAAAGCGACCTCGCCCTCGATTTTCACCTTGCGGTGGTAGTTTTCCATAAAGACTTCGTAGCGGGAAGCGAGTTCCCGGCGCTGGAAGACCCCATATTTTTCCAGAAGCGCGACATTTTCCTTGCGGTTGAGCGACTTGAGCGCATCCATGGTGGTCTTGAAGTTGGGCAGACCGCGCTTTTTCGCTTCCGCCAACCACCCGGGGGCGTAACCGTCGCCGTTGAAAATGATCCGCTTGTGCGCCTTGATGATGCTCTGCAAATGCGCCTGCAACTTGGCGGAGAACTTCGCCTTGCCGAAGCCCGAGAGCGTATCCGCCATGCGGTCGAACGCTTCCGCGACGATCGTATTGAGCAACACGTTGGGTTCGGAGCAGGATTGGCTCGAGCCGGGCGCCCGGAATTCAAACTTGTTGCCGGTGAAGGCAAAGGGACTCGTCCGGTTGCGGTCGGTGGCGTCCTGCGGCAACGGCGGCAAAGTATCGACGCCGATCCGCAACATACCGCCGTGACGGTTGCTGTGATGCTCGCCCTTTTCCAGCTGATCGATCACTTCCGAAAGCTGATCGCCCAGATACATGGAAATAACCGCCGGCGGCGCTTCATTGGCGCCGAGCCGATGATCGTTGCCGACCCCGGTGACGGCGGCGCGGAGCAGATCGGCGTGCAGATCGACCGCTTCGATGATCGCACACAAAGTGGTCAAAAAGATCGCATTCTGATCCGGATCGCTGCCCGGGTTGAGCAGATTGCGACTGCCGTAGTTGATGCTCCAGTTGTTGTGCTTGCCGGAACCGTTGATGCCGGCAAAGGGCTTTTCGTGCAGCAGACAGACGAAGCCGTACTTTTCCGCCGTCTGGCGGAGCACTTCCATAACCAGCATGTTGTGGTCGCAGGCGAGATTCAGCTCCTCAAAGATCGGGGCGAGTTCAAACTGCGCCGGGGCGACTTCGTTGTGGCGGGTCTTCGCCGGGATGCCGAGTTTCCACAGTTCCCGTTCGACCTCGTTCATAAAGTTCAGCACCCGGGTCTTGATTGTGCCGAAGTAGTGATCTTCCAACTGCTGATGCTTGGCGGGCGGCGCGCCGAAAAGCGTTCTGCCGGTCTGGAGCAAGTCGGGGCGCTGATAGTAAAACTTGCGGTCGATGAGGAAGTATTCCTGTTCCGGTCCCAACGTGACCGTCACTTTTTCCTCGGGCAAGCCGAAGCACTTCATCAGTTTTTTCGTCGCCGCGGTCAACGCCTGGATCGAGCGCAGCAGCGGGGTCTTGCGGTCCAGCGCTTCGCCGGTGTAACTGCAGAAAGCGGTCGGGATGCAGAGCGTGGCGCCGTTGCCGTGCCGCTTGATGAATGCCGGGCTGGTGGGATCCCACGCGGTGTAGCCCCGCGCCTCAAAGGTCGAACGCAATCCTCCGGAGGGGAAACTGGAAGCATCCGGCTCGCCCAAGATCAGATTCTTGCCGGAAAAACTCCAAATGGCGCGCCCGTGATCGATCTCCAAAAAGGAGTCGTGCTTTTCCGCCGTGTTGCCGGTGAGCGGCTGGAACCAGTGAGTGTAACTGGTGGCGCCCCGCGAGATCGCCCATTCCTTCATGGCGTGCGCCACGTCGCCGGCGATCGCCGAGTCGAGCGCTTCGCCCCGCTCAATGGTCGCCTTGAGCTTTTCGCAAGTGGCTTTTGGCAGATACTTCTGCATGGCGGCGAGATTGAAAACGTCCTCACCGTAACATTCGATCCCGGCGAAGTTGGCTTCACAACTGCCGCTTTTGAGTTCCGCGATGCTCTCGATCGCTTCGCAACGTCTCTCACTGCCCATGATTTTTTCTCCTCTTTTTTTCAAGGGTGGGTGAACTCCGCACCGATTATAGCAAGTGCCGTGCCAACGCCGTTTTTCACCGGGAAACCCGTTTAGCATTTTACATTTTTTGTAATTTTCGCCAATTCGCCAACACAAAATGTAAAACCATACTGGCGGTCCCCTGCTCCGCAAGCGAACTGGCACGATATTTGCTACAAATAAAAGCGAAATAAATCAACATAGTTCGGAAAGGACGAATTTATTATGCAACAGATTCATCAACTTCGACAGTCCGGGCTCTACCGCCCGGATCAGGAACACGATGCTTGCGGGGTCGGGCTGGTCGCCCGGCTGAACGCCGAAGCCACTCACGACATCGTCGAAAAAGGCATCACCATATTGGTCCGCCTGATGCACCGGGGGGCGGCGGGCAGCGATCCGGAAACCGGCGACGGCGCGGGTCTGCTGTTGACGTTGCCCGATGAATTTTTCCGCAAAAACCTTTCCTTTGAACTGCCGGAAGCGGGCAAGTACGCCGTGGCGATGATCTTCGGCGGCGTCGGGGCGGAAAGCGAGATCGAAGCGATCATCAGTTCCGAGGGCGGCACCATTTTGGGTTGGCGCGAAGTGCCGATCCACCCCGAGCAGATCGGGCGCAAGGCGCGGGAAAGCCGCCCCGCCATTCGTCAGCTTTTCATCGGCGGCGAAAATTTTGCGGACAACGCCGCCTTTGAGCGTCAGCTTTTGGTCATGCGCCGACTGATTGAAAAGCGCCAGTTGGACCTTTACATTTGCAGTATGTCCTCGCGCACGATCGTATATAAAGGATTGCTTTTGGCGGTGCAGATCCGGGATTTCTACCCCGATCTATCCGATGAACTTTTCCGTTCGCGGTTTGCGATCGTCCACCAGCGCTACAGCACCAACACCTTCCCGACTTGGCAACTCGCCCACCCCTTCCGCTGTCTGGCGCACAACGGCGAGATCAACACCCTGCGCGGCAACCTCAACGCGCTGAAATCCCGCGAAAGTCTGATGTCAAGTCCGCTATTCGGCGACGACCTGAAAAAGCTCCTGCCGCTGATCCAGCCGGGGCAGAGCGACTCCGCCAGTTTGGACAATATGTTGGAACTGCTCGTCGCCGCCGGTCGACCGATCGAGCACGCGATGCTGATGCTGATCCCGCAGGCGTGGGGCGACAAATACTATCTTGGCCGGGATGTCCGCGGCTTTTTCGAGTACCATTCCGCGTTGATGGAGCCGTGGGACGGCCCCGCCGCCGTCGCCTTTACCGACGGCATCAATCTGGGGGCGATCCTCGACCGCAACGGCTTGCGCCCTGCCCGCTACACCCAAACCCGCGACGGTCTGGTGGTGCTCGCCAGTGAGACCGGCGTACTGGATATCCCCGCCGAAGAGGTCATTTGCCACGGGCGGCTCAAGCCGGGTGAAATACTGCTGCTCGATCTGGTCAATCACCGGCTCATCGTCGATTCGGAGATCAAGACCCGACTGGCGCGAAGCAAACCTTACCGCCGTTGGGTCGAGGAAAACCGTCTGCCGGTGCACGGTCTGTTTACCGAGATCACCGCCGCCGAGCCCGGCGACGACCTGCTCAACCGTCAGCAATTTTTCGGCTACACCACCGAGGATTTGGAGATCATCCTCAAGCCGATGGCGCAATCCGGCAAGGAGCCGATCGGCTCAATGGGCAACGACGCGGCGCTGGCGGTACTGTCGGAAAAACCGCAGTTGCTCTTTGCCTATTTCAAGCAGCTTTTCGCCCAGGTGACCAACCCGCCGATCGACCCGATCCGGGAAGAACTGGTGATGAGTCTCATGACCTACATCGGCAATCGGGGCAACATTTTGGCGGAAACGCCGGAGCACGCCCGGCTGATCAAACTCCGCCGCCCGGTGCTGACCGACGACGAAATGCGCCATTTGCAGAATTTCGGCGCCAAAGGTTTCCATTCCCACGTTTTCCAATGCGGATTTGCCGCGGCGGGCGGGGAAGCCGCTCTGCGGGAAGCGTTGCAAAAACTTGCCGATGCCGCGGTAAAGTCCGCGCAAGCGGGCGAGCGAATTCTGATCCTTTCCGACCGGGCACTGCCGCCGGATATGGCGGCGATCCCCAGCTTGTTGAGTTGCTCGGTGGTCAACCGGGCGCTGATCGAGGCGAACTTGCGCCCGGAAACCGGGATCATCGTCCAATCCGGCGAAGTGCGGGAGATCATGCACTTCGCGTTGCTGTTGGGCTTCGGCGCCACGGCGATCAACCCCTACTTGGCGCTCGGCAGCGTGACGGCGCTATCCCGTTCCGGCGCGATCGACGTCGATCCGGTGACTGCCGCCGGAAACTACATCAACGCCGTGGATCACGGCCTCTTGAAAATCATGTCCAAGCTCGGCATTTCCACGCTCCGGAGTTATCGCTCCGCGCAAGCCTTTGAGGCGGTCGGCTTGAACCGGGAATTTCTGGATGAATTTCTGCCGGGCACCATTTCGCGGGTCGGCGGCATCGGCGTGGCGGAGATCGCCCGCGAAGCGGCGGAACGCGCCGCCAAAGTCAAGGCGGCTTCGCCGCTACTGCCCGCCGGCGGTCAATACAAGTACCGCAAAGACGGCGAGGCCCATTTGTGGACCCCGCAATCGTTGGCAACTTTCCGCCAGGCGGTGCAAAGCGGCGATTTCGCCAAGTTTCAGGAATACAGTAAATTGATCGACGACCAGTCGCGCCATTTGTGCACCTTGCGCGGACTTTTCCGCTTTAAGGAAACAACCCCCATTCCGATCGAGGAAGTGGAAAGCGTCGAGAGCATTATGCGCCACTTCGTTTCCGGCGCGATGAGCCTCGGCAGTTTGAGTCCCGAGGCCCACATGACGATCGCCAAGGCGATGAATTCCTGCCACGCGATGAGCAACTGCGGTGAAGGCGGGGAAAACGCCGAGCGCTTCGACACCGAATTCAACAGCGCCATCAAGCAGGTGGCGAGCGGTCGATTCGGGGTGACGCTCAACTATCTGCGCCACGCCAAAGATATCCAAATCAAAATGGCGCAGGGCGCGAAACCCGGCGAAGGCGGTCAGTTGCCGGGCTACAAGGTCAACGACTTCATCGCCTCGCTCCGCCACTCCACGCCGGGCGTGAGTCTTATTTCGCCGCCGCCGCACCATGACATTTACTCGATCGAAGATCTCGCCCAGTTGATTTACGACCTGCACAACGCCAATCCCGCCGCCCGCATTTCGGTCAAACTGGTTTCCGAACTCGGCGTCGGCACCGTCGCCGCCGGAGTCGCCAAGGCGAAAGCGGATGTGGTGTTGATCTCCGGCCACGACGGCGGCACCGGAGCCTCGCCGCTTACCAGCATCAAGTACGCCGGCATCCCGTGGGAACTCGGCATCGCCGAGGCACAGCAGACCTTGGTGCTCAACGGTCTGCGCGGCAACATCAAGCTGCAGGTCGACGGTCAGCTCAAAACCGGGCGCGACGTCATCATCGGCGCGTTGCTCGGCGCGGAAGAATTCGGTTTCGCCACCACCATTTTGGTCTGCCTCGGTTGCGTGATGATGCGGCAGTGCCACAGCAACACCTGCCCGATGGGCGTGGCTACCCAGGACCCGGAACTGCGCAAGCACTTTGCCGGCAAGCCGGAATACATCATCAACTTCCTGCGCTTCATCGCCGAAGAAGTGCGGCAATACCTCGCTCAACTGGGCTTGAAGTCGTTGCGCAAAGCCTGCGGCCGAAGCGATCTACTCGAAACCAATCATGCCATTGAGTTTTTCAAGTCCGCCAATTTGGACTTCAGCGCCATTTTCCAACCGGCGCAAGGCAAGCCGGCGGCGTACGTTCCCCCCGCCACTCCCGAAGAGTTGCACAACTTCGACCGGCGGGAACTCCTGCCTAAACTTAAACTTAATGGCGAAAAGGAAACGCTCCGGGTAAAGATCGCCAACTCCGACCGCACGGTCGGCACGGAACTATCCGGGGTGCTGATCGACAAATTCGGCGCCGACGGCTTGCCGGAAGACACCGTTTCGATCGACCTGCAGGGCGTCGCGGGTCAAAGTTTCGGGGCGTTTCTCGCCCCCGGCATAACTTTGCGCCTCACCGGCGAAGCCAACGACTTCGTCGGCAAGGGGCTTTCCGGCGGCAAAATCGTCATTCGCAAAGCGCCGAAAGCGACTTTTCCGGCGGAGCGCAACGTGATCGCCGGCAACGTCATCGGCTATGGCGGCACTTCGGGAAAAATCTTTCTCAACGGCATCGCCGGGGGGCGCTTCGCCATTCGCAACAGCGGTATGACGCTGGTTGCCGAGGGCATCGGCGACCACGGCTGTGAATACATGACCGGCGGGCGCGTGGTCGTGCTCGGTCACGTCGGGGTGAACTTCGCCGCCGGCATGACCGGCGGACTGGCGTACGTCTACGATGAAAAAGGTCACTTCGACCTCGCCTGCAACCCCGACGGCATCGACTTGGAATCGGTCGAGCCCGGTAGCGAAGCCGAAGCGGAATTGAAGTCGCTGATCCGGGAGCACTGGGAAGAAACCGGCAGTGAACGGGCGGCGGAGTTTCTCGCCGACTGGGAACAGCATCGGGCAAGATTCGTGCGGATCTTCCCGGTCGAATATCGCAACGCGCTCAGCAAGAGGCAATAAAAATGAATAGCAGAATCCACCAGATCTACCGCCCGGTCGAAGAGCGGAAGCACGATTTCCAGGAAGTGGAAAGAACCATTTCCGCAGCCGAAATTCAAGATCAGCTCCAACGCTGTCACAACTGTGGCATCCCGTTTTGCCACGGCGCCGGGTGCCCGCTTTTCAACCGGATCCCGGATTTCAATTCGGCGGCGGCGGCGGGAGACTGGCTCACCGCCTATTTGATCCTTTCCCAGACCAGTTTTTTCCCGGAATTCACCTGCCGGGTGTGCCCGGCGCTCTGCGAAGGCGCCTGCTGTTGCGGCGTCGACGGCGAAGCGGTAATGGTTCGGCAAGGGGAAAAACTGATCATCGAAACCGCCTTTGCCAACGGCTATGTCAAACCGGTAATTCCCGCGACTCGCAACGGTAAAAAAGTCGCCGTGATCGGGAGCGGGCCTTCCGGATTATACACGGCGGAGGGGCTGAACCGCGCCGGATTTTCGGTAACGGTTTTCGAAGCCGAGCCGACTCCCGGCGGGTTGTTGCGCTACGGCATTCCCGATTTCAAACTTGCCAAGGCGGTGATCGACCGCCGCATCGAGATCATGCGCCAATCGGGTATTGAGTTCACGCTCGGCACCCGGATCGGCACGGATATTTCCGGCACTTATATCTTGCGCAACTTCGACGCGGTGGTGTTGGCGATCGGCACCCCGGCGGCGCGGGATCTCGCCATTCCCGGCCGGGAGTTGCCGGGCATTCATTTCGCGCTTGACTTCCTGCGCGGGCAAAACCGGGTGATCCGCGGCGAACTCGCCGAAGTGCCGATTTCCGCCGCGGGCAAAGACGTGTTGTTCATCGGCGGCGGCGATACCGGCAGCGACTGCGCCGGAACCGCGATCCGGCAGGGTGCGGCGAGCGTCCGCCAGATCGAGATCATGCCGATGCCGCCCGAAAGCCGTTCGCCGTCGACGCCGTGGCCGCAGTGGCCGTGGATGCTCCGCACCAGTTCCAGCCACCTCGAGGGCGTGGAGCGCGAGTGGAATATCGCCAGCGACCGCTTCCTCGCTTCCGACGGAAAGCTCGCCGGGGTGGAAGTTCACGAGGTCAAGTGGAGCTATTCGCCCACCGGCAAGCCGCTGAAACCCGAGGCGGTGCCGGATACCACGCGCACCATAGCGGCGGATCTTATCCTGCTTGCCATGGGCTTTACCGGGGTGCCGCAAGCGGGCATCGTCGAAGAATTGGGGCTGGATCTTACTCCCCGCAACGGCATCGTTTCCGATCCGGGCCGCAAAATCTACGCCGTCGGCGACTGCGCGACCGGGGCGTCGCTGGTGGTGCGGGCGATGGCGGATGCGAAAAAGACCGTGGAACAAATCAAAGCGGAGTTGGCATAAAATGAAATTCAGCAAGTGGAGCGGGCTCGGCAACGACTTCATCTTTCCCGAACCCGGGGAAACCGTCGATCCCGTCGATGTTCCCCGCTACTGTGATCGGCGGTTCGGCATCGGCGCCGACGGGGTGATCGTCATCACGCCGCAGGGCGGCGACGACTTCGGGATGAAAATCTACAACTCCGACGGCTCCGAAGCCGCCATGTGCGGCAACGCTTCGCGGTGCGCGGCAAAATACATCCGCTCCCGCCGGCTCGCCGACGGAAACCGGTGGAATCTCCACACCCTTTCCGGCGTGGTCAGCCCGGAACTCCTGCCCGACGATCGGGTGCGGGTCAATATGGGGATGCCGCGCGAGTTCCTCGGCGAAATCAAGTTGACTGTTGACGGTCGGGAGCTATCCGCCGTAACGGTCTCGATGGGCAATCCTCACGCCGTGATCGTAGTCGCCAACCTCAACGTCGTGCCGTTGAAAAAGTGGGGGCCGATCCTGGAGTGCGACCCGATCTTTCCCGACCGGTGCAACATTGAATTCGCCCAGTTGCTCGCCCCGGGCAAGATCCGGATGCGAGTTTGGGAGCGCGGTTGCGGCATCACCCTCGCCTGCGGCACCGGCAGTTGCGCGACCTTGGTGGCGGCACAACAACTCGGTATCTGCCCCGAAGCTGCCGATATCCTCTTGGATGGCGGCACTTTACATATTGAACATCGTCCCGGCGAAGCGGTCTTCATGACCGGGCCGGCGGAAGAAATTTTTACGGGAGAAATCAACCTTGAATAACGCAATCATCAATTCCAATTACGCCCGCTTGCCGGAAAGCTATCTCTTTTCCGAGATCGCCCGCAAGGTCGCCGAATTTCAACGTCAACATCCGGAGCAAAAAATCATCCGGCTCGGCATCGGCGACGTCACCCAGCCGCTGATATCGGCGGTGATCCGCGCTCTGCATTCGGCGGTCGAGGAAATGGCGACGGCCGCCACTTTTCGCGGCTACGGCCCGGAACCGGGCTACGATTTTTTGCGTCAGGCCATCGCCGCCGGGGGATACGGAGCGCGCAACGTGGATATTGCCGCCGATGAAATTTTTGTCAGCGACGGTTCCAAGTGCGACGTCGCCAACATTCAAGAGTTGTTTGCCCCCGACTGCCGGATCGCCATTCCCGACCCGGTCTATCCGGTTTACCTTGACAGCAACATCCTCGCCGGGCGCGGCGGTGAGTTGCAACCCGACGGCCACTATTCGGGCATTCACTATTTGAGTTGCCGAGTGGACAACGACTTTCAGCCGGAACTGCCGCCGCCGGACACCCGACTGATCTATCTGTGCAGTCCCAACAACCCCACCGGCACGGTGCTGTCGCGGGAAACGTTGACCAAAATGGTCGATTATGCACTGGATATTGGGGCGATCATCCTTTTCGACGCCGCCTACGCCGACTACATCCGCGACGAAAAACTCGTCCACACGATCTATGAGATTCCCGGCGCCAAAAAGTGCGCCATTGAGTTCCACAGCTTTTCCAAGAGCGCCGGATTCACCGGGGTTCGCTGTGCCTTTACGGTGATCCCGCACGAATTGGAAGTTTTGCGCAAAATGTGGTTGCGGCGACAGAGTACCAAGTTCAACGGCGTCAACTACATCGTCCAGCGCGCCGCCGAAGCGGTTTACTCACCGGAGGGGCGCCGGGAAACCCGGCAGGTGATCGATGGTTATCTGCAGACTGCCGAAGTCATTCGCTCCGGCTTGCAACGGTGCGGCTGTACCGTTTACGGGGGAAAGAATGCGCCCTACATCTGGTGGAAACTCCCTGCGGGAGTAGCTTCCTTCGACTTTTTCGATCAGTTGTTGGCGCGCTGTGCCGTGGTCGGCACTCCGGGCAGCGGTTTCGGTCCCGGCGGCGAAGGCTTTTTCCGGCTGACCGCTTTCGGCGATCCCGCGCAAACCCGCGAAGCCATTGAGCGGATTTCCGAATTTATGACTGCTTCGCGTTGAAGCGCCGCTGGTAAAAATATTTCCAAAGCGGTCCGTACATCAGCGACTGCAGGATTTCGCCGCGCTCCAACATCGCCAAGACCGCTTCCGGCGTAAACAAGTGGACGGTCAGCGCCTCGCCCTCATCCAGCGACGGGGCGGATAGCGGCTCCACGTCGGTCGCCAAATAGATGCGCGTCACGTTGTTGTGCGTCGCCGGATTGGCGGAAATGGTGGAGTACAGTTCCCAGTTGCCGTTGCCATAACCGGTTTCTTCGCGCAGTTCCCGGTGCGCGGCGGCAAGATTGTCGGCGTCGCTATCTTCCACCACCCCGGCAGGCAATTCGTAACTGGTTTTGCCGCTGCCGTGGCGGTACTGCCGCACCATGACGATCCTGCCGTCGCGGGTGACCGGGATAATGCCCACCCAGTCGGGGTACTCCAAAACATAATAATCGGGGATGATCTTGCCGGTCGGCAGTTGTACCGTATCGGCGCGCACGGTGTGCCACGGCACCCGATCCAGATAACGCCGGGCGAGCACTTTCCAAGTGAGATCGTCAAAATTATCCAAGGTTTGATCCCCGTTTCGTAAAAATTTTCTTAATATACCACATCCGGGGCGCCTTTTTATACTTTTTCCCGCTTTTCACAACGTTTTTTGCGTTTCGACATTCTGATAGGGAGTGCGCAAATAATTGCCCGTCACGCGATGAATCTGATAGAGATAAAACGCCGCCAGCGGTACACACGTCACGAACCACGAGGTTATATCGCCAAAACAAATTCCCTCAAGTCCCCAAAGACTGCCCCACCACCAGCAAAGGAGCGAGCGACCGATAAAATCACAGAGTCCCGCCCAGACCGGCACCAGATAGTACCCCATGCTGTGCAAGGTGTTGCGATAGACGAACATAAGCCCCATGATGCTGAAAAACGGCGCCCGGCAAAACATGTAGATTTTGATCTGCGGCAAGAGTAGCCGGGTCTGCTCCGCACCGACGAAAAAGCGGCAAAGTTGCGGATAAAACAACATGCACCCTGCCCCGCCGACAACGCTGATTATCACTACCAATATGATCGCATCCATGGTGCCGTTGCAGATGCGGTCAAAGCGCTTGGCGCCGTAGTTCTGCGCCACAAACGCGCTTACGGCGGTAACGACCGCAAAGATCAAGGTCGTAAACAGCATATCGATATGCCCGGCGGCGGAAAACGACGCCACCAACAAAGTGCCCAAGCGGTTGACCATCGCTTGCATCACAAAACAGCCGATCGCCACCAGACAGAGTGAAATTCCCATGGGAAGACCGAGTTTCAGGTGATCCTTGACCCGATACAATTTCCAGTCGGCGCGCTTAAGTCGCAACCACGGATAATTTTTCCAAACGAAGATCCAACACAACGCTCCGGAAATCAGTTGCGAAGCCACCGTCGCATACGCCACGCCGGCGACGCCCCAGTCGAACTGGCGGATAAACAGCAGATCCAAGAGGATATTCAACGTAGTGGATATAAGCAAAAAGTAAAGCGGAGTCCGGCTGTCGCCCAAGGCGCGGAGCACTCCGGAAAGCTGATTGTATAAAACCGTAAAGACGCTGCCGGAAAGCACGATCAGCAAATAGGTGCGGGAGTTTGAATAAATATCCGCCGGCACTCTGGCAACGTGCAATGTAAAGTCGATCGCGAGGGCAAAACTCAAGTTCAACCCCAGCGCGAGCAAAAAACTCAACATCAGCGACGTCGCCACCGAGCGACGAACCGCCGCCAAATCCTTGGCGCCGTAACACTGCCCGGTAACGGTGGAAAATCCGGAAGTTACCCCAAAAACCAAACCGAAAACCAAAAAGCCGATCGGCCTCGCCGCGCCGATCGCCGCCAACCCCTGCCAGCCGACGAAATGACCGACGATCACCGCGTCGCTGATCAGGTAAAGCTGTTGCAACAGATTGCCGAATACCAGCGGCAACGCAAAAATCGCCAGCAGCCGAAACGGGCGCCCGACGGTCATATCCATTTCCATAACGGACTACTGCTCCATTTCCAAACGTGCCGAGATCAGCGCGTGATCGCTCAAATCCGGGCGGTCATACACCTTGAAATCGGTGATCTTGAATCCCTTGACGATGATGTTGTCCAACGCCGCAGTCGGCGCGCCCGCCGGGTAAGTTTTGTAACGCCCGTCGTTGCCGAGGGTGTACCCGGCGGCGACAAATTTCTGATACTCCTCGGGGCAATCCCCTTTCGACTCCGCCCGGACGATATTGAAGTCGCCGGAAATGATCACATACTTTTCCGCCGCGAAGTCCGCTAAAAGCATCTGCATCTGCCGCGCGCGGAACTCCCGATTTTCCACCTTGCGGATATTCCAATCCAAGTGGGTGGAAACGATGACGACTTTTTTCCCGGCGAGCTCCACCGTGGTCGCCAGATAGTATTTCGGCTCGGTGGGACCGTTGACCGAGCAAGGAAATTCCTTTACCCGGGTAGCGAGGATTTTCAGATCGTTGGCAAACAGCGCGTTCCAGTCGAAGTGGTGCCACGGACCGATCTGCTGTTGGCGATAGCGGTTGAAAACGACTTCCGGCGATTTGGTTTTGCCGTCGGTGGTGATGTCGATGCTGAATTCGCACACGCCCAAAATATCGGCGCCGACCTCGTCGAGAAACGCATTGTAGGCGGCGACTTTAGCCGGCCCTTCCGCCGGAGCAAGGCGCGGGCGGGAGTAGCCCCCTAACGTGAAGTGCCCGATATTCCAACTGGCATAGGTAAAACTCGGAGTTTCCGGCGCTACCGCGCAACCCGAGATCAACGCCAAAACGCTCAAAGCGAGCAAACTGATTTTCATTTTTCCCTTCCGCAGTTACTTGGGGGATTTTCCACATAATTTACCGCGGCAAAAGCAAAATTCAAGTCGAAACCTTCCGCAAAGCGGAAAAGTTTTTCCTCCCGGCTTGACAAAACCGCGAGGTTAGAGTAATTTTAGTTCGTGGTTTTAAACTTCAACCCACCTTTACAGGAGAAAACACGATGTTTAAACAACTGATCCCCGCCGTTATTGTGTTGAGCCTTTGCGGCTGCTACGACATCAGCACAGAAACCGAAGACGATCACGTTTCCGCCCGGCGCGCCACGCCGGAAATGGCGATGGAGCGCGATTCCGCCGTCGCTTCCTACGCTCCCCAGCGCAAAGCCAGAGCCGTCGGCGCCGCCGCCAATAACTTTCAGGCTCCGGAAGGTCGCCAGATGGCATTTACCGCCAACTTGACTTTGAGCGTGAGCGACATCCGGGCGGCGATCACTCAAACCCGGGAACTCGCGATCCGGCTCGGCGGTTACGTCAAGCGGCAGGATGACGCCTCCGCCTCGCTCGCCATTCCGATCGCCCAAGCCAACAACGCCTTGGATGATCTGGCGAAAATCGGCGTGGTAAAGTCCTTGCGGATCAACGGCGAAGATGTGACCGATCAGGCGACCGATCTCGACATCCGGTTGGAAAATCTGGAAAAGTCCCGCAAGCGGTTGCTCGCGTTGCTGGATAAGGCGGGCAAAGTGGAAGAAATGGTCAAGGTGGAAAACGAGATCACCCGCGTCACCACCGAGTTGGAAAGACTCCAGGCGCAGCGGAAAAACCTGAAAAACCGGGTGGATTATGTGACGATGAGCGTCAGCTTCCGGGCGGCGGAAACCACCCCGGTGGTGAAGACCTCCGCGCCGGTGGCGTGGGTTAATCAGTTGGGCGACGATCTGCTCAACCTCAACACCAAGATCAGTTACATTGACGAGGCGCTGATTTTCGACCTCGCCCTGCCCGCCGGGTTCGTCCAGAGTGGTGAAGACACGGCGATTTCCGCCAACAACTGCATCATCGATCTGCGGCTCTACCCCAACGCGATCACTTCGACCGGCTGGTTCTGCAACGATTACGCCAAATTGGATTTCTATATCCCGATGCTCGAAAAGACCTTGGCGGAAAAATTCCAAGTCAAGGTGGAAAAGACCATCCGCAAGATCGACGATCAGGAAGCGGTCGTGCTGACGGTCAAGCCCCAAATCGGCAACACCGACTACACTTTCAGGGTGGCGGTCGCGGTGGTCGACGATCAGGTGGCGGTGATTTCCGCCCGCGCCAAGAGCGAGGATTTTGCCGCCGCGTTGCCCGGTCAGGCTTGGGAAACCCTGCTCGATTCCATTGACTTCTAACCGACGCAAATAAACCCAAAGCCGGGGAGCGTTTCCCCGGCTTTTTTTATCCCGTGCAAATTACTTCTTGCGATAACCGCACTTGGGGCAGACGCCGTCGGCGTTGAGCGCGACTCCGCACATCGGGCAACGCTCGATAGTTCCCTCGACCGGGAAACAGCAACTGGCGCTGTTTTCGCCACTGCGAAAGGTCAATTTGGCGATCTTCAATTTATCCTTGAGCAAGTCATACACCACTTTGATCATGCCCTCGACGGTTATGGTCTCGCGGGTGACCACCAAGCGGCACTCCGGATAAGCCACGGCGAGTTCCGTGTTGAATGCCGGTCCCCGCATCAAATTTTGCGGAGCGCCGTTGCGGATGCCCTGCGTTTCGTAAACCGCCAAGATCGCCGGGAGCAAGGGGTCGTCGTGGCGCAGGATCAACGCATGGTCGAAATTCTGCAACACGTGCCACGCCGTCTTGCGGATCTCGTTGCAGGGAAAGACCATGTTGACGCCGGGATTGATCGTGTCTTCGACTTCGATCGTCAGCTTACCGGTGTGACCATGCAGATATTGCGCCTCGCCGCGGAAATCGTAAAAGCGGTGCGCATACTGCAACTCAAAGTGGGTACTACTCCTCATTTTCTCCTCCTCTTGGGTTGTTTGCCGGGGGAACCATTCCCCATAAGTTACCCAATATAAGAGAAAAGGCGGATAAATCAACCGCCGGAGAGTTTAAAAATTAAGTTTTTAGTTAATCAGCAGGCGCGACCGCACTCGGGATGATGACGTACATCCCCATCGTCATGATGACGGCGTTGTCGAAATCCATTTCTTTTTTATCCGCCCGCCTGCCCCACGAATCGCGGTAGATGATCCGGGTGATCTCCCCCGCTTTTTCCCAGTAGCCGACGATGAGCCGCATGTGCCCCTCGGCGCACCTTTCCTCGGGGTCGAAGCCCATAAAGACGCTCCACAAGATCGGGATCCCGGCGTTGATATACTCTTTGAGTCCCGCCTTGATCGCCTCGGCGCAGGGGGTGCGCGCCGCGGGCATCGCCTTGAGCGCCACTTCCGGCGGGATCAGATAGAGCACCTCGCGCGGATCGCCGCCGGGGAAAAGTTTGTCGAGTTTCTTGCGGTTCTTGCGCTTCATTTCCGGGTGATCCAAGGCGGCGTTGACCGCCTTTTCATATTCGTCGGTGGTGAGCGCGTAGATCCGTTTGGGGGTGAAGTCGCTGAACTGCTCGTCGTTGAGTTTGGCGAGGATCATATTGGGATCGGTACCGTCTTTGCCGGTTTCAAAAAGTTTCGCCAGTTTTTTCTGACTTATGTTGGCATCGTAGTAGCGCAACACCATGGAAACGGTCGCGGGCACGCAGAAGCTCTTCTTTTGGCTCACCTGCGGAATCCGGTCGATGTAACAGCAACCGTCGTGCCGGCTCCTGACGTACCGCTTCAAATCCGGTTCCTGACCGGCGAGCGTCAATGCCGCCGTCAGTAGCGACAGCACCAGCAGTGCGTTTGCCCAAATTTTCATTATTACCGGTTGTTGATCGCGAGTTGACGAACTAATCTATCATCGGCGGCAAGGATTTTCAAGCCGCCGCCGCGGCTAAAAAGTAATTTTTTGTGCCGATGTGGCGTTGCTTTTGACTTGATCAAGCGATATTTTATATCAGACGCCTTTATTCTATGGATGCTATGACTACCGACAAATACCAAGTTGACATGTGCACCGGGCCGCTTTTCAGCAAGATCGTCGGCTTCGCTCTGCCATTGATGTTGGCGCACTTGCTTCAGCTCGCTTTCAACGCCGCCGACATGCTGATCGTCTGCGAGTTCGCCAATTATCGGGCAAGCGCGGCGATCGGTTGCTCCGCCAGTTGGAACGCCTTGATGATCAACTTGATCATCGGTATGTCGGTGGGCGCCAACGTATTGATTTCCCGCTTATACGGCGCCAAAGAGCACGACAAGGTGCGGCGAGCGGTGCAAACCTCAATGACGGTGGCAATTTTTGGTGGACTGCTTACCATGGTCGTCGGATTGGTGCTGACCCGACCGCTTCTCGTATTGATGAATACCCCCGACGATATTCTCGATGCCTCCTGCCGCTACACGTGGATCTGCTTCGCCGGGATACCTTTCATCACGCTCTACAACTTTTCCAGCGCCATTTTGCGCTCGGTGGGCGACACCCGGCGACCGTTCTACTATCTGGTCATCGCCGGGGTGGTCAACGTCTTGCTCAATTTGGTCATGGTCATCGGTTTTCATCTGGATGTGGTCGGCGTGGCGATCGCCACGGCGACTTCGCATTTGGTCTCGGCGGCATTGGTGCTCCGGGTGCTGATCAGGAGCCGCGAGATCTATCGCTTCGAGCCGCGCCAACTGCGCTGGGAGCGCGAAATGATCGCGGAGATCGCCAAAATCGGGTTGCCGGCCGGGGTTCAGAGTTGCTGCTTTTCCATTTCCAATATGCTGATCCAGTCGACG
>JAZTWK010000076.1:0-8965 GCA_045635865.1 Victivallaceae bacterium
GGCAAATACCACCAGCGCCAATAGCCTACCGGCGGGGAGAAACGCCGATGACGAATTCCCCCTGCCAGCGGTGAGGCGAAGCGAGGATCTCCCCCAAGGTGCCGCGCCAAACTTCCTCGTGCAGTTTGGTCGCTTCGCGGATCACCGCCGCCGGGCAGTCCGCGCCGAGGACATCGCTCATTTCCCGCAAGCTCTTTTCCACCCGAAACGGCGACTCAAAAAAGAAGGTCGTGCCGGCGTAGTCCCTGATCTCCGCAAAGAACTGGGCGCGGCGACCGGGCTTGACCGGAGCAAAGGCGAGAAATTGAAAATGATCGACCGGCAATCCGCTTGCCGTGACCGCAAAGGTGAGCGCCGACACCCCCGGCACCACCACCGGTTCGATCCCGGCTTCGAGCGCCGCATTGACCAGCAGATAGCCCGGATCGGCGACCGAGGGAGTCCCGGCGTCGGAAACCAGCGCCACGCTCATACCGGAGCGGAGTTTTTCCACCAGTTCCCCGACTTTTTGGTGCTCGTTGAAAGCGTGGCAGCTTTCCAGCGGCACGTGGATATCAAAGTGGCTGAGCAGTTGCCGGGTGTGCCGGGTATCTTCGGCGGCGACGAGATCGACCGACTTCAACACCCGCAACGCCCGCAGGGTAATATCCTCCAGATTCCCGATCGGGGTGGCGACGATATACAGCCCGGAAAGTTTTTCCTGATCTTCCATTTTTCAATCCCGGTAACGCGTGGGGTCGGGTACTCCGGCGGCGGCAAAACCGGCGCGCCGCAAGCGGCAACTGGCGCAGACTCCGCAGGCGCGCCCCGCCTCGTCCGCCGAGTAACAACTGACCGTCTTGCCGTAATCGACGCCGAGCGAAGTTCCCAGTCGGATGATCTCCGCCTTGCCCAAATTCTGCAACGGGGTGTGGATGTTCCACCGGGCGCCGCTTCCCGCCGCCCGCGTGCCCTGTTTTGCCGCTTCGGCAAAGGCGGAAATAAAGGGCGCGCGGCAGTCGGGGTAATTGGAGTAGTCCACATCGTTGACCCCGATGAAAATATCGTGAGCGTCGAGCACTTCGCCCCACGCCACCGCCAAACTCAAAAAGATCAGATTGCGCGCCGGGACGTAGGTGATCGGGATTTCCCCCGGAGATGGTTCGTGGTCGGGCACCGCCAAGTTGGCATCGGTCAGCGCCGAGCCGCCCCACCGCCCGAGGTCAAGCGGGAAGACCAGATGCCGCGCCGCGCCCGCCGCGCGGGAAATTTCCGCCGAGGCGGTCAATTCGTAGCGGTGCCGCTGGCCGTAGTCGAAACACAAGGTAAAGCAGGTAAAACCCTGCGCTTTCGCCACGGCAAGACAAGTGGCGGAATCCAAGCCGCCGCTCAACAGAATGATCGCTTTTTTATCCATATCACACCCCCGGTCGATCGCCCCAGATGATTTTGTGCAGTTGCAACTGCATCCGCACCGGCAATTTCGACTCGACCACCCACTGCGCTAGATCGGCAAATTCCACCTTGCCCCACACCGGGGAAAAGATCAGCTCGACCGGCTTTTTCGTCAATTCAAACTGCCGGATCTCCGCGACGGCAAAATTGAAATCCGCCGCCGAACTCACCACCAACTTCACCTCGTCGCGCGAAGTAAGGCGCTCGTAGTTGGCGAAATCAAATTGCTCCGCCATGCCGGAATCGGGAAGTTTGCGATCCATGATCCGGTGGCAGCGATCCGGCACCAAGTCGATATTGCAACTGCCGTTGGTTTCGACCAGTACGGTAAACCCCGCCGCCAAAAGTGCCGCGCATAGTTCCGGCGTTTCGGCCTGCAACAGCGGCTCGCCGCCGGTAACTTCCACCAGTTTCGCCCCCGATTTTTGCGCTTGCAGTACCAACTCCGCCACGCTCGCTTCCGAGCGCGCGGTGCGGGCGTAGCGGCTGTCGCAGTAATTGCAGTCGAGGTTGCACCCCGCCAACCGGATAAAAAAACACGGTTTCCCGGCGAAGGTCGATTCGCCCTGAATGCTCAAAAAGGTTTCGACGACCGCCAGCAAAAGAATTACTCCGCTTCAAAATAAGTTACGGCGGAATTTTCCGATTCGCCGACCCGAACTTTCAGCACCTTGACTCCGGCGCTGTTGAAGCGCGCGGACATCTGGCGGAATATGTGCATGGCAAATACTTCGCTGGTCGGATTTTCCGCGGCAAATTCCGGCAGTTCCGACAAATTGCAGTGGTCGTAAGCGGCGAGCACCTCATCCAGTTGCGCCTTGAGCTTTTTGAAATCGAGCGCGATGCCGATCCGGTCGAGCTGACCGGCGCGCACCGTTATCGTCACCGAATAGTTGTGGCCGTGCAGGTTCCGGCAGTTGCCGTCGTAGCCGCGCAACTGGTGCGCCGCGGAAATGGTGCGGGTGATTTCCACATCGAACATCGGACTATTCTCCTTTATTTATCCAATTTCAAATCATCGAGCGCCGCCCACGCCGGACTGCCGGAGCGATTTTCCGCGCAACGGCACTTTTTCACGTTGCGGTTGACGCCGCAGACCGGACACAATCCGGCGCAGTCGTCACTGCAGAGGAAATTCATCGGCAGTGCGAGCAACATTTCCGAGCGGATGTCCTCGCTGATGTCGAGTTCCTCGGCGACGTCGGCAAGTTCAAACAACAAACAGAGTTTGCCGGTGGAAATTTCCCGCCGGGAAACTTCCAGACAGCGACCGCAACTGCCGGTGATCTCCACCCGGCACTCGCCCTGCAGCAACGCCCCGCCGGAAACCGGTTGCACCGAGAGGTCGTAGCGCATCGGCGAAGTGATCTCATACTGGCCGTTTGCCGGCAGATCGAGAAATTCCGGCGGCTCCTCGCCGCGCAGAATGACCGGCGACCTTTCCAGTTGCGAAACCGAAATTTTGATCATAACTTGCGCTCTCCAAATTTGTACCGCTTATAAAATACCACTTGCCGGGGCTTTATTCAATACCCGGTGCGGATAAAAAAATAGCGGCGGGCAACTCCCGCCGCCGAAGAAAAAACGTTTACTCCGAAATCGCGTTGCCGACTAAATGCACCCGGTCGGAATCGGGGGGATAATTTTCGGGGTGTTCGGAATTCTGCACCCAAGTTATTTCCTTGGGGCACTGCAAATTGTAATAGACCCGGGCGATGCCCGATGGCGGGCAGGTGTAGTCGCCCAGTCCGGCGCGGCTGATGTTGACCGGACACTTGATGCGCTTGGCGAAGTTCACCGGGTCGTAGTAACCCCGCGCCGGAGCGTACTTGAGTATCACCCGATCCCGCCCCATGAGTCCGAGGGTGGTCTCGCCCATGTTGCAGCCCCAGGGGATCCGGGCGACGCAGTAGCTCACCGCCGGATCCAACCCCGCCGCCCACAGCGCGTGGAGTCCGCCCTGACTGCTGCCGATCGCTTCCAAGTCCTTGCCGTTCCACTCCGGCAGACTCTTGATGAATTCCAGCGCCCGGAGCATCCGCAACACCATGCCGTTGAAGTAGCAGTTTTCCGGATCGTCGCCGTCGCGCAGAGCGTAGCCGCCGCGGCTGGCTTCAAAGGCGTCGTAGTAAGCGGTCGGCTTGCCGATATCCATGCCGTGGGCATTGATCGACATGGTGATGTACCCCGCGTTGGTGGCGCATTTGGTGCGCTCCCCGCCCCGCCCGCCGTAACCGGGGAAATGGATCTTTGCCTTGAGCGAGCCGGGGGCGGCGCCGACGGGGATCGAAACGATCCCGGTCATCGGTCGGGGGTCTTCGCCCCGATAACGCGGTCCCGGGCACGGCGCGGAAACGGAAAAATAACGGTATTTGCCGTCCGCGCTGGTGCCATATTCGGTGATCGTCGGCTGAAGCGGCACCGCCTTTAGCTTCGCCACCTGCCGCGCCCAAAAAGCGTCGAAGTCCGCCGGCTCCGGCACGCTCGGGATCCGGTCGATCGCCACCCCGGCGCCGCCGGAAAAGATCGGGCGCACGCCGTCGGCGGAGTTGACCGGCTGCTGTTGCGAGTTGAGCAGTTCCGCCCGCAGCCTGATGAATCCGGGGCGATCCAGCGTCGCTGAGATTTTCAGCGGCGCACCGGTGCAAGGCAGGACCTTTTCCTCGTGGTAACCGTAATCCGCCTCGAGATCGTAGCGGACAAAGCCGTGATCCACCGTCTTGCCGTCGCACCGGGGATCAATGGTAAAGACGACCGGTTCGCCCAGCTTGTACGAGATCATCGGGCGATCGAGGCTGACCCGAAATTTCAGCTCCCCGGCGAACTCCCCGCGATCGATGCTCTCAAGCACCACCGTATCGGGCGGATTTTGCGCGTAGTCGGGCACCAGCTGGCGATCGGTGGTAAAGAGCACTTCGACCACCCGCGAATTGGGCGTTTCGGCGACGACCTGCAACGAAATTTTCCCCGCCTTGAGCAGGATCGACTTGGGGATTTTGCCCCAGATCTGCCCGCCGCGAGTCATTCCCGCCGGGAGTTTCTCGTCGCCCGCCTTGCCCAAGTTTTTGCCGTTGACGACGACGGAACTTTTGCGCCAGTTTTGCCCGAAACTCGCCGTCTTGAGCCAGACGTAGTAAGTGCCGCTTTCCGGCAGTTCGTATTCGCCGCTCAAGGTATTGCCGCGATCGGTGGCGCTCATCAACCCTTTCCCGTCACTCCCCCAGCCGCCGGGGATCGGCATTTTGGCGCACTGCACCAAATAATTTCCCGCCTCCGCGGAAAAAACCATCACCGCGGCGATCAACGACCAAAGCAACTTTTTCATCCGGGCTCTCCTCCTTGTTCAGGCACGAGAACTACAATACTGCCGGAATGCGGAGTTGTAAAGGGTAAATTTGTGCTTTTGAATAGCACTTTGGTGCGGTCGATCGCCGCCGTCGGAGATTTTCAGCGCCGATTTTTGAGGATGTAGCGCGCCAGCGCGCCGGAATTCGCCAAACCGTAGGGGCGATGACCGACGCCATTTTTGCGGATGACTTCGATCTTGCCGCCGAGTTGGCGCACCACAACTTCCACGCGGTCGCTGTTGGTCGCCGGGGGCGTGACCTCGTCCGCCGTGCCGATCACATGGAGGATCGGAACTTTATTTTTGACCAGTGTGGGCAAAATTTCCGGATCGTCGTTCAGGAATCGGCAATCGGGCGAATCGCCGTAAAGTAGCGCCACATGCGCCGGGTTGCGTGCCGCAAAGCGGTAGGCGGCGTCGGCTCCGGCGCCGATCCCGGCGAGAATGACCCGCTCGCCCAAGCCGGTTTCCCGCATCAAGTGGTAAAATTCCGCTTGACGCTCCGCCGGCAACGCTTTCACAAAGACGCAGTAAACGCCGCGCTCCAGAAGTTGAGCGACCGCCACTTCCGCCGTAACGTCCGCCTCGTCGGCGAAATACCAGCACCACGGCTTGCCTTTGGCGGGGTTATTCGGTTCGGCGACCCAGGCGCGGGCGCCGTAAAAGTCAAAGATGTGGCGACGGGATTGGGAAAATTCATCGTCCTGCCCGGCGGGCAACGGACGCACTTCCGGAACCGGGGGAGCAGGAGTGAAGCACCCGGAAACGCACAACAGCAAAAGTATCGATAAACCGGAAAAATATTTCACGGAGCCCTCTCCCATAAAAAAATGGAGCGAGTGACCGGGATCGAACCGGCGACAATCACGTTGGCAACGTGATGCTCTACCAACTGAGCTACACTCGCACACGGCTGACAACGGCAAAAAAATGGAGCGAGTGACCGGGATCGAACCGGCGACAATCACGTTGGCAACGTGATGCTCTACCAACTGAGCTACACTCGCATTGACCGTTGTGTTGCATAATATACGCCCGGTTTGGCGGTTTGTCAAGATGCTTCCGGCAAAAACCCGCCAAAAAACGCCGCGCCGGAAAAAATTATCGGTATCGCGCGCGAAAAGCGATTGCAAAAAGGACTTTGCCGGGTTATATTATGCGCATTATGAAAAAGATTATGTTAAGTGGTAAAATTCACACCGCCACCATCACCCGGTGTGTAGTCGATTACGAGGGCAGTTTGGAGATCGACCCCGAACTGTTGGCGGAAGCGAACATCCTGCCCTACGAAAAGATCTTGGTCGCCAACCGCACCAACGGCAACCGGCTGGAAACCTACGCGATCCCCGGAGTCCCGGGCAGTCGGGATTTCTGCCTCAACGGCCCGGCGGCGCGGTTGGGCAACATCGGCGACGTGGTCACGATCATGGCGTTTTCGGTCTGCGACGAGGAAGAGGCGAAAAATCTGCAACCGCAAATCATCGTCCTCGGCAAAGACAATCAGATCGTCACCCGGCGGCGGGGCCGCCGCATCCTCTGAACGACTTCAGGCGAAACTCGAATACGGAGCGCGGCAAAGTTTATGAGTGTTGATTTTGACAAAGGCTCCGGATTGCTCCCGGTGATCGCGCAGGATTGCCGCACCGGCGAAGTCCTGATGCTCGCCTACGCCAACCGCGAAGCGCTGGCGGAAACTCTCGCTTCCGGGCGCGCCGTCTATTACTCCCGCAGTCGCGGCAAACTGTGGCGCAAGGGCGAGGAAAGCGGCAATTTCCAGATCGTCCGTTCGGTACGGGTGGATTGCGAC
The DNA here is from genome assembly GCA_045635865.1 of Victivallaceae bacterium. GTDB lineage: Bacteria > Verrucomicrobiota > Lentisphaeria > Victivallales > Victivallaceae > UBA1784. Next base: position 6,588 of record JAZTWK010000076.1, read on the forward strand.
GGCGACACCCTGCTCTATCTGGTCGAGCAGCAGGGCGCGGGCGCCTGCCACACCGGTCACCGCAGTTGCTTTTTTACCGAACTTGCCCCCGACGGCGAACGTGAGATCGCCGATAAAGTTTTCAATCCCGAAGAGGTCTATGGCAAAAAATGAGCAGTTTTTCCGCTGAGCAGTTGATCGAAGCCTTCCCCGAAGTAAAATTTTCCCGCGATTTACCCTATCGTCAGATCACCACGCTCGGCATCGGCGGCAAACTCCCGCTTTTGGCGGAAGTTTCCACCGAAAGAAGCCTGCAAAAATTTCTTTGCTATCTGAAAAAAAATCATATCCCCTTTTTCCTGTTCGGCGCGGGCAGTAACGTGATCGGCATGGATGCCCCCTACCGGGGCGTCGGGCTACGCCTCGCCGGCAAAGACTTTACGGCGATCGGATTTTCCGGCACGACCGCCCGGGTCGGCGGCGCGGCGCGGTTGCCGCTGTTGGCGAAACTGGCGGCGAAGCAGGCGCTGGGCGGGCTTTCCCCACTTTGCGGCATTCCCGGCAGTATCGGCGGCGCGCTCCGCATGAATGCCGGCGCCAACGGCGTGGAGATCGGTACTCTGGTACAAAATATCCGGGGATTTCTGCCCGACGGCGAACCCTTTGCCGCCGCCGGAAGCGATGTGGTGTGGAGCTATCGCGGTTGTTCGCTCCCCGATCAGGTTATCATCACCGAAGTCGAATTGGCGCTCACGGCTTCGACCGTTGAAGCGGAAGAAAAACTCATCGCTTCGGAGTTGGCGCGCCGCTCGGCACGGGAACCCGCCGCCCGGAGCGCGGGATGCACTTTCCGCAATATCTCCGACTTGGAAAGCGCCGGCTTGCTCATCGACCGGTGCCACTTGAAAAATTGCCGGATCGGCGATGTCGCCGTCAGCGACAAGCACGCCAATTTCCTCGTCAACTTGGGCAACGGCACCGAACGGGATTTCTGCGCCCTCGCCTGCCTCATCCGCCACGCGGTGGCGGAAAAGACCGGCTTTTTCCTCACCTTTGAAAACAAGATGCTCAACGAGAAACTCGGTGCCCAACTGGCGGCGTTTCCGCCCGCTCCGCGGGTCAACGTGCTCTACGGCGGCGTTTCCAGCGAGCGCGAAGTGTCGCTCAAGAGCGGCGCGGCGGTGGCAAATGCGTTGAAAAACGCCGGATTCCAAGTGGAGTTGACCGACCTCAAGCGCTGTATGGTGACCGAATCCATGCGCCGCGCCGACGTGGTTTACCCGGTACTGCACGGCGGCTTCGGCGAAGGCGGCCAGTTGCAGAAAAAACTCGAAAGCGCCAATATCCGCTTTTGCTGTTCCGGTTCGGAAGCGAGCGAACTGGTGATGGATAAGATCGCCACCAAAAAATTGCTCGACTACTTGCGGATCCCGACCGCCCGGTGGGCGGTACTCACCCCGCAACACCGGGAACTGCCGCCGGATTTCGCCTTTCCGGTGGTGGTCAAAGTGCCCCGCGAGGGTTCGACCGTCGGCATCGTCAAGATCGACTCGCCCAAGCAGTACGACAAGTTGCTCAACGCGGAATTCAAACTGGCGGATGAACTGCTGGTCGAGGAATTTATTTCCGGGGTGGAGATCACCGTTCCGATCCTCATGGGCGAAGCGCTCGACGCGATCGAGATCCGCAGTCCGCACGGTTTCTACGACTACGACGCCAAGTATCTCTACAAGTACGGGCACACCCAATACTTCTGCCCGCCGGAGTCGTTGGAGCAAAAGGTGATCGACCACGCCAAGCACTTGGCGATCCTCTTCTATCACGCCACCGGGTGCCGCGACCTGCTCCGGGTGGACTTCATCATCGACTCCAGCGGCGTACCGATGATGCTCGAGGGCAATTCGCTCCCCGGCTGTACCGCCACCAGTCTGGTGCCCAAAGCGGCGCGCCGCGCGGGCATTTCGTTGGAAAAACTCACGGCGACCCTCACTTACGCCGCCTTGAAGCGCCCGGCGGCTCCCGCCGATGAAAAGTTAACCGTCTATTCGCGCAAGGAAGTTTAATATGACCAAAATCCTGCTCAAACTGGGGTTGGCGGTACTGCCGCTGGCGGTATTCGCCGTGCACATCGGCGACGAAGCTCCGGCGCTGACCGACTGCGTGTGGGTCAAAGACGTCGCGGTGGACGTCGCCGCCAAAAGCCAGGATCGCCCGGTGGTGATCTTCTTTTGGAACATCGGCTACGAGAGCAATCAGGAATTCAACACGCTGATCCCGATCATCAAGCACTGGGAAAAGCAGGCGACCTTCGTCGCCGTCGGCTGTGACGACGAAAACAATCTGCGCAACTTTTTCCGGTTGCCGCAACTGCCGCTTTCGATCGCCGCCGACACCAAACT
>JAZTWK010000077.1:0-23535 GCA_045635865.1 Victivallaceae bacterium
GAGGCAAAACGGTCTTATAATATAGACCCGGGGAAGAAACTTTGCAAGCTCAAAAAGCAAAATTTTTGCAACTTTTTGAGGCAAAAGCGGTGTAAAAACACCTCTATCTCCTTGCCGTTGGCGACTTTGCCGAGGGGATAAAATTTTTCGCTTATTCCCGTCAAAAGCTGCTTGACGGGGTCAGCCCTGATTGAATTCCTGGGCTTTCAGCACCGCGACAAAGGCCTCTTGCGGGATGTTGACCTGACCGATCAGCTTCATCCGCTTCTTGCCCTCTTTCTGCTTTTCCAGCAGTTTGCGTTTACGGGTAATGTCCCCGCCGTAGCACTTGGCAAGAACGTTTTTCCGCAGTTGCCGGATGGTTTCGCGGGCGATGACCTTGCCGCCGACCGCCGCCTGCACCGCGATCTGGAACATCTGCGGCGGGATCGCCTCTTTCAGCCGCTCGGCGATCTCCCTGCCCCGTTCGTAAGCCATATCGGTATGGACGATCGAGCTGAAGGCGTCGACCGGTTCGCCGTTGACCAAAATATCCAACTTCACCAGCTTACCCGGGCGATACTCATCCGGCTCGTAGTCAAAACTGCCGTAGCCGCGGGTGATGGTTTTGAGCTTGTCGTGAAAGTCGATCAATATTTCGTGCATCGGCATACTCGCGGTCAAAATGACTTGATTGCCGTCGACGCTGTCGGTGGCGGTACAGATGCCGCGCTTATTCATCACCAAATTCATCACGTCGCCGATGTAAGCCGAGGGCGTCATCAAATGGCACTTGATAAACGGCTCCTCGATGCGGTCGATGCCGCTGGGATCGGGCAGATAGACCGGGTTATCCAGATTGATGACTTCGCCGGACTTGAGGTAAACGTGGTAGATCACCGAGGGATAAGTGGTGATGATATCCATATTGTACTCGCGCCGGAGTCGCTCCTGCACGATCTCCATGTGGAGCAAGCCCAAAAATCCGCACCGGAAACCGAAGCCCAGCGCGGCGGAACTTTCCGCCTGATAGACGAAAGCGGCATCGTTCAACTGCAACTTCGCCATACTGGAGCGCAACTGGTCGTAATCGGCGGTGTCGATCGGATAAATGCCGCTGAAGACCATGGGGCGCACTTCCTTGAAACCGGGCAGCGGGTGCTCCGCCGGATTGGCGGAGTCGGTCACCGTATCGCCGATCTTGGTATCGGCGGGGTTTTTCAAGTTGGGAATGAGGTAGCCGACACTGCCGGCGGCGAGTTCGTCGCACGCCTGCATTTCGGGGTGAAAGAAGCCCACTTCCTTGATTTCGCTGAAAATGCCGTTGCTGAAAAGTTTGACCTTGGTGCCCCGGCGGAAACTTCCCCGCTGAACGCGGACGAAATTGACCACGCCGCGGTACACGTCGTACTGCGAATCAAAAATCAGCGCCGCACTGCCCTTTTCGGTCGCTTTTTCCGGCGGCGGAATGACCTCGATGATCCGGCGGAGCAACTCCGCCACGCCCTCGCCGGTCTTGCCGCTCACGCAAAGCGATTCTTCCCGCGGCAGGGCGAGGATCTCCTCCATTTGCGTGTAGCACAATTCCAAGTTGGCGGCGGGCAAGTCGATCTTGTTGATGACCGGGATCACCCGGAGATTTTCCCGAAAAGCGAGGTTGACGTTGGCGACCGTCTGCGCCTGCACGCCTTGGGTGGCGTCGATCAACAGCACCGCGCCCTCGCACGCGCTCAAACTCCGGCTGACTTCGTAGGAAAAATCGACGTGTCCGGGGGTGTCGATCAAGTTCAATTCATACTCGATCCCATCGCCGGGATCATATTTCATCCGCACCGGGTGGGACTTGATGGTGATGCCCCGCTCGCGCTCCAAGTCCATGCCGTCGAGGGTCTGCTCCTGCAGATCGCGGGCGGCGATGGTGCCGGTGAGCTCCAACATACGATCCGCCAAAGTGGATTTGCCGTGGTCGATGTGGGCGATGATGCAAAAATTTCTGATATGGGATAATTCCGCCATGTAATACTCCGCCGATATGTGTATATAAAATATCACCGTAGGAGACTTTTTTCAAGACAGTTGGTCCGGTAAAAGACTTGCGCTCCGCCCCCGCAGGCACTATATTATATATTAGGTAAAGTAAACGTAACCCCGGAGGAATGCTCCATGTTGAACGATTTTATCGCCAAAGCCGATGTTTTAGTCGAAGCGCTGCCCTATATCCAGCACTTCCGCAACTCCATTATGGTCATCAAATTCGGCGGCAGCGCCATGGAAAATCCCGAACTGGTGCGCGAGACCATGCGCGACGTGGTGATGCTCGAGGCGATCGGAATTCTCCCGGTGGTCGTCCACGGCGGCGGCAAAGCGATCTCCGCCGAGCTGAAAAAGCAGGACATACCGGTCAAATTCGTCTACGGCCTGCGCTACACCTGCGAGCGGACGATCAAAATCGTCGACGATGTGTTGCACAATCAGGTCAACCGCAATCTGCTGGCGCTGGGCGAAGCGGCGGGCGGGCGGCTCCGCGGCATTTCCGGCAAGCAGGTGCTCAAGGCGCAGAAGACCCTCGCCCGCGATCCGCAGACCGGAGCCGAGGAGGAAATCGGCTTTGTCGGCGAAGTCATCGGCGTCAACCCCACCCCGATCCTGGATGCGATCAGCACCGGATTTATCCCGGTGGTGACTCCGCTCGGCATCGGCTTGGACGATCAGGTTTACAACATCAACGCCGACGTCGCCGCCTGCAAGATCGCGGAAGCTCTGCACGCTCGGAAACTGGTCTTTATGAGCGACGTGCCGGGCATTCTCAAAGATCGGGAAGATGAAAACTCGGTCATCCCGACTATTTACACTTCCGACATCGAGGGGTTGATCCAAGACGGAGTCATTTCCGGCGGGATGCTGCCCAAGATCGCCAGTTGCGTCGAGGCGCTGAATTCCGGCATCAACAAGGTCCACCTCATCGACGGTCGGCTCAGCCACTCGCTGTTGTTGGAAATTTTCACTTCCGAGGGCATCGGCACCCAGATCGTCCGCCCGGATTCGGTGATGTAACTATGATCGCGGTACTCGATTACGGGGCGGGCAACCTCACCAGCGTCAAATTGGCGTTGGAGCATCTCGGGGCGGAGGCGAAAATCTGCCCGGATGCCGCCGCGGCGACCGGAGCCGACCGGATCATTTTCCCCGGCGTCGGTTCGGCGGCAAGCGGCATGGCACAGGCAAAAGCGCGGGGCTTTGACGCGTTGGTCCGCGATGCGGTGCAAAAATCCCGCCCGGTGCTCGCTATTTGCCTGGGGATGCAGTTGCTTTTTGAATTCAGCGAGGAAGACGGCGGCGTCGCGGGCTTGGGAATCCTGCCCGGAGCGGTGCGCAAATTTTCCTTTGCCGATCCGGAAGTAAAAGTGCCGCACATGGGTTGGAACCCGGTGAAATTTGCCGCGCCCCACTCTCTGTGGCAAAACATTCCGGATGCGAGCGCCTTTTACTTTGTCCACTCTTACTACGTGGAATCCCACTCCCAAGCCGCGATCGCCGGGCGGACGGAATACGCCGGATTCACCTTTACCTCGGCGGCGGCGCAGGGTACGCTTTTTGCCACCCAGTTCCACCCGGAGCGGAGCGGCAAAGCCGGCTTGCAGTTACTCAAAAACTTTTTAAGCTGGGAGCCCGCGCCATGCTGCTGAAACGATTGATCGTCTGCCTCGACGTCCGCAATCACCAAGTGACGAAAGGGGTGCGCTTTAAGGGCAACGTCGATTTGGGCGACCCGGTGGAAATGGGCAAACGCTACTCCGACGACGGTGTGGACGAGTTGGTTTTTTACGACATCACCGCTTCGGCGGAAAACCGCCCGATCGACCTCGAAATGGTGCGGCAGGTGGCGGAAAATATTTTCATTCCCTTTACGGTGGGCGGCGGCATCCGCAGTGTCGAAGACATGCGGCAGGCGTTGCTCGCCGGGGCGGACAAGGTTTCGCTCAACTCGCTGGCGGTCGATCGCCCGGAAGTGCTCCGCGAGGGGGCGCGCGCTTTCGGCAGTCAGTGCGTGGTGCTGGGCATGGACGCCAAAAAAGTCCCGGTCTCGGCGAAGATCCCCTCGGGCTACGAGGTGGTGACCCGCGGCGGGCGCAAGTTTGAGGGCATCGACGCCCTCGACTGGGCAAAACGCGCCGTCGATCTGGGCGCGGGCGAGATCTGCCTCAACTCGATCGACACCGACGGGGTGCGCGACGGTTACGAGTTGGAGATAACCCGCCGCGTTTCCGAAGCGGTGCCGGTGCCGGTGATCGCTTCCGGCGGCGCCGGAAAAGTCGAACATCTGGTGGAAGTCCTCACCACCGGCAAGGCGAGCGCGGCGCTGGTGGCGTCGATGGTGCACACCATGGGGTACACCTGCTCGGGCATCAAGGCGGAACTTGCCGCCGCCGGGATCCCGGTGCGCCGCTGAACCGCTGACCGCCCCTCTGCCCCGACTATTTGATCGGCTATTTCGGCAGGGATAAAATTTTTGCGATTTTTTTTGCAAAAAAGCCGACTTTGCCTTTGCATTTACCGGATTGGTTTTTATATTATATGACGTAAACCTGATTTCATTATTAACCCATGGGCGCGGTCGCCCGAAGCAAGGAGCAAGGAAAGTATGGATAAGAGATTGTGGTTCGTCGCCCTCGGGGCGCTGGCGGTTGCCGGATGCAAGAGCGATACGGTCATGGGTGAGCGTTATTATGTGCCGGCGGCGAATCCCGATCCGATGGTTGCTCCGGCGAGCAAGACCGTGACCGGGGACGAGCCGATCGTCACGTTGCCGACGACTCCGGTCGATCAGCCCGCGGTGAAGGTTGCGGAATACGAACCGATGACCGGGGTGAAATCCTCGGGCGGCGTCGACAGCGTTGCTCCCGCCGCCACCGCCAAGGGTGGAGTTTACGTCGTGCAAAAGGGCGACACGCTGGGCAAGATCGCGAATAAAAACGGCGTCAAACTCGCCGATCTGATGGCGGCGAATAACCTTTCCGAGCGCGACGCCAAGCGCTTGCAGGTGGGCAAAAAACTGACGATCCCGGGCGGCAAGGTCGCCGCCGGTTCGAGCAAGACCACCGCCAAAGCGAGCAAGGGCGGCGCGGAAAAAGCGGCGGTTCCGGCGCAGTTGGATAGCGACGGTCGTTACGTGGTGCAGTCCGGCGATACTCCGGAAAAGATCGCCCGCAAGAATCAGGTGAAATTGGCGGATCTGATGAAAGCCAACGGCTTGGACAGCGACTCGGCGAAGCGCCTGCAGATCGGCGACAAGCTGATCATCCTCGGCAAGAGCGCGGCGGCTCCGGCGGCGACGGAAGTCAAACCGGCTGAAGCCAAGGCCGATGAGACGAAAACGGCGATCACCCCGGCGCTCGACGCCACCGAAAGCACTGCGGCTCCGGTCCTGCCGGCGGAAGGTGCGGAATCCAACACCAAGATGGTGTTTGTCGAGGAAGATTCGATCTCGCTGGAAGATTTCGCCAAGAAGTATAAGACCACGGTGGAATTTCTCCGCGCCAACAATGCGGAATTGGAAAGCAAGACGGTGCTCCACAAGGATGAACCGGTTTTGGTGCCCGCCAACTGATCGAAAAATTTTTGCGGCGGTGCGGATTTGCCCGCGCCGCCTTTTTTATTGACGCGTTCCCATAGCTCAGCTGGATAGAGCGGCTCCCTCCTAAGGAGCAGGTCGTGCGTTCGAATCGCACTGGGGACGCCATTTTTTTGCCCAGAGGCAAAAAAATAACGAAGCCGCAAGGCTTCACTTCACATCTTCACTCAAAAGCCGCAGGCTTTTCTTCACACCTTCACCCCGAAACCATCGTCCGCTTCGCCTTGCTTGTTAAGACGCTTCGTTTCACTTCGCTTGTGAAGTCGTTCGCTGTACGGCTTGTGCCTTGCGTTACTCGACTTGCAGTCTGCGTTACTCAGGCTCAACCGCTTCGCTCACTTGTGAAGTTGCCGCCTTTGGCGGGAGGATGTGTTTAAACTCCGCTCCGCCCTTTCCTCGGCGGCAAAACCGCCGGAATTTTTTTGCCGCAAAAGCGCCTTTTTATCCTTGACTATTGGCAAAAAGTATGATATTTTAGGCTTTGTGATATGCCGGAGAAAAGGCATATCGTGATCGTCAGATCGGGATAAGTTCGCAGCTCTAAAAACTAGCAATTTTTAAGCCGCCAAGCGAATACCCGGAAATCGGACGTGTCGGGTGTACTGTGCCAAGTACGCTTTGCACGTTTCTCTTTCCGTCGCTTGGTAGGGGTTTGCTAGTACCCAGAGCTGCGGCGGATCGGGAGGCGTGCTTTTTTTTATACCTCCCAATCATGATACAGATGTAGACGAAAAGTGTATAAATAAAAAGGAAACGGCGATTAGATATGAAAAATATTACAACAACAGAACTAGAACTCGCAAAATTCATATCATCCTCTGGATCGCCAGTGTTGTAATAAATAAAAATCGCAAAAGATAAGCACTCTCATAAAGCTGAGAATGCGATAAAAAAAATAAAAGGGAGAAAAAAATGCAAAACAAAAGCCTTGTAAAGATGAGCTTTGCCACAATCAAGAAAATATTTATCGTAGCGGCGTTGGTCATTTGTTCAGCATGTTTTCTTACTGGATGCGACGATCACCTTAGTCGTTTAGAGCTTGAGTTATCAGTCCAAGAATCAATGGAGAAGAAACTTAATTCGGATAACATCGAGGTCATATCCGTAGCCTTAATTAAAAAAAGCGAGAACGAATATACGGGATCAGCAGTACTGCGCAACAGAGAAGGCAAAACCAAGGAAGTCTCTCTTGAAGTGCTTTGTGACGGCGTGCGTTTTCAATGGAAAATAACCAGTCTATTTTGGCGGGTGTTTTTATAATGCAAAAACGTGTAAGTCTATTCGACATACTGATTTAAGCATCAAAGGAAGAGAAAGAGACGGTTTTCTTGTCGAAAGCGCGGAGATTGGACGCAAAATGTCCAAGTGTGGGTAATATATTAGGCGCAGAAACAGTAATTTTTAGTTGTGTTGAAAGATGCCGTTAAGTAAAAAACAGTTGCTTCGATTGGTCAGACTGGTTTCCCAACTCAAGGAAAACCGCTACCCGAACTGCACCAAGTTTGCCGAAGAGATGCGTCAAATCGACCTTGACGAAAATCTCAATGTCGCCTGCACGACCAAGACGATCTTCCGCGACATCCAGACACTCAAAAATGATTTTGACGCCCCTATTGCTTTTGACAAGACGCGGAACGGCTATTACCTCAAACATCACGGCTGGAACTTTTCCTGCCCGCAACTCTTTGAAGACTCGGAAATGCTCGCCGCCGTGCTGGGAGCGCGAGTCGCAGAACATATTTTCCCTGCGCCGATGAAAAAGCAGATCCGGGAAGCGGTGGATTATCTCTTGACCTACAATAATCCCGATTTTTTGGATACGACGCAAGTCGACTCTCTCGTGGTCATCCCATCCAACCGGGTAAAAATCGACGAGAGCGTATTTATGCCGCTCTTTGGCGCGTGGCAACGGCACGAGATCTGCCATGTTGATTATCTCGACAGCCGTGGAAAAATTTCAACTCGAGATTTTGAACCGAATGCTTTAGCATATTTTGACGGCATTTGGTATACCAAAGGATATTGTCATAAGCGAAAAGAAATGCGTACATTGGTTTTGCCTAGAATCAAATCTGTCACTCCGACAGGACAACGCTTCAAATCCAGCGAAAAAATTATTCAAACCGTAACCGAGGACGATATTTTTGGCGCAGACATCATTGAAAATGCGGTAGTCAAATGCGATTCTTATCTTGCGAAGATTGTTCCGACACGCCCGCTACACACAACTCAAAAGATTGTGCAGATGCCGACCGGCGAATGCGAAATTTGCGTGCCCCGTATCGCTCGCTATCGTCTGATTACTTGGATTATGCATCAATGCGGACGTGCCGAACTGATTGAACCAGCCGTATTGCGTGCTGAGATTAAAACTTTTGCCCAAAAAATTGCAAAAAGTCATTTAAATTAAAGATTTCTACAATAGGAGGGTTCATGGGTACTGGCAACGAAATCTCGAAACGCAGAAAAGGAAACAATGCGTTGCGTAGAAATTCCGGAAGGAACAAGTTGATTTGCGATTTACATTCCAAAGGGAATAATATATTTTTGCCGCAATATTCACCGGTTGATTTCCATTCTGATAAATATGAGCAAGAGTTTTTAAACGCATTGCCGGATGATATTGCGTCGAATGTACGCCCTGTTTTGGAGTCTAAACGTAGCTCGTTTAAGATCCGTGATCTTTTTGCCATGATAATTGTGCTGGCGATTATGGTTTCGGCAATTGTTGTGTGGTTTCCGCACCAAGAAACAATAGTAATCGATCCAACGATACTTAATCCTATCAATGGGGAAGGAGTGGAAACACCGGTAATAAAAAAATTAGTTGGTTTGATAAATCCCAAAGAAAGAACTTTATCGGAACAGATAGAAGACCTTACGAAACACAAAAATTGGTATAAAATAATCAAAACACTCGGACCTAAGCTTGCTGAGTATTCTAGCGACAAAAGCAAAATTACAGAAAACAAATCATTGTTCTTAGCCTATCTTAATGCCATTAAACGGTGTGCAAATTTAGAGGATGAGGAAAAGGATAAAGCCAAGCAAATCAATGAAATATGTAGAAAAACTTTCCCTGACGAGTTGAGGTGGTATATCAGCTATCTGTATTTCAACTTTCCCGAGTGTAGCAAGCCTTCAAAATATACACAAGAACTGAATTCAAAGGACAACACTGATCGACGAAATGCCATAGGAAATATTTTGACGGAATTTAAAAATGCACCAGACAAATGGAAGCATGCAGCAGATAAAACACAAGAACATGAGATGATTTTTGATCTTTATTTGGCGCGGTTAAATTTATGGTATTGGTATTACAGCAATCCGAAGAAGAACTTAGATAAAAAAGATCAAGGAGTTGCCGAGAGAGAAGAAGCGTATAATATTGCTGAAAAATATGTACAAGAAGAGTCCGTTGAGAAAGATTTTTTGCAACTACAAATAGATATTCTTGAAGCTATGCTTACTGCTGGAATTGGAGTTTCTGAGGGGCGGTTTTGTTTTAAAAACGAGCAAATATGGTATTCCGCTCCTGTTGAAGAAGAACTTAAAAAGAAAAAAGAAAGAATGCAAAAAATCAACAAAAAGGCTGGGCAAAAATGAAAAAAATCGGAGAAACGATCAGTTATATTGAAAAAGGACTTAATGTTCAAGGAGTAGCTGGATTCGGCGTAAAGTTCTCTGTCATTTTGCTTATTTACTGCGCAAGCGCGATATTTTTATTCCAAGACCCTTTTTTCAAGCAGAATGGCGAGTTCGTTTTTCAGCAAGGGATAGCCCTTTTAATTTTCGCAATAATATTGCTTAATACGGTGTACTGGGATTTGCAGTTGTTCGGCAGACCATCCGGGGCAAATCTGTTGCTACAGATTGCCTCATGGGTTCCTGGCTCCTTGCTTGTTGCGCGTATATTCGGAAACCCCACAAAGTTTGAACAGGTAACACTCATAGAGAGTGTCTTTAAGAATATAGTTGATACAATGGATAAAGTTATTCCTGTGAAATGGCTTTCTCTGCCTAAATGGATGACGGATATGGTAAGCAATTGGAAAGTCTCCATAATTGCTGTTTTACTACTGTTGATTTTGTCGTTGAATATTAAAAAGCAAATAAAGGTTGGTGCAATTGTTTTGATTTTATTTGTTCCGTGGTTAACTGAAATAGCATCGGGGGCATCAAAAGACATTAATATTATACCCCTAATTTTGAGTACAATACTTTTTGCCATAGCGTTAACTATGCAATTTTGTGACTATGACGTGAGCATCTATTTTGAAAAAATCGATGAATCATTCAGGCAAAGTCCATTTGTTGATCCAGTTTTATTGCGTAGTACACTTAGAATTATGACGCGTCTCTTTCGGGAAGAAAAACTTTCCGAGCAGCATGTGCACGAAATTATTGCCGAAGAATACAACACGGCAAGAGGTGTTGGCAATGGTTATGATGATTTGGAAATGAATCAAATCGCTGTCGGTGTAACCAAAAAAATGATTTATAATTTTGATCTGGTAAATATTCAGCAATCCAGCAATGGCGCCATTATGTTGCCTAATCGACGCCTTTTTGTTGACAATAGTATGCTGCGCGGTATAGCAATCTGGCCGAGAATGTTAGTGGTGGTTGTTTTCGCAATTATTTGGTGCATCAGCCCATTTGATCCGATTCCAGATGCGATACCAGTATTAGGCGCGTTTGACGATTTTATTGTTGGATCCATAACGATGATGATATGCGCGAAGACGGTTCAACAGGAAAAAACACTAACTAATAGTTGATTTTCATTTTGGGATTTGCTTTCATAACTTTTTGGTGATATAATATCTCCCCGCCAAGGCGGGGAGCGATTTTCAGAATAAAAATTTCCGAAAAACATTCCGGTTTTTCAGCAGGTGGAGTTTTTTGTCCCGGAAAAAAGCAAAATTTGCCGCTTATAATGTAGTAGAAACAGAGAATGGAGAATAGATCATGCGTTACCCGTTCCCGCCTACCCGGACTCAACGTATTCTGGAAACTTTGGCAATCCTCGGTACTGTAGCCGTATTGGGGCTGATTTTAGCCTTTCTCTTTGGCGGAATTTCCGGCAAAGTATTGTTCACGGTGCTCGTCGTGCTGGCGCCGATCGGATTTTTGCTTTTTGCCCTCATCAGTTGGCTGAATGATCGTCGGCTTCGTCCGCCCCGGCGGTGAGAAAAAAAAGACGTTTTTTCGCCAAAAGTGCGAAGATTGGACGCAAAATGTCCGATTGTATGCAGTAAATTGTGTAAGATTTTCCGCTGTAAAGCGAAGTAGTTAATAGAAGTAAAAACCAAAAGAAAGGGGCAGTCGGCAATGAAAAAGTTTTTGGTCGCGATATTTTTTATGGTTTTTGCGGGGATTTGTTTTGGGGATGATGGTACTCCGATTGCTGAAGTATTTCTCAAATTTGCCAACCAAGGCGACGCCAAGTCGCAATTTTTTCTTGGTAACTTCTATAAAGACGGAATAAGTGTGGATAAAGATCTCAACGAAGCGATCTACTGGTACAGGAAAGCTGTTGAGCAAAATAATAGCGATGCGCAATGGGCCTTGGGTATATGCTATCTTTTTGGCGAAGGTGTCGCCAAGGATGAGAAACAAGCACTACAATTGTTCACCATGTCCGCCGAGCAGGGAAACGCAAAAGGACAATGCAATCTTGCCTATTGTTATCTGCATGGGAAAGGGGTCTCTAAAAATCTAGATGAGGCCGTTTACTGGTATAAGAAATCAGCTGAACAGGATTGCGCCGAAGCGCAGTTTATGCTCGGCACTTACTATCTTGAAATAAAAAAAGATGCAAAACAAGCCGTCTACTGGCTTGAAAAAGCCGCCAATCAGGATAACGCCAATGCGCAATTATGGTTTGGGGTATGCTTTTTTAACGGTATCGGTGTGGAAAAAGACCTAAAAGAGGCGGCACTCTGGTATACCGAGGCTGCTGAGCGAGGGAATGTAGAGGCGCAGCGTCTTTTAGGCGTGTGCTACAGTAATGGCGAAGGTGTAGACAAAGACGGAGAAAAAGCCGTTTACTGGTACACGAAAGCCGCTGAACAAGGCGACGCTCAGGCACAATGCAATTTGGCAAGTCATTATTATATTGGGGATGGCGTTCAAAAAAATTTCAAGCAAGCCGCGTATTGGTTAACACAAGCCGCCAATCAAGGATTAGCTCAGGCGCAACACAATCTCGGCGTCTTTTTGCGTGATGGCATCGCCGGAGAAAAGGATGCCGCAAAAGCTGTTTACTGGTTCAAAAAAGCAGCGAAACAAGGTGATGAAAATGCACAACAAGCACTGAATGAGTTGGGCGAAACTTGGTAATTGAATTTAAGTAAAGGAAAAAATCATGAAAAAACTTATATTTGCCCTGCTATTGACTGTTTTCACCGGGATCTGTTGCTTCGGGAATAATGCCAACATCGACGAACTCAAAAAACGCGCCGAAGCCGGCGATGCAGAGGCTCAATGCAGTGTCGGTGCGTATTACCTCGTGGGGGGCGGCGGCGTTGCTCAAAATGGCGAAAAAGCCGTTTACTGGTTCACAAAATCGGCAGAGCAAGGCAACGCCGAAGCACAGTTCTTTTTGGCAGGATGTTATAAAGAGGGGATTGGTGTCGCACAGGATCTCGCCAAAAATTTCTATTGGTTAACCAAAGCAGCGGAGCATGGATACGTTCTCGCGCAATACCATCTCGGCGTGTGCTATGACGAAGGCATCGGAGTCGGCAAAGACCCCAAAAAAGCCGTTGAGTGGTACACCAAGGCGGCTGAAAACGGAAACGCCGAGGCACAGTACATGATGGGGATGTGTTGTCATTTTGGGCAAGGCACTGCCAAAGACGCCCAAAAAGCCAACGAATGGGTGACCAAGGCGGCTAAACATGGACTGCCCATCGCGCAGTTTCAACTCGGTTTCAATTACGAGTACGGCGACGGCGTGGAGCAAGATTGGAAACAGGCGTTTTACTGGTACACTTTGGCCGCCGAAAACGGCTCCCCCGACGCGCAATTTACCCTCGCACTCCGTTACGAAGACGGCATCGGTATAGCCAGAGATTCCAAGAAAGCCGTTTTTTGGTACTCAAAACTTGAGCCGGGAAATGACAAAACCGAGGAACAGTTACTTGCTGAGATACAGACCTGCCTCGGATCAACCTATTACACCGGCAAATTTGGAAACCGTGATCTGCAAAGAGCCGCCTACTGGTTCACCCAAGCCGCCCAGCAGGGAATTGCTGTGGCGCAATGCCTTCTTGGCTACTGCTATGAAAACGGCGACGGCGTGACCAAAGACCGTAACCAGGCGATTTTCTGGTGGCAAAAAGCCGCCCGGCAGGGCGACGAAAAAGCGCAAAAAAAGCTGAAAGAATTAGGCAAAAGTTGGTAAAATAACACTATAAAAAAGAAAAGGATAAAAACGGTAATGAAAAAACTCCTCCTCGCCCTGCTATTGACTGTTTTCACCGGAATCTGCTGCTTCGGGAATAATGCCAACATCGACGAACTCAAAAAACGCGCCGAAGCCGGCGACGCCGAGGCACAACTTGCATTGGGTGATCATTACCATTACGGCATAGGCGTAGACGAGGATCAGCAAAAGGCGGTTCACTGGTACACGAAATCTGCCGAGCAAGGATTCCCCCGCGCGCAAGAAATATTAGGCTATTGCTATTATTACGGAATAGGTGCGGAAAGAGACTTTCAAAAGGCCGCCGAGTATTACGCTCAAGCCGCCGCCAAGGGATTGGATTGGGCGCAGTTCTGCCTCGGCTATTGTTATGCGTTTGGGGATGGTGTGCCGAGGAATCCCGCCAAAGCCTGTTACTGGTTTACTAGATATCGTGCCGAGAATGCCGGTGGCATACAGCACGAAGTGGCGTATCATCGATTCAAACTAGGCGAATTCTATGAGAAAGGCTATGGTGTAGAAAAAGATATTTTCCAAGCAATTCACTGGTATCGTCTGGCGGCGACACATGGCAACCAAGATGCCGAAAAAGCCCTTGCCGGCATTGATGTTCCTTATATGTCAATAACCGCTTACGATGATGATGGACAAAAAACCGAATACGGTAAAAGTGACCGTATTTGGGGACTTACGGGCCGCCCCAAATCAAAGATCGAATTCCGCCGGGGGAACAAAATTCTGTTTTCCCAATCCTGCGAAGGTGGTGATTGGGGCTTCATAACTTGGGAGCATGGTGAAAAACAATGCAAAACACAGCATCATCCGCTTTGCCACGACCAAGCATCTTGGCAAGAGTTTCTGACCAACCCCGGAAGCAACAAAAATCGCCGCTATTTGGCGTTATGGCACTATATAGAGGGATCGCGAGCTTTTAATACCATTTATATCCTCGACACCGAAAACGATTTCAAATTGATCGATCAAAAAGATCACCAAGGCGAGTTTTGGGAAAATTACGACTATACATTTGAGCCGGGGCAATGCAATTGCCGGGGCGGTAAGGAGTGCGGTTGGTTTGTTACCAAGCAAGAATCCATCGGCACTTACGGCGGCTATCTGGGGGAAGGACGTATATATGTTGATTTGAAAATAATCCCGGGCAAAAAGCCGGAGTTTGTCGGCGTCAAGGATGCTAAACCGGATTTTGAAAAAGAATTTTTTCTGAGAGAACACAAAAAGTCTTGTGATGAATGCAATGATAAACGTTGGGGCAAAGAAATATTTTTTTCTTATCTCTACTGCGATATGGCAAACCGAGGCTGGATCGAGCTTGCACCGGATTTCGCCCGCAAACTCGGCTTTACTGAGGAGGAAATCAAAGAATATGGCGAGCAAATCTTGAACGGAATACGCCAAAGTCAATACTACCACTACCTTGTACAGCTCAACGGCAGGGAATTTTAAAGCAACTTCAAGCGTTCTTCAGCGGCGCGGAGCATTTCCGCGCCGCTTTTTTGCCCTTTTTTCCGGATATTTTGCCCAATTTTGTGGACTAATCGCCATTTTGGGGTTATCTTATAGACATGATAATATCAGGATGGGATTATGGGTTCTAAAAATTGGAAACTTTCCGGCGGTAATCAGGAAGAAAAAATCGGGAAACTTCAACGCGACTTCAATCTGCCGCGTCCGATTGCCATGTTTTTTGCCTCCCGAGGCATCGAGGGAAATGAAATTGGGGATTTTCTCCAGCCGCGGCTCGCTCGCTTGAGCGACCCCTACCGCTTCCCCAAAATTCAGGATGCCGCCGCCCGGCTCTGGCAGGCGATCGCCGCCAATGAGCCGATCCTCATTCACGGCGACTACGACACCGACGGCATCACCGCCAGTGCGCTCCTCGCCCGCATCCTGCGCGAAAACGGCGCCCGGGTCAACTCGTTCATTCCTCACCGCTTCGACGACGGTTACGGTTTCACCCCGGAGTCGCTCGACAAGGCGCTCGAAGCCTTCGGCCCCTGCGGAGTGCTCGTCACCGTTGACTGCGGCATCACCAGTTGCGACGCGGTCAAGGCGGCGCGCGAGCGCGGCATCGACGTCATCGTCACCGACCACCACGAAGCCGGCCCCGAACTACCCGACGCGTTGGCGATCATCAACCCCAAGATCTACCCCGAACTCGCCGACTTGCACTTGCTTTCCGGCGCGGGGGCGGCGTTCAAGCTCTCGCACGCTTTCATCAAGTACGGTCGGGAGCACGGTTGCGGCGGCGAATCCACGCACTTGGAGGATATTCTCGATTATGTCGCCCTCGGCACCGTCGCCGACATCGTGCCGCTGTTGGGCGAAAACCGCATCCTGGTCAAATACGGCATCATGGCGTTGCGCAAGCAGTTGCGCCCCGGAGTGCTCGCATTGATCGAAAGTTCCAAGATCAAGGCGGAACTTTCCCCCTCGGACATCACGTTCCGCCTCGCGCCCCGCATCAACGCCGCCGGGCGGGTCGGCGACGCCAACGTCGCCTTGCAGCTCCTTGAGAGCGAAGACATCGTCAAGGCGTACGAGTACGCCAATCAGCTCGAGAGCTACAACCACATCCGGCAGGAAAAAGAGCAGGAGATCTATCAGGAATCCAAGGAGCAGATCGAACGCAATCTCGCTTGGCAAAGCCCCTACGCGTTGCTGGTCGCCGGGCGCGACTGGCACCAGGGCGTCATCGGGATCGTCGCTTCGCGGCTGACCCGCGACTACAACCGCCCCACGATCGTGCTGACCATTCAGGGCGACGAAGCCTACGGCTCGGGGCGGAGCGTTCCCTCGCTCAATCTGGTCGAAGTCTTGACCCGCCACGCCGATTTGCTCAACCGTTTCGGCGGCCACCCCATGGCGGTCGGCATAGGTTTGCAGACCGACCGGATCGCACCTTTTTTTGAGGCGATGGATAAGGAGATCCGCCAGCAGATCAACCTCGCGGATCTGGAAGATTTCACGGCATACGACGGCGACGCGATGCTCAACGAAATGACTCCGGAGTTTTTCACCTATCTCGAACAGCTGGCGCCCTTTGGTCACAGCAACCCCAAACCGGTTTTCCGCTTCAACGAGTTGAAGGTGGTGCGGTGTTCGGCGGTGGGCGGCGGAGCGCATACCCGGGGAATCCTGCAGAGCGCCACCGCGCAAATGGATTTCATCGCCTTTAACCACCAGCCGCAGGAGTTTTACGGCAAGGTGCTCGACGTGCTGGCGACGCCGCAACTCAACCGGCATCAGGGCATGGAAATCCCGCAGTTGAATATCGTTGATATTCAGGAGATCTATTAAGTTTCAGCGCAAGGATAGGACGATCGCCGCCGCGACGATCAACGCCCCGACGATCACCGCCAGCGCCACGAGCAGTTGCCCCGATCTCGCCGGAGCCGTCGGTTTTTCCGTCACCGTTTCGGTTTCCCGAAGCGCGCTGCTGCCGGACGCCCGGAAAAACCGCAACCGCAACTGGTCGATCTCCGCCGGATTAGGATTGATCCCGGCGGAATTGAGTTCCTGCAAGCGGGCGGAAATTTCTTCCAGTTCCTGCCGCGCCGCCGCCAGTTTGGTTTGGATGAATTCCATCTTTTCCTGCTCGGAAATCACCTGCGCCAACTCGGTGAGCAAGCGCCCCTCCAGATCGCGGGCGTCGCGTTGGGATTCGGTGCGCTGAACGACCACCCGATCCGTCAATTTGCCGTTGCTCGAAGCATTTACCGCCGGCTCCGCCGCCGGTTCGGCGGGGTGATAATCGCGGCGCAACCGCTCACGGATATCGACCAGATTGTCGCTGATGAAACCCTCTCGCCCCATGATTGCATCCTCCTGATCGGCTCGTCCGGAATTGTGGTCAGTAACGGCAGAGCATCGCGCCCCAAGTGAGGCCGCTGCCGAAAGTGGCAAAAAGCACCAGATCGCCGCGGCTGATCCGCCCTTCCCGCGCCGCCTCATCCAAGCAAATGGGGATCGACGCCGCCGAGGTGTTGCCGTAGCGCTGGATATTGTAAAAGACCTGATCTTCCGCCAGTTCCAACCGTTTGGCGACCGCCTGAATGATGCGGATATTCGCCTGATGCGGGATGATCAGTTTGACCTCTTCCTTGGTGACTCCGGCTTTTGCCAGTACCTTGCGGGTGGTTTCCGTCATGGCATTAACCGCCAGTTTGAAAGTTTCGCGCCCCTCCATGTGGATAAAATGCAAATGGGCGTCCACGGTTTCGTGGGTGGCGGGATTTTTACTGCCGCTGGCGGGCAAACAGAGGATCTCGGCGAATTCGCCGTCGGAGTGGATCTCGCTCGACAGCAACGCCTCGGTATCCTTGCCGTCCGCGACCCGCCGCAGGATCGTCGCCCCGGCGCCGTCGCCGAAAAGCACGCAGGTATTGCGGTCGCTCCAATCGGTGATGCTGGAAAGTTTTTCCGCGCCGATGATCATCACCGAGTTGAATTCCGGCTTGCCCTTGAGCAGGGCGAACCCCAACTCCATGGCGGCGACGAACCCGGTGCACGCCGTGCTGATATCCAAGCAGAAAGCCCCGGTGGTGCCCAACCCGCGCTGGATCAGACTAGCCGTATTGGGAAACATGTAATCCGGAGTCGTAGTGGCGACGATGATCGCCGAAAGTTCATCGGCGCTCATTTTGGCGCTTGCCAACGCCCGTTGGGCGGCGATAGTCGCCATGGTGCTGGTCGTTTCCGTCGCTTCGGCGATCCGCCGTTCGGAGATCCCGGTGCGAGTGACGATCCACTCGTCACTGGTGTCGACCATTTTTTCCAAATCGGCATTGGTCAGCCGTTTTTCCGGCAAATAGGAACCGGTGCCGGCAATTTCGATGCTCATAACTACTTTTCCGTTGTCTGCTCCGGCGCCGCGCCGGATGCCGCCGGTTTGACTTTTTCCACGGCAACGCCACACTCGTTGATCCCGCGCACGATCCGCTCGTTGAGTCCGAATTCCACGCACTCGGCGGCGACCCGGATCGCGTTAAAAACCGCTTTGGGCGAGGACGAACCGTGCCCGATGATGCAAATGCCGTTGAGCCCCAACAGCGGAGCGCCGCCGATGATGTCGGATGCGCCGATGCCCTTGAGTTCCCGGAAAGCATTTTGTGCCAACAACGCCCCCAAAACGCGGGCGGCGTTGCGCCGCATCACCTGCTTGAGCCAGCAGACGGTGCTTCTCGCCAAACCTTCGGCGGTTTTCAAAAACACGTTGCCGGAAAAACCGTCGCTGATCAAGACGTCCACGTCGCCTTCCATGGCGGCGTCCGGCTCGACATTGCCGACGAAGTTGATCGGCATATTTTCCAAAATCTTGAAAGTTTCCTTGGTGAGTTCACACCCTTTGGAATCCTCGCCGCCGACGCTCAACAACCCGATCCGCGGGGATTTGGTGTTGAAAAGATACTCGGCGTAAACTCCGCCCATGACGGCAAACTGCGCCAGATTGAGCGGGTGACAATCGACGTTGGCGCCCGCATCCATAAGCAGGAAACGCCCGTGCGGGCGCTGATTGGGCATACTGGCGGCGAGCGCGGGGCGATCCACGCCCGGCAGGGTGCGGACCAACACCTTGGTTGCCGCCACCGTCGCCCCGGTGTGGCCGGGGGTCACCATGGCGTCGGCGCGCTTTTCCTTGAGGAGCCGCGCACAGACGGTGATGGAGGAATCGCGCTTGCCGCGCAACGAAATGGTCGAGGGATCGGACATCTCGCAAACGCTCTCGGCATGGACGACCTCGATCCGGGGATTGCCGGCGAGACCGTACTTTTCCAGATAGAAGCCGAGTTTTTCCTGATGCCCGACCAACAAAAAATCGCACTGGGGGAGCCGGGGTACTGCTTGCGCCAGACCCTCAATCACTACGCCGGGGGCGAAGTCGCCGCCGAAACCGTCAACTGCGATTTTCATCTTGCTTTTGCTTCACCGGACTTCCGGCGGAGTCGTCAAGTTACTCTTCGACGTCAAGAATCTGCTTGCCGTCGAAAGTGCCGCAATTCTTGCAGACCCGATGGGGAGCCAACGGGGCGTTGCACTTCGGGCAGTAGGTGGCCTGCACTCCCTCATAACGGTTGGCGGCCTTGCGCTGACGGCGCTGCATACGGGAGGTTTTTCTTTTCGGAACTGCCATTTTCTATTCTCCTTGAATTTTCAGGATGATTTTACTAAAAAAGTTCGCCGCCGCGTCGACTTATCGATACGGCAACTGTTAAATATATCACAATTTTCGCATTTTTCAATCCGCCGACGGCAAAAAGCGACAAATAAGCCCGGCACCCCCCGGCGGAGATTGATTTTTTGCCGGATTGGGGCTATGTTAAATACAACGCGCCCGAAGCGGGTGCTGACCGTACCAAATTAAAGTTTTTGGAGATTTCGACATCATGACATGGGAAGATTTTACCCGGTTGCTCGGCTACATTACCATTACCACCGGTTCGATCGGCGCGGTCGTACTGTTTCTGTTGGTCTGCCGGGTGTGGACCTTGCGGATCATCGGCTTCGTGCTGTTTCACACGATTTTCCGGTTGCGGAAATTCGGTCAGGACAACATCCCGCAATCCGGCCCTATCCTCTTCGTTTCCAACCACATCTCGCTGGTGGATCTGTTGCTCATCCAACTGGTTTGCCCGCGCAAAGTGCGTTTCATGGTACGGGCGGAGATCATCGACTTCATCCCCACCCGCTTCATTTTCTGGTATCTGGGCGTCATCCGGGTACCCAACCCCCGCCGCCCCAAGGAGCTGACGGAATTTTTCAACAGCATCCGCTCCCGGTTGCGCAACGGCGAGGTGATCTGCTACTTCCCGGAGGGGGAAATTTCCGGCAACGGCAATCTGATGAAGTTCCGTTCCGGCATCGAACCGCTGTTGCCCTCGGATACCGAAGTCGTCGTGTTGCCGGTGCGCATCGGCATGTTGCACGGCCGGCTCTTTTCCTATTTCAAAGGCAAAATGCACCTGCTCTTCCCCTACCACTGGCCGGTGGATTTCAGCGTGGCGATCGGCGATCCGGTCAGCCGGAAGTCGACCGCGTTCCAGTTGCGGCAGAAAATTTCCGAACTGGGCGCCGAGGTGGAACGCCGTCCCCAGCCGGGCGAACTGCCGATCCACACCTCGTTTTTCCTCTACGCCAAGCGTCACCCCTTCCGCAAGCTTTTCGGCGATGCGATCACCGATCAGTGGGTGAGCAACTTTTCGATGTTGGTGCGCGCGGTGATCTTTTCCCGCGTCATCCGCGACTTGGATCGGGGTGAAAACGGTTACGTCGGCATCCTGATGCCCAACTCGTCGATGACGGCGGCATTGCTGCTCAGCTCGCTGCTCGCCGACCGGACTCCGGCGATGATCAACTTCAGCGCCGGGGAAAAGGTGGCGCTCGATTCCGCCGCCCGCGCCGGGGTGAAGACCATTTTCACCAGCCGCCGCTTCCTCGACAAGATCAAGTGGCAGGAAAACGAGGATATGGTGATCCTCGAAGACATCGCCCCCGAAGTGACCGCGTGGATCAAATTCAAGGCGATCATGCGGGTGATCTTCACCCCGGGCAGAATGTTGGTCCACCAGTTGGCGCCCTACAGCTGTTTCAATATGCACCGGCAGGCGGCGTTGCTCTTTTCCAGCGGTTCGACCGGTGTGCCCAAAGCGGTACAGCTCACCCACCGCAACCTCAACTGCGACGCGTGGTCGTTCCTCCGCATGGTGGCGGTCACCAGCAAAGACAAAGTCGTCGGCAATCTGCCGCTCTTTCACGCTTTCGGTCTGATGGTGGACTTCGCGCTCACCTGCGTGCGCCAGGTGCCGGTGCTCTACCACTTGAGTCCGCTCAATGCCGAAGAGATCGTCAAAGGCATTGCCAAGTATAAGCTTACCATTCTCACCGCAACGCCGACCTTTATGCAGAAGTATCTGCACAAGGCGCAACCGGAGCAGTTGCAGTCGCTCCGCATCACCGTGACCGGTGGCGAAAAACTCCCGCAGGAACTGGCGGAGCGTTACCACGAGATCACCGGCAAAATCATGATCGAGGGTTACGGCTGTACCGAACTTTCCCCGATCGCGTCGGTCAACTTCAACAATTCGATCTACGATCTGGCGTCCAAGAGCAAACATCCGGGCAGTATCGGTTCGCCGTTGCCGGGCATCCACGTGCGGATCGTCGACGCCGAAACCGGGGTGGAGCTCGGCCCCAATCAATCCGGTCGGATGCAGGTCAAATCCGGCATCGTGATGAAAGGCTATCTCAACGATCCGGATCAGACCGCCCGGGTCATCCAAAACGGCTACTACGACACCGGCGACATGGCGTATCTGACCGAAGACGGTTACATTTACATCACCGGTCGCGCCTCGCGCTTTTCCAAGATCGGCGGCGAAATGGTGCCGCATGAAGCGATCGAGGAAGCGATCCAGGAATTCTATCCCAGCGAAAGCCGGATCGTGGCGGTGAGCAGTCGCTCCGATGCCCGCAAGGGCGAGCGGTTGGTGGTCTTCTACACTCCGGAGGATTTCGACCCGGCGGCGGCGATTGAATTCATGAAGAGCAAAAATTTGCCCAACATCTGGTTGCCCAAGCGCGACGATTTCTTCCACATCGACGCCATGCCGCTTTTGGGTAGCGGCAAGCTCGATCTGCGCCAGCTCAAAAAGATGGCGGAAAGTTTGGAGTAAGACCGATCTAAAAGCAAAGACGCCGACCGGTTTCCGCGGTCGGCGTCATTTTTTTGCCGCTTTAAAACGTGCCGTCGGTCGGCAGGAGGGAAACGGGCGAAAACGCCGAATGGCGGCGGTTGGTAAAGGTCAGTCGCGCCGAGATCGCCTCTCCTTGAGGATAGGCGCACCGCACCACCAGCTTTTCCCGGTCGTCCAACCCGGCGAAAGCGCGATCCAAAACAAAGAGCAAAGTGTAAACTTCGTCGGGCTTCGGCGTTATTTCCGTCGGTTTGCCGGAAAAGCGCGTCGCGTTGCCGACCCGCACCGCCACGCAGGGATAGGCGCGATCAAACGCCACGATCTCGAAATCCGTGAGCGCCAGTTTGCGCCCGGCGGGGAACCGGAAAGAGACCGCCGCATAGACCCGCCGTTCGGGTAGCTCGGGGAAGCGCGCCGGTTCAAAATCGAGGATCTCGATTTTTCGCTCGCTCAATTCCGCCGCCAAAACTTCGCCGCCCCGGAAAAAATACGGCGCACCGGCAAGAGTTGCCAACAGCATCAATCCGGCGCCGATCAGCCAATGTTTCATTTTATTGCCTCGCATCTCGCTTGTTTTATTTTCAATATACGCCGCCGCGGCGAAGTTGTCAAATCTCTCAATACTCGGCGTCGGGGAAGTAACGGTGCGCCAGCCGGCGCAGTTCCGCCTTGCCCGCCATGATCAGCAAGCCGTCGCCGGCGGCGATCCGGGTGTTGCCCCGGGGGGAGATCAACGCCTCGCCCCGGCGGATCATCGTCACCAGGACCCCCTCCGGGAAACCAATCTCCGCCAAGCTCTTGCCGACCAATTCGGATTGCGACGACACCTCAAATTCAAACATGTCGCTGCCGGAAGTCGCCCGCGTCCGTTCCAACTCCAACGGCAGTCGGACCCGCTCGTCGACGTGGCGCTCCTGCTTCAAGTAACGCGCGACCGGCATGATCGTCGTCCCCTGTATCAGTATGGAGGTGATGACCATAAAAAAGACCATATTCGCCATAACTTCGGCATTCGGCAACCCCGCCGCCAACGGGAAAGTGCTCAACACGATTGGGGCGGCGCCGCGCAACCCCACCCACGAGATCAGCAGTTTTTGCGCCACCGGATAACGCCAAAAGAGCAACGAGCAAAACACCGCCAGCGGCCGGGCGATGAACATCAGCACCAACGAGATCAATATCCCGGGCACCCAGATCCGCGCCTGAAGCAAGTCCAGATCGCCGCCGGCGGTGTAGCCGAGCGCGACAAACAGCGCCACCTGCAGCAACCAGTTCACCCCGTCGCAGAAGCGGCTGGAGTTGCGCTGATAGTTAAAGCGCAGATGATTCATGGTCACCCCGGCGACATAACATGCCATAAGTCCATTGGCTTTAAAGACTTCGGCGATACCGTAACAGGCGAGCACCAACGCCACGATAAAGACGAAGTAGAGCCCCTCGTACTCCACCTCAAAGTGAAATATCCACTTGCCGAGGATGCCGATTCCCCAGCCGATCAGCGCTCCGGCGCCGACCGCCCACACCAGTTGCAGGATCATCCCGACCGGGGACAGGCCGGATTTCTGCGCCACCGCAAGAAACAAAATCGTCAGACAGTAAGCCATCGGGTCGTTGCTGCCGGACTCAAATTCCAAAAGATCGCGCAACTTGCCCGGCAGACCGACCCCCTTGCCCCGCAGGATGCCGAAGACCGCCGAAGCGTCGGTCGAGGAAATCATCGCCCCCAACAGGAAACACCACGCCCAGGGATAATCGCCCTCCACCCAGGGAATACGGAA
>JAZTWK010000078.1:0-122059 GCA_045635865.1 Victivallaceae bacterium
CCGGAGCCCCCGCCGACGCCGGGCACCTGCCCAGCGATCTTAAAATCGAAATTCCCCGGCGGCCGCGCGGCCCGAAAAACGGCCCGGAAATTTTGATGTTCGGCGGCGGTCGCCCGTGGATGACCAACGGCTTGGCGAATAAAATCTGCGACGCCGGCGCCAATCTTTATCTCGTCAACGGCTTCTATTTGGGCGGCCTTTCCGGCGCGTCGATCAAGCAGACTCCGCAGCAAAAGGACGAGCCGGAGCCGCACAACTATGTGCCCTACGAATTCAAGCAACTCAACCGCTACAAAGCGGTCTTTTTGAGCGCGATTTCCGAAGCCAATCAGGCGAAACTGCTCGCCGACGGCCGCGCCGATCTGCTCCGGGAGTATGTGAAAAACGGCGGCGGGTTGTTGCTCACGGTCAACACCCCGAAAATCATTGCCGACCTCTGCCCGGTCGAACTCGGCAACTATGAAAGCGGCGAAGGTTTCCAGCTTTTCGCCACCCGCCCCGAGGGGCCCGGCTTCGCCGCTTTGCCGGAAAAATGGGGCAACTTCGACCCCTGCCGGATGGGCAAGGCAAAACCGGGCGCCACGGTGCTCAGCCAGATCATCAACGAAGACGGCGAACCGCTGGCGGTCTACGCCGCCGTCTGGGACTACGGCAAAGGGAAAGTCGTATTTCTCAACAACGACTTCAATCGGCGGCAGAGCGTCACCCAGTTTTTCAACTGGGCGTACTCGAAATACCTGATCTGCGCCCTGCTGGAAGTCGCCGGAAACCTGAAGCTCCAGACCGCCAAGGCGTTGCCCCCGGTGCCGAAGCATATTCAGCCTAAAGTTTTGCCGCAGGCGGAAGTCGCGATCGCTCCGGCGCCGATGACGCTCGCCCCGACCGCCGCCACCGTCACCGTCGACGGCAACGTCGCCCGCTTCAGCAACGGTTACGTCGTCACGGTCAAAGCCGACTGCATCGATGTCACTTTCCCGGGGCAGGATAAACCCTGCATCGTTGACAAGAAGTTCCCGGAGATCGGCTTCCCGCTTTCCACCGACAAGGTCGATGATCACGCCACCAGCGAGGCGACCAACGTCAAGACCAAGACCCGGATATCCGCCGATCATCTGGCGGTGGAAAAGCTTTCCGGCGGGGATAAACTGGTCATCTCGCTGCGCGGTAAAATGGGCACCGCCGTCGATTGGGAATTCGTCACCGGCGAAGCCAACGTCGACGGGCGGACTTTCACCGGCATCGGGGAAAAAGTTTACGTCAGAAGCATTTGCGACAAACTGCTCAACCAAGTCCGTTTGGTCGGCAAGATCGACGTGGACAACGTCCGTTTGCGCCGCTTCGCCTGCTACGCCGGACCGCGCGGCTACGCCGAGTACGACCTTTCCGGCAAAAAAGGTTTTGACACCGGCGGCTGGGGATTTTTCGCCAACGGTCAGCCTTTCGGCTGGGTCGAGGGAAAGCAGGGCGTCTTCGTCGATTTCGTCGATACCGCGTTCCCCACCAATGTTCAATACTCGATGAAACCGGGCGACACCCGGCTCAACTCCGAGTTGCGGCTCTCTTTCGGTCGCGTCAAGGTGCCGCAGGAAACGACGATCGTCTGGCACATGACTGCCGATCCCCGCTGCAACACCGACAACGACTGGATGGCGTTCTATCAATTTATGCGCCACATGTTGCGGCAAAAAGCGGGTTTCCCGGAGATCCCGGCAGCTCCGGTGGCGACTTACAGCAACAGCTGTACCGCCGCCGACAAAGAGGCGTCGCTCAAAGCCGCCAAGGAATTCGGATTTGACGTCATCATGGTCCCGCTCTGCCCGACCGCGCTCGACGCCTACGATCAACCGAGCGTGCTCAACGGCTTAAAGCAGATCAAGGATCACGGTTTCGGCGCTTATCCGTGGCACCCCTGCTGTCACACCCCCGGCGACGTGCCGTTGGTTTACCAGCATCCGGAGTGGTTCATCCACGATGAGCACGGCACGCTCGCCGGCTACTTCGGCGGCCACTTCCGCACCGCCGACATGAACAACCCCGACTTCATGAAGTACTATATGAGTATGGTTGACGGCATGATCGATGCCGGCGCGGTGACTGCGTGGTACGATATGGGCGGCGCCGCCAGCGCCACCTACAACTTCGCCACTCCGGAAAGCCCGGTGGGCTTCTGGGCGCAACAGAAAATCTACAAGCACTGGTACGACCGGGGCGGTTTCATCATCACCGAAGGCATGAATCCGCTGGTGAAAGACGGCTATCTTTTCTACGCCGCCGAGTCCAATCCGGCGCGCCACTACAACGAGCCGGTCATCGGCAGGGAATTCCCCTTCATGGGCGCCAACTCCGCCGGGGAGGCGTGGTGGTATATGGATTTCTTCCGGACTGCCATGTACGACTGGTTCCTCGATATCGTGATCGACGCGTGGCCGACCAAATTTGAGAGCAAGCCCGGACAGCTGGCGATGCTCGCCAAGATCAAGAATTATCTGCCCACGCTGAAAGAAGCGTTGAGCTACGGGATGCCGTTCATCCGGCAGGCGCCTTTCGGCACGACTTGGGTGAGCGACAAGGGCGCCGCGGTCTTCTGCTTCGACGGGGTGGAAAATCTCCGGATCACTTTGCCGGAAGGCTTCGTACCCAGTTCCATAACCGATCCCAACGGCACGCGCCAACTCAATGGCGAACTGCCGACCAAGGTCGAACCGGAATCGATCATCCTATTCCGGAAAAAATAATGAGGTAAATTGCCCATGTCGGAAACGTGTCTTTGCCGTGATCGTTGCGGGCGCTACTATTTCATCGCCGCGCTGATCTTCGCCGTCGTCGCCATTTTCACCAATTTGGCAACCGAGGGCATTTATGCCGCCCAGGAGGGCAGAACCTCGATCATTTTGCGCAACATGCTGCGCACCGGGGATTTCTGCGAAATGCAAGTTCCCTACGGCGTACCGTATGAAAAGCCGATCGGCCACTACTGGCTCTGCCTGCCGACGGCGTACCTTACCCACATGGGCGGCGATGCGTTGCAAAGTGCGGTCGAGTGGGGCATCCGCCTGCCCTCGGCATTTGCCGCGTTGCTCACGGTACTCTTGGCGGGGTTGCTCGCCAAACGGATCTACGATTGCCGCACCGGGGCGATGACGATAATGATCCTCGCCACGATGTCCAATTTCGACAAGCTCGCCCGACTGGGGCACATCGACATGGCGCTCTGCGGCGCATTCATGCTGACGATGTACTTCCTCTACACCGGCTATGTGGAAAGCGGCAAGACCAACTGGCGGATCTACCTTTTCTACGCCGCGCTCGGCTGGGGCATGCTGCTCAAGGGGCCGCTGGTGCTGATCCTCGCCGGACTGGTGGTCGTCGGGGTTATGATCTCGCGGGGCAAGGAGTGGTATCACGTGTTGCGCGATCTGCGTCTGGTGCGCGGACTGCTGATTTTTGTGATCATCGCCGCGCCGTGGTACATTTACGAGTGCATCCACTCGCACGGAGCGTTTTACGAGGAATTCATCGTCCGCCAGAATATCGCCCGCCTGATCGGCGATTCGCAAGTTTACAACAAAAAGAGTCCTTTCTGGCACTACATCCCCAAATTCATCACCGGGGCGTTGCCGTGGAGCCTCGTGGCGGTGGCGGGCATGGTCGTTTACTTCAAGCGGCTGATCCTTTTCCGGGTGTCGCCGGGAACGCGCTTTTTGCTGATCTGGTTGTTGACCGGCTTCGTCTTCTTTTCCTGCTCGTCGGTCAAGCGCGTGGACTACATCCTGCCGCTGTTTCCCGCGTTGGGTATCTTGACCGCCCGACTCTGCGCCGAGTGGTTTGAAAAGCTCCCCGCGGTGCCGCGCAAGTGGTGGGTATCGATCGCGGCAGTGATCATCGGCATTATTTTGGTGGGCTTTGCCGTCAACAGTTCCGGCGCCATAGTCCGCTTGGGTGAAGCGATCCGCGACGGGAAATACTCGGTCTTCACCCGCCGGGACGGCATGACGATCGCCATGATCAGCGAATTCATCCGGGATCGCTCCGGATTGCTGTTGTTGGGGATCGGTCTGGTCGCGGGGTTGCTCGTCGTCGCCGGCATCGCGCTGGAAAAGCGGCGCGGAAACGTGGTCTTTTGCCTGATTTCTTTGGTGGTGTTGGGGGTGTTTCTCACCTACCACCTCGGCATTGAGCCGGGCACCGACCGGATGCGTTCGGTCAAGGACTTCGCCCGGCAGGTGCGCCAAGTGGTGCCGCCGGATGCGACCGTGGTGATCGCGGGTACATTCAATACGGAAATGATCTATTTCCTCGACCGCAATTATCGGCGCAAAGTTTCTCCAACCAAAAAAACTCGCGCTCGCGCTATTCCTTACCTCGACAGCGATTGTTATAGCAAAGTTGCTCCCACCGACCACTGGGTCGTGGCATCACCCGATTTCGCCGACGAACTGCGCGAAGCAGAACCGCAGGCGTGGAAGGAACATTTCCGCACCATCGAAAATCACCACTATCCGGCGATCTTGCTGGAGCGGAAATAACGGAAGTCCATCAACGCCTGGGTGCGACGGGGCGGACGATCGTGCCCGGCGGAATGACGCCGACGACAAAGCGGCGCTTCCGGGTCCGCCCCCACGGGGCGCGAAAGGCAACGGTGCACGGTTTCAGCTCGACCGGTGCGCTCAACCGCCGAAACAGGGGTTGCAATTTTCGGGAGTCACCGCAGATCACCAACGCCCCGTTACGAGCCAAAGAATCCTGAAAAAGCTCGATCATAACTTCATCTTCCGGATCGCAAACGTAGGGATGATCGGCGGTATAGTGACTGAATAGCACCGCAAAGCGGCAACTGCCGATCACCAGTTTCACCGGCTCGTCGCCCCGCGCCTTTTGCCAGAGCGCTTCGGCTTCTTGGATCACCGCATCCCGATCCAAGTGCAGACCGACGCGGGTATTGATCAAGAGATCCAGCGTGGTGATCACCAAAATCAAAACCAATACTCCGCCGAGCAAAATCGCCACCCGGCGACCCAAGTTGACGGCATTTCCCCGCACTGCGAGCGCGACGGCGACGATGCCGCCCCAGAAACCGACCGGGCAGAGCCACATCAAAATAATATCCTGCCCCGCCAAAGCAAGCAGAATGTAAACCGCGCCCGGCACCGCCGCCATGATCCCGGCAAAGTGGAGCGCTTCACGCGCCTCCGCCGCCGCGACCGGGGCGAAAAATTGCCGGATCCGCCCGCCCCACTGCCGCCAAGTTTCGCGCCCGAAATTGCGGAAGCCGGGGAAGTTCGCCAGCGCCAAAATCAAAAGTCCGGAAGCCACCGGATAGAGCGTCGCCGCCAGTACATATAGCGGCATCAGCAAGTCGTGTTTTTCATCCAACCGGTCGCCCACATGGCGGAAGCAGACCCAATCGTGCTGGATCAGCCACCGGACGTGCGGAGCAAAAATGATCAGCATCACCGCCGCCGCCAAATATGGTCCGATCCCGCCGAGCCGCCGCCGATACTCCCGGCGGGTGAGCACGATGAGCGCGAAGCTCAACAAGGTCAAGGCAAACGAATATTTGTTGAGCAATCCCAGTCCGCCCAGCACCCCCAGAGCGAGCCACTGGCGCCAACGGTTTTCCCGCAACGCCGAGAGCAGCGCGTACGCCGCCGCCGGGGTCAGCGCCATTTCCAAAAAATAAGTGCTGAACTTCATTTCCGACGGCGTATAATAAAAGAGGAAATACGCCAACAGCGCCGCGAGCACCGCCCGGGGGCGATCCAACAATTTGCGCCCCAAAAGGTAGATGAAGATCACCCCAACGGCGATGCAAAGCTGCGCCGCCAGATACATCCCCCAGTCGGAGTGTCCGGTCGCCCAAGAGCAGAAGTAACCGACCCAGCCCGACAGCGGCGGATGCTTGCTGTAACCCCACTGCGCCTGTTGCCCCCACATGATGGTTTCGTAAATATCCGCGCTCAATACCCTTTGGAGCAACGAGCATTGCAAGGTCCAGACCGCGACCGACAATCCGACAAAGATCGCCAGCCACCGCTCCGGGAACTTTTCTTGACAGGCAGAATCCATTATCCGGCTTCCTCTTTTTAAAATTGGTTCGGGAAATAAAATACTCCGTCTGCGGCAAAAGTCAACCGTTTGCCCCGCCGTCGCCGCCTTTTTATCTCAAGTCCACTTGCAAAACCGCCCGGTCGGCGATATGTTGTTAACCGTAGTCAAGCGAAAGCAAAAAAAATGCCGAATCAATCTATCCAGCGGATCATCAGCCAGTACTCCCCGCCGGGCGAGGAGTACGACGGCAAGGAGTTTCGGAGCAGTCAGCACTGGCAGCGGGAGATCCTCATCCCCCTGCGGGGCGCGAGCCGCTACATGCTCAACGACAGCGTCTATGAGCTGCGCCCCGGCGTGGCGGCGCTGATTGGTCGCTTCGTGCCTCACGCTTTCGGCTACACGGCGGCGGATCGCGATCTGCTCCACTTGTGGATCGCTTTCGGCAACCGCACCCGCCACGGCTTCCTCTGTCAGGTCACCGAAGCGGGACACTACGAGATCGTCGAATCGGTCGTTTTCCCCTCGGAGATCATGCAGTTGCTCGCCCAACGCTGGGATCAGTTTGCCGCCAAGCGCGAGATCACCGAAAAAACCGTACTGGATTTCATGCGTATCCCGGTGGAGCTGATCGTCAACGAGTTTTATCTGATGCGCAACTACTCCGGCGAGACGACCAAACCGGAAAAGAACCTCGCCGGACTGCTCAAAAACTACATCCGCCACTGCAGCGGCCGCGACTGCACCATGGAAAAACTTTCGGCGGTTTTCGGTTACAGCGCCTCGCATCTGGCTCACGTGTTCCGCCACGACAGCGGCATATCCATCGGGGACTTCATCAACCTCACCCGCGAGGAGTACACCCATCAGGCGTTGGAAAACGGCATGTCGAAAAAGGAAATTTCCTACGAACTGGGCTTTTCCTCTTACGCTTCCTTTTGGAATTGGTTTCGCAAGCATCGGTCGCGGGTGAAAAATTCGTCAAAAAAGCAGGATTGATGGATTTTTCGCAGTTTCCGCAGATTGCACCCACGCCTTGACTTTGCTATATTATCCAATGAAAGCCAAATTTCAACTGTGCCTTTTGGGGCGCATCAAGCAAGCGAGGTGAATTATGAGCAAACTGGCGATCAACGGCGGGAAGAAAATTTTTGAGACTCCGGCGCAAATTCCGGACTGGCCGCCCATTTATCCGGACACCGCGGATCAGATCCGCGAACTTTACTTGAGCCGCCGCTGGTCGTTCTACGGCGCCAAAGAAGTGGAATTCAACAATGAATTCGCCCGCTACACCGGGGCGAAATGTTGCGCCATGATGGCAAACGGCACCGTGACGCTCGAAGTCGCCTTGCAGGCGCTGGGCATCGGCGCCGGCGACGAAGTGATCGTGCCCGCCCACACCTGGATCGCCACCGGCGAAGCGCCGGTCGTGGTCGGCGCCACCCCGGTCATCGTCGACATTTTGCCCGACACGCTCTGCATCGACCCCGACAAGATCGAAGCGGCGATCACTCCGCGCACCAACGCGATCATCCCCGTCCACCTCTACGGTTCAATGGCGGATATGGATAAAATCATGGCGATCGCCAAAAAGCACAATTTGAAAGTCATTGAAGATTGCGCCCACGCCCACGGCGGCTTGTGGGGGGATCAGCATGTCGGCACGATCGGCGACGTGGGTTCGTTCAGCTTCCAGCAGAGCAAGACCGTTTCCTCCGGCGAGGGCGGCGCCTGCATCACCAACGACGAAGCGCTCGGCGAGACCTTGGGGCGGCTTTCCCACATCGGTTATCAGTACGCCGCCAAGCAGGGGCAACCGAGCACCCCGCCGCCGGTGGGGCTGATTTGCCATAACTACCGCATCACCGAATTTCAGGCGCTCATTCTGCTGTCGCAGCTCCGCTATCTCAAGCAGGATACGCAGTTGCGCGCCGAGGGGGCGGAGTACTTGCGCAAGCGCCTCAACGCCATTCCCGGGGTTTCGGTGCAATCCCCCGGTCGGCGCGCCACCTTGCAGGGGTACTACAACTTCGCCGTGATGATCGACCCCGACCAACTCAAGGAGAACCTTTCCCGCGACGACGTGGTCAAGGCGCTGGACGCCGAGGGTGTCGGCGTGGGTCTCGGCTGGGGCAACGTGATGTTCCGCCAGAAACTCTGGAGCGTGCCGGAAAGTAGGTACCGCGTTTCCAGCAGTGAAGTCGCGGAAAAGATCGTCGGCAAGCAGTTGATGACGCTGGGACTGCAGTGGCTGATGACGCCGAGATCCGACCTCGACCGCCTCGCCGACTGCTTTGAAAAGATCATGGCGGAATATCACCGCTGAAAATAGGAGAAGTCACCCATGAAAAACGGTCTGCAGCTATTCAACTTCCGCCGCGAACTGGTGGAGGATTTCCGGGGCGCGCTCAAAGAGATCGCCAAACTGGGCTTCGACGGGGTCGAGTACGCCGTCTTTTACGGCGACGTGCCGCCGGAGGAACTGGCGGCTTACGCCAAGGAACTCAAACTCGAGTGCGCGGGGACGATGTTCAACGCCGACGACCTGCTCGACGAAAACAACGTCGCCTATAAATACGCCACACTGCTCAACTCTCCGGCGGTGACGATCAGCACCCGCACCACCAGCGACTTCACCCAAGTTTGCGGCGAAGTCACCGAGCGGTGCCGCAAGATCGGCATCAACGCCGCCAAGCACAATTTGGTCTTTTCCTACCACAACCACTGGGCGGAATTCACCCCGGTCGACGGCATCCCGGCGATGTACCGCATTTTGGACGACAACGACCCCGCGCAAGTCTGGGTCGAGCCCGACGTCTGCTGGCTGATGCGCGGCGGAGTCGAACCGGTCGAATTCATCCGGCGTTACGCCAAGCGCATGGGGCAGATCCACCTCAAAGACAGCAAGGCGCCCGCCGACCCGGCGCAGATCACCGAATTGGGGTGCGGCATCGTCGATATCACGAGCGCCTACGCCGCGGCAAAGTCCGCCGGGGTTGAGTGGGCGATCTACGAGCAGGACACCACCGAAGACCCCTTCCGCAGTGCGGAAATAAGTCTCAAATACCTCAAAAAGCTCCAAGCCGGTTGCTGAATCGCTTCCGGAAGTCCGACTTGCTACCCCCGGCGCGGGGGTAGCTTTTTTTTTGGACAAAAATCGCGGGGGCAGGATTGCTTTTTTTCCGGTTCGGTAATATCTTAACCTGAACCATTTAAATTTACCGGGAACTATTTACATGACTTTAGTGGACTGGCTGATCGTCCTAATTCCGGTGGCGTTTGTGCTCTATATGGGCTACTACTCCCGCCGCTACATCCGGGGCGTGGTCGATTTTCTTTCCGCCGGGCGGCTCTGCGGGCGCTATCTTATCTGCGTGGCGGATATGGTCAACGCCCTGTCGGTGCTCGGTCTGGTCGCCTACGCCGAGATCCACTACCGCACCGGTTTTTCGCTCCTCTTTTGGGATATGCTGATCATCCCCGCCACGATTTTCATGGGGTTGTCGGGCTACTGCTTCTACCGCTACCGCGAAACCAAGGCGATGAGCATCGGGCAGTTTTTTGAAATGCGCTACAACCGACCCTTCCGCATTTTCGCCGCCGGACTGCGGTCGCTCTCGGAAATTTTGACCAACATCATCGTGCCGGCGATCGGGGCGAGATTTTTCATCTACTTCCTCGGACTTCCCAACACCGTGCGTATTTTCGGTTTCGAGCTGGATACTTTCAAACTGCTCATTGTCATTATCCTCATTATCGCCGTGTCGATCATCTGCATGGGCGGGCAGTTGGCGCTGGTCATCACCGACTCGATCCAAGGGATGTTCTGCTATCCGCTGTTGGTGATCTTTGTCGTATTCGTGCTTTACAAGTTTTCGTGGAACCAAGAAGTCATCCCGGTAATGACCGATCGCGTTTCCGGGGAAAGTTTCCTCAACCCCACCGACATTGAAAATATGCGCGACTTCAATTTGTTTTACACCTTTGTATTCCTGTTCCGGCTGGTGATCGCCCGCGCGGTGTGGATCGGCGGGAGCGCTTCCGCCGCCAAGACCGCCCACGAGCAGAAAATGGCGAATCTGCTCGGTCAGTGGCGCGGGATTTTGAGCAACATCTTTTACGCGCTCGTCGCCATTACCATTATCGTGGTGCTCAATCACCAAAACTACGCCCCCGAAGCTAAAGTTATCCGCGACAATATCGCGATAAACGTCGCCAACGACGTGGTGAAAGACCCCCAAATGCGCGACAGAGTGATCGCCGCCACCACCGCGATCCCCGAGCAACGCCACCAAATCGGCGTGGATGCTCCGCTCAGCGATGCCGACAATTTGGACACCCCCTACCTCGCCGCCGCCCGCGCCGCCTTGCCCGAGGGGAAAACGGGCAACGCCATTTACAAGCAATTTCGCACGCTCTTTAAGCAGATGATGCTGGCGATGACCATGCGGAAAATGTTGCCGCCGGTGATGATGGGGCTCTTTTGCTTACTGCTCATTTTGGCGATGATCTCGACCGACGACTCGCGCATTTACAGCTCGGCGCAGACGATTTCGCAGGACGTGATTTTGCCGCTGATAAAAAAAGATATCACGCCGACCCAGCACATGTGGATGATCCGCATCGTGTCGATACTCGTCGGGGTGGTCTTCTTTTTCGGCAGTTCCTTTATGTCGCAACTCGACTACATCGTGCTCTACACCAGCATCATGATCAGCATTTGGGCAAGCGGCGCCGGGCCGGTGATGATTTTCGGGCTATACAGCCGCTTCGGGACCTCGGCGGGGGCGTTCGCCTCGCTCCTTTCCGGCATGCTCCTCGGCGGCGGCGGAATGCTGGTCAAGCGCAACTGGGCGGACCACGTCTATCCGTTTTTGGCGCGGCGCAACTGGGCGGAGCCCCTGGGCAACTTCCTCGAAGCGGTCTCGCGCCCTTTCAACCCCTACATCAAGTGGCACCTGACCCCGGTGGATTTCCCGATCAACTCTTATGAGATCACCTTTATCGCCATTTGCGCTTCGATGCTCTTGTACGTCGTCGTTTCCAAGCTCACCTGCCGGGAGCCATTCAACTTGGAGCGGATGCTCCACCGCGGCAAGTACGCCCTCGACGGCGAAGTCAAGACCACGATGAAGTGGACTTGGCGCAACGTTTTCGCCAAATTGATCGGCATCACCCCCGCCTACACCAAGGGCGACAAGGTGATCGCCTACGCACTCTTTGGGTACAGCATCGTTTACAGCTTTATTTTGACTTTCATCGGGGTACTGATCTGGAACGCCGTTTCGCCGTGGCCGATCAACTACTGGGGCAACTACTTTTTCCTCACCGTCTTATTCATCCCCGGGATCGTCGCGTTGATCACCGCCTTTTGGTACGGCATCGGCGGATTGGTCGATCTCATCCACCTTTTCCGCGACCTCAAGGAGCGGGTGGTAAATCCGCTTGACAACGGTCGGGTCGAGGGCAATATGTCGCTCGCCGACAAGGCGCAGCTGGAAGCCGCCGATAAAAAGTAGACAAATTTGCCGTCAATGGCGACAGCGGCACATCAGATGCGCCTTATTAGTCAAAACTCCTTGCGCGCCGGATTGTTGCAACTTGAACATTTCCGCCGGATCGTCGCAGAAAAAGACGTTGCTGCGCATTCCCAGTTCCCGGATATAACGATAGGTTTCCGCCGTGGAATATTCGAAAATCGGCTGGGTGAAGCGGCATTTATCTGCTTTTGCCCGGCGCAGGATTTCCGGATCGGAGCGC
This sequence comes from Victivallaceae bacterium, assembly GCA_045635865.1. Taxonomy (GTDB): domain Bacteria; phylum Verrucomicrobiota; class Lentisphaeria; order Victivallales; family Victivallaceae; genus UBA1784. Next base: position 11,806 of record JAZTWK010000078.1, read on the forward strand.
GTTTCCCAACCGCGGGCGACACATAATTCAATTTCCGGATCCAAGCGGCGCACCTTTTCCACATATTTTTCGGTAACCATAAAGTAACCGCGGTCGTACATGTCGTATTTGCGAAACAAACGGCAGATTTCCGCCAACACCGAGTCGTCGCGGGTATAGACTTGGATATTCATCGCCACCTGATCGCGAAATTCCTCAAGTATCTCCTCAAAAGTCGGGATCGTAACGTCGCTGTAAGCGGGGGTTTCCCGGCGGACGCCTTGCAGGAAAAAGGAAAAATTGCCGGATTTCAATTCCGACAACGTATGCTCTTCCGGCTTTCCCGCCCCGTCGCTGGTGCGGTCGATCGTTTCGTCGTGGAGCAGCACCGGAATCCCGTCGGCAGTGCCGCGCAGATCGAACTCGATCATATCCGCACCCGCTTCGACCGCCCGGCGCATCGCCAAAGCGGTATTTTCGGGAAATTCAAACGAAGCCCCCCGGTGAGCGGTGATCATAAAATAATCCGGATCACGACAAAAATCGGCAAGTGTTTTCATCGGCGGCAAGCTCCTTATTTTTCAAACTCGGCGCGGATCGCTTTGGGCAATTCCGGATCGCTCAACACCTCGACCACGCAGAGCGCCAACACGGTCGCCGCATCGAGCATCCGCGCATAACCGTAGTCGCAGTTGACGTAAGTTTTAAACAGTTCGGAGTGTCCGGGAGCTTCCGCGTTGCCCGGAGCGCAAATGCTGAAGTAGGGATGCGCGCCGGGGGCAACCTGCGAAAAGTCGCCGAAGTCGCTCGACCCCAAGCCTTTGGCGGGGGCGTCGCTCACATTCATCGTGCCGAGCGCCTTCGCGCCGTCAAGGAAAAGTTTGTTGAGTACGCCATTGGGGCGACGCGCCTTGTAGGGCAAGGAATATTCCTTGATTTCAAAACTGCACCCGGTCATCAACGCCGCGCCCTCGACCATTTTGCCGAAACGCTCGCAGATAGCCTCAATGACCTCCTCTTTTTTGGAGCGGATGTAGAAGCGACTGCGGGTGTGGTCGGGAATGATGTTCGCCGCTTCGCCGCCCTCGAGGATCACCCCGTGGATGAGCCCATCGCGGCTCATTTGCTGGCGGTAAAGCCCGATCGCGTTGAAAAGCAACACCTGCGCATCCAGCGCGTTGATCCCCTTGTCGGGACTGCCCGCCGCGTGCGAAGCCTTGCCGTGATAGATCACCTCGTAGCGGTGGATCCCGGTACTGCCGCTGTCGACCTTGGTATCGCCGCCGGTGGCGTGCGCCATCATCACCGCGTCCACATCTTTCAAACACTCGGAGTTGCGGAGCATCAGCACTTTGCCGCCGCCGCCTTCCTCGCCGGGAGTGCCGAGCACGATGATTTTGCCCGCCAACTGATGTTTTTCCATATAGCGCTTGACCGCGATCGCCGCGCCGACCGAAGCCGTGCCGCTCAAGCAGTGGCCGCAGGCGTGACCGATCCCCACCAGCGCGTCATATTCCGCCGCCAGCGCGAATGTCGCCCCGCCCTCGCCCAGCTTGAACTCGGCGCGAAACGCCGTATCCATTTGGGCATAAGGCATTTCCACACTAAAACCGGCGTTTTTCAACAACTCGGTCAGCAGTTTCGCCGCCCGATGTTCGGTGAAGGCGATCTCCGGATTGGCGAAAATTTCTTTGGCGGTGGCGATCAACACTTCGCTTTGAGCGTTGACCAGCGTTTGCAGTTCCCGGATCAAATCGTTGTTTTCCACGGTAGTTTTCCTCTATATGATTTCCGATTGTCTTAATTTACCACCAAAAAAGCGAAAAGACAAGGGATCAGCCGGAGATCGCTTCGCCGAAACTCTGCAGATCGAAAAAGCGGAAATCCGCCACGTTGTCCATCGGGGTGGGATCGGCGTTGACGATGACGATTTTGCCGCCGTGGCGGTAGGTCATCACCGGCAGAGATGCCGCCGGCTGTACGGTCAGACTGCTCCCCAGCACCCAGATCATGTCGGCGCGACCGCAAGTATCGAAGGCTTCTTCCAAAAGTTCCTCGTCGAGATTTTCCCCGAAAAAGACCACTTCCGGCTTGAGGATTCCGCCGCAACCGCACAGGGGGATCTCCCCGGAAACGATGCGGTCAAGCCACACTTCTATATCCACGCTCGCGTGACAGTTGATGCACTTCAGGCGGCGGAGCGTGCCGTGAAGTTCGCCTACCTCATTTGCCCCGGCGCGGGTGTGGAGCGCATCAATGTTTTGCGTGTAGATTTTGCCGATTTTACCCGCCGATTGCAACTTGGCAAGCGCGGTGTGGATGATCGACGGTTCCCGTTTCAGCATGGGATACAAATACTCGCGGGCAAACTGATAAAAAACTTCCGGGTGACGGTGAAAAAAGTTGATTTCAAAGAGTTCTTCCTTGAGATAGCCATTCCAGCGGGGATCACCGGAGTAAAAGCCGTTTTTGCCCCGGAAGTCCGGGATGCCCGACAGCGTGGAAACCCCGGCCCCGGTCAGCACCGCCACCTGCTTTGCCCTGCCCCACGCATTAAAAAAATCCTGCTCTTTATCCGCCATAGAAAACCCCGTTTTTTTCTGCAATGAAATAGTGTAACCTCAACTTGCCGATTTTGCAAGCGAAATGCAGAAAAACGCAAAAAACTACTGTTTTTGTCGGGTTTGATTTGCAAAGCGTTTACAATAGTGTATATTAAGTCTTGACCGCGGGATTTTCCCGTTTTTTTATTGCACCAATACATTATTAAAATAGTAGTATATACTGCGAAGGAACTGTACTTATGAAAGATTTGATCATCGGCGGACGCAAGTTCACCAACCGCTTTTTCCTCGGCACGGGCAAATTCGCCTCGCCGGAAATTTTCCGCCGGGCGCTCGCCGCTTCGGAAACCGAACTCGTCACCGTCGCGCTGACCCGTGTGCATGAAAACGACGCCGAGCACGACGACATCCTGAAAGTCATCGACCGGAGCAAGGTCGAAGTCATGCTCAACACTTCCGGCGCACGCAACGCGGCGGAGGCAATTAAAATCGGGCTGATCGGCAAAGCGGCGGGCTTCCGCTACATCAAGCTGGAAATTCACCCCGACGCCCGCTATCTGCTGCCCGATCCGGTGGAAACGCTCAAGGCAGTGGAGGCGCTGGCGAAGCAGGATCTGGTGGTGTTGCCCTACATCAACGCCGACCCGGTGTTGGCGCGCCACTTGGAAGACGCGGGAGCCGCCGCCGTGATGCCGCTGGGTTCGCTCATCGGCTCCAATCGGGGCATCCGCACCCGCGACATGATTGAAATCATCGTCGAGCAAAGCCACATCCCGGTGGTGGTGGATGCCGGGATCGGACTGCCCTCGCACGCGGCGGAAGCGATCGAACTCGGCGCGGACGCCGTGCTCGCCAATACCGCTGTCGCCGCCGCCGGAGATCCGGTCGGCATGGCGGAAGCTTTCAAGCTCGCCGTCCGCGCGGCGGAGTTGGCGCTCCAATCCGATCCGCCCGCGCCACGCGGCAGCGCCCTCGCCTCCAGCCCGATGAATGCTTTTGATATTTTCAAGTAAGGTTTATCATGTTTCCCAAGCTGAAATTATCGGCGGAGCAAATTGCCGAATACTACTCGCGCGTCACCCCGGATATGGTGCGCGGCAGCATTGCCGCCGGCCGCGGCACTTTCTTTGACTTGTTGAATCTGCTGTCGCCCGAAGCCGCCAAGCCGGAGTACCGCGAAGCGCTGCGGGATGCCGCGACCCGGGCGCGGCGGCGCTATTACGGCAAGACCGTTTCGATCTTCGCGCCGCTTTACATATCCAATAGTTGCATAAACTCCTGCCGCTACTGCGACTTCAACATCCGCCACCACGCGGAGCGGAAAATCCTCACGCTCGAAGAGATCGATCTCGAATGCGATGCCATCCGCAAATACGGCATCGACTCTCTGCTCATCGTGGCGGGCGAAGACCCTAAACGTATTACGGTCGATTTCCTCTGCGAAGTGGGGCGTCGCCTGAAAGACCGGTTTTCCTGCCTTTCGCTCGAAGTTGCCCCGCAGAGTGAAGACGCTTACCGCCAACTCTTTGCGGCGGGCTTTGAAAGTTTGATCTGCTTTCAGGAAACCTACGATCAGGAACTTTACCAATATCTGCACCCGGCGGGCCCCAAAAGCGTTTACGACTATCGGGTGTGGACGCAACTGCGCGCCGGCAAAGCGGGATTCCGCACCCTCGGCGTCGCCTTTTTGCTGGGGCTTGCCCCTTGGCGGATCGAAGCGGCCAATCTCGGCGCGCACGCGCTTTACTTGATGAAAGAGTGCTACGAGAGCAAAATTCAGTTTGCCTTTCCCCGCATCACGGCGGTGAGCGGCGGCTTCACCCCGGATCATCCGGTGGACGAAACCGACCTTGAACAGATGATGCTCGCCTTTCGCATCGTCTTTCCGGAGTGCGGCATGACCGTTTCGACCCGGGAATCCCCGGAGTTCCGGGATAAGATCGTGCAGAGCGCCGCCGACAATATGAGCGCGGGTTCGCGGGTAACTCCCGGCGGCTACGCGGTGCTGGCGGATAAGGATGTGGCGCAGTTCACGCTCAACGACTCCCGATCTCCCGCCGAAATCTACACGGCGATCCGGAGCAATCAGCAGGAAGTCGTTTTCAAAACTTGGGACAAGCGGATTTAGCCGTCAGACTTCCAGTCCCAGCAACCGGGCGATGACGGTGTTGGCTTCCATGGCGGCGGCGATGCCGACCCGGGGCGACGCCGGGGCGAGTTCCGGAGAAACGCCGCTGGTCAAGTCCCCGGCGATATAGAGCGTGGGGCTGACCTTGCGAAGCCGGATGGCGTTGGACTTGCCGAAGCCCGCCAGCCCCGACGCCGCCACCACCGGGATGGAGCCTTTTGCCAGCGCCCCGATCAGCATGGTCTTCGCCTCCGCCTTGTCAAACGCCTCGACCACGACGTCGCAGTCGGAAAAAAGTTCCGGGATATTTTCCGCCGTGAGTTCAAGATCGCGAAAATCCAGCTCCAGATCGGGGTTGATACGGCGTAAATTTTCCGCCAGCGCCGCGCTTTTTTTCCTGCCGATCTGGTCGGCGAAAAAAAACTGCCGGTTCAAGTTGCTCGGCGACACCACGTCAAAGTCCGCGGCGACCAGACGGCGGATCCCGGCGCGGACCAGATGGTTCGCCACGTTGGAGCCCAGACCGCCCAGCCCGGCGATCCCGATTTTCGCCTCGGCCAGGATCGCCCGCTGCCCCGGGGAAAGATAAGGATTGACTTCCATATCAGCCGCCCCCCACCATGGAAAATAAGTTCAGCTCATCGCCGCTGTGGAGAAAAAAACTTTCCAGAGCGTCGCTCCCAGTAAGAATTTTGCCGTTCAGCTCAATGATCAGATTTTCGCCGCAAAGCTGTCGAGAATCCAAAAATGAACGCAGAGTTTCCCCCTCGTTAAAAGCCTCGGCTTGGCCGTTGAAAACAATTTTCGCCATAATTACCCTCCTTATGCGTCTAATATAATCGGTGAGGGGAAAAAAATCAAGTCAAAACACAATCATTTTAGTAGCCTTTAGGGGAAAATCAACAATTTTGCAAAAAAACTACTACTTTTGTTGTGTTTTGACTTGACAAGCATATTTTATAGTGATATATTAGGTTTATCGCAGGCAAAAACGACCTGTTTTTTTATTGCGCAAATACACTACTATAACAATAGTGTATAATGAAAGGAGAAAGGGTATGCTTTTTCGAAAAATTCCGGAATGCCGGTCGGAGCGAATGCGATGTTGCGCATTGATCAATCTGTGAAACCTTAAACATCAAGCAAAAATTTTCAAGTGGGAATTGTAAAACTTATGAAAAATCATCGACTCAAAGCCGCATTGCTTCTGGCGGCGACAATTTCCGGAACGCCGTGGCTTTACGGCGCACCGCCGGAAACGGAAAACATCCGCACGATCAAATTGCTGCAGGATGACGACCAAGTCCGCATCGTCAGCAAGCTCTATGAGCTGAAACACCTCAAGGCGACCGATGTGCGCCCCTTCGTCGAAGCGGCGGTAAAACGGTACAGCCGCGCCTCCAACGTCGAGCGCGTCAATTACACCAAAACCGGCAAGCAGGCGATCATCGTTTCCACCGGCGAGGACTTCATCCCCTTTGTGGACGAACTGGTCGCCGGCTTGGACCAACCCGGCAAACCGGATAAAAACGGCTCGATCATCAACGGCACGGGCGTCACCCGCATAACCTATGTACCCAACTACCGGGCGGCGCACGACATCGTGCGACTCATCAACGAGGGCACCGTCGCCTCATCCGAGGGGCGCGCCTTTCTGAATGAGGACACCAACACGATCTACTGGAAAGACGACAGCGAGGCGGCGCTCGCCACCCTCGCCTGGGTCAAATATCTCGACCGTCCCCTGCCGCAGGTGAACGTGCGGCTCAACTACTACGAGATCCGCGAAAGCAAGCTGCGCGACATCGGTTTGGATTATCTCGCGTGGAAAAACGGCCCCGGCGTGGATATTTTTTCCGCCGGATTCAACAGCGGTAAATTGTTTTCCAACGAAGCGATCTACAAGCTCATCAGCGGCGCGACCAAACTGGCGGACCTCACGAAAAACTTTTCGACGTCGTGGGGGTACGGCGCGTTTTTCACCGCTCCGGCATTCGATTTGAGCTTCGTGCGGATCTTGCAGCAATCCGGCAACGCCAAACTCGCCGCGCACGCCGATCTGACCTTTGTCAACACCGCGGTTTACGATCAGGCGGATCTGAATGGTCACCTGCCCAAAATTTACACGGCAACCTTGACTCCGGGGTATGAAAAGATCAGCAAAGACGATGACGACAAAACCAGCATTTCCGAAAGCGGCGACAGCACTTTGACCTTGACGGTATTCAATCCGGTCATCTGCTTCGGTGCGGATGCCGGCGAAATCGACGCGTCGGGTAAAATCCCCGCCACGGCGGACTTTTACGCCCAGGATCGGGGCGGTGTGGTCTTTGCCTACAAACTCGATTCCAAAACCGTTACGGAAAAGAGCAACCGCGGCGACGAACTGGGCAACTCCAGTACGGTTTCCGGCGAACTCACGTTGGGTTTCAAGACGGAAAAACTGTTGGCGAGCTACGTCCGCGAGCAGGATGTCGAGCAGACCGTCGGCATTCCGTTTCTCGTCAAGATACCGGTGCTGAAGTACCTTTTCGGCACGACCACCTCCATCAAGGAAAAAACTTACATCATCGTCACCGCCGAGGCGAATTTGGTGCATCCCGATTCCGTGCCGCCCGCCCCGGTGAGCGCCGAAGTCGCGGACAATCGCTGATTTGAAAGGAAACACCTACCATGAATAAGTTGAATGTCTTATTTCTCTTTGCCGCCGCGGCGGCGACTCCGCTGTGGGCGGAGGATATCACCCTCACGCCCAAGCCCATTCCCGGCGCGGTCAAGGCGGATGCCAACGTGCCCTCCGCCGGGTACGGCAGCAGCACGGTGCAGACCCAACTGCGGGTCGACGTCAAGGATTCGGAACAGGCGATCCGCTTCGTCCGCACCAACACCGATCCCTTGGTCGTCACCAAACTCTACACGCTCAAGCACGCCGAACCGTACGCACTGCGCGGGTATCTGCTGGGCGTGGTGCGCGGCACCCAAATAACCGGCAACCCGGTGCAGGTCGATGCGGTCAAGTTCAACGACGGGCGCGGGGTACTGCTGGTTTCCGCCGAAGACTACCGCTTCCAGAAAACCGGATCCGGCGACAGCATCGACGAGATCATCGAGCGGTTGGATCAGCCGGACATCACCTACTCCAACGGCCGCCCGAGCTTCATTTACTTCCCCAAAGTCAACGCCGCCGCCAATTTGAAGGAAATGGTGAAAAACGTCGGCGCGGCGGGAAATGACGTGGAGTTTGCCGGCGGCACCGACGCGCTGGTGGTCGACGGCGGGCTGAATGCGCTGTTTATTTCCGCGCCCTACTGGAGCTTGAACCACATCCGGGAGCAGTTGGAAAAGTATGACCGCCCGATGCCGGAAATCCGCCTCACCTATCAGCTTCTGGAAGTCAGCACCGAAAACGACGACAAGCTCGGCGTCGACTTCCAAAGTTGGAAAAACAATGACGGCGTGGACTTCTTTTCCGCCGGCGGGCGCTATCGGAACAACTGGGCGAGCACCTTTGCCGGGGGCATCGACGGTTCGCACTCCAGCCGCACCGACTTTTTCAATTTCAACCCCAAGTGGAACAGCAAGTACTTTGACTTTTTGACTTCCACCGGTCGGGCGAAAGTGGTCACTCAAGGGGTCATCGTGGCGAAAAACCGCCGCAAGTCCAATATCTACGTCGGCACCGGACTCTTTTACGAGGAAGAACAAAAAATCGAGGACGAACACGTCAACGACAAGATTCCGGGGCGGCGCGATCAGCTCCCGCCGGAAGCGGACATCGACATCAAACACGGCAATGCGCAGAACACCAAAGCCGCCGACGGCTTCAAGTTTGAACTTGACGTCACCCCGATCGTAACCGGCAAGGCATCGATATTGCCGATAAAGGTTTCCGGCACGAGCCTCCTCGGCTGGAACAGTGACGGCACGCCCCGGCTCAACAAGTCGGAATTTGAAACCGAAGTCCAGGTCGGTCATTCGGGCAAGGATTTCGTGATCGGCGGTATCAAACGGACCAACGTGATCCGCAGTGTGGCGGGATTGCCGTTCCTCAAAGATATTCCGATCCTGGGCTGGGTCTTTTCGACGGAATCCGAAACCACCCGGCACTCCGAACTGGTGCTGATCGCCCGGGCGGAAATTTCCGGACCTTTCGACACCGCGCCGGAAGATATCCGCAACGACGTCCGAGAGGTGGTGGAAAAAGTCTCTCACAGCAAGGAACACCCGACCAGCAACCTCGGATTCGAACAGCTCGGTCTGGACAGCAGCAAAATCGAATGATTCGCCAAAAGAGGGACCCCTTTCCCTCCATTCGCCGCCGGAAGCAGAGATCCCGCTTCCGGCGTTTTTTTTACCCAATGACCACCGATTCCGGGCTTTTTTCACTTTTTTGCTAAAAAACGTTTCGGCGACGTTGCTTTTCGGCAAGCCGAGTGGTATATTGCTCAAAATCTCAAAACATATTTCAGGGAGCAGATCATGGTTTACCCAACTCTTACCGAGGCGCAAATGAAGCGGAGCCAGCGCTACTATATCGGCTTCAATCTCCTCAACGGCATCGGTTACTTGTGCGTCGGAGATATGGTGATGATGCTGCTCGCCAACCGGTTGGGCTTCCCGGACTGGGTCTTCACCACGCTGGCGGCGCTTTTCAACATCGGCTGCGTCTGGCTGCCGCTGGGCAAAATCGCCACGCAATACTGGGGCGCCGCCCGGACTCAAGCCAATTTCTGGTTTCTGCGCAACTTCGCCTCGGTCATCATGGCGTCGTGCGCCATTTGGGGTCACTTCGGGCATATTTATATCGCCGGAGCGTTTCTGTTGGGCGGCGCTTTTATCTTTTACGGCTGCCGCTCCGCCGGGGCGGTGATGAGTACCGCGCTCGTAGGCAATATCACCAAACCCGAAGATCGGGGCAAACTGCTCGCTTTTGCCTCGATGTCGCACCACATCGTCAGCACCGTGGCGGTCGTCGGCTTGACTTTTCTGCTCCACTGGGTGAAGTCGATGTGGGCGCTCTACGGGATCGTGCTTTTCGGCGCGGGTTGCGGAGCGCTGTCGGCGGTCTGCCTGCGCCAGATCGACGAGAGCGACGCCATCATGCAGGCGGCGAAAAAGCCGCTCATCGCCGACGCCTGGGCGTGCCTCAAAGATTCCGCTTTCCGGCGCATGGTCACCGCGCAGGTCTGCTTCTCGCTGGCAACGGCGCTCACCATTGCCCTCAACACGCTGGTTTTGAAGCGCGGCTTCGGCGTCCCCGACAGCTGGGCGATGGCGCTTTCCTTTGTCGGCGGCTTGCTCAATGTCGGCCTGGCGCGTCCGGCTTCCCTGCTGGGCGATAAAATCGGTCCGCGCAAGGCGATAATCATCGCCTACGGCATTCTCTTTTTCGTCATCCTTTTCTGGCAGGTCGTTCCCGCCACCTTTCACTGGTACACTTGGTTCGTGATGATGGTGATGACCAGCTTTTGCAGTATGTGCAACGGCATCTGCAGCGGACAGTATTTTTTGAAGTGCATTCCGGTCGAGCACCAACCCTCGGCGGCGACGCTTCAGGCCTTGATCAACGGGGTGTTGACCGGCTTCATCGCCATGGGGCTTACCGCTTTGCTGTGGATGGTCTGCGACTGGCGGCTCGGTCCGGAGATCACCATGGAGCGTTACCGCTTCTTCTTCATTTTGGCGATCCCCTTCGTCCTCTTGGGCTTCATCGGCGTCTGGCGGCAAAAAGAGGTGTAAAGCGCAAATGGGAACCGAAACGCTCGCCTACGTCGATTTTTCCCGCCTCGCCGGCAAGATCGATCCCAAGTTGCACGGCAGCAGTTATGCGCCGGAATTGTTGGACAAAAATCCGCGCCACCGCTTTTTCGGCGACTTGAATCTCACGCTGGCGCGAACTCACGATCTCGCGCTGGTGAACCGGGGTCAGCGGGTGGTGGACACCCACTTCGTCTTTCCTTTGGAGTCGCTCGACCCGGAAAATCCGGATAACTACTACTTCACCGCCACCGACGATCTCTTTAAAAAAATGCTCGATCACGGCGCGAAACCCTATTACCGGTTGGGCAACAGCATCGAGGCGGTCAACGCCACCCACTACAACTCGCACCCGCCCCAGGACTTCCGCCATTATGCCCGCATCCTCGCCGGCATCATCCGCCACTACAATCACGGTTGGGCAAACGGCTTTTGTATGGGCATCCCCTACTGGGAAATTTGGAACGAGCCCAACCTCGGCCCCCAGATGTGGACGGGCACCAAGGAGCAATTCATCGAATTTTTCGCCACCGTGCTGGCGGAGTTGAAGCGGGAATTCCCCGGCGAAAAGATCGGCGGACCGGCGCTCACTTGGCCCGATCCGGAGTGGGTCAAGCCGCTTTTTGCCGCCTGTCGCGCCGTCGGGGTCACGCCGGACTTCCTCTCTTTCCACACTTACGGGCACAATATTGCCGACGTCGGCAAGATGATCGTCGATGCCCGCAAGATGCTCGATGAGATCGGTTGCCCGCAAGTGGAGCTCCACCTCAACGAGTGGCACTTTTTGGCGACCGCGTGGGCGCCGCTTTCGGCGGAACTCACCCCGGAGGAATATCACGAACTTATGTACGGCGAGCGCGGTCTGTGGGGTGCGGATTCGGCGGCTTACAATACGGCGATGTTCACCATGTTTCACGATGTGCCGCTGGCGGTTTCCTGCTACTACGGATGCGAATTTAAAGTTTGGGGGTTGCTCACCAACGAGCGCTCGCTCAACCGCAACTACTACTCGCTCAAGATGATGGGGCAAATGGTGAAAAACTACCCCAACCGGGTCAAAGCGCAGACATTCAACCAGATCGACCCCGACGATCCCCAGTGGGAAGCCAAGTGGGGGGTTACTTTCAGCGGGGGCGACGAAGCGACCCGGGGCGAGTGGCGCTCGCAGTGGGTGCTCGGCGCCACCGATGCTTCCGGCAAGCGCGGGGCGATCCTCGTTACCGATTACCGGGGCAAAGAGAACTCGGTGCAACTGGCGATCCGCGGCGCCGCACCGAAAAACTGGCGCGCCACCCGGTTGGATCAACTCGACAACGCCAAGCAAGTGGAAGTCGCCTATTCCGACGGCATCCTCACCCTCCCCAAGCGCGCGCCGGGGTCGGCAGTTTATTTGGTGGAATTTGATTTATAGGAGGAAACAATAATGAAAAGATCGCGGTGCGCCCTAAAAATTTGGCTTTTTTCAGCCTTGTCGCTCCTTATCTTCGGTCGTCTCTGTGCGGATGAGCCAGCCGGGTTCCCGGCAAATCCACTACAAAAACCCGGTTGGGAGCTGACTTTTCACGACGAATTCGACCGCCCGGTGCTCAACGACTTTTTCTGGTTTTCGTCTTACCGCGCCGGGCGCGGTGAATATCTGCGCCGGATCGGCAAGGACGCCCGCTGGTGCGACGACAACGCCCATTACTCTTTCGGCAACGGCACGCTTAAACTGCGCGTCGATCGCACCCTGCCGTGGCGGCCGACCCCCGCCACCCCCTGCGTCAGCTGTATCACCACCAGCGACCACCGCATCGGCAAAAGCGTGGATGAAATCAAAATATTCGATAAGTTTTCGCAAAAATACGGCTACTTTGAAATGCGGGCGAAATGCGTCAAAGGCAGCGGCTGGATGTGCGCCTTTTGGCTGCATCAGGTCGACCCGCGCCATCAGGAGTTCACCCCCGACGGGGAGCGCAACGAAAAGGACGGCGTGGTCGAGATCGATATTTTTGAGCAGCGGGGTGCGTGCATCGGCGAAACGAACTCGCAGATCGACTACAATGTCCACTTCACCCCCAAAGGCCACTATCTCGACGAAGTGCCCGGCGACCTATCCAAAACCTTTCACATCTATGCCATGCAGTGGCAAGAAGGAAAAATCCAATGGTACTTCGACAATCAACTTGTCCGCACCTACGAGGGGCCGACCCCGCCCGGAGAAATGTTCATGCTCGCCGCGTTGTTTCACTACGAGGGGTGGCTGGGCAAGATCGACCCGCACGATAGCTACCCCCGGGATTTCGAGATCGACTATATCCGCGTATATCGGCAAAAACCATGATCTTTCATTCGATCCATAAAAAAGGAGTTAAATCCGGAAATGCGCTTTTTTCTACCATTGTCGGTGCTGGGGTGTCTGGTGATCACTGCCTGTAATGACCAGATAGCCGGGGTCAAATTTTCCTGGTGCGAACCTTTTTCATGGATATTCCCCGATCAGCTGGAGGCTTCTCCGATAGAAAATCCGGTAGTTGATGTCGCCCGCGGGGGCGTCGCCGCGGCGGCGTTCGTCCTCACCGGGCTGCCCCCGGGTCAGCAATTGGAAATTTCCGCCGATGATCCCGACTGCCGCTTTTTCGAAATGATCGACGTTTGCGTCAATGTCAATACCAGTGAAGTCGGCTTCGCCGTGTCGCCCCACCACCCCAAGTCGAAATCGGTGATCCGCGATGCGCCGTTCCGGGAATATGATGCCCTCAAGCCGCTCGCTCGACCGTTCACGACCAAAAAAACCACGCTCGCCGTTTACTGCCGGATCCCGGTAAAAAGCTACGCCGAACCGGGACTCCACCCGATCAAGATCCGCATTTCCGCCGGGGAAAAAAGTTGGGAAAACATTCTCACTCTGCGCATCGCCCCGGTCACATTGCCCGCGGTCGGCCAGGATTCGGTCTTTTTCACCAACTGGTTCAAGTGGAAGAATCTGGATTTCTCCAAATCGGTCGAGCCGTGGGGGGAGGAATTCTGGCGCATCTTGTCGGAGCACGCGGCGGCGATGCACAGCTCGCGGCAAAACACCTTTTTGGTGCCGTTGGACGCCTTTTTCACCTATGACCAAGCGACGCGAAAGTTCACCCTCAACGAGGAGCGGCTGGAAAAATTCATCCGCCTTTTCACCGATGCCGGGCTTTACTGGATCGAGGGCGGTCACTTCGGCAGGCGCGCCGGCGACTGGACCACCGAAAACTTCAAGATCCACCTTTCCGGCAACATCGTTTCCAGCGTCGAAGCCAATGAAGACGTCGCCCAAATCGGGCGCCTGCTGATGGCGTTCATCCGCAAACATCACCTCGAAGCGCGCTGGATCCAGCACGCCGCCGATGAGCCGATCAGGCAAAACGCCGTATCTTATCGATTGTTGTGCGGCATGATCCGCAAATACATGCCGGGGATCATCCTCATGGACGCCAATTACGACCCCAACATCGTCGGCGGCTGCGACATCTGGTGTACGCAGGTCCATGAGTACGAAAAGGATCGGGCGAAATACGAAGCGATGCGCCAAGTGGGCGATCAACTATGGGCATACACCTGTTGCCGCCCCGGCGGTCCTTGGCTCAATCGGCTCAACGACGGCGAGTTGACCCGTCCTATGCTACTGGGCTGGGGGTGCGGTCACTACGGGATCGAGGGCTTTCTGCACTGGGGTTGGAACTGCTATCGGTCAAAAGAGGAGAACCCCAGCTACAAAGGGGATCATCGCCAAGACCCCTTCGAAGAAACCGCTCCGATCGACCCGCAAGGTCTGCCCCCGGGTGACACTCACGCCGTCTATCCGGGGCCGAACAACGAAGTGTGGCCATCTCTGCGGCTGGAGTCGATGCGGCAGGGCATTGAAGACTGGGAGTTGATCCGGATGCTCAAAAAGCGGGATCCCGCCCGGTGCGACCGGATCGTTGCTACGGTTTTTCGCTCCTTTTGCGACTTCGACCCCGATCCCGCAGCGATCACCCGCGCCCGCAAGGAGCTGTTGGACGCGTTGAGCGAGTCGACAATTCCCGCTGTCGCCCCGTCCGCCCCGAAAAAGTGAACTTTTTTGCCGAAGCGGAGTTTCAGACAAGCGCATTGAACTTGCGACAGATCACTTAATTTACAGCTAAGTTGGGGCGGTTCAGTCGTTGGCGCGAGCGCGGATCGCTTCGATCATCCGCAACGCGGTGTTGGCGTCGGCGGCGGTGAGCTGATTGGCGATCTCCCCGCGCACCGCCGCTTGGAAGTGACGCAACTCCTCGACAAAGGGATTGCACGACGCGGCGTCAACCGTCAAAACGTGCTGACCGTCGGTGCGCAAGACGATCCGGTCGGGGCGTTCCACCCGAAGCACCCCCTCTTTGCCGATAAAAGCGAGCACGATGTCGCGGGCATCCCAGCTCGGCCGGTGGTTGTAGTTGCACTGCAACGCGACGGGCACGCCGCCGTCATATTCGGCGAGCGCGGCGAAGCCGTCTTCCTTTTCCCACTGGAAATTGTGGTAAAGTTTGGCGTAGCGGATCTTTTGCATCCGCAGACCGGTGAGATAAGAGATCAAATCAAACTCGTGGATGGACATTTCGCACATCGCGCCGCTTTTTTCGATCCAAAAGCCCTTGGGCGCGCCGTACATCTGCGCCTTGGTCGAGGAAATCTGGATGATCTCGCCGATCTGCGGGAGCAACTCCTTTGCCTTGATGAAAATCGGCTCGAAGCGCATCTTGAAGCCCACCCCGAGCAAGTGCCCGGTCGTTTTTTCCAGCGCGGCGAGTTCCTCGCCCTGCGCAACGTCGATCGTAAGCGGCTTTTCGCAGAAAACCGGGTACTTGGGCAACAGGGTCTTGACGATCTCATAATGCGTCGGCGAGGTGGTGGCGACGCTCACCGCATTTAAATCCGCGGGGAGATCCGCGAGCGACTCCGCGGCTCGGGCGTTGTATCGCTGCGCCGCCGCCGTGCAGCGCTCCCGATTGACATCAAAAAACGCCACGACTTCGGCGCCCAGCGCTTTCCACGCCGCCGCATGCGACATCCCGATCCCGCCACAACCGACCACTGCAACCTTGAACATATTCCGTTTCCTCGGGTTAATTATCCATTTCCGTGACTTAACATATCACGCCAAACGGAAAATTTCAACCTCAAACGCTTCCTTATCAAGCCAAAGCGCCTCGGTTAACCTTAACCCGACCCCGCAACTTGCCCGAAAACTCCCCGACCGCCGAGGCAAAAAACTTGACAAAATCCCCGGAGTCGATTATATTAAATTGCGTATTATGATACAATGTTTCATATTATGAAATTATGATCCGGGTCATCGACAAAACTTTCAAGGTGCTGGAAGCGATCGTTGCCGAAACGCCGCAGGCGATCACTCCCAAGCGTTTGGCGGAAAAGCTCGATCTCACGCTTTCCACGGTTTCTCACATACTGAAAATGCTCTTGGATTCCGGCTACATCCGGCAGATCTCCCGGCAAGCCGGCTACGTCGCCGGTCCCAAACTCGCGGTGTTGAGCAACATCGCGGATTTTGAGGGGAAACTTTTGGCGGCGGGGAAACCCTTGGTCGATCGCGTGGCGGAAAGTATTCAGGATGCGGTGTTGATCTCCAAAATCTACGGCGATCGGCGCTATGTGTTGTATTTGAAAAACCGCAATCCGCACCGGGAGTTGCGGCTGCGCCAAGCGGGGACGCGCGACGTTTACGGCACGGCGACCGGCATCGCGGAAATGGCGTATCGCCCCTGGCAGGCGCAGGTCGACGACTATCGGCAGTACGCCAAGTCGGAATGTCTGCCGGAAGCGGCGGACGAAAAAAGTTTGCCCCGTCTGTTTGAGCAAGTCCGAAAAGACGGATTTTTCACGGCGAAAAAACGCGATATGGGCATCTTTGCCGTACCGGTGCTGGTCAAGGGCGAGCCGGTCGCCACGTTGGGGTGCAACATCCCGGAAACCAAATACGCAACTGCGCACATAAAAAAGATCCTGGAAATACTCGTCGGCGCGGCGGCGGAATTGTCGTCAATGCTGAGCGACCATGAAGTTTAGGAGCAAAACCATGAAGATCACGAAAGTAAAAACCTTTGTCTGCAACGCGTTTCGCACCAATTTCGTCTTTGTCAAAGTCGAGACGGATTCCGGGCTTTACGGCTGGGGCGAAGCCACGCTGGAGTACAAGGAGTCCACCGTGGTCGCCGCGATCGGCGACTTGGAACCCTGGCTCGTCGGCAAGGACCCGCACAACATCGAACTTTTCCGCCACGACTGCTACCGCGACGCCTACTGGCGGGGCGGTCCGGTGCTGATGAGCGCGCTCGCCGGGGTGGAAATGGCGTTGTGGGACATCAAGGGCAAGGCGCTCGGCGTGCCGGTCTATCAGCTGCTCGGCGGCAAGGTGCGCGACGAAGTGCCGATCTACGTCAACGGCTGGTTCGCCCCGGCGAAAACGCCGGATGAATTTGCCGCCAAGGCGCAGGAAGTGCGCAAGCATCGCTTCCTCGGCTGCAAGTGGGATCCCTTCGGCAAGGCGTGGCAGCAGATCGGCAAGCGGGAACTCGCGCAGAGCCTGGAAAATATCGCCAAAGTAGCCGAAACGGTCGGCGAAGACGTCCAACTGCTCATCGAGGGGCACGGCCGCTTCGACATTCCGACCGCGGTGAAAATCGGGCGCATGCTCGAAGATTTCGACATTTTCTGGTTCGAGGAGCCCATTCCGCCGGACGACAAAGAGGGTCTGCGCGAAGTTAAAAATCGGGTGCGCGTTTCCATCGCCGCCGGCGAAAGACTTTACAACCGCTACGAATACCGGCAGTTTTTCGAGCTCAACTGCTCGGACTACATCCAGCCGGATATTTCGCACGCGGGCGGCATTTTGGAAATGCGGATGCTGGGCGCCGAGGCGGAGTGCCGCCACATCGGTTTCTGCCCGCACAACCCCTCCGGCCCGGTCGCCAATGCGGCGACTTTGCAGTTGGCGGCGTGCGTGCCCAACTTCGTCATGCTCGAAATGATGATGAGCGATGTACCATGGCGCAAAGAGATTTGCGACGAAAAACTCGTCGTCCACAACGGCAAAATGGTCATTCCCGACCGTCCGGGCATCGGCATCGACTTGAATGAAGCGGAATTGCTCAAGCACCCCTACATCCGCACCAACTTGCGCCACTACCGGGGCGATCTCACCAATATCCGGCCGCCGGATGCGGAACTTTACTACGAACTCGTCAACGATTGAGCGTTACAGGTGATAATATGGGTATGTTTGAAGGCAAAATCGTTCTCGTTACCGGGGGCAATCGCAACACCGGTCTGCACATCGTCAAAAAATTTTCCGCCGAGGGCGCAAAAGTATTTATGTGCGGCTCGTCGCCGGAATCGACCGAAAAGGGAGCGGCAATCCTCACTTCGTGGGGCGTCAAAAACTTTCGCGCCGTCCCCTGCGACATTTCTCAACTCGATCAGGTAAAGCTCCTCTTTGACGTGATCGAAAAGGAAGCCGGGCGGCTCGACATCCTCGTCAACAACGCCACGCATCAGGGGATCGGCAAGCCTTTCGTCGAAATGGCTCCGGAATACGTGGCGGAAGTCCTCGGCATCAACGTCATCGGCGGATTTCAAGTCACGCAACAGGCGGTCAACCGCTTTTTCCTCAAACAGGAGTCGAAAGGCGTCGTCGTTTTTCTATCTTCCAACACGGCACAGCGGGCGATCCGCAACCGCACCGCCTACTGCGCCAGCAAGGGCGCGATCAACTCGTTGGTGCGGTCGCTCGCCCTCGACCTCGGCCCCTTGGGGATCCGGGTCAACGCCGTCGCTCCGGGTTACATTTATACCGAAAGGTGGGATGGGTTGCCCGAGGAAAAGAAGGCGCGGCGGCGGCTCAACTGCCCGCTCCGCCGGGAAGCCAGCGGCGATGACATCGCCAACGTGGTCGCCTTTCTCGCCGGGGATTTGAGTTCCAATATGACCGGCGAGATCGTCACCTGCGATGCGGGTTGCTCCTGCCAGCACATGCCCGTCGACGTCGACTGCTGATCACCGTTCGGCAGTGCCGGCAAGCGGGCAGACGGGGTAGCCGCCGTCAGCAAAGGCCCGCCAGCGGGGAATGAGGTCGAGTTTCTGTCGGTCTTTCCAGAAGCAGAGCGCTTCCGGATCGTGTTCGCACGCATGGATAAAGCCGTCGGGAGCAACCGTAAACGTGCCCTTTGCGGCGACGCACCGGGATTCCAGAGCCAGATGCGGGAAATCTTCCGGCCGGACGAAATCCGGGAATTCCCCACCGAAAAGCGCCGTACCGCATTTTTCCGCCACACTATCCGCGGTCCGGGCGGCGAGAAGCATATCGGCGTCGGAAAGGCGCAGTTCCGGGTGCGAAATTCCCCGGCCGCCAAACGGTTTAAACAGATTGAGGATCACCCCGGCGGCTCCGGCCAGAGCCGCATAGGAAAGGGTCTCGTACAGTTCCGGCAGGCTGAGCTTCGTCACCGTAACCCCGACGAAAACTTGAACATCCTTTGCCGCGCCGATGAGCCGGATGATCCGGCGGAAGTCGCCCTCCGCCTCCCCGGTTTGAGCGGAAAAGGAAGCCAGCCCCGGCAGGGAAAGATAGAGCTTTGCCCCGCACTCTTTCAGGATCGAGTAGCACTCCGGGCGGAAACTTTTGCCGTTGGTGTAAAGCGCCAATTCATGGTGTTCCGGATAATGCCGGATCAGTTCCGCCTTGAGATGAAAGAGCAGATCCTCCCAGCCGGGCTTGAGGGTCGGCTCGCCGCCGGTCACCCCGACGAAGCGGACTCCGTCGGCGATCAATGCCGAAGCGACTTCCCGCCACTCGTTGATGGATAGTTCCGCGCCGCCGGGCGGGGCGTCGACCTGAAACCAGGGGCAGGAGCAGAATGGGCACGCCTGATCGCAGGCCCGGGTTATTTCCAGAAAAACCTGCGGCGGGAGCTTCATTTTTCCCCCGCGGGCAAGGGCCGGGCGGAAATTCGCGCATTTCCCGTTTCGCCCAGCAAGACCTCCTTCAGCCGCATCACCATGACCGCCGGCAATGCGGTCTGATATTGGGAGCTGTCATTATAGGTGACGAAATCGGCGAGCAACACCAGATCGCCGGGAGTAAGTTCGGCGGAAAGCGCTTTCTGCCCCTCGGCATGGATGGTCACGGCGAGTTTACGTTCCTCTTTCCCGGGGTGACAATAGGGGCAGAGGGAGCTGAAATCCGGAAAAATGTCGATTTTTTTCATGGCTTCCAGCAGGTCGCCCAGAGGTTGCATCAGCGGCATGTTGCTCCCGTTGCAGACGTAATAACGCCGGGAGCATGCCGGGCAATTCAGCGGCGTCAAAGCCCGATCAAAGGAGATCGCCATTCGGGTAAGCAGCATAAAATGGCTGGGGCGGTAGTCGTTATGACGGTCGCTCAAGTCTGCACTCATTTTAAGATAAGAATCCAGATCTTCCCGGCGCAGGATATGGGCGGACGAGGCGAGCTTCTGGAAAAATTCCGCCGTTTCCTGTTGCTCGTCGATCCTCTTTTTCCATCCCCCCGGCGGCTGAACTCTTGCATCAGATAAAAAATCTTCTTCGCTCTCAACTAAAAACGAGCCGGTTTCGACGTTCCGAAGCCGGTACGCCAGTCCCTCGCAGGATTGAAGCGTCTCCCAACCGCTCAGCAAAAAGAGCAGATCGTCCCGATCAACGGGGATGCGGCGAAGCTTTTTCCAGTTGATCTTCTGGGGCGACAAGTCAATCACTTGGATATCCAGATAAAACCGACCGTCTCCGCAGTACGGGCAAAGCGCGGACTCATCTAATATAAACCGGTAGCCTTTGCTGCTTTTTTCATTCAATCGCTCGGCGAGAGCGCGCATCAGCAACGGCGATTCGTCAAGGAGCATGACCTTGCCGCATTTGGCACAGCTCATCCTGCCATTTTCAGGAAGTGAAAATGCGGGCATATCCGCGGGGAGATTCAGCTCGATAAGCCGGATTTTGTCGATGCTCCGGCGCAAATCATCCGCCGTGAAATCGGCGCCCCGCAGCATCAGCGACGGCAGAACCGCCAGCGAAATCGGCAGATAACGATTCATAGCTTGTAATGCGGCGAGTCGCCGCGCTGTTTCCAGTTGATTTTTTCGCCGATGGCGAGGATGCGGAAATTTAGACAATTCCGGCACCGGCTGGAGTTTTCGTCCAGACACGGCTTGTTTTCGTAGAGTTGGTAATTGCCGCGATACTCCGTATCGGTGACGTTGGGCATCATCACGTTGGCGCCCGCAAGGATCCCCTGCTCGCGCCCGCGGTCGTCGAGCGCCTGCAGCGCGGTGGTCGCCGCAATGTTGACGTCGTGCAGATAAAGGCGCGTTACCGCGATCATTTTCAAGCCCAGTTTCAGCTGTTTCGCCGCATACTCCGGGGTGAGTTCGATCTCTTTCCCAAGCGGAGTATCCCGGTGCGGGAGATAAGGCCCCATGCCGATCATATCAAGGTCCATGGCGTGGAAAAACTCGACGTCGTGCGCGAGGTGATCGAGCGTCTGCCCGGGGAGCCCGATCATCACGCCGCTGCCCGTCTGGTAGCCGAGCTTTTTGAGCTTTTTCAAGCACTCGATGCGGCGCGCCTGCGAGTGGTCGGCGGGGTGAAGTCGGGCATAGAGTTCCGGCACGGAACTTTCGATCCGCAGGAGATAGCGGTGCGCCCCGGCTTCGCGCCAGCGGCGATAGACTTCCTCGGTCTGCTCGCCGAGGCACAAGGTGATGCCGAAATCGTCACCGCCGAAGTCGCGGATGCGGTGCAATATGCGTTCGATGTATTCGGTGTGCTTTTCCGACTCGATCTCGCCGGACTGCAACACCACCGAGCCGTATCCCTGCTCGAAGCTCCAATGCGCCATACGCACCACGTCGTCTTCGCTCAAGTTGTAGCGTTTTACCTTGGTATTGCCGCGCCGGATGCCGCAGTAATAGCAATTTTTGGCGCAGTGGTTGCCGAGTTCCACCAAGCCGCGCAACGATACGAGTTTGCCGACGTAGCGGCACTTCAGATCATACGCGGCGGCGAACAGTTCCGCGGTATCTTCCCGCGCGAGTAGAGCGATCAACTCCTCGTGCGTGAGATCATACGGGCGAAGCAACGCTTTTTCAATGAGTGGATCCATCTCTGCTCAAGGTTCGGGCAGTTCATCCCTTGAGCGCTTTTATCACGCTATCCGGGATGATTTTTTTCAGCGCCTCTTTGGTGTGAGTGATCGGCGCGGACATTTTGGTCGTCATAATGTTGCGCGCACTCTTTATTGCCGCATTTTCATCTTCAATTTTGGTGAACACCTCGAAAATGATCGGGCGATCCAACTTTTCCGGGGTGATGAAGTGATCGAGGCAACTCAAATACTCTTCCTTGGTCGCCGCGCTGATATACTCATAGCCCAACGCTTTTGCATAACTCTTGACCACTTCGGGCGAGTCAAAGTGATGCGCCGCCGCCATGTACGCGTCGGCGTCCTCGCCGAACTGATAGCAGAAATGGTAGGGACTGCGGAACTCCCCGCCCCTGCCGTTATTCACCAAGAGAATGCGCACATTGTTGCCGACGTGACGATTCCCCAAGGAATTGAGATCGTAAAAGAACGCCAGATCGCCCGTCACGCAAAAGTGGAGCTTTTCCGGCGCGGCGAGCGACGCCCCGATCACCGAAGACAGGGTGCCGTCGATGCCGAAACCGCCGCTGTTGCAGAAGCACAACACCGAATTCGGCACATCGTAAAAGTTCCAACACCGCACGGTATTGAGAATGCCCAGATACAAGACGCTGTTTTCCGGCAACCGGTGCGCGGTCTGTTGCGCCAAGTACAAGTTGGAAAAGGGCAGTTCCGGCATTTTGCTTTGAATTTCCTCAAACTCCCGGCGGCACGCCGTCGCAAAGCTATCGTTGTCTTGTGCATCCGCCTTGGCGTAGTGATCGAAGAAAACCTCTTCCGGCATTTCAAATACGGCGGAAAGTCGGTTGAAAGCATCGCAGGTCTTACCGTCTTCGCAGACCCTCCACTGCTGTTGCGAAGTGTAGCCGAAGCGCATCAGCTCATACCCGGCGGTGACATCCCCGATGTAGATGACCAACTCGGTGCGGCAGAGGGGCGAGCTGAAAAAATCCTGCGCCCCGACCAGCGAATTGAAAACGCGGTAGCGCCCCTTGTAGTTGCTGCAGTGGTCGCAATAGACCGCCGCGTTATTGGTGGCACAAAACCGGTCGATCGCCTGGGTCAACGTCGCGCTCATCGGGCGGTGCGAACCGACGAAAATCCCGATCTTCCCCTCGGGAAGCGGGGGAAACTCATCCCACGCGCCGACGTAGTTGATCACCCGGCACGGCGGCAAAGTCTTGACCGAAAAATCCCGCGTGTAGCGCGTTTCCAAGTTGATATGGATGGGACCGCCGCCCCGGCTTTTGAGCGCATGCATTGCCTGATTCATTTTCAAAGTCACGTTCCACTCGTCGCTGGCTTTTTCGATGAATTGGATATGGGTGCTGAATACGGCGGCGTCGTTGGCGACAATGCTCCGGTCGATGACCTGCGGAGTATTGTGCCCGATTTTCGCCGGATCCTGGGTCGCCGTTATGGCGATCACCGGAAGTTTGCGATAGTATGCCTCGGTAAGTCCGGGGTAATAGTTGCGCGACGCCGTCGCCCCGGTGCAGGTGATCACCACCGGCTCCCCGCTTGCCGCCGCCAGTCCGCAGGCGATGTAAGCGGCGGAACGCTCGTCCGGAGCCGAATACATTTCAAACCACGGGTCGCTCTGCATGCTGGCGACCAAGGTGACGTTGGTCGTGCCGGGCGAGGCGACCACTTTGCGGACCCCATAACTTTTCAACAACGCCAAAACGATCTGGACGTTGCGCTCTACGGTATAAAAGCTATCCTGCATGATCTGTTTTATCTCCATCTCGCGTTTATGGTTCTGCCCTCGTTGGTCACCAATATCTGACCGTTGAGCGTGTTGGAAAGATCCGACAAGAGCACGGCGGCAATTTCCGCTACCTCGTCGGGCAGATAGTAACGCCCGTTGCCGCTGGTCAAGTTGTCGGTGTCTTTGAGCCCGGTCATATCGGTAGCCGTCACGCCCGGAGCGATGCCGTTGATGCGGAAGCCCGCTTGCGCGTAGCGGTAAGCCAACCCCTGGATCAAACTGTTTAAGGCATATTTCGTAAGCCCGTAGGGGCGCTCATCCACGGTGGTGCCGGTTTCCGAAGAAATAAACACTATCTGCTTGGTGCCGGCGACGTTTTCCTGCTGGCAGTAGCGGATGAATTCCTGGGTCAGAAAGAACGGTCCCCGCAAATTGGTGGCAAACTGCTGATCCCACTGCTCCGGGGTAACGGCGAGAAAACCGCTTTCGTGGAGCGATATCCCGGCGTTGTTGACCAAGCAATTTGCCCCGCCCAAAAGATTTGCCGCCTGCCGGATGAATTCCGGGAAGTCGGAAACCTTTTCCAAGTCGAGTTGGAGCCACCGGCAACCGATCTCGGCGGCGCTTTGCTCCAGCGTTTCGGCGCGGCGCCCGGCGATCAACACCTCCGCCCCTTGCGCCTTGAATTTCTTTGCCATGGCGAAGCCGAGCCCGCGCCCGCCGCCGGTGACGATGATCTTGCGACCCGATAGAATATCGCCCGGGCGGAGATAACTTATCTGCGCCGGCGTGATCACCTGATTGGGAACTCCCTTCAGGACATAACGGAGCGCCCGTTTGAAACCGGACCAGATCGACATATCACTCTCCCCGCCTTAAAATTATTCTCGGATTTCGCCGCCGCTTAACGACGGCATACTACTATAGCATTTTTAATCCGCATTTCAAGTCGTTTCCCCCAAATCTTATCCGCCGCCGGGGGGCGAAAAATTGCTTTTTTCCGTTGTTGGTGCTATATTTATATAAAGGGTAAGTTAATTATCTCAAGCACACAGCGGGCGAAGAAAATGTTGAAAAAAATCAAGTCTGGCGAAATCAAAATTGCGGTGATCGGTCTGGGTTACGTGGGGCTGCCCCTCGCGGTCGAATTCGGCAAGAAATTCGACACCGTCGGATTCGATCGCAAGAAATCGCGGCTGGATATGCTGCGCCGCGGCGAAGATACGACCTTGGAAACTTCCGCCGAGGAGTTGCGCGCCGCGACCAAACTTCGCTACTCCGACTCGCTGGACGATCTGCGCGACCGCGATGTTTTCATCGTCGCCGTGCCGACCCCCATCGACCGCTACAACCGCCCGGACCTTTCCCCGCTTTACGGCGCCAGCGAAACCGTCGGCAAGGCGATGAAGCCCGGCGCCATCGTGGTTTACGAATCCACCGTTTACCCCGGTTGCACCGAGGAAGACTGCGTGCCGGTCCTGGAAAAATTTTCCAACCTGAAATTCAACCGGGATTTCTTCTGCGGGTACAGCCCCGAGCGCATCAATCCCGGCGACAAGGAACACACCTTGCTGAAGATCAAAAAGATCACCTCCGGCTCCACCCCGGAAACGGCCGAGATCGTGGATACGCTGTATAACGCCATTTTGAAAAACGGCACTTACCGGGCCAGTTCGATCAAGGTGGCGGAAGCCGCCAAGGTGATCGAAAATTCCCAGCGCGATCTCAACATCGCCTTTGTCAACGAATTGGCAAAGATCTTCCACCTGATCGGGATCGACACCAACGAGGTTTTGGATGCCGCCGGCACCAAGTGGAACTTTTTGAAGTTCAAGCCGGGTTTGGTCGGCGGGCACTGCATCGGGGTCGATCCCTATTATTTGACCCACAAAGCGCAGGCGCTGGGCTATTTGCCCGAAGTGATCCTCGCCGGTCGGAGGATCAACGACGGCATGGGCAAATACGTCGCCACCGAAGTCGTCAAGCTGATGATCAAAAAGGGATTGAAGATCGCCGATTCCCAAATCCTGATGCTGGGGGTCACTTTCAAGGAAAACTGCCCGGATATCCGCAACTCCCACGCGGTCGACATCATGCGCGGATTGCAGGAATTCGGTTGCCAGGTCGATATCTTCGATCCGTGGGCCGACCCCGACGAGGTCCGGCAGGAATACGGTTTCGCGTCGGTGCGGAAACCCGCCGGGTTGAAGAAAAATTGCTACGATGCGATCGTTTTGGCGGTTTCGCACCGGGAATTTGCCGAGATCGACTTGGGCGATTACCGCAAGTCCGACTCGGTCGTCTTTGACGTCAAAGGGATATTGCCCCGCGAGATCGTGGA
Source organism: Victivallaceae bacterium (assembly GCA_045635865.1). Lineage (GTDB taxonomy): Bacteria > Verrucomicrobiota > Lentisphaeria > Victivallales > Victivallaceae > UBA1784. The sequence goes on from JAZTWK010000078.1 coordinate 37,492, forward strand.
CGGGAGGCTGTGATCATGCCAAGACGGGTGGGCGATTCACGAGTTCTGGTGACCGGCGGAGCCGGTTTCATCGGTTCCAATCTGGTCGAGGCGCTCTTGGCGCAAAACAATCAGGTCGTCGTGCTGGATAACTTTATGACCGGCAAGCGGGAAAATCTGGCGCCCTTTGCCGACGATCCGAATTTCACGCTGATCGAGGGCGATATCCGCGATATTGAAATGTGCCGCAAGGCGGTTGCCGGAGTTGACTTTGTCCTGCACGAAGCGGCGTTGGGATCGGTCCCGCGCTCGGTCAAGGACCCGATGACCTCGACCGCGGTAAATATTTTCGGCTTCGTCAATATGCTGTTTGCCGCGCAGGAAGCGAAAGTCAAGCGTTTCGTCTACGCTTCCAGTTCTTCCACCTACGGCGACAGCCCCACGCTGCCCAAAGTGGAGGAGCAGATCGGCAAACCTTTGAGCCCCTACGCGATCACCAAATATGTGGATGAACTGTTTGCCGAAAACATGAGCAAACTTTACGGGATCGAAACCATCGGGTTGCGCTACTTCAACGTATTCGGTCCCCGGCAGGACCCCATGGGGGCGTATGCCGCCGTCATTCCCAAGTTCGTCATGAGTCTGATGAAGCACGAAAGTCCGCACATCAACGGCGACGGCAGTTACAGCCGGGATTTCACCTATGTGGAAAATGTGATCCAAGCCAATCAGCTGGCGCTGCTGGCCGATCGCCCGGAAGCGATCAACACGGTTTACAATGTGGCGTTCGGCGAGCGCACCACTTTGAACGAATTATTCGGATATCTGCGGGAAAATTTGGCGGTTTTCGATCCGGAGATCGCCAAGGTGGAGCCGATCTACGGTCCCAACCGCGCCGGCGACATCCCCCACAGTCTGGCGTCGATCGACAAGGCAAGAAATTTACTGGGGTATGCCCCGGAAATCAATATCAAAGCCGGTCTGAAAAAATCCGTCAAATGGTATTTTGAAAATCTTTGACTTCTATCGGAATGGGGAGCCCCCCCGGTTCGTCCGGCGCCTCGAGCGCCCGGTCGTCCGCTTTGCGGATTTTTGCGGTCGCCACCGCGGTTGGACGCTGTGGCTGTTGTTGATCCTCGGCACCGCTTTGCGGATCGGTTATATCGGCATGGTCGATCACATCGGGCGGGACGAACGCACCTACGTTGCCTGTATCGAGCATGCCGCCGCCAACGGTTTTGAAACGCTCCCCCCCAATGCCCAGCGGCTCATGGTCTACTCGGGCATGTGGCTCAAGAAAGCCGGGGTGAAACCCGTCGCGGGGATGCGAATTTTCAATATCGCATCTTCCGTGCTGTGGCTGGTGACGGTGTTCTTTTTAGGGTGCGCCGTTTTCCATTCTTCCGGGGCGGGATCGGTATGTCTTGCGCTGGCGGCATTTGAACCTGTCACGATCCGGATATCCGGGATGATTTTGCGCGAACCGCTGCATTTATTGCTCTTTACTTTCGCCCTGCTCTGCGCCGTCCGGATCGTCCGCGGCGCCCGGTTGCGCTTATTCTGCGCCCTCTTGGGGGTGGTGAGCGCCTTGGCGGCGTGGTCGCGGCTGGAGGGTTGGGAAATGATCTATTGGATGCCGTTGGCGCTCGGCTTTTATGTCTTTGGCAACGGCCGCCGCGAATTGCGGGCACGGCGAACCGCATTGACCGGAGCACTCCTTTATCTCGGCGCACTGAGCGTCTCGTGGCTCCTGATCTTTTCCGCCAGCCCGGATTATTTCCGGGGCATATCGTTAAAAACTCAAGCGATAATCCGACGGTGGGGGAAGTAAAATGCCGTTGCTGATCTGTGCACTGTTGGGATTTGCCGCGGTATGGAAAGCGCGGAAGCAGGAGTTTTATTACCCGGTGCTTTTCGTCGCCACCTTGGGTCTGCTTTCCTATTTGTGGCGACTGCCGGTGGCGTTGTCCACCCGTCATCTGTTGCCGCTCATGGTTCCGGTGATACTGCTGGCGACGCTCTTTTTCCAAACCGCTTGGTCGGCGCGATGGCGGATCGCCAAATCAACTTGTGCGATCATCTTTTTGATCGTCATAATTTCCGGCGCCGGCAAGGCGATCCGACCGCAGGTAGCCAAGCCCTATTTGCGCGAATTGCCGATCGCGCTCACTCGCGACGCCGAGAAATTCGGCGGCGCGGGCAAGACGTATGTCATCACCCTCGGCAATATGGGCGGCGATCTCCTCTTTGACGAGCGCATCATTGATGTATCGATCAACGACAGCCGCAGTTTTGATCGCAACCGGGAGGCCTTTTTCCAAAGTCTGGATGCGCAACGGCTTCGCCCGCTGTTGCTGCAACGGCCGGTCGTCTATCTCGTAGTTCGATCCGTCGAGCCCGATAACGTCGTTGCCGATCGGTTCCGCAAGCGCTACGATCTGCCGTTTGAATTGTGCTACCAGGCCCGCGACCGCAAAAAAGGGGTGTACTTGTATCGCATCCCTTCGCCGTATGCCAGCGGGAAAATTTCAGCGGAAGCAAGAAACCGAGGTTATGATCAATTCAATTTGCTGTCTAATCACGATTTCCAAATTCGGGAAAATGCCGGATCGGCGCCGTTCCCGGCGGAGTGGCGCGCCGAGTTGAACGGGCGTTGCCCGAAAATTTTGCCCGGTATGATCGGTTATGCGGATTCCGGCAATCTTCGCCTGAAAACTCCGGAGTCGGTATTTCTCTATCAGGATCGGGCGCTCCCCGGCAACCGGAAATATCAGCTCCGCGCCCGCGTCGTCGTCCGGGAAAGCGCTTACTTTTTCATCGACGTCAAACGGCGCCACCCGGCGGGGCTCAAATTGATCCGCCGGGTAGTGTCGCAGACCTTATACCCCGGCAAACATGAATTGTTGGAAATTTTTGCTTTGACCGAAAATGAGGACCCGTGGATTTGGGAATTCGGGATCGTCGGCGGCGAGTTGGAAGTCGAAAGTCTTTCCCTCGTCGACGCCGCCGGTTTCGACGCGATCGAGCGACTGCGCCAATCCCCAAATTGATTGCCTCTTTCACCTCAAAATTCGGTTTCCGCTTGACAAAATGGCAAATCTATGCTAATTTTTCTTAACACTCCGGGATCGATGAAAATGCACTTTTCCTGATGCGGTGGCATTCACCGCCCCAGGGGAAGCGGCAATCAAAAAATGACGGTAAAACACGAATGAAAAAAATTGTTCTGCTTGCCAACAGTGATTTGGTCGTGTATAATTTCCGCTTGGAGCTGGTTGAAAGATTACTTCAGGAAAACTGGGAAGTTTGGGTGCTCTCACCTTACGGGGAGCGCATTGATCGGCTCGTCGCCCTGGGGTGCCGTTACATCCCGGTAAAAGTTTCGTGCCACGGGCTGAATCCCTTTGCGGATATGGGGTTGTTTTTCCGCTTCCTCAAACACCTCCACCGGATCCGGCCGGATGCGGTCCTCTCTTACACCATAAAGCCCAACCTCTACGGCTCCTTTGCCTGCCGACTGCTGAAGATCCCGTGCCTGCCCAACATCACCGGGTTGGGGATCGGGTTGCGCCGGAACTTCCTGCTGGCTTGGTTGATCCGCCAAATGTATAAAGTCGCCATGGCAAAGTGCCAGTGCATTTTCTTCCAAAATCAGGACAACTTGAACTTTTTTTTGGAAAATCATCTGCTCAAAACCAAGCATCGGCTGATCTCCGGTTCCGGCGTGAACCTGAACCACTTCCGCTATGAAGTTTATCCCGATTCCGACGCCAATTTGATCTATGTCGGCCGGGTCATGCGCGACAAGGGGATCGGCGAACTTCTGGCGGTGGTCCCCGAGTTGGCGCAAGCGGTGCCCGCGTTTCACTTGGATATCGTCGGCAACCTCGCCGAACCGGGTTATGCCGAAAAGATCCAGGAGTTGGAAAGCCGGGGCTGGGTCAGCTATCACGGTTCGCAATTCGACGTCCGACCCTTTATCAAAAATGCCAACGCGATCGTCCTGCCCTCTTATCACGAGGGGATGTCCAACGTGCTTTTGGAAACTTCGGCGATGGGCAGACCGGTGCTGGCGTCGCGCATCCCCGGCTGTGCGGAAACCTTTGACGAAGGCGTTTCCGGCTTGGGCTTCGAGCCGAAAAATCCGCCCGATTTGCTGCGGGCGCTGAAGCAATTTCTGGCCTTGCCCCACGCCGACAAGGAAAAAATGGGCAAGGCCGCCCGCCGGAAAGTCGAGACCACCTTTGATCGCCAACTCGTGGTCGAAGCCTATATGGATGAACTTGCGTCAAAGCAAGATCAAAAAAATTGACCCCGGGGGCATCTCCCCCCGAACCGAAACTTTACCCCACTCGCCCGCTCCCGGCGGCGAACTCAAAGTAACCGCTTTCGCTACTTGCAAATCGAAAAAAAAGGGGTTATATTATGTTGAGGTGCTTTCAGCCTACGGCTGAATAAAAAGCAGGAAAAACAATTCGCGAAAGCTTGGGTTGCGGGGAGCGTTTCATGAAACCGGTGGGTATCTGCATAAATTTGTTGGCGCGCCAGCGAAAAGAAAGATGGGAACTGACGCAGATAGAGGACTACCTGCGCAAGAACAACATCCCGTTTGAGTATGTGGATTGCTACCGCTCCGACATCATCAGCATCCTGCCCAACTACTCCGTGCTGTTCTGGCACTACGACAATTACGTCAACGCCGACCAGATGGAAGCGCAGCACATTCTGGATATCGCCGAGTCTTTCGGCGTAAAGACCTACCCCGATCATCACACCGGTTGGCACTTTGACGACAAGATCGCCGAAATGTACGCCTTTCAGGCGGTCAAGGCGCCGATCCCGGAAAGCTGGGTGTTCTACGAAAAAGACAAGTGCATCGCCTGGCTGAAAAACGAAGCGAAATATCCGCTGGTCGCCAAGTTGCGGCGCGGTTCCGGCGCCAACAACGTGAAATTGCTGAAAAATCCGCGCGAAGCCGCCCGGTACGCCGCCCGGATGTTCGGGCGCGGTTATTCCCCGGCGCAAAGCCTGCTTTACAAATCCTACTCGAAACTTCAATCCACCCACGATTGGGCGACCTTTAAAAGCCGGCTCAAGCGGGTCCCGGATTTCCTGTGGGCGAGAATGTTCGGGCGCGGCATGCCCGACGAACGGGGCTACTGCTATTTTCAGGAATTCATCCCCAACGCCGGATTCGACCTCAAAATCGTGGTGGTCAACGGGAAGTGCTCCTTTTTGGTGCGCAAAGTCCGCAAGGGCAGTTTCAAAGCCTCCGGCGGCGGCGAGGGAGTCTACGACAAAAGTTTCCTCACCGACGATATGATCCGCACCGCCTTTGAGGTGAGCGACAAACTCCAAATGCAAAGCGTGGGATTCGATTTCGTCGTCGATCAGCGTTCCAACCAATGCAAAATCATCGAAATGAGCTACGGGTTCGACAACGAGGTCCTCTACAACTGCCAAGGATATTATGATCGAGATCTGCAGTGGCACGACGAACCGCTGAACGTGCCGGCCGAACTATTCCAAACTCTTTTGGCAAAAGCCGGGGAGTGAACCGATCCGCCCGAGGGAAAACAGGCAATGAACGGCACGGTTGACAACAACAAATGCGTAAGGTTTTCGATCATTGCGCCATTTTGCAATATCGAGTCTTACGTCGATCAGTGCCTGCGCAGTCTCATCGGTCAATCGTTTCCCGATTTTGAGATCGTTGCGGTGGACGACGGTTCGCAGGATCGCACCGGCGCGCTGCTCGACGACTACGCCGCCCAAGATAAGCGCGTAAAAGTCATCCACAAAAGCAACGGCGGCTTGACCAGTGCCCGCAAGGCGGGCGCCCGCGTCGCCACCGGCGAGTATGTCTTGATCGTCGACGGCGACGACTGGATCGCGCCGGACTGTCTGGAAAAACTCAACTCCGTCATCGAACAAAAGCCGGTGGATGTGATCATCGGCGGTTTTTTCCAAGTATCGCCGGACGGGAAGAAAAAAATATCCTCGCCGCGCCCGATCGATCAGCGCTACGGCTTTTTCGACGAGGCGGAAATCGCGGAGCACTATTTGACCAATCTCTTTGCCGTGCCGCAAAACGTCTGGGGCAAGTTGTATCGCCGCGAGCTCTATCTCACCTATCAACTGCCGATGGACGATGCGATAAGAATGGGCGAGGATTTGTGCATTTCCTACCCCTGCCTGGCGCACGCCAAACGAATTTACCTCTTGAATGAGCCGCTCTACTTTTATCGCGTCAACCCGAAATCCATAACCAATTACTCCGGCAAATACGTCACTTGGCACGAGGGATTGTGCCGGTTGCGCTATATGGCGTCGGCGTTGCCGCTGGAGCAATACAACCTGCGCCCGCAGTTTGCCGGGTGCGCCTGCTACACGCTCTTTAACATCATTTTGAATCACTTTACCCAAGAGCCCTACCGCGTCACGACCGCGGAGGCGCAAGAAGTGCTCGATACCGACGAGGCAAAGGCTTGGGTCGCGGACGCGAAAAGCCACGCCCGCGGCGGCAGACGCTGGGTCGCGAAACTGCTTTATTTTCGGCTCTTTGCCCTGATGAAACTCATTTCCGTACTGAAAAAAATCTACAAGAGCTGATATGGATCGGGTATTACAAGTTATCGGTGGCTTGAATCGAGCCGGCGCGGAAACGATGCTGATGAATTATTATCGTCGGCTCGACAAGCAAGAACTGCAGTTCGATTTCCTGATCTACAAACCGGAAGCACAGGATTTCGAGGCCGAGATCGTCGCGGCGGGCGGCAGGGTGTTGCGGATCTCCGCCGGCGGCATCTTTTCTCCGTTGCAGTATGTGGTTAAAATCTTCCGCATCATTTCCCAATACGGTCCCTACAAGGCAATTCACATTCACACCTTGCACAACGGCGCCTGGGCGTTGCTGGCGGCGTTGCCGTTTCCGCGCATGGTCCGGGTGATGCACTCTCACAGTACCGCCAACCCCAAGCGCAATCTGATCGGCAAACTCTACAACGTGATCACGAAATTCCTGATCCGGCTCCTCGCCGACAAACAGGTTGCGTGCGGGGAAAATAGCGGCGAATATCTCTTTGGCAAAAAATTCCCCAAACGTGGCACGATCATCCAAAACGGGATCGACGTGGAGTCTTTCGGCGACTTTTCCCCGGAACGCCGCGCCGCGTTTTGCGCTCAATATCAGGTCGATCCCGAGTCGTTGCTCATCGTCTGCGTCGGCAGGTTGTTGCCGATGAAAAATCACGCTTTCGCCGTAGAGATCGCCGGGGAACTGCGCCGCCGCGGCGAAAAGTTTGCGCTCTTTATCGCCGGTGCCGGAAATTTGAAAGAAGAATTGCAAAAGCAGATTTCCGCTGCCGAACTGGATAATCAGGTGCACCTGATCGGCAGTTCCTCGGATATCCCCGGCTTGCTGTCGGTAATGGATGTCTATCTGATGCCGTCGCTCTTTGAGGGGCTCCCGGTCTCGCTGATCGAGGCGCAGGCCGCCGGATTGCCGAGTCTGGTTTCCGATGTCATCACCCCCGAAGCGGATCTGGGGCTGAATTTGGTGTTTTACTTAAACTTGCAAGACGGCGCCGCCACTTGGGCGAAAAAGTTGTTGCAAATAAAAGGTTTGCGTAATACGGATCGCCGTCAGACGGCGGAAACGGTTCGCCGAAAAGGCTACGACGTCAAGGAAAATCTGGCTTCGTTGCTCCGGCTTTACGAGGATAAAAAGTGATGACTCAGGCTACTGAAAATCCCGACGGCAACACTTTGCTGACCGTATCCTATGCTCTGCTGCTCGTCGCGTTGGCATTCAATGACTTTTTCCAATACAGCGGTTACGCCTACCAGCTGAATTGGAGCTTTGTCATCTGCCATGTGGTGTGGCTGTTGTTTTTGGGTTACGTTCTCGTCACTCAAAAAAACTATTTCCGACTCATTGTCATCACGTTGTGGGTGATTTTTGCCGGGCACATGTTCTTTTACCCCATGCCCATTGACGAGCAACTGGTCACCGTGACGCCGTTGCTCACCGTCTGTACGCTTACGCTCTTATTTTCCCGAATCTTCACTTGGACGCCGAAGCGGTTGTCGCTGGGCGGCATCTTCCTGATGTTCTATGTCCTTATCATGCTGTTTTTCCTGTTGCCGGGACATCTTTTTTCCGGCTGGAATCCGAATTCGCCGATCATCCTGATTCCGAGTCTGATTTTCGGAATCGCCACCGCATTTGTCTTCGGCAACGGAAAGATAAAATTTCTGACGGCAGGTCTGACGGTGATCAGTCTGTCGCTCATCATTTCCTTGGAAAACCGCAGCAGTACCTTGTGCGTATTTCTGTTCGTTCTGGGCAACTGGTTTTCCATATACAAGTGGCCATCCATATTCCGCATCACCTACATTTTGTTGATCTCCGCAAATCTGCTGTTCCCGTTCTTCTGGGAATATCTGCCGTTTTACGACTCCCTTTCGATGATGTCCGGCGACGTCTTCGCCAAAAGTTCGGTGCTCAACGGTCGGCAGAATCTCTGGCCGGGGGTCATCGCCCGGTTGCAAATGGGCGACCTTTTTTGGGGTACCGGGGGCAAAAGGATGATTTACTCGCACAATTTGTCTTTGGATATTTTAGGTTGCGCCGGGATCGCCGGCTACTGTCTCTACATCGCCAGTGTGATCTTCCTCTTGGAAAAAGGCTTCAAAACCGGCAGTAAAAACAACATTTTCCTCTACGGATTTTTGGCTTTATTCATCTTGAACACCTTTGAAAACGTGATGATCTGCAACAATACCTACATGATTTTCCAATTCATGTTGCTAGCCATACCGATATCCCTGAAACTCGCCGAGAAAAACGCCGAATGAAACTGACGATCTTTACCCCGACTTTCAATCGCGCCTACACTTTGGGCGATCTCTATGCCAGTTTGACCCGCCAGACCTCAAATCAATTCGAGTGGGTCGTCGTCGACGACGGTTCGACCGACAACACCGAGGAGCTGATCAAAAAGTGGATCGCCGAGGGGAAAGTCGCCATCGTATATAAAAAGCAACCCAATCAGGGCAAGCACATCGCGATCAATACCGGGGTGGAGATCGCCACCGGGGAGCTTTTCTTTACGGTGGATTCCGACGATTTTTTGAGTGACGACGCGACCGAAAAAATCCTGTCTCACTGGGAAAAATACGGTGTCGGCCGGGAAAATGTTTCCGGCATCATTTCCTACAAACGGCTCAAGGACGGTAAATTCAGCGGCAAGCTCATCCCCAAGGAAGTGCAGTATTGTACTTTGCGCGAAGCCTCGCGGAAATTCGACTCCCGGGGCGACAAGGTGGTGATCCATCGCACCGATATTTTGCGCCGCTACCCCTACCCGCAGTTCGAGGGGGAAAAATTCCTGGGCGAATCCTACGTCTACAATCTGATCGACGACCACTATCAGTTGAGCGTCATGGATGACGCGATCTACTGGTTTGAGTACCGAAACGACGGCTTGAGTTGCGATTTCCGGCGGTTGTACCGCAACAATCCCCGGGGATTTTATTTGATCTTCACCCAAAACACCAAGTATTTGACCACCGTGCCGGAAAAATTGAAAAATGCGGCGCACCTTGTCGCGCTGGCGCTCAAACTCAAGCACTGGGTGTTTGAAAAACCGAATTGCGTATGGCGGATCTTGGCTTTTCCGTTCGGGCTTTTCCTCTATCTCAAAATTTTCGTTTTGAAACGCTCGGACGTAAAATTGTATCTGCGCGGGACCAAAAGATGAAAAAGCGGCAACTTCTATTCGTCATGGATACCTTCCCGGTCGGGGGGATCGCCAAAAGTCTGCTCGCCTTGTGGCGCGAACTGGGTGCCGAGGAGTACGATATCGATTTTCTGCTGATGAAACGCGAGGGGGAGTTGTTGCCGCTTATCCCCGACTACGTCCACCTTTTGCCGGAGCCGCTGGAGGAGGAGTTCCGCTCCCCGCACCCCAAAAATCTGGTGCGGAATTTTTTCCGGATGCCGCTGGCGCGGTGGTGGTTGTGGGTGAAGTTTTCCCTCACCTGCACCTGGGGCAGGATCACCGGCGGTCTGCACCGCCACATCTGTCGTATGGATCAATTCGTCGCGCTCGCTTCCGCGCCGCAGGAAAAAGTGTATGACGCCGCCGTCGCCTATGCCGGCGGTCGGTGCATTTATTACGTGGCGACCCGGGTCAACGCCAAAGTAAAGGTCGGCTACGTCCACAGCGACTACCGGATCAATGAAGTTGACTTTATGCTCAAACCCACGGATCTGATCTATTTCCCGATGATGGATCACTTGGTTACGATATCTTCGCAGTGCCGGGAGTCCTTGCAGTCGGAATTTCCGGCGCTCGCCGACCGCTGTGTGGTGATCGAAAACATCTGTTCGCCTGAAATGATCCGGGGCATGGCGAATGCCGGGGAGTCCTTTTCCGACCCTTGGGAGGGCTTCCGGATCGTCACCATGAGCCGGATCGACATCCCCACCAAAGGTTTGGACCTCGCGGTCGCGGCGTGTGCCGAACTCAAAAAGCGCCAAATCCCCATTCGTTGGTACTTGCTCGGCGACGGCAAGCCGCGGGCGCAGTTGCAGGCGATGATCGATCAGCAGGGTCTGCACGACTCGTTTATTCTGTTGGGAGCCAAGGTCAACCCCTATCCCTACATAAAAGATTGCGACGTTTACGTTCAGCCGTCGCGGATCGAGGGCAAGTCGGTCGCGCTCGACGAAGTCAAGGCGCTGGGGCGACCGGTGGTCGTCACTTGCTTTTCGACCGTGCGGGATCAATTCCGCGAGGGGGAAACGGCGCTGTTTGCGGATATGGAGCCGATATCGATCGCCGACCAAATCGCCGAACTGTTGAAAAATGAGCCGTTGCGGAGCAAACTGCAACAGGAGCTCGCCGCGGAAAAAGTCGGCAACCCCGAGCAGGTGGAAATATTCAAAAAGATCATTGCCGGAAAGTAACTTATGATAATTGCCAAAATCCAAGCCGGCTTCGGCAATCAACTTTTTCAGTACGCCATGGGTTACGTCATGTCGCGCCGCCTCGGTTGCCCGTTGCAACTGGACGTCAGCTTTTTCGATTATTACCGCGCCAAGGCGCGACTGGGAGTGAAAATTCCGGCGATGTTTGCGGAGTGCGGCCTGCGGCAGTTGAAGATCGATCAGGCACTTTTCATCGGGAATTCGGGCTTGCACCTTTACGAATTGCTCGCCAAAAAGTTCCGCGCCAAGCACTTGTGGGTCGGCAAACGGCGCTTGCCGCTGCTGATCGAGGATTTCCACCGGTGCCGGGAGTATCAGGAGGAAATCGTTTCCCAAATCCCGCCGACGGGCGCTTATTTGGAGGGTTTCTGGCAAAATCCCGCCTATTTTTCCGACGCCCGCCGTCATTTGCAGGAAGTCGTCGCCCCGGCGCGCCCCTTGAGCGCCCCGGCGGCGGAGTTGTTGCGGGAAATCCAAACCGGTGAGAGCGTGGGCATCCACATTCGCCGCGGCGATTTCGTAAAATTGGGTTGGGATTCCGGCATCGATTTCTACCAGCAGGGCATGGCGAAAATGCGGGAACTGCGGAAAAATTGCAATTTCTACGTATTCACCGACGACAAGCCGTATGCCCGGGAAAAACTCCCGGAAGCAAGCGATATTAAGATCGTCGATGCTCCTTTTTTGGAAGAGTTTTTCCTCTTGAAAAACTGTCGGCATCAAATCGTATCCGAAAGCACTTTCGGGTGGTGGGCGGCATATTTGAATCCCGATCCGGATAAAATCGTCATCATCCCCCAAAAATTCAACGGTTGTCTGGTGGATAAAGCGTGGTTAAAACTTTGAGGGCGGCACACTATGAAAACGATCATTGACCAGGATGCGCATCGCTACGGCAATGGGAAACTCCCGTTTTATCAATACTGCTTCCGGCGTTGTCAGTTGAGCCGGGGGATCACCCGGAAGTTCTTTTGGCTGTTGTATAAACTGGCGGCGCGAAGCCGGGGGCTGGAAATTTCCGTCTCGTGCGACATCGGGCCGGGGTTGTACATCGGTCACGCCTTTGCCATTACGATAAATCCCGAGGTGGTCATCGGCAAAAACTGCAACCTCGCCAAGGGCGTGACGATCGGGCAGGAAAATCGCGGCAAGCGTCAGGGTACCCCGGTGATCGGCGACGAAGTGTGGATCGGCACCAATGCCGTGGTCGTCGGCAAAATCACGATCGGCAATGACGTGCTGATCGCCCCCAATTCTTTTGTAAACTGCGACGTGCCGGATCACTCGATCGTCTTCGGCAATCCGGCGGTGATCAAACCCTGCGAACATGCGACCGCGGGATACATCGACTTTTTGGTTTGATATTCAAAGAGGAACGGGCATTATGAAAAAAAACATTATGGAGATCGCCAATTTTGCGGCGCCCTGCAAGTCCTCGTTTGTCGACTTCCTCAACGACTTGGGGGCGATAAACGACAGTAATGTTATTTTCGTATTTCCCGATGAATGCCGCTACACGACGTGGATCCAGGAGTTTCAGCTTGCTCACCGGTGCTTTTTTGTCAAAAGACCGACCCGGAAATTAAAATTTTTCTTCGATCGGGAATTGATCGATCAGCTGGCGAAGCTGATTCGGGAATTCGATATCGACATCATCCATTCTCACTTCAGCGGCTACGATGAATATGGCGTTCTGGCGGCAAAGAAAGCCAAACGCAACGCCGTCGTCGTCTGCCACTATCACTGCCACTCGTTGCCGTATCCGGGGATAAACCCGGTGCGCAGATTGATCAAATACGGCATTGAACATATCCATTTTGCCCTGCTGGGCAAAAAGATGAAAGTGATATCCGTTTCCGATACCTGCATCGAGGAAATTCGGCAAATGGGATTTCGGGGGGCTATCGACGTGGTTCCCAATGGCATAAATCCCGAACGCGTTGACTTTACGCCCCGCCCCCCGACCGGAGAGGCGAAATTTCTCTTTTACGGCGGTCACCCCGAAGACAAGGGGCTCGACACTCTGCTAAAAGCGATAAAGTTGATCGATGATCGCGATTTTACCGTGACCGTGGTGGTCGGCAACGGCACTATGGCCGTCGTCGATGAGCTGAATATGACCCAAAACAAACATTTATCTTTCATCAAACCGGTGTCGGACGTCAATGCGCTCTTGCAACAACACCGGATCTTCCTCTCGGCTTCCCGGCGGGAAACCTTTTCATACGCTATCGCCGAAGCCATTTTGGGGGGAATGTTTATCCTCACCAGCGACATTCCCGACGTCAAATGGTGTTTCCATTTGCCGACCGTGACCCGATTCACCTGCGACGACCATGTCGATCTGGCGGACAAAATGAAAATTTTTATCGACGGCGAAGCGCCTAATGCCGAAGCGTTAAGCGCGTCAAGTCGATTTATTGCCGATAATTATTCTCCCCGTGCCTGCATCCGGAAAATTGATGCCTTGTTCGACTCCTATTTAGGTCAACGCGATGGACAGTAAACTTATTCCCCACCAAATCCACTACTGTTGGTTCGGCAAGGCGCCGCTGCCGGCGACGGCGCGCCAATGTATCGACAGCTGGAAGCGTTTCTTCCCCGATTACGATATAATCCAATGGGACGAGAGCAACTTCGACGTCGACGCCTGCGCCTACGCCCGCGAAGCATATCGGGCGAAAAAATGGGCGTTCGTTTCCGACTACGCGAGATTCGTCATTTTATATAATCACGGCGGACTTTATTTCGACACCGACGTCGAAGTCATCAAATCGATGGACGATGTCGTTGCCGCCGGGTCGTTCATGGGGATCGAAAAATTCGTGCCGGGCAAACCGCCCCGCGTCGCGCCGGGGCTGGGGCTCGGCGCCGTTCCGGGCGAAGCGCTCTACCGCGAGATCATCGACCAATACGAAAAGAGCCACTTCGTGTTGCCGAATGGTTCTTGCGACTTGCAAAACAACGTCGTGGTCCGCACGACCGATATTTTGATCCGGCACGGGATGCAAAGTACCGGGGAATTGCAAAATGTTTCCGGGATAAACATTTATCCCAAGGAATACTTTTCCCCCAAGGATGTGGAAACTCATAAACTGGTCATCACCCCCAATACCCGCACCATTCACCACTACGACGCGTCGTGGGCGGAGTGGTACGACAAAGCCGCCGACACCCGGGGGATCAGATTGAGAAAGCTGTTGGGCAAAAAGTTGGGCAACGCCCTGAATGTTTTTATCTACACTTGGCAAAAAGAGGGCTTCTCGGCAATGTGCGGCAAACTATTGCGCAAACTGAAAAAAAGTCCCCAACTTGCTCCCGAACGACCGACCAAGATCGGCATTTTGACCGACTTTTACCGGCAGGGCAACTACGGCGGCATCCTGCAGGCGTATGCCCTTGCCAAGGCGGTGACGTCGCTCGGCTACCGGTGCGAACAGATCCGCTACGATCGCAAAAACGACCCCTCGGTTTCGCAAAAGATCCGTTATTTCATCTACCGTTGGCGCCACTTCTATCCGATTACGGAATTTATAAATCGGCTCCAACTGATGCCGATGAAAAATAAAATCGCCGCGCGCCAGCGCCAAATGGATAAATTCATCGCCGAAAAGATCCCCGCCTCCGCGGCGATATACGACCGGAAGAATATCGCTTCCGCCAATAATGTCTACTGCGGATTCATCGCCGGCAGTGATCAGATCTGGTCCGCCTTTTCCCGCACCAATCTGCTGGATTTCGTCGCCCCCGACAAGCCCAAGTTTTCCTACGCCGCCAGTATCGCGCGCGATCCCCTCGGCGCGCTCCGGGAAGAATTATTCAAGGAGCTGTTGCCCGCTTTTGAAGCGGTGTCCGTGCGCGAAAAGGGCTCGGTGGCGCAGTTGGCAAAATTGGGGCTCGCGGCGCAGTGGGTGCTCGACCCCTGCCTTTTGTACGACCAAACTGATTGGGACACCATTCGCTCGGAGCAACTCGTAAAGGAACCCTACGTTTTCGCCTACTTTTTGGGCGAAGCGCCGGAACTGCGCAAACTTGCGCAAGAGTACGCCCGGAGCCGGAATTTGAAGTTGGTGACGCTGCCTTATTTGCAGAAAAAATATCTGCGCGCCGACCGCGATTGCGGCGACCTTCAGCTATTTGAAGCGGCGCCCGGCGATTTCATTTCCTTGATCGCTCATGCCGATACCGTGTTGACCGACAGTTTTCACTGCACGGTGTTTTCGTATCTCTATCAAAAGCACTTCATCGTTTTCGACCGGGAACTCATGAATATGCGCATCGACAGTATCCTCGAGCTTTTCGATGATCGCGGCCGGATGCTCAATTATCGGCGGGCGCAACTGGCGGATATATTGAATATCCCCCGAAAGGAAGTGTCGGAAAATGCGTTGCGGAATCTGCAGGAAATGCGGGCTCTTTCGTGGGCGTTTCTCAAGGAAAATCTCCTCAAAATAGCGGCAAATTGACCCGAGGCGGAATTATATGAACGACCAAAATCGCTCCGACGACAAGCGCGTGCTGAAAAACACGCTCTTCCTTTATCTGCGGATGTTGCTGCTGCTCTTTGTGGGGCTATTCACTTCCCGGGTCGTGCTCCGGACTCTGGGCGTGGAAAACTATGGTATTTACAGCGTCATCGCCGGCTTTATCAGCATGTTCAGCATCATCACCAGCTCGATAAGCGCGGCGATCAGTCGGTTTATCACCGTAAATTTGGGGATCGGGGACCTCAAGCGCCTGTCCAATGTCTTTTCCACCTCTATGCTGGTCCAGGTGGTGCTGGGGAGCGTCGTCGTCATCGCGATCGAAACCATCGGCCTCTGGTTTCTCAACAACTACATGAATATCCCGATCGGTCGGGAAGCGGCCGCCCGGTGGTGTCTGCATTGTGCCACCATAACCACCTTTTTGAGTCTGCTCAATATCCCCCTCAACGCGGAAATAATCGCCCACGAACGCATGTCGGCATTTGCCTACATGTCCATTTTGGATGCGGTATTTAAGTTGGCGATCTGCTATTTGATCTATATTTCGCCGTTTGACAAACTCAACACCTACGCGGCGCTGATGGTTATGGTCTCGGTCGTCGTGCGGATCATCTACTATGTTTACTGTTGGAAAAATTTCCCGGAGTGCCGGGTGGGCATCTCTTTTCAGCCGAAAATATTTGGGGAAATATTGAGCTTTGCCGGTTGGAATTTTTTCGGCAGTACCGCCTCGATCCTCAACTCTCAAGGCGTAAATATGCTCATGAATATCTTTTTCGGCATCATCGTCAACGCCGCCCGCGGGATCGCCGAGCAGGCCAATGGGATCATCATGCAATTCGTCACCAATTTCACGATGGCGATCAATCCCCAGATCACCAAGTCCTACGCCGCCGGAGACAAAGACCGCGCCTTTCAGTTGACCTGCCGCGGGGCAAGATTTTCCTTTTTCATCATGTTTGTCTTGGCGTTGCCGATCATGATCGAAGCCAAACAGGTGTTGCACTTGTGGTTGGGCGAGCCCCCGGAACACGCCGCCGAGTTTTTTATCCTGACGGTGCTGTCGTCGCTGATCATATTGTTGGGGCAAACGCTGGTGACGCTCCAAATGGCGTACGGCAAGATCCGCAAATATCAAATTTGGATCACGGTATTCGGCTGTCTGACGTTTCCGCTGACTTACGCAGCATTCAAACTCGGATTTTCCGCAATTTATGCGTATTTTATCTATGTCGGGGTCTATTGGTTCTTGCTGTTCGTCCGCTTTTACTTGGTCAATGAATCGACCGGGATCCCGGCGCGGATGTATTTGTACGGCGTCGTATTCAAGTGCCACTGGATCGGCGTCTTGGTTTCCATACCGCCGCTGGCGGTGTTTTATCTTTTGCCCGAATCCTTTTATCGACTGCTTTTAGTCGGTTTCACCTGCGCGCTGTCCTCGTTCGTCATCATTTACTTTGCCGGGCTGGAAGCGGAGGAAAAGGATATGCTCAAATCCGCGGGTCGGCGTTTGCTCGCCAAGTTTCGCGGCTGAATCGGTGCCTGACCGCCTGACTTTAATACTTGTAAGACCGGAGACACCAGGTTATATTAACTACAGGAATTTTTACAAACCGTCTCGCCCAGAAAGCATGAAAACCGGTAGCAAAACAGAGAGCCGATTGCGCAAAGATCTCGTATCCGGAGTGTTGTATATCGGCATGGCAAAGTACACGGGAGTCCTCTTTTTATTTTTCGTGACTTTGGTCCTTGCCCGACTGCTGTCGCCGGAAGATTTCGGGGTGATGGCGCTGTGCATGCTCATAATCAACTTCTTTTCCCAGATAACGATCATGGGGATCAGCCCGGCGATCGTTCAGAATCGCGAACTTACCGAGCACGATCTATCCAGCATCTATTCGCTCACTTACTATATTGCCGGTTTGCTCGGGATAGTCATGTGGGCGGCTTCGCCGCTGGTGGCGATGATTTACCGCAACGACACCCTGCGCGGGGTGATCTGGTTATCCATCGTGTGCATGTTCTTTTCGATCGTCAACACCGTGCCGAACGCCTTGGCGCTTCGGAACAAGGATTTTCGCTTCATCGCCATAAGGACCGTGGGAGTCCAAGTCCTGACCGGCGGCTTGGCGATCGTTGCCGCTTATTACGGCGGCGGCGTCTATTCGCTGTTGCTGTCTCCGGTGCTCGGCAGTATTTTGATTTTTTTGGCGACCGTAAAGAAATATCATGTGAATTGGGGTTGGTCGTGCCATTGGGCAAGCATCCGCAAGATATTGTCTTTTTCCGTTTTCCAAGTGCTGTTTAATATCTGCAATATGATATATCGCGGCGCGGATAAACTTCTGTTGGGGTATTTTTGCGAATTATCGGTTTTGGGGTATTACGACAAAGCCTACTCCCTGATCCAGATGCCGATCGAAAACATTTCCAACGTCATAACTCCGGTACTGCACCCGGTATTGGTCGAGTACCAAAATTCCCCGGAGTATGTTTACCAAAGCTATATGAAGTTAATAAGACTTGCCGCCTTTCCCGCCTTCGCCCTGTCGGGATTTTTATTCGGCACCTCCCGCGAGGTGATTTTGATCCTCTTCGGGGAAAAATGGAGCGGGTCGATAATATTTCTAAAGATTTTTTCGCTGATCGTGGGCATCTTGATCGTTCAGTCGCTGGTGGGGGCGATCTTTCAGACCAAAAACAAAACCTCTCACTTGTTTTTTTCCTCGGTCGCGGCGCTGTTGGTCACTGCGGCGCTTTATTCGCTTTTATTCATCTATCGTTCGCCGGTCGGATTTGCGATACTTTCTCTGGTCGCCACTTACTTGATTTTCGGGATATATCATTTCAGTTTGTTCCGGCAGGTATTGCATAAACCGCTCCGGGCGTTCTTTCTCAACATCTCCCCGGCGGTGGCGATCATGGCCGCCCTGATCGCGCTCTTTTGGGCGGTCGATCGATTTTACTATATCGAAAATATTTATCTGGCTATGGCAGTCAAAATCGTTTTGACCTTGCCCTTCGCGGGTTTGGTCTATTCAGGCGTGAAGAAATGTTTATCAACCAAACTACCATCGCATTTGGCTTCTATTTGCTGAAAGCCGTTGTCGAGGACTTTTTCCGGTGGAGCGGCATCCGGCGCAAACCGGTGATCCTCCAATTACCGGTCACTTCGAGGTGCAATTCCCAGTGCAAGACCTGCAACGTGTGGAAAAACCAGACGCCGTCGGACATCGACCCGACCGGACTGAGACGGGCGCTGTCGGATCGCTTCTTTGCGGATCTCCGCTCGGTCGGGATCAACGGCGGGGAGCTGACGCTGGTCAAAAATATCGATGAGATCATCGATGCGGTGCTCGAGATCAAAAAGCTCAAATCCGTCTGGATAATATCCAACTGTCTGCTGCCGCGGAAATTGTTGGAGCTGCTGGCGCGCACCAAGGAAAAGTGTATGCAAAGAGGGGTTTCTCTGGGCGTCACTTTTTCGGTGGACGGCATCGGCGAAACCGACAATTTCATCCGGGGCGTGCCGACGGCGTACGCGCGGGCTCTGGAAGTTTTGACCGAAGTCGCCAACGAGCCGACCAAATATTGTGATGTTTGCGACATCGGTTGCACGGTATCCAAATACAATGCCGATCATTTGCCGCAAGTGGAAAGTTTTTTGAATTTCCCCAACATCCCCATTTATTTTCACCTTGCCGTGCCGAATAAGCGGATCGGCACTTTTGATTCCGCGGATTTTTCCGTTTTGGGGGATGAACATGCGCGGCAAGTGACGGCGGAGTTTTTTTACGGATTGTTTTCGCGGGAAAAAAACCTGTTCCTCAAATTCCGGCACTGGGCAAATTATGTGTATTTGACCGGCAAAGAGCATATAAGAGTAACTTCTTGCGATTGGTTGTATCGAAATGTTACCATCGACGAAAATTTGAATTTTTATCTGTGCGCCACCGCCAGCGATCGCATCGGCTCCTTAAAGGACAATACGGCGACTCAACTGCTCAAATCCGCCGCCTTCAAGCAGGTGGAAAGATCCATTTGCCCGCTGTGCGACCACTGCATCCACTATTCTTATACGCTTTCGACCAAAGGAATTTTCCTCTTCCTGAAAGAGTTTTTGGGGCAGTTTCGATTTTTTAGGCACAAGTTCAAGATCGGCATATTATGGCAAAAATTACGATAATCGGCTGGTACGGCACGGAAACCATGGGCGACCGCGCCATCTTGGCGGGGCTGTTTGACGTGTTCGGCCGGGTCTGGGGGTCGTGCGAGATTTTTTTGGGAAGCCTCTTCCCCTTTTTCTCGCAGCGCACGGTCGCCGACGACCGGAAGTTTCACGAGCACTGTTTTGACGGCAAACCGTTTTCGCTGTCGATTTTCAACAGTCGAAATATCCATGAACTGAAAACCGCGATCGAGCACAGCGACTATGTCGTACTGGGCGGCGGCCCGCTGATGGATCTGGACGAGTTGCTCATGATCGAATATGCGCTTTACCTGGCGCGCAACCGGCACAAAAGAATTTTCGCCCTGGGGGTCGGTTGGGGGCCGTTGCGCCGACCGGAGTATATAAAGTCCGCGCTGAAAATCGTTGCCCTTGCCGATGTCTGCGTCGTGCGGGACCGGATCTCTCGGGAACGGATCCGGGAACTCGCTCCCGATATTGCGGAAAAGGTGGTGTGCTCCGGCGACCCGTCGATTTTGGCGGCGGAGCTCTTTCGGCAAAAGCTGTCGTCGTCCGCCCCCGGTTCCGGGGATGCGATCGTGGTCAATTTTCGGGACTGCACCGGCGACTACCCTCAATTTGATCCGATAAGCGAATTTTGCGCCATTATCCGGAAGTTGCTGGAGCATCAGGCGCCGATACTGCTTGTGCCCATGCACACCTTTGCGATCGGTTATGACGACCGGTTGATTTTGAACGAAGTCGCCAAGCGGATCGACAGCGATCTGGTGACCGTGCAAAATCGGGTGGTGGATCTTTCGTCCGTAATGGAAACGTTCCGGCGGGCAAAGTTCTGCGTCGGCACCCGTTTCCATTCGGTGGTGCTGCAGACTATTTTGAACGGCAAAAATTTCGTGGTGGATTACACGGATCCGCAATTTGGCAAGATCAGCGGGTTCTTTGATCTTTTCGGACTTGCACCGGCGATGTCCGGGCGCTATATTTCCCTGGCGGATCCCCAACATGGAGATCTGGATTTTTCGGATGCCGTGCCGCGCATCGAGTTTTCCGCCGACCAAATTGCGGATGTCCGCAACACCTATTGTCAAGCGGTGGGATCGGGATCAGGTGGTAAAAACCTTTGAGGAGATCGATAATGGATTCAGTTAAGGTCGTTCAGGTTTCCAACTCATTCGGCGTCGGCGGTGCGGGGATTGCCGCCATGCGCTTGCATCGGGCGATGCTGAAACGGGGTATCCAGTCGACGTTTGTCTGCTCCGGCACCTACTCCGGAGCCTCCCCGCGCGCCAACAATCTTTTCTTTACCTCGATGAATGGCAAACTTTTCCGGGCCAAGGAATTGTTTTTCGGCGAACTCGAGCGTCTGTTTTCGCAACGCAAGTGCGTCAACCGGAAACTCGCCTGGAGCGATGCCCGTTTCGGGGTCGATATTGCCAAATTACCGGCGCTTGCCGACGCCGATATCATATATTTGCACTGGCTGAACTTGGGCTTCCTTTCCCTCGATTCGATCGAAAATATCTTGCGCCTGGGCAAACCGGTGTTTTGGGTCATGCACGATATGTGGGCATTCACCGGGGGATGTCATTATTCCTTTGACTGCCAAAAATACGAGACGGGGTGTTCCCGCTGTCCGTTGTTGAAAAAAAGCGGTCCGCGCGACGATTCCTTTAAAAATTTCTGCAAAAAGCAGAAAGCCTTGGGCAAATATCGCAATTTGCAGATCATTACTCCGAGCCGGTGGTTGGGGGAATGCGTAAAAAGCAGTGCCATATTCCCCGAAATTGCCCCCCGCGTGATCCACAATCCGCTGGATCGGAATTTATTCAAAGTTCTGGATCGCGGCGTGGCAAGACAATTATTCAACTTCCCGGAAAACCGCAAGTTGATCCTCTTCGGCGCCGATGCCGGCACCGACAACCCCTACAAAGGGTGGGAGTTCCTGAAAGCGGCGCTCGGAAAATTGGATCGGGATGATGTTGAACTGGTGATTTTCGGTTCGGAATACGATCAGCGCGTCGCCGACCAGCTGAAATTCAAAGTCCATTTTATGGGCAGAATAACCGATGAGCAGACCTTGGTGATGCTTTATAATGCCGTGGATCTGTTTGTCACTCCGTCGCTGGCGGATAACTGGCCGTCGACCATTATCGAGGCAAACTGTTGCGGGATCCCGGTGGTCGCTTTTGAGGTCGGCGGGATCGCGAATATGATCCGGATGCGCCAAAACGGCTATCTCGCCAAGCTCCGGGATGCGGACGATCTGGCGGCGGGGATCGCTTTTGCCCTTTCTCACCCCTGGGATCGCAACGCCATCCTCGACTGGGTCGGTCCGTTGGTGGACGAGGATGCGATCGTCCGCCAACACCGGCAGTTGTGGGCGGAAAAAATCCCCACTTACGCTAAAGGGAAATGATCATGGCTCCGCTCGTTACCATTGTCACCGTCGTGTACAACGCAGTCGAAACGTTGGAAGAGACCATATTGAGTGTGCTCAATCAAAGTTATGACCAGTTTGAATACCTGATTTTGGATGGCGGCTCCACCGACGGGACCGTTGATATAATCAAAAAGTATGCAGATCGGCTGTCCTACTGGTGCTCCGAGCACGACAACGGCATCTATGACGCCATGAATAAAGCGATTTCGCACGGTTCCGGGAAGTGGATAAATTTTATGAATGCGGGGGATGTTTTCTTTCACCGCCAAACTCTGGAAGCGATCTTTCAGGATCGGGAATATGCCGACGACGTCTTGTATGGGGATATGATCAGCCGCTATCCGAATGATACTTTTATCTACAACAAGGCGCAAAGTGTTGAAGCCTTGGCGTATCGCATGCCGTTTTGCCACCAATCCGCCTTTGTCCGGATGGATTTGATGAAAATGTTTCCGTTTGACACCAAATTTCGCCTCGCCGCGGATTACGACTTTTTTTATCGGCTGTACTTTGAGCGCAAGGGCAAGTTTCTTTATCTGCCTTATTGCATCGCGATATACTCCATGGATGGCGTGAGCAGCACGAATAGCCTCACTGGTGATTACAAGATCATCAACGGCAGAAATACGGCGTGGCGGGCGCAAATTTCTTCAAAGATAGAGCGGATGTTGCCGACGGCAATAAGTTCGCGGATCCGGCGCTTTACCCGGCGCCGCGACATAGTGGATATTGACGAAGCCAGAAATCTTTTTGCCCGGCAGATCGCCGGCTCTTTGCAGGAAAAGTAAATATGTTGCGCTATACTTGCTTTAACGGACGATTGGAATTGCGAACCCCCGGCTATACAGCCAAAAGGGATCGGGGAAAACCGTTTTTTTATATCCGCACTTCCGGCGTCGCCAACGTCCTTGACCTGAAATTAAACGTCGCGCTGGATGAACGGATTTTGGAACTCCAAGACGCCGAAGCGCTTTACGACAACGGGCATCATACCGCGGACGCCTTGCGACTGAACTTCGGCGCCGCCGAAGGCGCGGTACTGCACTTAAATTTCTTTGCCGACCGCATCGAAGCGAGCGTGAGTAAGATCCACAACGCCGGGATCGTCCGTCTCTTTGCCGGCAGCCGCCTCAACTGCGACGTCGTTTTCAATCCTTACACCGGCACGTTGCCGGAGCATTACTACGATCTCCGGGAACCCCAGCACACCCGGCCCGATTGTTTCTCGCCGCCGCCGTGGTTTTTCGCCTACCGCCAGAAAAACGAAAAGTGGGCATCGACCGCGCTGGAACCGGACGCGGGCGAACTCGATTTCCTCGATCTCGAAACCGCACCCGAATCCGACGGCACCATGGCGTGGCTCGTCAATATGGGGGTCGTGCCGGAAAATGCCACCGCCGGGCGTCATACGCCGCCGGTCGTTTTCCGGTTTGACGCCGAAAATGAGTTTGCCGCCTTGCAGAGCCATGCCGATCACGTCGCGGCGGCCGGCAAAATCACCTTGCCGCACCGCAAGGTCGAACCGTGGCAAACCGGCATTTTGGCGTGCGGTTGGCGTTTCCAATCCGAAGCCCCGCGCCCGGAAAAGTGTACGCAAAAAAATTATCAGGCGTTCGCGGATATGCTCGACGAAAACAAGATCGCGTTTGACACGCTGATCGTCGATGATTTCTGGGGAAAGCAACACGGTTGGTGGCAGGTCGATCCGGATAAATGGCCCGATATGCGCAAATTCATCGACCAACTGCACGCCCGCGGGAAACACCTCCTGTTGTGGATCTCGACGGATCCGACCGGATTGCCCGCCGAAGAATGCGTGGGGTTCAGCACCAACCCCAATTCCGAGGCCTACAAAAAACGGCTTGCCCAAACGATGCACGAGTTGCTTTCTGCCGATCCCGGTTGCCTCAATGCCGACGGCTTCAAGTATGATTTCACCGCGCAGTTGCCCACCGAATACCCGCCCGGCTCCTTGCGCAACATGGCATTTATGTACGAGCGCTTCCGGCTCATCACCGCGGCGGCAAAGGCGGTGAAGCCCGACTGCCTGCTCGACTACCAGTGCGCCAATCCCTACTTCGCCCATTTGCAGGATATGCTCCGCATCAACGACTATTTCGGACTACCGGAAACGGCGATGGAGGAAATGGTCATCCGTTGCCGGATCGCCCAAATCGTTTCCTACGGTGCGCTGATCGATACCGACCACAACTCTTATGAAAAATATCCCTACGATCACGGCGAAAACTATTTCAGCGACATCCGCGCGTACGGCTGCCCCTCGCTATATCTGATGCCGGAAGATCTGACCAACCCCAAACTTTTGCAGACTCTTCAGCAGTTGAAAAGTTGCCCCAACGGGAAATTTTGACTCGCTCGATCAAGTAAGAGATAAGCCGATATAGGTCTTATAGGACATATAAGACTTATGGGGTGATGGGTAATCTGTGTTATTTCTTTGCAATTATTGCGCAACTGTATCCGCCCAGCTTTTGAGCGTATCGGCATCGACGGAAGCCCTAAAACGGCATCCTTTGGTAACTTTTGCTTTTGGCGCAAGCGCCTGGATATTGGCGCTCGAGTCGCCCATGCCGCTGCTGCCGGAAGTCGCAAACGGCACGATCGTTTTCCCGGCGAGCGCCGCAGCATTCGCTTCAACAAAGCTGTCGATGATCGCCGGTTCGCGGTACCACCAGATCGGAAACCCGAGATAGATCACGGTGTATTTTGCAAATTCAGGCGCGGTACCGGCAACGGCGGGACGGCTGGGTCTATCCGCCATCTCGATTGAACTGCGGCTTTGTTTGTTCTGCCAGTTCAAATCTGCATCGGTATACGGGCGGGCGGGAACGATTTCAAAGATGTCCGCTCCGATCGCTCCGGCGAGGCGCGTGGCAACGCCTTTCGTCGTCCCGGTGGCGGAAAAATAAACTACAAGTGCTTTGCCGGTGTCGTTCATGGCTTTTTCTCCTGTTCGGGTGTTGGTTTTGGTATCGTTGTTTTTTGCGCTGCCGCAGAACGGCAGCAATGCCATCAGCGCGATTGTGGCGGCAAAACTTGTTATTTTTTTCATCTTCTGCCTCAACAGGATTTTCCGGCTTCGTAGGCTTCCTGGAAAACCGGCAGATCACGGACTTCGCCTTTTTCATATGCGCCGGTTCCGTATATGACGCCGCGCTCGACACTGCCATCCATGCAGTCACGCATGAAGCCGCGCAAACCTTCCAGCGTGGCTGACATCATATTTTTATTGGTGTCGGCGGCGGGGATGATATGCCAGAACTCTGTGCCATTGAAACGGCTGAAATCGTTCCAGCGGGAAACACATCTGTCGATCAGCGCCTTGAGCTGGGCATCCATCGAATAGAAATAAACCGGCGTCGCCAGCACGATAACATCGGCGGAAAGCATTTTTTCCACAATCGCGTTTGCGTCGTCGTTCTGAATACAGCGATTCATTTTCTGACAGGCGTAACAACCGGTGCAAAAGCCGACCTTTTTCTCCGCGAGACGGATCTTTTCCACCTCATGTCCGGCATCGATCGCACCTTTGGCAAATTCATCGCAAAGCAGATCGGAGTTGCCGTTTTTGCGCGGCGAAGCGGAAATGACAAGTACCTTTTTCATCGATTCCTCCGTAAATTACTGTGCATTTAGCATATTTTCAAATGTTACGGTAACGCTTCCCTGCCCGACCGCTTCTTTCAGCTCGCGCACGTCCGAGATCTTTCCGATCCGGGTATAGCTGTATGAGGTCGGGAACGACTCGTAGAAAAGCACCAGCGTGGAATTCCCGTAGAGCATCAATTCTCCGCGACCGATCATGCCGGGGCATTCGGAATACACGGGCAGTTTATCGGGAAGTCCGGCATATTTTTCGTTTCCGTTCAATTCATTCATCCGCAACGTCAGCGGAAGACGCTTCGCGAATTCCGACGCTGCCGGAGTATCCGCTGAAATTGCACTGAATTTCTTTCCCGCGATGGTGATTTTTATTTCCGACATGTTTCTTCCCCCGAGCGGTATTTTTTCATTTTTCGCGCTGACCGCAGACCAAACCGATGCCGATGCCAGCAGGGAAATAACCACTCCCGCCTTGATTGTTTCGCTAAAAATCCAGCGCTTCACTTGCACTTACTGCTTCACAAGATATTTCCGGAAAAATCCGTCGATCCGGTCGAACGGAATGACGTCAACCTTGTCGTAGAGATCGCAATGCACCGCGCCAGGCACGATCACGAGTTCCTTGTTGTCGCCTTTAAGCATTTTGAATGCGGTTTCGCCGAAATACCGGCTGTGCGCTTTTTCGCCGTGGACGACCATGACCGGCGACTCGATTTCGCCGGCATATGCCAGGAGTTTGGCATTCAGGAACGATATGGCGGAAGTCTTGTTCCACCCCCGGTTGGAATTGAGCGACCGCTCATGATAGCCTCGTTTGGTCTTGTAATGGTCGTAATAATCCTTGACGAATTGCGGCGCGTTCTCCGGAAGCGGATCGATCACTCCGCCCGCGAGTTCATAAAAGCCCGCAGCATAATCTTTGGTGCGTTGGGCGCTCAATTCCTGACGCAGTTTGCGGCGTGCCTGCGGATTGTCATCCGCATCATTGTATCCGTTGGCGGTGACTCTGGTCATGTCATACATGGTGACGGCGACGGTCGCCTTGATACGGGTGTCGATGGCGGCGGCGTTGATCGCCATACCGCCCCAGCCGCAGATGCCGACAATGCCGATCCGCTCCGGGTCGACATCACTGCGGTTGCTCAAATAATCCACGGCGGCGGAAAAATCTTCGGTATTGATGTCCGGCGATGCCACCAAACGCGGAGTACCGCCCGATTCTCCGGTAAACGACGGATCAAAAGCCATCGCGATAAAGCCGCGTTCGGCGAGTTGCTGGGCATAGAGTCCGCTGGCTTGTTCCTTGACCGCGCCGAACGGTCCGGAAACTGCAATGGCGGGCAGCTTGCCCGTTGCGCCCTTCGGCTTGTAAAGGTCGGCGGCAAGCGTGATGCCGAAGCGGTTATGGAACGTTACCTTGCAGTGGTCTACCTTGGCGCTCTTGGGAAAGATCTTGTCCCATTTCGCTGTGAGTTCAAGTTTTTCGTTCTGCACGCCGGGATTTTTCATATCAGTCATTTTATCTATTTCCTTTCCGTAAGAAATGAGTGAAATTACCGACATCAGCGCCAGCGCGAAGATTCTTTCAAACGTTTTCATTTTCCATTTCCCTTTCGATATGCCTGATGCTTTTTAAGTTCTGCTATAATATACGAGGCGGCAAATGAAATAGCAAATACCTTGTTTTTATGTGATGATATGCTTGAAAAGCATAGTTGAGAACATTATATTATCATAAAAAAAACGGTATGGATCATGGAATTAAGAGTTTTAAAGTATTTTTTGAGCGTGGCTCAAACCGGGAGCATCACGGCGGCGGCGCGCAATCTGCACGTCACTCAGCCGACCTTGTCAAGACAGCTGCAGGATTTGGAATATGAACTCGGCAAGAAACTATTCGTGCGCGGCAGTCATCATATTTCATTGACCCGGGATGGGATGTTGCTCCGCCAGCGCGCTGAGCAGATCATGGAAATCGTCAACCAGACGGAAGCTGAATTTTATGCCAGTTCCCGTGCCGTTGCCGGAGATATTTACATCGGCTGCGGTGAAAGTCAGGCGCTGTCGATCCTGGCGGATGTCATCAATATTTTTCACTCCGATCATCCGCAAGTGCGCTTTCATCTGCACAGCGGCAATGCCGAGGATGTGACGGAGCGGCTTGACCGGGGAATACTGGACTTCGGGATACTGATCCAGCCCACGGACATCTCGCGCTATGACAGCCTGGAACTTCCCCTTAAAGACACCTGGGGGCTGATCCTCCGCAAAGACCACCAGCTGGCAAAGAAAAAATCCATCCGGCCGGAAGATCTCGGCGAGGTACCGCTGTTTCTTTCCAGACAGACATTCAGCAACGAAAAACTTAACGGCATCATCGCGGACTGGTTCGGGGCATGCGGCAATTGCGTTAAAGTGGCAGGCACCTACAATTTGATATTCAACGTCGCTCTGCTGATCCGCTCCGGCATGGGATGCGCCCTGGGGCTGGCGGGGCTGATCAATGCGACCAGCCAAAGCGACCTGTGCTTCCTGCCCCTATCTCCAAAACTTGAAGTCGGACTGGATATCGTCTGGAAAAAGAATCGGATTTTTTCCGAGGCGGCAGAGAAATTTCTGGAACACCTGAAAGAGAATTTTCCCGCTGCGAATTAACCAAAAGAGCCGACCACCACCGTTTGACCGGAAAAACTCCCCGGCTTTTCTTTTCATAAAGTAAAATTTAGTGCGGATGAAATTGCTTTATAATCCAAATTCAAGCATAAAAAACTTGAAATTTAGTTTTTTTGAACTATATTAAGCAAAACAAATCATCCATTTGCAATGGGATAGTTATGGCGACATATCAAAATTCCGAAAAAACCAGACTCGCTCTGATCGAGGCGGCAGGAGAGCTTTTTGCCGAAAAAGGCATTTCTGCCGTGACCACCAGGGAAATCGCACAAAAAGCCGGCGCGGCACAGAACGCTATAACCTACCACTTCGGAGGGATCAAAGGGTTGATCAACGCGGTATGGGCGCATGTGCTGATCGAGTGGGAGCCGGGCAGTTTCCGCAGTTATATCCGGGAAAATACGATGTTGCTAAACTCCCGTGAAGGCGCCAAAGAGTTGGTTTCCGGGGCGATACACCGTCTGTTCCAAATCATGTATCATCCGGATCGGCCGCTGTGGATAAGCAAGTTTCTGGTGCACAGTGCGCTTTCCCGCACCGGCCGGGAACAGGTCGCCCAAACGATTTCCGGCAATATCGTGCCTTTGCTGACGGATTTGTATTCCCAACTCAGTGGCGACGATGATCACGACGCCGCACTGTGTTGGTGCATGCGGATCCTGGCGGCGCCGATGGTATTTACCGCCAATCTGACCGAGTTCGCCAAATTTCAGCGGGGCAAAAACGTCAACCGGCAATTGTATCGCAAATTGGAAGAAGTTACTATCCGCGAAGCGTTGTTCGCGATTGGTTTCGCATGATCGGGGTTTTGGGAAAGTGAAAGCAAAAGTTTTACTTGCGGCATTGCTTGCCGCGGTGTGTTTGTGCGGCTGTTCACGGCGGGGAAGCACTGCGGAACCGACGATCTCAGTGCGCACTTCCAGGTTGGAAATGCGGGTTTTTAATGAAAGCGTAACCACGCAAGGCGTGATCGAACCGGCTGTGCACGCGACAATTTCCGCAGTCGTTCCCGGTCGGCTGGAAAAGTTTCAACTCGAGGAAAATGAATCGGTCGAAGCCGGCGAACTGCTCTTTCAATCCGACCGGAAAAATCTGGAAAACGCCTGTCGCCTGGCGGACGACGCCTACCGGATCGCTACCGCGCGTAACCGCACCAGACAGGCCGATGTGGAGCTTGCCCGCGCCAATTTAGTCAAGGCGGAATCCGATTATCAGCGCAATTTGAAACTCCACAAACAGCAAGCGATCTCTACAACCAGTTTTGAATCATTTAGTTTGGCTTATCAACGGGCGAAGTTGGCGTTGACCCAAGCCGAAGCGGCGGTATCGACCACCGAAGCGGAAATGACGCTAGCCGGTACGACACAGGAAATTGCCCGCAAAAAACTATCTGATTCTCAAGTCACAGCACCTTTTTCCGGCATCATTACCGCCAAACTCCGGCAGGAAAATGAATTCTGCGCCGCTGGAACTCCGGTACTGAAACTTGAAGACCCCAGTTCCCGGAGAGTTTGCGTGGTGTTGAGTTCTATCCACTATCCGCAGGTGCATGTCGGCACCACCAAAATTGAGATCCGCCGCGCCGGAAAAATCGTGACAACAGTGCCGGTAACCAGATGTTCGGCGACGATCGACCCGTTGAGCCGTACCTTTGAAATCAAGGCGGATCTGCCCGCCGGAATTGACGTTACCAGTGGCGAACTCTGCGAAGTCAAAGTTATTTTTGCCAGTCGGCGTTCACCAGCGTTGCCGGAAGGCGCCCTGCGGTTTGCCGCCGAAGGCAAATTCACCGTATTTATTGTGGATTCCGGACGGGCGCGTGCGATTAACGTCAGCACCGGAGTATTTGCCGACGGATTTGCCGAAATCATCGACGGCGCGGAATTGGCGGAAAAAGAAATCATCGTTTCCGGTCAGTATTTTGTCAACGACGGTTCGGCAGTCAAAGTCCTGGCGGAGTAGACGACAACATGGGTGACTCGTTTTCTCCGCTCAATTTGAGTGCTATATCCGTCCGCCGTAAAGTGGCGGTAAGCTGTTTTATCATTGCATTGATTCTGCTCGGAGTACTGGCTTACGACCACATCGGGGTTGACATCCTGCCGAAATTCGATGTGCCGTATGTTCAGATCACCGCCGTCTATCCCGGAGCGTCGCCGGAAGAGATCGAAACCGAGATTGCCAGAAGGATAGAAGACGCAGTAGGTTCGCTCGAGGGATTGAAGCACACTACCACCATCTGCATGGAAAACGCCGCGGCGATCACTCTGGAGTTTGAACTTGGCACCGACGTAGATATCCGAATGCACGATGTTCGGGAAAAACTCAACCGCATCGTCCGGGATTTACCGGACGGGGCGGAAATGCCGATTTTGAGCAAACTCAATGTCAATACCGTACCCGTGGCGACCATTTTTCTGGTGGGTGATCGCCCGTTGGATGAACTCTACGATTACGCCGAAGACCGGCTTTCTGACCAATTTGCCGGTATTTCCGGAGTCGGTGAAGTCCGACTGCACGGCGGCAACGAAATGCAACTGCACATACTACCGGATCGGGAAAAACTCGCTGAGTGTGGGGTTACCGTGCCGGAACTGGTGGAAAAGCTTCGTCACAATCAGCTCAAACTGCCGATCGGGCACTTGCAACGCAGCGATTCGGAAATCACCCTGACCTACGATGCTGAATTCAAAACGATTGACGAACTCAAAACTCTGGAAATCACTCGCGTGCAGGGGCGTAGAATCCATTTGGGAGATGTTGCGCAGGTGCGATTGCAATCCAAAGAGCGGCGGCAGGAAGCGTATTTCAACGGCCGCCCCGGAATCGCGCTTGACGTGGTCAAAAAAGCTGATGCCAATACGGTCAAAGTCATAGCCGCGCTCCGGGAAAAATTCCGTCAACTGCAAAATACTCCGGGACTGCTCCCCGGCGGGATGGAATTGATTTGGTTCAAGGATAGCGGGGAATTCATTCAGGCCGCTGTGGACGACGCTTGGGTGAGCGTCTTTATCGGCATGGCGCTGACTGCATTGGTTCTTTATCTGTTTTTGCACCGGATGCGCCCGACATTCATCATCGTGGTAACGTTGCCGGTATCCTTTGTCATCGCCTTTTCGCTGATTCGGACATTCGGCTACACCTTTGACATGATGACGCTAGTTGCACTGGGATGCGCCTGTGGTGTACTGGTGGACAACTCAGTAGTAGTGCTGGAAAGCGTTTTCGGGCAATTGTCGGCGGGACGGCCTGCCGGACTTGCCACCATTGGCGGCACCTCGGCGGTCGCCAACGCAGTACTGGCAAGCTCGCTTACCAATATTGTGGTGTTTCTGCCGATCGCGCTGATGACTTCGGTGGCGGGATTGATCGTCGGACCTTTTGCCGCCGTCATGGTGATCGTGACGCTGATTTCAGTATTTATCACCTTTACCCTTACTTCGATTCTGGGGGCGCTCTGGCTCAAATCTCCGAAAAGTACGCCAAATGGAAAATTGGCGAAAATCTGGGATCGCGGCTACGAATGGCTGCTTGAAGCATTTCTGCGCTCGTTAGAAAAAGTGCGACATTATCCCAAACTGGTATCCGGGGCGATCCTGCTCAGCTGTGCGGTACTGCTGATCTGGTGCGTACCACAGTTGAATTCCTCATTTGTACCGACTCCCGACCGCGGGGAAATCATCCTCAACCTGGAATTTCCAGCCGACAGTTCTCTGGAGTTCAACTCCAAGCGGGTATCGGGCATCGTAGAGGATTTGCGTCGGCTCCCCGAAGTAGAAGCCGTCGGTGCGACAATAGGTTACCGAAACGCCACCACCGGACAGCTTTCCGAAGGGGTCTATCTCGCCGGAGTCACGATCAAACTGGTTCCGGTTTCTCATCGGGATTCCGCCCCGGAGGTGTTGGAAAAGATCCGTTGCAAAATGGAAAAATACGACAATCTGCGGTTCAATTTGACCATTCCGGTGCTGACCGGATCATCCGGCGCGGAATTGACCGCCTACATTTGCGGTCCAGACCCGGTGGAATTGGAAAAGTATGCTCAACTTGGAGAGGAATTGCTCCGTGCTTCCGGCAAGGCGATCGATCTGGACACCACCAACCGCCCCGGTAAACCGCGCATTTTCCTCTATCCGGATCGTCCGGTGTTGCAGAATTTGGGTATTCCCGCCGATCTGGTCGGCGCGGAAGCGTTGGGTTTTTTTGACGGCATTGAAGCTGGCACTTACAAAATTGCCGGTCGCAGTTACGACATCCGGGTCAAAACCAACTCCGAAGCGGGAGTAGATAGCCTGGATAAACTCATTGTCGGCTCCCGCGCCGGCAAGCCGCTGAATTTGGAAACCGTCACCCGACGAAAAAACGATCCGGTGATGCTGAGCATCAGGCGTCAGGATCGTGAGCGCTGCGCGTGGATCTACGCCAATCCCGCTCCCGGTGAATCGCTGGGAAAACTCGTGGAAGTGTTGCGAAAAGAATTGGCCCCGCAACTGCCGGCCGGCTATCGCTTGGACTTTTTCGGGCAGGCGGAAATGATGGAAGACGGGGCGCGGGACTTCCGGACGGCGTTCCTGATTGCGACCATTCTCGCTTACTTGTTGATTGCGGCGATCATGGAGTCGTGGCTCAAGCCGTTTCTCATTATCTTTACCATTCCGCTGGGCTTTGTCGGATTTTTCCTCATTCTTGTACTCACACGCACCGCGTTTTCCATTGTCGGCATGCTGGGAGCGATCATGATGATCGGCATTGTGGTCAACAACGCGATTCTGCTGCTGGACGAAGTGGCGGTGCAGACGGCGCAGGGGGTAAGTTACGGCGAAGCGATGCTGATTGCCGCTCGCAATAAATTCCGGGCGATCCTCATGACTTCGCTGACCAGCATTATCGGTATTCTGCCGATGGCATTCGGTACGGGATTGGGTTCGGAAATCCGCTCCTCGTGCGGCATCGGGGTGGTCGGCGGATTGCTTTTTTCCACCGTGCTGACGCTTTATTTAATTCCGGCGCTCTACTTTGTTTTCAATCACGAACGCACCACGAAATAAAGCAATAAAAAAACGGGAGACTTTTTTAAGGCCATACCGTGTAGCAAAACTCTAATCACGACTGATGTTGTTCTGTTGATGAGAGTTGATATGATTGTATCTTGGCATTCAAATTCTTCTATTTGAGTTTCCAAACTATCAACTCAAAATCGAGCGGGTCTAGTCCCCCTTGAAATCTGAAAAAGTCAGAGGATTTCCCGATTTCAGGGACCGATGGCGATTTTCGGTCTCTAGAACCACACTCCAATCGGCGCATTAAGGTCGGTTTTTGAGGCGAAAAGGCAAGGGGAGAAATATCGTAAGCCCTCCTTCGCCAAGGCTATGGAGGGCATCCTTCGCCTCGCTTCGCTCGTATCTTGCTATGCAAAAAACTACGGATAGCAAACCTGACGGCTTGCCATCCGTAGCTTTAGCGAAGGATGGTGGAGCATCAATGCTTAAAACAAACTTTTCTTGGTTTTGCAATACATTGCTTGGTAATGTATTACATGGATAAATGGCACTTGTCCATTAGGGGCTATATCGTTGCCCTCGCTGTTGCCACCGGGAATTTCGGGCGAGAAATTCAAGCCCGTTGGCGGTGTTTCTGCATTTCTGTTGCGAACAGATCGGCTTATCCGGGATGGTCATTTCCAGCAGGGCAGATGCAATTAGCGGATTTAATAGCGGTTGCGAAATTTCGTTCTGTCGGAACAGCCAAAATTCTCTTGCATTTCTTCACCACGCCGCAGTTCCCAGCAGAAATCTAAGATCCGAATCGAATGTCCGACAGGAGCTCTTGGCTTGATGCCTGACTTGGTACCTGATCCGATTTCAGAATCGAGGTATATCACTACGGAAATCCTCGTCCTGCTGACATTCCGGCTTCGCGAGACCATAAGCTGATTGCAAACCCCCATTCCCGAAAAACGGCAAAAATTCCAATTTTAAGGATTGTGTTTGCTTTTTTGCTTGAAGTTTTTCGTTTGTCCTGCTATATTATTCCCTAAAAATGGAAAGATTGCCAAAAAACAGGCGTTATTGGCATGAGGATCGCACGAAATATCTACTTGGATAGGCTCAAGCGCGGAATCGGCAACGGTATGATCAAGGTCATCACGGGTATACGCAGATGCGGAAAATCCTATCTGCTGTTCGAGCTGTTCCGCGAATATCTCGCCTCTATCGGCATCGACGAACCGCACATCATCGAAGTGGCGCTGGACGACCGCTCCAACGCCGCCTTGCGCGATCCCGATGCGATGATGGCATACATAAAGAGCCGCATCACCGATTCCGGACGGTATTTCATACTTTTGGACGAAGTGCAGTACATCCCAGAGTTCGAAGATGTCCTCAACAGCCTGCTCCATATCCGCAACGCGGAGATCTATGTCACGGGGAGCAATTCCCATTTTCTTTCCACGGACATCGTGACGGAGTTCCGGGGGCGTGGATTTGAGATCCAGATGCATCCGCTGTGCTTCCGGGAATTCGCGTCCGCCTTCGACGGGAACGAGGAAGACGCTTGGGATATGTATTTCAACTACGGCGGCATGCCGGCGCTCTTCGGACTGTCGTCCGTCAGCGACAAGATCGCCTATCTGAGCCAGCTGTTTCAGCAGGTCTACATCAAGGATATCCTGGAACGCCACAGCATACGCAACCTCGACGAACTTGACGAACTCTTGGACATCATCGCCTCGGCGGTCGGATCGCTGACCAATCCGTCCAAGCTGACTCGCGCTTTCGCCAGCATGAAAAACAAGAAGATCGACCCAAAAACGTTGCGCCTGTATCTGAAATACTTCGGGGAGGCGTTTCTGGTCGCTTCCGCCAGACGTTACGACATCAAGGGCAAGAAGTACATCAATTCTTTGCGGAAATACTATTACGAAGACGTCGGCTTGCGCAACATTCGGCTCGGACTTCGCCAACAGGATCCGGGGCATATCATGGAAAACATCCTGTACAACGAGCTGCGGGTGCGCGGCTGCAGCGTCGATGTCGGCGTCGTGGAACTTCGGGAACCGGAGGGGGACGTGAAACAAAAGCGCAAGCAGCTGGAGGTGGATTTCGTCGTGAACCGCGGCAGTGAACGCATCTACATACAGTCGGCGTTCGCCATCCCGCACGAGGAAAAGCGCGCACAGGAAGTGCGCCCGCTAGAACGCATCGGCGATTCGTTTCGGAAGATCGTCGTCGTGCACGACAACATCAGCGCGAGGCGCGACGCCTCGGGCATCACCACCATCGGCATACGAAAGTTCCTGCTGGATGAGAACAGCTTAGAATTGTAGCACGAAATGCAAACGCTGCGGAAAAATTCGCAAATATGCAGTAGTGATATCCTACATTTCGCTGAGTTAACATCTCTTGCGTGGTATAATAGCCCATTAGAGACAATCATGATTCCGGAGTGGTCATGACAAATAGCGAAAATATGATGAAGTCGACCTATCTTTTTATGCCCCCTTCCAGACAACCCATACCGGATAGAAGAGGATAATTTACAATGTGGATAGTCACTTGCTGATCAACTCCTAGATATCAACAATTCATAGTTTGCCAATCAGGCTGTTGTTTGGGATTAGGCAATGTTTAGATTAGCCTATGAGACGCAAATGACAGACATTGATGTTTGTGAAAATAGTATATTCATTGCAGATTTTACATTCCATTTTTGGAGACATGGCGCTTGAAAAATTTATTGCACGTGATACGTTACTCACAATGTAAATGTTTTTTTCAAATGGAGGTCGATCATGCCTGAAAAAACCTTAAAGATGCTTTTTGAGGAAAATTTTGAAAACAAGATTGTTCTGCCGGATTTTCAGCGGACATTTGAATGGGAAGTTGCAAAACAAAAGAGTCTGTTGGCCTCTACCTTGGTGGATCTTTCTATTGGCGCTCTCTTGTTTCTGAAGGGACGGCGCGGGGATTTTCATGCCAAGGCATTGGGGGTAAATAGCAACAACGTTACTATACCGACAGACGAATGTCTGTATCTGCTTGATGGCCAACAAAGGTTGACGAGTTTGCGAGCATTTTTTACCGATTTTTTTGATTCTGGAACAAGTGATTGGGAAGAAATTTTTGATTCTCTTTACAAAAATCTTCGTTGTCGTTGGCTCATATGTATAAAGCCGGAAACCGATGATAACGACTTTTTTGGATATAACTCACTGCACTTTGAGGATAGCTCCCAAACGGCTGAACCATCGGCGCTATTATCCTATATATCATCCGTTCCAATATTGAAAACAAGGCATGACTATTGGTATCACCCCAACTATTCTCCAAAGGATGAAAAAGGGAATCCGCTTGAATCCGGAATGAGAAAATACGCCATCATCAACGAGGCCGCCAGCGAATGGAAAGTTCCTCTTTATACACTTTATAGCGGGGATCTGCACAAGGAGATCATAAAAAAAATCGCCTCTAACCGCCTAGATCAAATAAAGTATATCATTAATGCCGAGGTTGACGCGCAGAAGCGTAAGAAGATGGTGGTTTCTTATCTGGAGCCCGTTAACGAAATGATCGGTGATGACATCTCGCAACGTCCCGATGATGCCGACTTTTTTGATGTCTATAGGGATCTGTGGTCAGATTTACGTGCGACCTGGGTCACGGCAGTCAATAACTATTTTTCCTCCATTTTGTCAAATAAAATAAATATTATGGAGCTCGAAAAGAGTCAGGTCGCCAGAGCAATTGCAATTTTTACCGCGATCAATGAAGGCGGACAAAAGCTAAGTCCGTTTGATCTCATTGTGGCGAAAGCCGCGAGCGACAATGCTGTGCCTACTTTGCCTGAGAGGATCCGTAATTTTGCCAATCAGAATATGACTATTTCTGAAAATTGGGCTCCGATACCCAGTAGTATTGCCAACTGGACTTGTAGCCAAGTCGGGTGCATTGAAGATGACAACAAAATCAGCAAGGATTTTCAGGACAGTTTTCTGAATGTTCTTTCGGCTTTTGTCCACACCGACTTTTTGGAGGATCCGCAGAACTTTGCGGAAAATCTCAAGGGCGAATATTTCAAGGCCCAAAGCCAACTTGATATGACTGCTGCGCAGATAAATAGCTATACCGAATTAACTATGATGAGCTTGGCCAGGGCGCATGCTTTTTTGCAGTTCCGCTGCGGGTTGGTTTCTGGAACCGATTTGCCTTATAGGCTTATGCTTTTACCAATTGCCTTTGTCCTTGCCGATGAGAGGGCATGGAATAGAAAGGACACATTTTCAAAACTTGAATTTTGGTACTGGGCATCTATTTTTTCCGGGACATACAGGGAGGGGCAAAACGAACACTCTTGTACCGATTCTAAACTATTGTACAGATGGATTGTCAAGCGGGATATTTCTGATGCCGATTTGAATTCGCTCAAAGCTCGCCGCGACAAAATGTTCGCCAGCACAGACTATAGTGACGAGCCTACGCTGACTGGTGCTAACGAAAATGCTGTTCCTCGAGCAATCCATTCTGCAATACTGCAGTTTGTATTAAGTACCCAGCCGGTAGATTTTTTGCCGAAAGATAAGTTTGATGAATACAAATTGTGTGCATGGACTTGTGCCGAATATCAAAACAAAGATCGTGAGGTGTTTGTTAATAAAAAGAATGAAGATGGAACCGTTTGCAAATACAAAATCAATTTGAGATTGCAGGATCATCATATTGTTCCTCTCGGTTCTGCAACAAGAATAGGGGAATCGTCGAAGTCCATTCGAAAGGATAAAAAGCATCCCCTCAATAGTCCGCTGAATAGGACTTTTATTTCTGCCGAGGCTAACAAAATGATCTCGGATGATTCGCCAGACAAATATTACAAGGATGTGTTTCCTGTGGCATTGGCCTATCATATGGTTCCGGATATTATGGACGAAGTCAAGGCATTAGAGGATAAAAAAGAGGCCTATGTTGCCATTCTTAAGCAACGGTTCGAAACAATAAAAAAATCCCTGTTGAAGCGCCTGAGCGATCTGTTGAACTGATAATCGGTATTGACAGCGTTTCTCCTTTGCTACTTTTTAGAGGTAAGTTTTGGGCATGGGGAATCATTAAGCCCGTCACACAGCCGCAAGGCTCCGATTGCATGTGTGGCATCGTTACGGCAGCGTCACACAAGTGCTGTTCGGCGCGTGGATGTATATTGACGCTTGGCGAGGCAGCGCTGTTGTGCTTGTAGCAAAGCGAATATTGGCAAACTCCGCAACGCCCCGCCTCATCAGTATGGCTACGTGTAGAATGGTCTGGAGGGTAAAAGGCCCCTGCTTAATGACACCTGCATTCACAAAGTTGAATAAGCTGTTGAGTTGGCGGTATCTGGGATAATTACTTCTGCAAAAAATTGCTCAAGCCGCGAAGGCTTTCGCTCAAATTCAGCGGCGGATGCGCGATTTATTCCGGCGAGTTAGCACCGGAACCGACGGCATCAAATTCCTAAACTTCAAGAACACAGCCACTATCATCCTCTGACCGGCACTGCCACAAGCAGGATATCGAAATTTTCTTTCCGCTTACGCTGCTGGGCGTAATCTATTTATAATAAGCAACTTGCGTCAATAGCGCATTATCGGCGTGTATTGAGGCAAAGTGTTGTCTTGCAATAACACGATTTTGGATGAAAAAGCTATAGTCAATTGAATAGTGCTTCCAAAAAAAATTATTGCGCGTCTTGACTTTTTGGATGAACTTGCTATATTAGGCTATGGCATGTCATCCAATTAACGGAGCCCGGTATGGTCGATAGTCAAAAAAAACAATACGCCGTATTTTGGCATAAGGGAAATCGCGCTCCTATTATTCTTGATGTCTTCGCGCGGGAAGATATTGCATATGGTGACTCCATTTCATACATGGCAGTTGACATTCGCCCCGTGTTTTGGGAAGAGAAGTTCCTGCTGTCGAAGATTCTTCCTAACGATTTTTTTAATATTTGGGATAAATCGGTGTGGGCAGATAAGAGCAGCCATTTCTTTATTGATGGGGTAAAAGTAAAAAAATCGGTTTTACAAGCTCTCAGGAAGATTTCGCCGGACACTCTTGCAGAAGAACTTTCAAACTTTGAACCGACAGATGATATCCTTTGTGCAGAACAAGACATCATCAATGCGTTTATCAGAAGCAATGAAAATCACCTGAACAAAATACTGAATGAAACATCTCCAGATGCAGAAGAATGGCCAAGGGGAGCAATTCCGTTTATCCAAGCCGTTGTGTCGCGCAATCCAAACAAACGCCCTTTTGTATCCTTTTCGGGGGGTAAAGATTCCACAGTCGTGTCTCACTTGGTGCAACAGGCATTGAGCACCCCGTCTATAGTCCATATTTTTGGAGACACTACGCTTGAGTTTCCCTATACATATGATTATGTAAAACGTTTTCAAGCAAGCCATAATAGGACCCCGTTTTTGATTGAAAGAAACAGCGAATCCGATTTCATGTCCCTATGCAAAAAGGTGGGGCCCCCGAGTAGAGTCAAAACATGGTGCTGCTCTATTTTAAAAACGGGACCGATGGGGACTACCTTAGCCAATATGGGCTTAGAGCTCTTGACATTTTATGGAATCAGGCGTCATGAGTCCGTTTCCAGAAGCAAATATTTGAGATTTACACCTAGCCCCAAATTGGAAATGCAACACGTCGCGGCTCCCATCATTGATTGGTATGATATCGATGTGTGGCTATACATGTTAAAAAATAAACTTGATTACAACAACGCTTACCGACTTGGTTTTACGCGGGTCGGTTGTTGGTGTTGCCCGAATAATTCTGATTGGTCTGATTTGTTGATGGCGATATACAACTCCAAACACTATAACGTTTGGCGCAGTTTTCTAATCGATTTCGCAAAGAAAATAGGAAAACCTGACGCAGAGGTGTATATAAATACGGGAAAATGGAAAGCCCGCCATGGAGGTGATGGGCTGGATGCCCATAGCACTAAAATCAATTCTAAAAACTGCACCGTTGAAAATAATGCACGTCAATACACATTGACTAGAGAGATGTCTGAAGATTTTTATGAGTTTTTCAAGCCATTTGGAAAACTTGATTTCACTTTGGGCAAAAAGGGCGCATCCGAAGTTTTTGTGTTTAATCGCAATAACGACATTATCCTCAAAATATCCGGGAATACTGGAAGTCGCAATGTGAGAATAGCGTTTTATCCCGCATTGAAAAAACTATCTCCAAGCTTTGTTAATCAAGCCAATATTATCGGTTACATAGACAAACAAATCAGAAAATTTCAAACATGTGTTTTCTGTCAGGCCTGCAATTCAATTTGTCCGACAGGAGCACTTGCCGTTGGACATGGCACCTATAGGATAGACGAAGCGAAGTGCGCGCACTGTTTGAAGTGTGTCGCCCACTTCTCCTCGGGGTGTTTGATAGCATCTGCGTTGGAAACCAAAAACTAATATGGGAAGTAATTATGAACTTTGATTTTTTAACAGGGCATGAGAGCTTCTATCCGCGGGAGGGGTGGTTAACAAAGGGCATCACCGCGATTGAAGAAAATCCTGAAATTTTTCACATCTCTAAGGTGATAGATGCGATAGATACATTGGGCATTGGAGCAAATATGGTAAAATCCTTACGATATTGGCTCTTGTATTTTGGTCTTGCCAACAACTCGGGGCGCGGGCAAAGGCTACAACTATCAAATTTGGGAAGGGCGATTTTGAAAAACGACCTATTCATCCAGCATAGGTCAACCCTTTGGTTGCTACACGCCAATAGCATTGCGAATGCCCCACTGTGGGATATATGCTGCAAAAATTCTGAGATGCTTAGCTATTCAAAGGATTATCTTTTGCAGAAACTAGAATCACTTGTGAAATCAGAGGGCGCTAAAGGTTACTCTACAAAAACCTGTGCTTCATACATTGAAGTTTTCGTGAGCACTTATGTGAGGATGCCATCCCCTGATGTAGAGGGCAATCTTCAATCGCCATTGAGTCGTTTAAAACTACTGAGCTACAACGGGAAAGATGTTTCATTTAGGAGTATTAACGCCGAAGAGATAGCCCCCCTGATGATTTTTTATATCCTGTTCTGTAAATCATCCCATGAAAAGGGGGTTGATTTGGAATCGGCGTATAATGAGTGTCGTTCATTGGCAAGAATGGATTTGACATCATTCCGTTGGTGGCTGAGGGAACTTGAAAGAACTGCTTTTATCAGCATTGACCGGGCGGCTGGGCTCAACATGATTTATGCGTTGAAAAAAATCAGTGCCGATGACATGGCAAACGAACTTTTGAGAGTGGATAATGAGTAAGCTGATTGAAGTCGTTAAGAGCTTTAAATATTCAGTCAACGTCAAAGACGATTACCGCAATATTCAAAAGCTGAATGGTTTTTTTGCAACAAAGACCAATGCAGATTTCTTGCTTAAGACCTGCGAGGCCATTGTGTCCGCAAGCAATAAATCTCTGATGCTTTCAGGCGCATATGGTACTGGTAAATCATTCCTGACCGCAATTATTGCAGCCATTCTTTCTGGGGAATTTGATTTCAATGCGGACTTCAAAGAGCTGAAAGATAAACTTAGAGCCCTAGATGAGGCTTATGCAAAATCATTGCAAAAATTTGCCTCTAAAAAGTATGTAATCGTGTTCCCAGACGACTCTTTCGCTGATTTTTCCCAATCTGTATGCCTGGGTATTGCGGCTGCCATTGAGGAGAATCATCTCGATGTCGTTCTGAATTCAACTTATCATGGCATTGTTCAGCGCATAGAGCGCTGGAAAAAAACGCATCCAGCATTTTATAAAGGGCTTGAAGCCGCGCTGACAAAAAAGCGCTGGTCTGTAAAAAAACTAGTCACCAGGCTAAACGAGTTTTCGCGTGAAGCATTTTTGCTGTTTCAAGAAATCTATCCGCAAATCATGGCTGGTGAAAAATTCATTCCCCTGGGGGATTCTCACAACATCACCTCCATCATGCGCGATTTTGAAAACGAAGTTTGCAATATCGGCTATAATGGCGTGTTGTATATCTTTGATGAGTTTGGACGTTTCCTTGAAAACAACATTAATTCCATTGATGTAAAAGAAGTCCAAGACGCAGCCGAATATTGCAATTCAGGGCGAAACTCTGCTCTGCTCCTGGTTTCGCATAAGGATATTTTTCAATATTCCAAGAGGCTCCATAATGACTCCTTAAGAGATGAATGGGAAAAAGTCAGCGGGCGTTTTTTCAAAACACACCTACTGTATGAGGAAAATAATATTCTGTCGATAATCGAGTCTATTCTCAAAAAGCGTCCCACTATTTTCAAGAAATTTATTATTTCCAACAGGGAAAAATACGACTATTATATTGAGCAACTTGAAGACATTTCCGTTCAAGCCCCAGAGCAGACGTTTAACACCTTTTATCCGCTGAATTACATAACGGCGGTTATGTTGCCAAAACTCTCACAGCGCCTCGCCCAAAATGAACGAACATTATTCGCATTCCTTTGCGGCAACGAACCTTTTGCGTTATGTAATATTTATAAGAATGACAGCTCTTACTTTCAATTGCTTTCTCCGGACTGCCTATACGATTATTTTGAGGATAATTTTATTTTTCTGGGGACCGCAAGTCGTGAGTACAAAATTTATTTGAATGCCAGAACAATCATAAAATCTCTGCCCTCCAATATCCCTGATGCCAAACTGGTAAAGATTTTGACCTTGTTTTATGTGTTGAATGAGTATAATGAATTGCCTCCCAATAGGCAGTTCTTGCTTTTTGCATCCGGATTGGCGGAAGATGTGTTTGAAGCGGCGATATCCCGTTTGCAAGAAAAGGGGTGCGTCGCTTATCGCAAGCACTTAGACCGTTATATACTGTCGCAGGATATTGACTTCAATATTGATGCAAGCCTGTCAAAAATAATTCCGACGCTGAGCAATATGAATTATTTTGACACCTTAACTCAATGCACGGAACTGCCAGCGGAATTTCCTGTTAAGTACAATTTTACATATAAAATCACGAGATTCTTTGCCAGAAAATTCATCGATTTGTCAGCGTTAACCCAATTAGAAGGGGCATTTACCAATACTGTTGAAGATGGAGTGATTTTTTACGTTACAAATTTTACCCACGCAACAGACTGTAAGAAAAAATTACAGCAAGCGAGCGCGATATA
The DNA here is from genome assembly GCA_045635865.1 of Victivallaceae bacterium. Classification (GTDB taxonomy): domain Bacteria; phylum Verrucomicrobiota; class Lentisphaeria; order Victivallales; family Victivallaceae; genus UBA1784. Next base: position 81,069 of record JAZTWK010000078.1, read on the forward strand.
CCGTAATGCAATCTTTGCATGTGCCGAGTTGAAGTGTTTTAATGTTGAAGACGCATTGATTCGGTTAGAGGCGTTGTCGCGCCTGGAAGGACTTGATGACACATTCACGTTATCATCTGTTGCTCAAGAAGAATTGACTCACTACCGAAGCGAGTTGGCTGAGTATGTGTATGCGTGCATAGAAAAGACTTGGAATATTCACCGAAACCTTTTTTTGGTTTTTCATGGTCAAATCTATGATTCGCAGAGCATTGAAGAATATCAAGGACATTTGTCATCTTTCTTGGAGAGCAAATATCCCAGATTCAAAAAAGAGTTCATCATAAATTATGAATTGGTCAACAAAAGCAGGCTGACGATTCCGGTAAAAACAGCCCGGAAAGAAATTTTCAAAAAAATCATTGACCAAGATTGGAGCGACGAATATTTTGAGTCTACTGGCGCGGCGAATAGTATTGCCAGAATCTTGATGAAAAACACAGGAATCTGGCACGATGAGAAACTCGACTACCGCGACTCGACATTGGCCGAGTTGTTTGATGAACTAGAGGCATGGCTGAGCTCTAATGCCGTCAGTTATGAAGCAACGCTATCGCACTTTGCGTCAAACAAGTCTGAGTATGGCTTCAGAAGCGGTGTGTTTTCGTTCCTGCTGGGATTCTTTTTGTTGCAAAACAAGGACCATGTCCTAATCAGTTACGACAAGACAGAAGTTCCGTTATCAGAGGATATCCTCGATGTGTTGGATAGCTCTCCAAGTAAATATATCATCTCGCTGTTACGAATCCCCGCGGGAGCAAGAGCGAGTTTGCAGAAGCTTGCCGAAACCCCCGTATTTGGTTTTTTCCTTGAAGATGCAAAGAGCGATAAAGACATCACGGTCTTGCTCTATGATGGGTTTAAGAAATTGATTTTTTCGTTGCCCAAAATGCTATTTACGGAAATGATTCCTGAGACTCATGTATCGTTGACGAAGTTAATAAACGGTCTTGATGTAAACAACTCCAAAACATTCTTTTTCCAACGCTTGCCCCGTCTGTACGAATCTGATGATTGGAGTGTTATTGCCGCGGCATGGTTTGATGATATTCAGAAGATTTTACAAGCACGGGACGGCTTTACCGAACGAATCAGAAACATCACCAAAGCGGCATTAAATAGGCGTGATGCACAGTTAGGTGTTTGTATCGCAAATTGGAAACGTGCTTTGAATTCGACTCAATTAGAACGTTTGAGGTCATCTGTTTTGCCTTGGCAGAAAGACGGTGGATTAGACGAGCAGGAGTTGCTGAGACAGACAACATCCGCAATCCGCGGGGGTATTGATTATATTCAATGGCGTTCAAATGAAGATATTGTAGATTATAACAATGCGCTTCGCACAGAAATCGGCAAGATTGCGGAGGGTAGCCCGGCATTAAATATCGATACCCATGTCGTATTAACGGATTTGGGAGAAATCTTAAAGAAAAAGTTATTTGCTGATATTGAGGCCTTTAAGGGGATTTCCCAGCAGGAAATTCAAAACGTTATTGTCAGATTGTTACAAGACCTTAACAGGAGGTAAGTACGATGTTGGATATTTCAAAGGCGTTCACGACGCAAGGCGAACCTGTCTATGAGTTTTTTCAACGTCCGGGGGTTGGCTTCTATATACCTCTATATCAACGCGATTACACATGGAACAATGAGAATATCGACCAGTTGATGGAAGATATATGCCACGGGGTTGAAGTCCTGGCAGACGATGACGATGCGATTAGATTTTTGGGGACAGTCATTCTAGTCAAAGAAAACAACCCCACCGTCAACATCCAGCCGAGAGATGGCAGAGCACTTCCAAGTTCCATAGAGAATATAATCGATGGTCAGCAGCGTTTATCGACCATTGCCCTTCTTGCTTGTCTATTGTATCAACGCTTTGCGACATTATACAAAGCATTGCCTAACGAAGCACCGTATCAGGAGCTGAAAGAAGTAATTACCGCCAAGCAAGATACGTTGATAGAAATTTTCTCGGTCGATATCAAGCGCGGCAAACCGCACAGGAAGCCTATAATAATTAGGGGGTCTAAGGACTGCTGGACGTTTGACGGGCGAGAGGAAGACAATTATGTTTCTGAAGTATCTTCGTTTTTGGCGCGTTTTATTTCTGCATGTGAAAACAAAAGAGAATTTCCGCACATTACAGGTTCCGGGAGGGTCGCCAACAATCTGAAGCAAATGAACAAGTGGCTGGACAGGGTTGCCAATGCTCACAAGGGTGATGAAGACAACATATTGACTGCGCCGGTAATCCTTGAGAAAATTAAGCAGGAACACATCTGGTCGTATGGGCGTGAAGAGCTTACCAAAATTGTCAGAAACATTGATTTTGACAACATGAGCAAGCAGGAAAGTCTCTTGTGTTCCGCTGTCCAATTGTTTGCATTTAATCATTATCTGCTTCAAAGATGTTGTTTCACTTCCATTCAGCCATCCTCCGACGATTGGGCATTTGATATGTTTCAGTCGCTGAATGCATCAGGTACGCCTTTGACTTCTATCGAAACATTTAAGCCAGTTGTTGTAAATTGTACGCCATCATATAAAGGTTCATCTGTTGAAGAGGACTTTAATCACGTTGATGAGCTATTGGATACCGTTACCTCCGATGCCAAAAAGAGTCGGTTCACGAACGAATTTTTGACATCGCTTGCTCTCACGGTGTCTGGTTATAAATTGTCTAGCCAGTTTAGCGCGCAACGGCGTTGGCTAAACTCAACATACACCTCATATGACACCGCGGAGGGGAAGGCTCTGTTTATCCGGTGGATGGGGCAACACGCCAGATATTATATCAATGTTCAAGAGCATAAGCCGCAATCCGGAGCTTATAGTGGGCTGGAGCCAATCCCCGACGAGTTAATGAATTTAGTTTTCTTGCTGGTGAAATATCTCCAGGACTCGGGCCATAGAATGGCCAACACGATATTGAGCCGCTTTTATTCAGAGGTTCTCTCTGAAAAAGAAAATTCAGCAGTGTTTTTCTGTGATGCAGTAAAAGCAATCGCGGCGTTCTATACATTGTGGCGAGCGGCAGATACCAATGCGGGCTTGGATAACGTTTACAGGGTTCTTCTAAAGGGTGATGCGGACAAGGGCATCCCTTCGTTTTCATGGACCGGCGATGCATCAGAGATGACCGTTGCAAATCTTAAAGCCTATCTTAAAGGCGAGCTTGCCAAAAAATCCCTGGGAGCGAAAGAAGACTGGTTGAAGAAAGCAAAGGGCAACTTACGATATGACAAGGCCAAATACATTTGCCGTTTTGCGTTGCTGATTGCGGCGCATGATACAATCGCAGATGAGTCTTGCCCTGGATTGATGAAGATTGGCACGCAAGGCTGCCATCCTTGTATGGATGTAAAATACTGGGATGATGCGGGCCTGTCAGATATAGAGCATATTGCGCCGAGCAAACCGCGTGAAAATACTGGTTGGGATGCAAATATTTATTCAGAAGAAGTCAACAACACGGTAGGAAATTTAACTCTGCTCCCGGAGGAGATTAACGAATCTGCCAGCAACAAGGGGTGGCTTGAAAAATACTATTACTACAAGCACTTGTCAGAGACAGATGTTGACAAGGTGAAAAAATTGGCAGAAGATGCCAGAAAAGCTGGCATCACGCTGAAAGACAGTGTCATTACTTGCCTGCGCCACGCCACGCACAATGAACACATCGTCCCGATTGTAAATGTTGGCAAGGATGGCAAGTGGGACGCTGCATTGATTCAGCGGCGCAGCGAGCGTATTTGCGAGATTCTGTGGAAGCGGGTCAGCCCCTGGTTGGAGGAATAAATGTTTTCGGCATATTTCGACAATGCTGCGACATCATTCCCCAAGCCGCCAGAATTCTATACAGAAACAATGAGATTGTTTCAGAAATTCGGCGTAAATGGCACTCGAGGACACCATCAACTTGCAGAAGAAATGCTTAAGCATGAAAATGTGCTCAGGGGCAATCTTGCGACGGTTTTTGGAGTTACTCCAGACAAAATTGTATTGACCGCTTCCGCAACACTCGCGGCAAATCAGATTATACAGGGGTTGGATTACTCAAGTATAAAAACGGTCTACATATCTCCATTTGAGCACAACGCAACATATAGAACTATATGGGCTATGCAGCAAAAGCATGGCTTCGATTTAAATGTTTTGCCTTTTGAGCGATTTTGTTGGGATGAGCCCAAAACTGGTTTTTTATTTGCCAATGCATCGCCTGATGTGGTAATATGCACTCATGCCTCAAATGTATTTGGTAACATTTTGCCTGTTAAAGAAATTTTTTCTGCGGCTAAGAAATATGATGCCATAACCATTCTGGATTCCGCCCAAACAGCGGGAACTATCTCGACCAAAGCCGCTGATTTGAAAGCCGATTTCATTATCTGGGCTGGCCACAAGGGTTTATGTGGCCCTTCTGGAATTGGTGGCTTTGTCATCAATTCTCCATACTGTTTGAATCCCGTCATTTTTGGCGGAACAGGGGTGTTTTCTGAAGAAAAATCAATGCCGAAATCACTTCCGGAAAAGTTCGAGGTGGGCAGTATGAATTCCTTGAATATTCTGGGGTTGATGATTTCAACAGATTGGCTTCTGAAAAATCGTGCTGACGTAATAAAAAGGAAGCACGAGATGACCCAAGCTCTGTTTAAGGTTTTGAATAACTTTTCAGACATATGCTCAATGGTTAGCGACGAGCAAACAAACAACATCGGAGTAATATCGGTTGTTCCACGGACAATGTCCCCGGCTGAAATGGATTCCTACTTGTCTCAAGCAGGAATTTGTGTCCGGTCTGGCTTGCATTGTGCGCCTTTAGCTCATGAGCATATGAATACAGCTCCAGAAGGGACTGTCCGTTTCTCTGTCGGGTGCTTTAATACATGCCAAGAAATATATTGGCTAAAAACAATTCTGTCGGGTTTTTTATGAGTGGCAACAGTTGTGTGAAATAGATTTTTGCGAATCATGCAATCACAGAATTGAACAACGCTCACATAAGTTTTTAATATGAACATGTTGTGATTTGGTGATTGCGCGCTACGTAATTCTAAACCATTACCATGAGCATGGCTCTCCCATATTACATGTTTTTCGCATGGTTCAAGAGATATATTATTTCTTTGTTGTCATAAGCGACGCAGTTGATTATGCCACAATTACATACTCCATGATCCGCGCCAGCGCATCCTCGTAGGAGCGGCTGCTCGTGACGGCGGCGGTCATCTCCGGCACGAGGTCGAGGCGACCGCCGCGCCTGAGCGCTTCCCGGACGCGTCCCAAGATGAAGAAGATGTTGCCGTCTTCGCCCGTGAGCCGAACGCGGATGTCGGTTTTCGGCGTATTCATCGTTTCACCCTCCTGGTTTTGCCGGGCCGGCCGATGCCCTTGAAGTTGCGGTTGCCGGAGCGCACCGCGGCGAGTTCGGCGTCCGCCGCCAAGCTGATAGTCGGGGTGCTGACGCTCCTCGTCAAGACACCGATGGCACAACGCATCGGTGTTGAACCGGCTCATCGTGAAGCCGCCGTCGAGTGGTGCGCCGCACCGGTCGTACCGTTTCTTGTTGAAGAATTCGTCCATTTTTCAGTCCTCCTTTGAGTTGCCGACGATTACGTCGAGTTCATTCCATTCGGAGTCGTTGTAGAGCCCGTACACGCTCCACTTGCCGTTGTCGTAGAGGTAGAGGTACTCAGCGGCGAGTTGCCCCTTGCCGCGGTACTGATACTCGTCGACGCTCTCGAACTTGAAGGGGATCCGAAGCGCCTCGCCCCTATCGCGATGGTAGGCGACGCAGGTCTCCGGCGTTTGGTTGAGTTCGCACAATTCACCTGGTGCGAGGAGCGCCCCGACTTGCTCCGCCGTCTTGTACCACCCGCCGAGGATCGCCCCGAATGGATATTTGATGCATGTAATCTATCGAACGGCGTATGCGACGTAGCCATCCCAGTTCAGTCTAACCGCCCGTATCATCCCGATCGATTTATGGAATGCTGTGCAGGCATCATTTCGCGCAGATGCGGAGAGTTGCCACAAGCGCTCCGCGAGGACACTGAGGCCGTTTGCCGGACTTATTTACTGCGGGCACTGCGATGCGCCAATGTTCGCCGTAGCCGCGAGCAAAAACGGTAAGCGATATGAGTATTACGTCTGCCATGTGGACGAGAAGCGCGCCCACCATGAGTGTCCTCTGCGCCGCATCCCGAAGATGGCACTGGAAAAGCTACTGTTGGACAAGATCTCCGTGCTGCTAAGAACCCCGACTATGCTGACGAAGATATGTAACGGCGAATTGCGGGATATCCTCGATACTCGTCAGGCAGGAGAAGCGCTGGAGAACATCGCTACTCTTTGGGACGAGATGTTTCCGGTGGAAAGGTATAAACTCATCCACTCGCTCATCCGGAAGGTGGTGGTATTCGAGGACGAGGTACGGATCGTGTTTCATGCCGAGGGCATCGTCACGTTGCTGAAGGAAACCGGGATAGACTTCTCCATCTCCACGGAAAGATCCGGTATAGAGTGCGTCCTTACTGTTCCTTGCAAGTTGCGGCGGTACGGCGGACGGGTGAAAATTCATCTCCCAGACACCGCCTCAGACGAGCCGCGTTTGCCGCTCCATACGGCGTTGATGCAGGCGCATCGCGGCATGGAGCAGATCGTCTCCGGCAAGGCGACGACCATGCGGCAGATTGCCAAGGAATATAACATGGATCGCTCCTTTCTGGCGCGAACGCTCCAATTGGCGAACCTCGCGCCAGACATCGTAAAGGCGATATGGGAGAACCGCCAGCCCGTCGGGCTCTCGCTGGATAAGCTACGACGCGACATCCCCGACAGCTGGGAAGAGCAACGCCGCCTCTTTTTATGAAAGAATTGCGCCTGCCGCACACCCATGCGGTAGGCGCAAATGATTACAAGCTAATATTATGCAACATCATGCAGGCCGTTCATGTGCTGCACCACATACACAAGAATCAAATTTCGTCGCTGTACAACCTTGCGACACACTTCCCGCATACGGTAATTCCGCGATCTTCGTAATCCTTAGCAATAGTACGGGCCGCTTTACGAGTTTCTTCATTATTTCTACGAGCGACAATTTGTATGCTCTCTGGACGTGGTTTAAACGAGCACTTGCCGCAGCAACTTTTGTTTTCAAAGGGAGTAAAACGTTTTGATATTTGATTATACTGCCCCTCGAAAATGTGGATATTCTTGGCATCATCGGCATCAATGTCTTGGGATTCCACAAATAAGTAATCAATTTTTTGATCCATAAAATTCATCTTTCTGTTTAAGATTTATCGTTACTTTGATGTCTTCTCAACTCATGTCAGTCATGTTTTTCTCATAGTATTCCTCCTTTTGGTTTAATAGAGGGGACCATCCCCTCCGTCGGCGATAAAGCATAATCTGTGCCAACCATTATTTCTCGCTCAGCGGGGAGGTTTGGACATGGGAGATGACGCCAAACTTGTGCCAAACCGTCTCAGTTTTGTGTGTCAAGAGGGACAAAAAGCTCGAATGCGACATCCTCAACGCAGGCATCACCGCCACTGCGGACGCGGGCACGATAGAGGAACTGACGAAGGCGCGCAAGCTGATGTCCGCCGCAAGGAGACTTGCCGGAAGGCGTCTGCGATCCTCCGCGGCGGCTTCTAATCCAAGCCGCGCCATTTCTCCGCCACCGAAACGGTATGGGCTTTCTTTCTCCACCGGAGGTCGGCATTTCGCGCTTGTTGCAAAATGGTATGCATAGGTTTTCGCAAACCGGGGTTGGAAGTTGAGCTCAAAATCGGAGGGGGTCAAGTCCCCCTCGGAAGCCGTAAAAGTTAGAGGATTTGCCGATTTTAGGGACCGATGGAGATTTTCGGGCTCTAAAAACACACTTCGATAGGCGCGTTGAGGTCGTTTTTTGAGGCGAAAAGGCAAGGGGAGAAATGTCGTAAGCCCTCCTTCGCCAAGGCTACGGCGTGACACGCCTTCTGGGGCTATCGCCCCATTACGCCTTGGCTTCGCCCATGGCTTGCCAAGCCGTAAAAAAAGCCGTCACATCGGAAACAATTGTTGGGATTGATTCTAAACGTTTGGCCCTCCGTCGCTCTTCGAGCTATGGAGGGCATCCTTCGCGCGCTTCGCGCTATTTTGCTACGCAAAAAAAACTACGGATAGCAAGCCTGACGGCCTGCCATCCGTAGCTTTAGCGAAGGATGGTGGAGCAAAAGAGACTCGAACTCTCGACCCTCACACTGCCAGTGTGATGCTCTAGCCAACTGAGCTATTGCCCCATTCATGTGCTTATAATATAGCCCCGGCTCAACGAAAAATCAAGCGACGACCAAAAAATTGTCGCGCTTTTCATTTTTGCTTCCGGAAAATCAGCGCTCCCGCCAGCGCCGTGAAGGGCGCCACCAGCACCAAACCGAAACTGCCGATCAAGGTCTTGACCGTTTCCGAAACCACATACGGATTGTTGAGGAAGTCCACCGGCGACACCCCTTGCGCCGCAAATACCATAAGCAATGTGAGATACCCGCCGCTGTACGCCAAGAGCAACGTCGTCGTCATCGTGCCCACCACGCTCCGCCCGATCCGCACTCCGGAAAAGAGCAGTTGCCGACTGCCCAAATCCGGGCGGCGGCGGTGGATCTCGTCGATGCCGCTGGCGACATCCATCGCCAAGTCCATCACCGCCCCGGAGGCGGAAAGGAACACCGCCCCCACGTAGATCGACGGCAACGACAGAAATTCATAGCCGGAAAAGAGCAACGCCTGCGAGTACGGCATCACCGCCCCGTTGATGCGGAATATCCGGGTGAACACCAACGCCATCACCGCGCTCGTCCCCACCCCGAAAAAGGTCCCCGCCAACGCGGAAAAACCCTTGCGGTTCCACCCCGCCACCAAGAGAATGATCGCGGTCGAGAGCACCATGACCGCCGCAAAGGTGAGCGTTATCGGCTCCACCCCGCGCAACGCCAGCGGCACGACCACTTTCCAGATGACAAGGCAACTGAAAACAAACGACAGCAACGCGTTCAGCCCGACGTAACCGCCGAAGCCGAGCAACAGCAGCACAAACAATCCAAAGAGCCACGCGGTATGGTTGAGCCGGTAGTGATCCTGCGCATTGATCACGCTCTCGCCCGGGATCGCCTCGGACAATATCCCCACCAGCACCACATCGCCGGGGGCAAAGACTTTATCCAACTCCATTTGCGCCCGCAACTCATTGACCGCGGGAAATCTTTTCCCCCGAAACTTCCCGGAAAGCACCTCGACTTCCAATCGTTGCGACCCCTGGCGGAGCAGTCCGTAGTCGCGGACATCGCTATTATCCACGCGGATCACCCGCGCCTTTTCCTTGCTGCCGGAAGCGGGATATTGCGGGACACTGTCGAGGAAACACAATCCGAGGCACAGCAGGGCAAAAACCGCCGGCAAGATCCCTGCCCGGCGGGAGGAAATCCCGGATCCGGTCGACCCCCGAAGCAACTTGATCATCGCGCCCTGCCCCTTTCCGCGTCAGCGCGCGAGGATCGCTTTCAAGTTTTTGGCGATGTCGGTATTGTCCAAGTGGTTGGCGAAGCGCTCGCCGCCGACCCCGGTCGCCGTGGTCAGCACCGGGAGCGCGGTATGCGCGCCGCTCGTCCACCCCAGCGACGCCTTGTTGTCGAGGCACTTGACGACCGTCACCATGACGGCTTTCCGGTTTTTCTTTTCGACATTGTCGGCAAACTGCCGCTCGTAAGCCGTCCGGATCTCCGCCTGCTCCGCCGCGGAAAGTTCCATGGTGCCGAGGGTTTGTTTCGGCGGTTCGGCGGAAAAGATCAACCCGAAATTATCGGTAATGAGCTTCTGCACCTCGGCGTAATCCGGCTTGCCGTTTTTAGCCAGCATCTTGAGTCTTTCATGGAATTTCTCATTGGAAATTTTTTGATGCCGCAGATTTTCGATAAAGGATTTGTAGCCGGTGCCGCCAAAGCCGAGGGTCAGCCCGCCGGTTTCATGATCTCCGGTGACGACGATCAGCGTTTCCTCGGGATGTTTGGCGGCAAAATCCAGCGCCACCTGCACCGCCGCGTCGAATTCGATCACGTCGCGCAACACGCTCGCGGCATCGTTGCTGTGGCAGACCCAGTCGATCTTGCCGCCTTCCGCCATCATAAAAAAGCCCTGCTCGCCGTCGAGCATTTCGATCCCCTTGGCGACCAGATCCGCCAACCGCATGCGGTCGTTGGGCGAGTCGATCGAGTAAGGAGTCTCCCCCGAAGTGAGCGCCGCCAGCACCTTGCCGTCGGCGGGGCGAAGTTGAGCAAACTCGTCTGTTTTCCGGACGACTTTGTAGCCGTTTTTCGCGGCGAGTTCATAGATGTCCCCCGCATACTTCGGGTCCTCGGTCCGATCGTGCTGGGCAACGCCGCCGCAGAAGAAATCAAAGCCGGAATTAACCAAGTCCAGCCCGATCTGATAGTAGTTGCTCCGCGACTGGTTGTGCGCGTAAAAGCCCGCCGGAGTGGCGTGATTGATCGTCACGGTGGTGATGATGCCGACCTTGCGACCGCTTTTTTTCGCCACCGCCGCCGAAGACTCCAGTTTACTGCCGTCGGGGGCGACCCCGACCATGCCGTTGTTGGTCTTGGTGCCGCAGGCGATCGCGGTCGCCGCCGCCGCCGAATCGGTGATGAAGCTGTTGGCGGAGTTGGTCGTCGTCACCGCCTGAAAAGGCAACGTGTTGATGACCAGTTGACGATTTTCCGTCTTGGCGAGGAATTCCTGCGCCATCATCCGTTGCGGAAAACTCATCCCGTCGCCGATAAAAAGAAAAACATACTTCGGCTCGGCGCCCCAGAGCAACGCCGCCCCGAAGACCACTAACAACAGACACCACTTTTTCATCCGATCAACTCCCCTTTTTGCTTTGCGGTTTGCCATAATATAGATGAACGCCAAAAAAAATTCAATCTCCCCGACTTGGGGATATCGAATTATTTCTCGAAAAAAGCCGAAGCTCAATCCTGTTTTTTGTTGTCCACGAAGCGGCACGCCGCCAGCGCCGCCGCCGAACCGTCGCCGGTGGCGGTGACCACTTGGCGCACCGTCTTGGTCCGGCAATCGCCGGCGACGAACACGCCGTCGGTGCCGGTCAGCGCGGACTCGTCCGCCACGATGTAGCCGTAGTCGTTGAGTTTGCAGACGCTGCTGAACGGCTCGTTATCCGGCTGTTGGCCGATCGCGACAAAGATGCCGTCGACCGGGAATATCTCGGTGGTACCGCGCTCGGTATCCTTGAGTTCGATCCCGGTCAATTCCGGCTCGCCCTCGAGGCTTTCGACCACGGTGTTGAAGCGGAAGCTGACGTTGGGTTTCTTTTTGAGGATCTCGACCAGCCGCGCCTCGCCGGTACAAGTGGCGAGATTCTGGATGACCGTCAGCTTTTTGGCGATATCCGAAAGCAGTACCGCATCCTGCAAGGCGGTATTGCCGCCGCCGATCACCGCGATCTCCTTATCCTGATAAAAGGCGCCGTCGCAGAGGGCGCAGTAGGAAACGCCGTGGCCGACCAGCTCCTCTTCGCGCGGCACGCCCAACTGGCGGTGGCGACTGCCGGAAGCGATGATGATGGCAGTACCCTGATAGTCGCCGTGTTCGCCCTGGGCGATCTTGTAGGGGCCGACGTCGCGGATGTTGACGATCTCGTCCAACTCGATCTCCGCGCCGAGCGCCAACGCCTGCTCGACCAGTTTTTCCCCCAGTTCACTGCCGGAAATTTCCGCGAAGCCGGGATAATTTTCCACCTTGGGCGAGTAGGTGATCTGACCGCCGAAAGTTTCCTTTTCGATGACCAGTACGCTCTTATTCGCCCGCCGGGCGTAGATGGCGGCAGTAAGTCCCGCCGGCCCGGCGCCGATGATTACGATATCGTGCATGATGTCAAACTCTCTCGTCGGAAATTACTTTTGCACCGTCACCTGCTCGTCGATGAAGCGGCGGATGTTGGAAACGTTGACCACGCGATCGAGCACCTGATCGCCCGCCATGACGCAGAGGGTCGGCGCCTGCCGGATGCCGAAGGCTTCCGCCTTATCCGGATTCTCGTCGGCGATGATCACCTCATAGCTGATCCCGGCGCGATCGAGGAAGTTGCGCGCCATACGGCAGTTGGGGCAGGTGCGGGTGGTGAAAAGCACCAGATGATCAAACTGCGGCACTTCGTCGGCGATGTTCGGCGCCTGATCGCAGCAGCAGGACTCGGCGGCGTGCACTTCGCCGGCGTGGCGCTTCATCGAACTTGCGGCGTCGTAGACCCGGCGATCCTTGTATTCCTGCGCCTTGCCGTCGTTCCAGTTCTGCACCGGGCGATAGTAACCGGTGATCCGGCTGTAAACCTCGGCGCGCTCGCCGCACTTCGGGCAGGTGAACGCCTCGCCGGCGATGTAGCCGTGGTTGCGGCAGACCGAATAGGTCGGGCTCAAGGTGTAGTAGGGCAAGCGGTAATTTTCCGCGATCTTGCGCACCAGCGCCGCCGCCGACTTCCAATCCGGGAGCTTCTCGCCGAGGAAGGCGTGGAAGACGGTACCGGAGGTGTAGAGCGTCTGCAAGCCGTCCTGAATATCCAGCGCGGAAAAGACGTCGTCGGTGAAGCCGACCGGCAGGTGACTGCTGTTGGTGTAGTAGGGAGTCTGCCCCTCTTCGGCGGCGGTCACGATGTCGCCGAAGCGCTTCTTGTCGTGCTTGGCGAGCCGATAGGAAGTCGATTCCGCCGGGGTGGCTTCCAAGTTGTAGAGGTCGCCGTATTGCTCCTGATAATCGGAGAGGCGCTCCCGCATGTGGTTGAGCACTTCTTTGACGAATTCCTGCACGTCGTGGTTGGTGAGATCCGCCCGGAGCCACTTGGCGTTGAGGCCGACTTCATTCATACCGACCAGACCGATGGTCGAAAAGTGGTTGCTGAAAGTGCCGAGGTAGCGCTTGGTGTAGGGATAAAGCCCCTCGTCGAGCAGTTTGGAAATGACTTCGCGCTTGACCTTGAGCGACCGGGCGGAAATATCCATCATGTGGTCGAGCCGGGCGTAGAAGTCCTCCTTATCCTTGGCGAGATAGGCGATGCGGGGCATGTTGATCGTCACCACGCCGATCGAACCGGTGCTTTCGCCGCTGCCGAAGTAACCGCCCGATTTCTTGCGGAGTTCGCGCAGATCCAGCCGCAACCGGCAGCACATCGAGCGGATGTCGCTGGGCTCCATATCGCTGTTGACGTAGTTGGAAAAGTAGGGAGTACCGTACTTGCTGGTCATCTCAAAGAGCAACCGGTTGTTTTCGGTTTCCGACCAGTCGAAGTCGCGGGTGATGGAATAGGTCGGGATCGGGTACTGGAAGCCGCGACCCTGGGCGTCGCCCTCGATCATCGTTTCGATGAACGCCTTGTTGACCATATCCATTTCTTTTTTGCAATCTTTGTACTTGAAGTCCATTTCCTTGCCGCCGACGATGCAGTTGAGTTCGGCAAGATCCGGGGGCACCGTCCAGTCGAGGGTGATGTTGGAAAAGGGCGCCTGGGTGCCCCAGCGCGACGGGGTGTTCACGCCGAAAATGAAGCTCTCGATGCACTTTTTGACCTGCTCGTAGGAGAGGTTGTCCACCTTGACAAAAGGCGCAAGGTAAGTATCGAAACTGCTGAACGCCTGCGCGCCCGCCCACTCGTTCTGCATGATGCCGAGGAAGTTGACCATCTGGTTGCAGAGCGTCGCCAAGTGCGAAGCCGGGGCGGAAGTGATCTTGCCGGGCACGCCGCCCAGACCCTCTTGGATGAGCTGTTTGAGCGACCAGCCGGCGCAGTAGCCGGTGAGCATCGACAGATCGTGCAAGTGGATGTCGGCGTTGCGGTGGGCGTTGGCGATCTCGTCGTCGTAGACTTCCGACAGCCAGTAGTTGGCGGTGATCGCGCCGCTGTTGGAAAGGATCAGGCCGCCGACGCTGTAAGTGACGGTGGAGTTTTCCTTGACCCGCCAGTCGTGGATCTTGACGTAGTCGTCGACCGCCTTTTTGAAATCGAGGATCGTCGATTTGGCGTTGCGGAGTTTTTCGTGCTGGCGGCGATAGAGGATGTAGGCTTTGGCAACGTCGCCGTAACCCGCCTGCACCAGCACGGATTCCACGCTGTCCTGAATATCTTCGACCGAGATGAGCCCCTCTTTGATCTTCGGTTCAAAATCCGCGGTGACCTTGAGCGCGAGGAAGTCGATGATCGACTGATTGTACTGTTTTTCCTGCGCCTCAAACGCCATTTTGATGGCGTCGGAGATCCGACTCAAGTTGAAATCCACATTCTTTCCGTCCCGCTTCTGAACCTGATACATCTTTCTTTTCCTCTCTTTTTTTAGGGTTTTATTTTTCCATAACTGGTTGTAAAAACTTTTTTATCTGCCGCGCAACTCCGCACCCGGGATGAATTCCCGCACCAGATTAAGACAATAACGCAAATTGTCCTCGTCCATGGCGCTGAACTTTTCCTGACTCAAAATATCGCCGGAATCGACGAAACTTTGCAGATAGTAGCGCTTCGCCCCGGCGATCCACTTGCCGATGGCGATGAAATCTTCCGCTTTGTGCAGTTCCGCCACCACCGTGGTACGAAACTCGTAATCCACCTTGCCGCCGAGCAGATACTCCACGCTCTCGCGCACTTTGTCGAGCATTCCGGCGCGGCCGCAGAGCACTTCGTAGCGCTCCGGCGAACTTTTGATGTCCATCGCCACATAATCGACCAATCCCTCGCTCACCAACTCTTTGAGGCGGGCGGGAAAGGAGCCGTTGGTGTCGACCTTGACTGCCAGATCGCGGTTTTTGATCTCGACCAGAAGTTTGTCGATGTCCGGGTGGAGAAGCGGCTCGCCGCCGGTGACGCACACCCCGTCGAGCAACTTCCGCCGCGAGTCGAGAAATTCGACCGTCTCGTCGAAGCTCAATGCCATATCCTTTTCCTCGCCCCGCACCAAACTGGCGTTGTGGCAAAACGGGCAGGCGAAATTGCACTTGTCAGTAAAGACCGTGCACGCCACCTTGCCGGGATAGTCCAGCAGGGTCATTTTTCGCAGCCCGAAACGCACAAAAACTCTCCGTATTTTTACGCTTATCGCCTCAAAAAAGGCGACTTACAACATTTATGTTTCTTTTGGGAATCCACACAAGATATTGTGGAGTCGGGCAAACGCCAACTCAACATCTTGTGCTTCTAATATAATCACAATCGTCGCTATTGCAAGCGAATTTTTCAACTTTTTTGCAAAAAAATTTTTCGATTTTTTTGATTACCTTTTTGCCCCAGTTCAAAACCGGTTTTTTGGGCAAAAAAATGGCAAAAAAAACGGCCGCGGCATCTGCCGCGACCGCCCAAAAGCAAGTGGGGGATCGATCAGCGATCGACGCGCGCCGAACCGCCATTGACCAGTTTTTCCACTTCGGCAAGTTTCGCCATCGAGGTATCGCCGGGGGTGGTCATCGCCAACGCGCCGTGGGCGGCGCCGTATTCGACGCCGACTTTCGCCTGACCGGTGGTGAGCAATCCGTAGATCATGCCCGAGGCGAAGCTGTCGCCGCCGCCGACCCGGTCGAAAATTTCCAGATTCGGGCGGTAGATCGACTCGAAAAATTCCCCGTCCTGCCACGCGATCGCGCCCCAGTCGTTGATGCTGGCGGTCTTGACCGTGCGGAGCGTGGTGGCGACCACCTTAAAGGGATACGCCTTGACCACGTCGGAGATCATTTTCTTGAAACTCTCGACCTTGATGTTGGATAAGCTCTTATCCACGCCCTCGACCTCGAAGCCGAGGCAGGCGGTGAAGTCCTCTTCGTTGCCGATCATCACGTCGACGTACTTTGCCATTTCGCGGTTGACTTCGCGGGCGCGCTCCTGACCGCCGATGCTCTTCCACAGACTCGGGCGGTAGTTGAGGTCGTAACTGGTGATCGTGCCGTATTTTTTCGCCGCCTTGAGCGCTTCGATCACCACCTCCGGAGTCGTGTCGCTCAGCGCGGCAAAGATGCCGCCGGTGTGGAAGTGGCGAACTTTAAGCGTACCGAAAATGTACTCCCAGTCGATGTCGCCCGCCTTGAGTTGGGAAACCGCGGTGTTGCCCCGGTCGGAGCAGCCGACCGCGCCCCGGATGCCGAAGCCGCGCTCGGTGAAGTTGAGTCCGTTGCGGACGGTGCGGCCGATGCCGTCGTAGGGCACCCACTTGATGAGCGAAGTATCGACTCCGCCCTGCATGATGAAATCCTCGACCAGGCGGCCGACCGGGTTGTCGGCAAAGGCGGTGACCACCGCCGCGCGCATCCCGAAGCACCGGCGCAGACCGCGGGCGACGTTGTACTCGCCGCCGCCTTCCCAGACGTCGAAGGTCCGGGTGGTGTGGATCCTGCCCGCGCCGGGATCGAGGCGGAGCATCACTTCGCCGAGCGAGAGGATGTCATACTTGCATTCGGATTGCGGCAGATATTGCAGAGCCATAAACTTTTTCCTTATTATATATTGGTTACTTGACGTATTCCTTGGCGATCGCCACCGCGGCGTCGATCACTTCGACCGCGCACTTGTTGAGCCAGGTGCCGCCGACCGCGGCGACTTCGGGGATGTCCAGATAACTGCGGACGTTTCCCGGCTTGACGCCGCCGGTGGGCATAAAGCGGATGCCCAGATGACGGTAGGGCGCGATCAGCGATTTGAGCATCGTCGTACCGCCGGAGGCTTCCGCCGGGAAGAATTTGAGAAAAGTGCAACCGAGCTCCATCGCCTGCTCGCACTCGCTGGGGGTGCAGACGCCGGGGGCGAACTCAAATTTGCACCGCATCGCCTCTTTCACCACCGTGGGGTTGAAGCCGGGGGCGACCGCAAACTTGGCGCCGGCGGCAAAGGCGCGGTGCAGATCGGCGACGTTGAGCACCGTACCCGCGCCCAACAGCATATCCGGGTACTTTTTCCCCGCTTCGCGGATCACCGCTTCGGCGGCGGTGGTGCGAAAAGTGATTTCCGCCGCCCGCAGGCCGTGATGGTAAAGATCGGCGCAGACCGCCATGCCCTCGTCGAGCGAGTTGAGCACCAGCACCGGCACGATTTTGACTTTTTCCAGTTGTTCAACGATCGCCATAGTAAACAAGCCTCCCTGATTTTCCGTGATCCGCCCGAAACGGGGCGGAGTTTTACCCTTATGTCTAAAATATATCCCCGCGCCCGGAAAAATTCAACTTGAAAAAGCCCCGCAATATGGTATATTACACTGATAGTGTGCATAACGGCACTTTTCGCGAAAAGCGTCCGACAGCTTAAAACTCAACCAACTTAATTTCAAGGAGTGGAAAAATGGCTAATGTAATGGTTACCGGCGGAGCCCGCGGCATCGGCAACGGAATTGTCGAGAAACTTTTGAGCGAAGGTCACAACGTCGCCTTTTGCGATCTCGCCGATCCGGAAAAGATGATCGATCACTGCAACGCGCTGCGCGCCAAATCCACCGGCAAGGTCCTCTACGTCAAGTGCGACATCACCAACGCCGCCCAGCGTCAGGAATTTCTCGACGCCGTGGTCAAGGAATTCGGCTCGGTGACGGTGCTGGTCAACAACGCCGGCGTCGCCCCGATCAAGCGGCTCGACGTGTTGGAAACCACCGAGGAAAGTTTCGAGCGTTTGATGCACATCAACCTGCAGGGTCCCTTCTTCCTGACCCAGCTGGTCGCTTCCTATATGGCCAAGCACCCCGAACCCGGCCAGTGCGTGGTCAACATGAGCAGCTGCTCCGCCGAAGTCGCCAGCATCAGCCGCGGCGAATACTGCATCAGCAAAGCCGGTGTCAGCATGGCGACCAAGCTCTGGGCGGTCCGCCTCGCCGAGTACGGCATCAACGTCTATGAGATCCGCCCCGGCGTCATCAAGAGCGATATGACCGAAGTCGTTACCGCCAAGTATGACAAACTGATCGCCGAGGGGTTGACGCTCACTCCGCGTTGGGGCTTCCCCGAAGACATCGCCAAGGCGGTCGCGGCGTTCGTCCGCGGCGACCTCGCCTACTCCACCGGTCAGGTGGTTTACGTTGACGGCGGTATGCAGATCCAGAAACTCTAATCCCGGATTTTCCACCTCATGATCACCAAGAAATTCCATACCGTGGTGCTCGGCAGCGGCGCCGCCGGACTCTCGGCGGCGTTGCGGTTGCGCGCCGAAGGCATCGACAGTGTCGCCATCGTCACCGAGGGGCTCCAGATGGGCACCTCGATCAACACCGGCAGCGACAAGCAGACCTATTATAAACTGGGCATCTGCGGCAAGGATCTGGATTCGCCGGTCAGCTTGGCGGAAAGCCTGCGGGGCAGTTCCGCCCACGGCGACATCGCGCTGGTCGAGGCGGTCACTTCGGTACGCGCCTTTTCCAACTTGGTCAATATCGGCGTGCCTTTTCCCCGCGACGCCTACGGGCAGTTCGCCGGGTACAAGACCGACCACGATCCCCTGCGCCGCGCCACCAGTTGCGGCCCCTACACTTCGCGGGAAATGTGCCGCGCGCTCATCAAGGAAGTGCAAGTGCGGCAGATCCCGGTTTTCGAGCGCCGGGTCGCGGTGAAACTGGTCATGGTCGACGGCCGTGCCGCCGGTTTGGTGGCGATCAACATCGACGCCGATCAGAATGATTGCTTTGAGTTCTACTCGGCGGACAACGTCGTTTTCGCCGTCGGCGGGCCCGGCGGTCTCTACGACTGCAGCGTTTACCCGGCGGTGCACACCGGCGCGATCGGGCTGGCGCTCCAGGCGGGCGCCGAAGCGGCGTCGCTGCCGGAATCCCAGTTCGGGCTGGCGTCGATCAAATTCCGGTGGAACGTTTCCGGTACCTACATGCAGGTACTGCCCAAATTCATTTCCACCGACGCCGACGGCAACGATGCGCGGGAGTTCCTGCGCCCCTACTTCCCCGACGCGGGCACGATGAACTCCATGGTCTTTTTGAAAGGCTACCAGTGGCCGTTCGACACCCGCAAGATCCCCAACGGTTCCTCGATCGTGGACATCCTGGTTTACGAGGAAACCGCGATCCGCGGGCGGCGGGTCTGGCTGGACTTCCGCGACAACCCCGCGGACTTCAGCTTCGCCGATCTCTCGGAAGAAGCGCGCACTTACTTGGAGCGCTCCGGCGCCGCGTTCGGCAACCCGCTGGAAAGACTTCTCCACATGAATCCCGGCGCGGTCGAGCTCTACAAGGAGCACGACATCGATCTCGCCAAGGAGCCGTTGGAAATCGCCGTCTGCAGTCAGCACAACAACGGCGGACTTTCCGGCAACATCTGGTATGAATCGACCAACCTCAAGCACCTTTTCCCGATCGGCGAAGTCAACGGTTCGCACGGGGTGACCCGTCCGGGCGGTTCGGGGCTCAACGCCGGTCAGGTCGGGGCGTTCCGCTCGGCGGAATACATCGCCAACGTTTACTCGACTCCGACGGTCGATGAGGCAAAGGCGGAGCAGGAAGCGCAAAAGATCGTCAAGGAATTCGAGTCGCTCATCGCCCAACCCGCGCCGCGGAGCTTCCGCGAGGAGCGCAAGGAATTCCAGCACCGCATGAGCACTTACGGCGCCCACATCCGCGACCGCGAAAAGGTCGCCGCGGCGGCGAAGGAAGCCTGGGGTCAGTACCGCAAGCTGGAAAAAGCCGGCGTCGGGGCGAAATCCACCCGCGAGATCGCCGAAGCGTTGCGCAACCTGCAACTCTGCTACGCCCACGCGGTCTATCTGGATGCGATCCTCTTTCAGCTGGATTCCGGAGTCGGTTCGCGCGGTTCGGCGATGGCGGTCGATCCCAACGGCATCGCCATCCACCCGAAACTGGGGCCGGAGTGGCGCTTCAAGGCGGAAAACGAAACTTTCCGCAATCGTCAGCTCATCACCGTCGCCGAAAAGGGGTCGAAGTGGATCGATTGCCGCCCGATCCCCGAATCCGACGACTGGTTTGAAAACGTCTGGGCGGATTTCCGCAACCAGAAAATCTACAAATAACAGGGCACTTCGAGCATGGCTTACGAAAAAATCGCCGCTTTCCACACCGCCGCGGAGTTTGCGGAGTTTTTGAAGCGGGAAAATTACGACATTCCGATCCTCACCGAGTTGCCGCGCGAATTGAAGTTGGCGGAAAAGGTCCGCCACCGCGATCGGATCATCGGCAACCGTTGGGCGATTCTGCCCATGGAAGGTTGGGATTGTCTGCCCGACGGCTGCCCGAGCGAGCTCACCCGTCGCCGCTGGCTCAATTTCGCCAAAAGCGGCGCCAAGTTGCTCTACGGCACCGAAGCGTGCGCGGTGATGCACTCGGGCAAAAGCAACACCCGTCAGCTCACCATGAATCCGAAAAGCGCCGACGCGCTCGCGCACCTGGTCGAGGAAATGCGCCGCACCCATGCCGAAAAATTCGGCACTGCCGACGATCTCCTTATCGGTTTGCAGTTGACCCACTCGGGGCGCTTTGCCCACCCCAACGACGATCACAAGTTGGAGTCGCGGATCGCCTACGCCCACCCGCTGTTGGATAAAAAGTTCCACAGCGACGCCAGCTGTATCGTTTCCGACGGCGAAGTGCGGGAGATCATTTCCTGCTTTCACACCGCGGCGAAACTGGCGCAAAAAGCTGGTTTCGACTTCGTCGATGTCAAGCACGCCCACGGCTATCTCGGCCACGAATTTCTGAGTGCGATCGACCGCCCCGGCGACTACGGCGGCAGTTTTGAAAACCGCACCCGGTTCTTCCGCGAGATCGTCGAGGGCATCCAGAGCGAAGCTCCGGGCTTGGAGATCTCGATGCGGTTGAGTCTGGCGGATTTCTTCCCCTTCGTCAAGGATGAAAACGGCAACGGCGTCGCCATGGAGTGGCAGGGACCCTACCCCTACGCCTTCGGCGGCGACGGCACCGGCGCGGGCTGGAACCTCGACGAGACGGTCAAATTCGTCAATATGGCGCACGATCTGTGCGGACTCGATCTCGTTTGCGCGACGATCGGCAGTCCTTACTACAACGTCCACATTCAGCGCCCGGCGTACTTCGCGGTCGCCGACGGTTATCCGCCGCCGGTGCACCCGTTGCGCAACGTGGAAAAGCACCTCAAGATCGTGGCGGAATTCAAGAAACGCTGTCCCGACACCCTGATCGTCGGCTCGGGCTACACCTGTTTGCAGGACTATCTGCCCAACGTCGGCGAAGCGGTTCTGCGCGCCGGTCATGCCGACTTCATCGGCATCGGCCGCATGGTGCTCTCTTACCCGGAATTGTGCGACGACACGCTCAATCACCGCGAGTTGGATCACTGCCGCATCTGCCGCACTATCGGCGACTGCACCAATGCGCCCCGGCACGGACTGGTTTCGGGCTGTTACCCGCTCGACGACTTCTACCGTTGCCACCCGGACGCCCCCAAACTCAAGGCCGCCAAGGCGGCGCAGGCGGCGGCGAACCGGAAAAAATAAGCGTTTTTTACGCCTTTTGCCCCGGAGGGAAAACCCCTCCGGGATTTTTTTGAAAAAAATTACCAAAAAGTTAGATTTGGCGTTTGAAAAATTCTTTTCCACCGATTATTTTATTGTCCCGCAAGGAAAATCACACCCAAACCAGAAAGGAAAAAGTCGCCATGGAAAACTCCACCCCCTGCACCCGTAACCAACTGATCCTCCGTTTGTTGGGCATTGTCGCCATCACCGTGGGGATCGTCACTTCCGCCTGGTTTTTGAGCCGTTTCATGCTCGAGATCCGCCAGTCCACGGAAAAGCACATCACCGTCAAGGGGGTGGCGGAGCGCATGGTGCGCTCGGATATCGGCAGTTTCACCTGCACGCTGACCGTCCGCGCCAAAACCGTGGAAGACGGCTACGCCGAACTCGACAAGGCCATTGCCACTTTCAAAGACAAACTTACCTCGATCGGTTTCCAACTCGCCGAGCTGGATGAGGAAGATATCACTTATGAAAAAGAGTATCAGAACGAAACGGTAAAGAAGGACAACGAGACCATTACCCGCAATATCTTCAAGGATTATCGCTTTGAATACTCGGTGCGAATCCGCACTACCCGGGTGGATCAGATCCGGGACAACTATTTGAAGCTCTACGAACTTTCCCGGCAGAAATTTCAAATCAGCGTTTCGTCGCCGAGTTACTTCATTTCCGAACCGGAAAAGTACAAGCTCGCCCTGGTCGATCAGGCGAGCGTGTCGGCGACCAGCCGCGCCCAGACCGTCGCCAGTCAGTGCGGCAGCAAGCTCGGTGCGTTGCTCACCGCCCGGCAGGGCGTGATCCAGATCACCCGCCCCGCCTCCAACGACACCTCCGACTACGGCGTTTACGACACTTCGAGCATCGACAAGGTGATGCGGCTGGTGATGACGTTGGATTTCGCCCTCAAATAAGGGTTTTCACTCCGCTTTGGGAGCCGATTTTCGGCTCCCTTTTTTCTTGTAAAAACGCCGTGCGCGCGATATATTAAAAGCAAAGGTCGATCCAATTAAACTTACAGGAAGTAAACTATGAGCCAGAGCAGTCGCGCCGCCGCCGATCATTTCATGACCGCCGAAACCGAATTTCATTTGGGCTTTTTGCCGACCGAGCAATCCAATCCGCTCACCCAAACGCTGGAAGCCGACTTCCGCGCCGACACCGCCCAAGGCGTGCTCACCATCCGCCGCGCCGACCGCGCGGTGGCGGAAATGGCGCACCGGGTGCTCGCCGGTGCCGAGTATCAAAAACTGCTTATCTCCGGCAAGAGCACGCTGGATAACGGCGGCAGGATCATCTTTTCCGGGTGCGGCGCGACCGGGCGCTTGAGCATCCTTTTGGAATCGATGTTCCGCGAATTTGCCCGGAGCAACCCGGATTTCTACGCCGAAAATCAATGCGAAAGCATCATGACCGGCGGCGATTTCGCCCTGATCCGCTCGGTCGAGTTTTTCGAGGACTTCCAGTCCTTCGGCCGCAAGCAAGTGGAAATGGCGAATATGACTTCGCGCGACCTGCTCGTCGCCATTACCGAGGGCGGCGAGACCAGTTCGGTGATCGGCACGGTAAAGGAAGCGTGCGATCGCGGGTGCGCGGTATTTCTAATGTTCAACAACCCGGCAAAGCTCCTGCGCGACCACCTGGTGCGCTGCCGCGAAGTCATCGACGACCCGCGGGTGACGGTGCTCGATCTATCCTGCGGCCCGATGACGCTCGCCGGTTCGACCCGGATGCAGGCGACCACCAGCGAGGAGCTGATCGCGGGGGCGTTTCTCGAGGATCTGGTTGCGCTCAAGTGCGGCACGCCCAAAATCGACTGGGCGGCGGAATTCGACCGGTTGCTCGATGAGTTGGAAAGCGCCCCCGTGGTCGCCGAACTGGCGAAATACATCGACTTTGAAAGCGAAATTTATCGGCAGAATGCCTTGGTGACCTACTATGCCGACGACTATCTGCTCGACCTCTTTACCGACACCACCGAGCGCAACCCGACTTTCATGCTGCCGCCCTTTAAGAGCAAAGCGATCCCGGATGCGCCGCAGTCGTGGGCGTTTGTGAAAAACCCGCTCCACTCCACGCCGGAAACGTGGCAAAATATGCTCAAACGCTCGCCGCGCACGCTATCTTGGAGCAAGGAGGAATATCTGGCCATGGGTTCGGGCGAGGAGATCGCCGCTAATCCCCCCAAAATCAGCGAGCGCGACCTCTATATGATCGAAGTCGGCAACGAACCCGCCCCGGAGCGCTTCACCCGCGCCGCCGACCGAGCGGTGGTCCTGCTGGTGCAGGACGCCCCCGGTAACGCCGCCTTGCTCGCCGGCGCTCCGCGCGTGGATTATCAACTTCATATCCCCGGCGGCAACGCCGACTCGCCGCTTCGGCTGATGAAGCACTTGGCGGTGAAACTGGCGCTCAACACCATTTCCACCGGCGCGATGGCGAAAATCGGGCGCATCACCGGCAACTGGATGAGTTTCGTCAGCGTATCCAACAAGAAACTGGTCGATCGCGCCATTCGGCTGATCTCGGAACTGGGTAAGGTCGATTATCCGACCGCCGCTTATACGCTCTTTGAGAGTATCGAGGAAACCGAACACTTGCTCGACGCCCCCTCGCCGGTACAGCACGCGCTCAAAAAACTGCGCGCCCGGTGAGGATCAGCGACTTTCGGGGCGTTGCGATTCAAAGTCCCGGATGTCGTCGATGATCTGATCCAAGTCCGCTTCCGGCTTCCAGCCGAGCAACGCGGAAATTTTGCTTATATCCGGGCGGCGGCGACGCATATCCTCGAAACCCTGCGCGTAGGCTTGATCGTAGGGGATGAACTCCATTTTCGAGTTGCTGTGGCACCGCTCGATCACCCGGAGCGCCAGCTCTTTTATCGTCACCAACTCCTGACTGCCGATATTGTAGATGTTGCCGATGCTTTCCGGGCGGTCGATCAAGCCGATCAGCGCCCGCACCACGTCGCGCACATGGCAGAAGCAGCGCGACTGCCCGCCGTCGCCGTAAACGCAGAGCGACTTGCCCGCCAGCGCCGCCTGCACGAAGCGGGGCAAAACCATGCCGTAGCGCCCGGTCTGGCGCGGACCCACCGTATTGAAAAACCGCACCACCGTGCCCGGCAACTCGGCGTTGCGGCAGTGCGCCATAAGCAAAAATTCATCCAAAAGTTTACTGCAGGCGTAACACCACCGCGAGTGGTAGGGCGACCCCAGGCGCAGATCGTCGCTCTCGGCAAAGAACTCGCGATCGCTCTTGCCGTAAACTTCGCTGGTCGAAGCGATGATGAGGCGGCGATGATAGCGCGACGCCGGGAGCAAAATATTTTCCGTGCCGCGGATATTGGTGAAAATGGCATGCTCCGGGGATTCCACCACCAAATTGACCCCGACCGCGGCGGCGAGGTGGATGACCACTTCGCTCTCGCGCACCAAGGATTCCGCAATTTCCGCATCGGTGGTGAGGTCGCACTCAACGATGCGCAAATCGGGATCGCCGGAAACGGCACCGAGATTGGCGCGACTGCCGGTGGAAAAATTATCCGCCACCGTCACCTGCCAATGTTGCGCCAGGAGTTTTTCGACCAAAAAACTCCCGATGAATCCGGCGCCGCCGGTAACCAAAATTTTCCGACTCATAACTGGTGTAACCCCTGCTCGCTTTACCGGCTTAATTTACCCCGAAGCGAGCGTTTTTTCAAGTTTCCGGCACCAAAAAACTCCGGCGAGAAACCCTCGCCGGAGTCGATCGCAGTAAAGTCGATTTACTTTTTGTGGTAAACCGTGTGCAAGAGGTGATGCGCCTTTTCACTGCCGGGTTCGCCCAGATACTCGGCATAGAGTTTCTGGATATCCGGATTCTGATGCGAGCAGCGCAAGGTTTTCGCCTCGTCTTCGGCGTAGATGCCGCGCATCCGGCGCTCGACCACTTCGTTGTCGTCGCGCACGAAAGGCTGACCGCCGCCGTTGATGCAACCGCCGGGGCACGCCATGATCTCGATCGCCTGGAAGCGGTTGGGATCGTCGCTGACCATTTCCAGCACCTTGCGGGCGTTGCCCAAGCCGGAGCAGGCGGCGACCCGGATCGTCTTGCCGGGAGCGATCTCGACGGTGGCTTCCTTGATGCCGTCAAGTCCGCGCACCGCCCGGAAGTTGATCGCGTCGCCTTCCAGATCCTTGCCGTTGAGCATGTAGTAAACCGAACGGCAGGCGGCTTCGAGCACGCCGCCCGTGACGCCGAAAATGTCGGCGGCGCCGGTGGATTCGCCCAGCGGGCTGTCGTAATCGGAGTCTTCCATATTGGCGAGGTTGACCCCCGCTTCCTTGAACATCCGGCACAACTCGCGGGTGGTGACCACGTAATCGACGTCACGCACGCCGCCGGGGGCGAACTCCGGCCGGGCGGCTTCATATTTTTTCGCCTGACAGGGCATGATCGAAACGACGATCAAATCCTCGGGCTTGACGCCGATCTTTTCGGCGTAGTAGCTCTTGGCAATCGCGCCGAACATCTGCTGCGGCGACTTGCAGCTCGACGGAATGTGGAGCAACTGCGGGAAGTTGTGTTCAATGAAGTTGATCCAGCCGGGGCAGCAGCTGGTCAGGATCGGCAGATTCTTGCCGCTCTTGATCCGCTCGACCATTTCGTGGCCCTCTTCCATAATGGTCAAGTCCGCCGAAAAGTTGGTGTCGAAAACCTTGTCGAAGCCCAGCGCCCGCAGACCGGCGACCAATTTCTTGGTCAGCGGCTTGCCGCTCTCAAATCCGAATTCCTGACCGACCGCCACCCGCACCGCCGGCGCGGTCTGGACGATCACCGTCTTGCTCGGATCATTGATCGCCGCCCACACCTGCTTCACATAGCTGATACCGGTGATCGCGCCGACCGGGCAGGCGTTGACGCACTGACCGCAGAACGTACAACTGGTTCCCGCCAACGGGATGAGGCTCGCCGTACCGACCTTGGCGGTGAAGCCGCGGCCGAAGCCGGTGAGCGTACCGACGGTCTGCACCTTGTTGCAGACGGTCTCGCACCGACGGCACATGATGCACTTGGAAAGGTCGCGCATGATCGCCGCGCTGGAGTGATCGACCTCGAAGTGGTTGACTTCGCCCTTGTACTCGACCTCGCGGATGCCGAATTTGGCGGCGAGCGACTGCAGACTGCAATCCTGATTCTTGGGGCAAACCAAACAATCCTGCGGGTGATCGCTGAGCATCAGCTCAAGCACCGTCCGCCGGGCGTTGAGCGCCCGCTGGGTGTTGGTGTGCACCACCATACCCTCGGCGACCGGGGTGGCGCAGGCGGGCGCCAGATTGCGCCGCTTTTCCACCTCGACCACGCAAATGCGGCACGAAGCGGGTTTGTTTTCCACGCCGCAACCGAGTTTCTTGCAGTAGCAGAGCGTCGGGATGTTGATGTTGAGTTTTTTGGCGGCGTCGAGGATAGTCGAACCCGCCGGAACCGTTACCGGTTTGCCGTTAATGGTAAGATTGACGTTCATTGCTGCACCCTCACTCTCTCACAATGGCTTTCTTGGGGCAACCATCCATGCAGGCGCCGCACTTGATACACTTGCTCTGGTCGATGACGTGGATCTTTTTGATCTCGCCCTCGATCGCGTTGACCGGGCAGTTGCGTTTGCACTTGGTGCAACCGATGCAACTGTCGGTGATGTGGTAGCTCAACAGCTTGCGGCAGGTACCCGCCGGGCACTTCTTATCCCGCACATGGGCGAGATACTCGTCGCGGAAGTAACGCAAGGTGCTGAGGATCGGGTTGGGCGCCGTCTGCCCCAAACCGCACAACGCCGTGTCGGAAATGGTGCGGGCGAGCTTTTCCAGATCGTCCAACATTTTTTCATCGCCGCGGCCGTCGCAGATCTTTTCGAGCATTTCGAGCATCCGGCGGGTGCCGATCCGGCAGGGAGTGCACTTGCCGCAGGACTCATCCTTGGTGAAGTCCAGATAGAACTTCGCCATCGCGGGCATACAGTCGTGATCGGAAAGCACGATCATACCGCCCGAACCCATCATCGAACCGATCTTGGCGAGGTTACCGTAGTCGATCGGAGTATCCAAATTCTCTTTGGTGATACAGCCGCCGGAGGGCCCGCCGGTCTGCACCGCCTTGAATTCGCGGCCGCCCGAGAGCCCGCCGCCGATGTTGTAGATGATCTCGCGCAGGGTCGTGCCCATCGGAACTTCGACCAAGCCGACGTTGTTGATCTGCCCGGCGAGGGCGAAGACCTTGGTGCCGGCACTGCCGCTGACGGTGCGCTTGAAGTTGCCGTTTTCGTCCAGTTCGGGCACCCAGTTGCCGATCTTGCTGTACCACGCCGCGCCCTTGAGGATGATCACCGGGATCGAAGCGTAGGTTTCGACGTTGTTGACGTTGGTCGAGCAACCCCAGTAACCGCCGCCGATGTTGGCGGGGAACGGCGGCTTGCTGGTCGGCTCGCCGCGCATACCCTCCATCGAGTGGATCAGCGCGGTTTCCTCGCCGCAGACAAAGGCGCCCGCGCCGAGTTTGATCTCGATGTCAAACGAGAAATCCGAACCCATGATGTTCTTGCCGAGCAAGCCGGCTTCGCGCGCTTCATCAATGGCG
Source organism: Victivallaceae bacterium (assembly GCA_045635865.1). Lineage (GTDB taxonomy): Bacteria > Verrucomicrobiota > Lentisphaeria > Victivallales > Victivallaceae > UBA1784. The sequence continues at coordinate 109,246 of JAZTWK010000078.1, forward strand.
ATCTGGAGCCGGGAAACCGCCAGCGGGTACTCGGCGCGGATGTAAACCAGACCGCGCTGGGCGCCGATCGCATAAGCGCCGATCGCCATGGCTTCGATGATGCTGTTGGGGTCGCCCTCCATAATGGAGCGATCCATGAAGGCGCCGGGGTCGCCCTCGTCGGCGTTGCAGACGATGTATTTTTCATCCGTCTTGACGCCGGCGGCGATCCGCCACTTCATACCGGTCGGGAAGCCGGCGCCGCCGCGCCCGCAGATGCCGGAGTTGAGCACTTCCTGCACCACGCTTTCCGGAGTCATATCGAAAAGGCACTTCGCCAACGCCTGATAACCCTGATTGGCGATGTATTCGGAAATGTCTTCCGGATCGAGCAACCCGCAGTTGCGGAGCGCGATCCGCATCTGGGTAGCGTAAAAACTCATTCTGGCGTAGTCGTGCACCCGCTCCTTGAGCAGCGGCTCGACGAAGAGCAGACGCTCGACCAACTCGTGGTTGGCCATGTGCTTTTCGACCAGCTCCGCCGCGTCTTCCGGCTTGACCTGCACGTAGAAAACGTTGTCGGGCATGACCTTGACGATCGGACCCTGCGCGCAGAAACCGAAACAGCCGGACTGGATGACCCGGATATCCTTATCCAAGCCCCGGGCGGCGAGCTCCCGGCGCAACGCGTCGATCAACTCCCTGGAGTTGGAGGCGTGACAACCGGTACCGCCGCAACAGATGATCTCTTTTTTGGGAGAATTGATGTCGTGCTCGCTCACGCAACGGAGCGCCAACTTGCCTTTGCTTTCCTCGTAGAGGGCCTGCAAATCTTTTCGGGAAGTAATTTTAATCATGCTGTCAGCCCTGCTTCTGATATTCTTTGACGATCTCCAACGCCTTGGCGGGAGTCATTTTACCGTAAACTTTGCCGTTGACCATCATCACCGGCGCCAGACCGCAGGCGCCGACGCACCGCAACGACGAGATCGAAAACAAGCCGTCGGCGGTGGGGGTGGTGTCCGCCTTGATGCCGAGCACCCGTTCCAACTCCGAAAGGACCTTTTCCGAACCTTTCACATAGCACGCCGTACCCATGCAGACGTCGATATTGTACTTGCCCTTGGGCTCGGTGGTGAAATAATTGTAAAAACTCACCACTCCGGAAACCGCCGCTTCCGGGAGAAAGAGTCTTTCCGCCACGTGAATCTGCACTTCGCGGGGCAGGTAGCCGAAGATCGCCTGCGCCCGATGCAGCACTTGGATCATCCGCCCCCGGCGGCGTTCATCGCGGCGGTCGATGCCCAAACCGTCGATGAAGGCATCCAGTTCGGCGAACTTTTCCGCTGCCGCTTCCGACAACTTGTTGCACTCCATTGTTTTCTTCCTTTATCCTTTTCGGGGTTGAAATTCAATTTTTACGCAAATTCGCCAACCGGTCGAAAAGGTTGGCGGATGACTCATCCACCGATTCGACGTTTTGGCGATCGTTCTGCATTCGCACCGTGAGCATCGCCAAGCCGCCGGCGATGACTTCGCGCTGTACCCACACGCCGTGGGGCACCTGCAACGCGACGTTGGCGAAGTTCCAAATGTACCGGATCCCGGACTTCACCAAGAGATCGGCGACTTCCTGCGCCGCCGCGCTGGAAACGCAAATGATGGCAATTTCGGGGGCGTTGTTTTGGAAGCGGCTTTCCAAAGTCGAAATATCGAAAACTTCGCGCCCGCGGATCTCGCGCCCGATCTTTTGCGGATCGCGGTCGAAAACCGACTCGATCTCCAAGCCGTAGTGGCTGAAATCATCGTAGCCGAGCAGAGCGGAACCGAGCGCCCCGGCGCCGATGAGGGTCGCCCGGATCGTCTCTTCCCACCCGAGATATTTTTTGATATAGCGGATCAACTCATTGATGTCGTAGCCGACCCGGCGCTGACCGGAAATGCCGGTGAGCGCGATGTCCTTGCGGACGACGATCAGCTCGATATTCATATACTCCGCCAACTCGGTGGAGGATACCTGCACCTTGCCTTCCAAGCGCATTTTCAACAGCTTATGCAAATAAGCCGGCATCCGGCGGATGGTGGGAGTATTGAGAATTTTGGTTCGATGCATCAAAAAAGTTTCCTTTTTTCTTTTGTCAGCAATAGAATTTACCACAAATTAGGTAAAAAGTCAATGGCAAAAATAAGAAAAAAGTATCTTTTTGTCGTTTTTTCCGCGGAAAACCGGTTCAACGGGCGCCCAGTCCCAACAGGTAGACCGCCAAGATGATCACGGGCACCAGGTAGCGCAGGAAAAATTCGGAGCGCCGGGGGAGTTTGAAGCCGCTGCCGGTGTTGACTTCGGCAAAGAATTTTTCCGCGCCCCAACCCCAGCGGTTGAGGCAGAAAAGCGCGAGGATCAACGCCCCCAGCGGCAGTAGGTTGGTGCTGACGATGAAATCTTCCAGATCCAAAACATTGCTCTCGCCGCCGAGCGGGTGCCACGTTTTCCACCAGTTGAAGCCCCAGATACAGGGCAGCGACAGCACGGCGAGCGCCGCGCCGAAGATCGCCGTCGCCTTGCCGCGGCTCCAGCGGAATTGGTCGATGCCGAGCGCGATGATGTTTTCCAGTACCGCCACCAGCGTCGAAAGCGCCGCAAAAAAGAGGAAAACGAAAAAGAACAATCCCCAGATCCTGCCGCCCGGCAAGGCGGAAAGCACCGGCGGGAGCGTAATGAATATCAGCGACGGGCCGGCGTCCGGCGAGATATTAAAGGCGGCACAGCAGGGAAAGATGATCAATCCGGCGGCGATCGCCACCGCGGTATCGAGCGAAATTATCCACAGCCCCTCGTGGATCAGGGAACGGCGGCGATCGACGTAACTGCCGCAAATGGCGATGCTCCCCACCCCCAAACTCAAGGTGAAAAATGCCTGCGCCAACGCCGCGGCGACGGTTTCCTGCATTCCCCCGGCGCGAAAGGCCTGCCAATCCGGCTTCAGGAAAAATTTCACCCCCGCGCCCGCCCCCGGCAGGGTGAGCGAACGCACGATCAGCACCGCCAGCAAGAGGAAAAGTCCGCCCATCATCAGCTTTATGCCCTTTTCCACCCCTTGCCGCAAGCCGCCGGCACAAATGAACAACGCCGCCCCGAGCGACAGAAGCATAAACCACGTCTGCCGACCGGGCGAAGCGAGGAAATCCCCGAAAAAATTCCCCGCCGCCGCCGCGTCTATGCCGGAGATCGCCCCGCTGATCGAGTAATAGGCGTAGCCGAGCAACCACCCGGTGACCGTGGTATAAAACATCAAAAGGATGAAGTTTCCGGCAAACAAAAGGTGTCCGACGCCGTACCAAAGGGGCTTGGAGCGCGGCGGCGAAGCCAACCGGTGCAAGGCTCCGGGCAACACCTGCCGCCCGGCGCGGCCGATCGACAGCTCCATGAGCATGACCGGGAGTCCCAGTACCAATAAAAAGAATAAATAGAACAACACGAACCACCCGCCGCCGTGCCGACCGACCGCGTAAGGGAAACGCCAAACGTTGCCCAGACCGATCGCACTACCCGCCGCCAGAAAAATGAAGCCGAGCCGGGAAGAAAATTTTTCGCGGGTTTTCATTGCTCTCTTACTTTATTGGTATTGTAAAAAGTTGTGCGCTAAATTTAACCTCATCCGCAAAATTTTTCAAGCGCTTGCAAAATTTTTCCCGGCAGTGTATATTTTCAACGGCGGAAAAGTTCAAGGCAATTCATCATGAGTAAAATTATTCCATTTGATACGATAGTGGCGGCGGTCGCCGAGTTGTGCGGCAAGGCGGCGATCGAACTGCCCGCCGACGTCGAAGCGGCGCTGAGTGCGAGCGCCGAGCGCGAAACTTCCCCCACCGCCCGCGAATTTTTCCGGCAATATCTGGAAAATGCCCGCATCGCCAGCGACAGCCGGATGCCGCTCTGCCAAGATACCGGCTTTGCCGTATTTTTTGTGGAAATGGGCGACGAAGTCCGCCTCGACCACGGGCTTATTTACGAAGCGATCAACGCCGGGGTCCGGCAGGGCTATAAACAGTATTATTTGCGCAAGTCGATCGACTCCGAACCGATCTTTCACCGGGTCAATACCACCGACAACACCCCGGCGATCGTCAATCTGGAGATCGTCCCCGGAAATCAGTTGCGTCTGATCCTCGCCCCCAAGGGCGGCGGCAGTGAAAATATGAGCGCGCTCAAAATGCTTCGCCCCGCCGACGGCAGGCGCGGAGTGATCGATTTCGTCGTCGACTCGGTAACGCGCGCCGGCGGCAATCCCTGCCCCCCGACCGTGGTCGGCGTCGGCGTCGGCGGCACGATCGAAAAGACGACGCTGCTGGCGAAAAAGGCGTTGCTCCGCCCGTTGGGTCAGCCGAATCCAAATCCCGATTACGCCGAGTTGGAAAGGGAGATCCTCGCCCGCCTCAATGCTTCCGGAGTCGGCGCGCAAGGCTTGGGCGGCGACGTGACCGCGCTCGCGGTGCACATCGAGTATTTCCCCTGCCACCTCGCCAGTTTGCCGGTGGCGGTCGCCCTCAACTGCCACGCCGCCCGCCACGCCGAGGTGACGCTATGAAAAGTTTGACGACGCCGCTTTCGCCGGAAAAAGTCCGGGAACTCCACGCCGGAGACGCGGTCGCGCTTTCCGGGGTGATCTGGACGGGGCGCGACGCCGCTCACGCCCGGCTCGTCGAGTTGCTCGACGCGGGCAAGGCGCTTCCCGTCGATCTGCGGGATCAAGTTATCTACTTCGTCGGCCCCTGCCCGGCGGCGCCGGGCAAGGTGATCGGCAGCGCCGGTCCCACCACCAGCGGCCGCATGGATCCCTATTCGCCCCGGCTGATCGCCGAGTGCGGTTTGCGCGGCATGATCGGCAAGGGCAATCGCTCGGCAAAAGTGGTTGAGGCGATGAAAGCGGGCGGTTGCGTTTACTTTGCCGCCACCGGCGGCGCGGGCGCGCTGATCTCCCGGTGCATCACCAAGTGCGAAGTCGTCGCTTTCCCCGACCTCGGCCCGGAAGCGATCTACCGTCTGGAAGTGGAAAACTTCCCCCTGATCGTCGCGATCGACAGTTTCGGAAAGAGTCTCTACTGAAAAACTCCCGGCTTGATTTTCGACCGGAAAAAATTATATTGGTAAGGCAGTGGCCGAAAGAAATTTTTAAGAGAGGAGAAATTTCGATGAAGCGTTTCGCCGGATTGATTTTGATCTTGACGATGACTACGTTGTCGCTGATGGCGGGCAAGGAGCCCGTGGGTTGGGAAACCGACTTTGCCCGGGCGCAAAAACTTGCCGAGGAGAAAAATTTGCCGGTACTGGTGCTCTTTTCCGGCACCGACTGGTGCCCGCCCTGCAAAGCGCTCCGGCGCACGGTGCTGGACAAACCGGAATTTCGGCAGGCGCTCAAGGATAAGTGCGTGATGCTCTACGTCGATGTACCCCGGGGGCACAACAAAAAATTCGAGCGGGATATGCAGGAAAAGTATTCCTTCATCCAGTTGCGCGGCGTGCCGACGGCGGTGGTGACCGACGGTAAGATTTCCACCGTAAAGAGTCGGCCGCGGGGACGCTCGATCCAGGATTTCGTCGAGGCGGTGCAGGCGGTCGCCGGCGGCGAGTGAGCCGGCGCTTCGGCTCGAAGCGCATCAGCGGTCAAGTGATTTCCCGGCGGTGAACCCGCCGGGATTTTTATTGATCGCGCGGCGGCAGGGGATCGGCGCTCGCCTCGGCTTCGCTCAAAAACTCGATGCCGTCGATTTCCGCCCACGCGAACTGCCGGCAGTGCTGACTGTTGGCGCCGATCGCCATGGCGAATTTTGCCGTATTCAGTTCCGCCCCGTGACACTCCCGATAGTCCGCCAACACGTTGCGCTCCTCGGTCACCCATTCGCCCGCCGGGGTGGAAATGTTGCGCAGGCAGATCGCCGCCACTTGGATCGCCCCGCCGGAGTAGAGCAACTTACTCATCGAATCGATCGGCAGGTGGACTTCCCAGCGATAACTTACCGTGCGCTGTTTCATGGCGTTGCCGTCGCCGACGTAGATCGCCACCGCCTGATCGTCAAAACTCTTTTTCGGATCCCAGTAAAGCGGGGTGACCAACCGCCACCGCCACCGCATGATCGGATACTTTTGTAAATCGACTTTGGGATAGTGCATGATCATGCCCGACGAGCACTTGCTCTTGATCACCAGTTTCTTGCCGCCGAATGCGGTGTCGCTGGGTTCCACGCTGAATTTGGTGCTGGGGATCAACGGCAATCGCCCGACGTGTTGCCAGTCGCCCGGCAAAATGGAGGGATTGTCCAGCGGGATCACTTCGCCGCCCGCCAAGCCGACTCCGAGCAACAGCACGAGCAGCCCCAGCCGTTTCCGCTTGCTCATGAGCGCACCTCTTGTTGCTTTTGGTAAGCGCGATAGCGTTTTATGATCTGCCGGACATAGCGTTTGGTCGTCGGGATCGTGATCCGCCCCATTACTTCGCCGTCGAGTTGCGGCGGCTTGAACTTTGCCGCCCGCCCCGGCCCGGCGTTGTAACGGCAGAGCGCCAGCTCCACCCCCTGCCGGTAAGTGCGGTACTCGCGCAACCCCTGCGCCAAATACCAGCAACCGATTTCCAGATTGAGCGGCACGGAAAACAACTCCCGATCGGGAGGCGCCGGAATTTTGTGGGCGCGGGCGTACTCCGCCACCGCCCCGCCGGGCAATATCTGCATTAAGCCGTATTCCCCTTTGCTGCCCCGGCAGTACTGATTGAAGCGACTTTCCTGAAAGACCACCGCCCGCACCAACTGCGGATCAATGCCGTGCCGAATTGCCGCGAGCTTGATCTCGTCGGCATAGAGCGTGTCGTTTACCAAGAGATCGCCCGGAGCACGGTCGAGCCAGACGACCGCTCCGGCAAAAAGCAGGATCACCAGTGCCACGCACTGAAAGATCATCGGCAAAAATTTTTTGGCGGCAGTCGGCAACGGAGCGCTCTCCAGCCCGGGATCAACTATTCATCCAACGCGGAAAACATACCCGGATGTTTTTCGACATAGCTGGTGATGCGGGTCAACAAATCGTCGTTGACCACGAATTTACCCCGCAGTTGCTGTTTCTTGGTGGAAAACTTCAATTTTTTGAGGATCGCCTTGCCCAGTTTTTGATCTTCGCTGAACGCGGCGGAGATCCCGGCGCTCGCCATCAGATCCGCCATCATTTTAAGCTGCGAAGCCGTTTCCTCGTTCGGGCAATCCAGCAACGCCTGCACCGTGTATTCCGTGCCGGCGGCGTTGTACTCAAAAGTGCCGCACAACCGATAAAGTTGCTCGACGCCCTCGTCGCTCGGCAACATCGCCTGCCCCACCAGCCAGACCGGGGCATTCTGCGAGGGCAGCGACGCCATCTGCGCCTTGACCTTTACGGGGTTGCCCCGGGGAGAATTCACCAGTTTTTCGGCATCCGACTCATCCGCCGCCAACAATACGTCGTCGGTGAGCTGGATCAGCGCGGTGTTGCCCGACTTTTCATCTTCGACGATCAGCGCATCGTAGCCGGAAATTTTCCGGCTGGAAAACTTCCGCTTGCCCATCGTCAGCGCCGCCGGCAAATCGCGGAGCGAACTGCTCTCGATCAGCGCGCCGCCGGTATCGGCTTCACCGACGTAAAAGATCAGTACGGAACGGCTGTTGCGGATCTGATCGACCACAAGGGCGTTTTCGCTATCGACTTGCTTTTTCAGCTTCTTTTCCGACAGCATTTCCGCCAGTTTCGGGTGTTTCAGGATCTTTTCCACGTCGATCCGCAGCGCCCCGTCGGCGGCACTGGGGCAGAAATCCAACAGATCCACCGCCGGGAGCGTCGCCGCCGCCAGCAGCCCAATCAGGAACAGGAGTTTTTTCATCATAGTTTACTTTGCCTCTTCGCTTTGAGGTTTCTTGGGGAGCTTGACTTCGATATGAAGTTCACGCAACTGCTTGATCGTCACTTCCGACGGAGCATTCATCATCAGGTCTTCCGCCTGCTGGTTGAAGGGGAAGGCGATAACTTCCCGGATGTTGGGCACGTCGGCGAGCAACATCACCATGCGGTCGATACCGGGGGCGATGCCGCCGTGCGGGGGCGCGCCGTGGCGGAAAGCGTTGATCATGCCGCCGAACTTCTGATCGACCACCGAGCGATCGTAACCGGCGATCTCAAACGCCTTGTACATGATGTCGGGGCGATGATTGCGGATCGCGCCGCTGGAAAGTTCGATGCCGTTGCAGACGATATCGTACTGCCAAGCCAGAATATCCAGCGGATTTTTGGTTTCGAGCGCTTCCATACCGCCCTGCGGCATGGAAAACGGATTGTGCGAAAAGACGGTCGCCCCGGTTTCCTCGTCCTCTTCAAACATCGGGAAATCGACGATCCAGCAGAAGCGGAACTCGTCGGGGTTGATGAGATCAAGTTTGCGGCCGAGTTCGGGGATGACCGCGCCGCCGACTTTCTGCACCGCCTTTTCCTGATCGGCGAGGAAAAAGAGCGCATCGCCATCCTCGACGCCGCACTTGGTTTTCAATTCGTCAATGATCGCCGGAGTGAGGAACTTGACGATCGGGCTCTTTTGGGTGTCCCCGGTCCAGATGATGTACGCCATACCCTTGGCGCCGTTTTCCTGCGCGAAGCCGATCATATCGTCGAAAAATTTGCGCGGCCGATCGACCACCTTGGGCGCCTTGATCGCCCGCACGACGCCGCCGTTTTCGACCGTCGAGGCGAACGCCTTGAAATCACAGCCGCGGAAAATTTCCGTGACGTCGATCATTTCCAACGGGTTGCGCAGATCCGGCTTGTCGGAGCCGAAGCGGCGCATCGATTCCCGATAGGGAATGCGCGGGAACGGCGTGCCGGAAAATTTCTTGGTGCTGAACTTGGTGAAAATGTGCTCCATGAGCCCTTCCAGCACGGCAAAGATATCGTCCTGCTCGACAAAGCTCATTTCCACGTCGAGCTGGTAGAATTCCCCGGGACTGCGGTCGGCGCGGGCATCCTCGTCGCGGAAACACGGCGCGACTTGGAAGTAGCGGTCGAAACCGGAAACCATGAGCAACTGCTTGAATTGCTGCGGCGCCTGCGGCAACGCATAGAATTTCCCCGGGTGCAACCGCGACGGCACCAGATAATCGCGGGCGCCTTCCGGACTGCTCGCGGTGAGGATCGGGGTCTGGTATTCGGTGAAGCCCGCTTCGATCATGTAGCGGCGGCACTCGGCGATCACCTGACTGCGCAAAACGATGTTGCGGTGCAACTCCTCGCGGCGCAAGTCGAGGAAGCGGTATTTGAGCCGCAACGCCTCGGGCGCGCTGTCGTCTTTGGCGACCTGAAACGGCAGAATTTCCGCCTCGCCGAGCATTTCCATATCCTCGGCGCGCACTTCGATCTCGCCGGTGGCGAGCTTGGGGTTGATGGTCTCGGCACTGCGGGCGACCACTTCACCGTCGAAGCGAACGACCGATTCCACCCGCCATTTATCCAGCGCCTGATAGAACGGGCGCTCGGGGTCGATCACCACTTGGGTAATGCCGTAGTGGTCGCGCAGGTCGATGAAAATGATGCCGCCGTGGTCGCGGACGCTGTGGATCCAGCCCGAAAGCCGAACTTTTTTGCCGACTTCGCTGGCGCGAAGTTCGCCGCAGGTGTGAGTACGAAACATGATCAAAAGCTCCCTCTTTTAAGCTCCATTAAGCCGCTTTGAATTTCGGGGGCTTTGCCCCCGATCTTGACGATCAGCTTAATATAGCACCGATGAGAGCCTTTTTCCACTAAACGCGGGGCAAACCGCGCTTATTTCCCGTTTTTTGCCACCAAAGCGATGACCGGGGCGGGCGGTTGCTCCTCATGAACGACGCGATGATGCGCCCACAGCAAACTCAAACCGCAGCAGAGCAGTTGAAACAATCCCCAGTAAAAAAAGATCAGCAGGAAATGCCACGCGCACCGGGTGAAGTCCGGCGGCCGCCGCTGACCGATCAACCGCACGCCCAACCAGATCAGCGCCAGAAAGATCGCATCCGTGATGCCCAGCATCGCCGCCGATGCCGCCGCGGGCGCCGTCGGGGCAAGACCGAGGAGCAACTCGACCGCCTCCACCAGCAACAGCGGCAGATAACCGATCACCAGCAGGAACCACCCGGCGAAACTCGCGCTCGACGCCGCCACCTTGCCGAGGGAAGCGCCGTAAACGATCAACGCTCCGATCACGATCACTGCCAACATTGCCAGCGTCGTCCAATCCCAAAGCCGGGCGTAGCGCCGCTTTTTCTCGCTGTACCGCCGCCGGCTTTCCTGTCTTTTTTTGTTTTTCTTGCCCATTTTAACGTTTCCTCGCCGTCGGGCTGGCGCCGATCCGGCGCACCAGCAGATAAGTGATGTAACCGACCAGCACCATAAACAGCGCCAACGCGCTGTAGGCGTTTTTCCAACCGATGCGCTCGGTCATCATGGAAAATTCGGACATGCCCCCCATGCCGGTAATGACGGTGAGCGGCATAAAGACCACGTTGATGATCGCCAGATATTTCATGATCACCGCCAAGTTGTTGCTGACCACCGACACCCGCGCATCGGACATGCCGGTAAGAATCCCCGCGTAGATGTTGGCGAGGTTGTCGCACTGCTTGTTTTCCGTCGCGATGTCTTCGAGGAAGTCAACTTCGTCGTCGTTGAAGCCGATCCGCCGGGCGTCGTTGCGCAACCGGTTGAGCAACACCATGTTGCCGCTGGTGGCGGATTCGTAGTAAGTCAGACTCTTGAGCAGGGTGAACATATTGACCAGCGACTTGTTGGTCACCGCGAATTCGATCTTGGTCTCGATCTCGTCGGAAATGTTGCGGATGATCCGCAGGTGCTGCAAAAAGTGCGCCGTCGCATGGTGCAACAGCCGGAGCAGCACGCCCTGAATGGAATTGCCGCGCAACGGCATCTTGCCGTGGTCGAAAAGCGGCGTGGAATCCGACTGCAGGATGATGATCCGGTCCGGGAAAAGGAAAGCTCCTACCGAGGACACCCGAAACGTCATGCGCCGATCCATCTGGAAATTGCGCGGCCGCTTCATGATCACGGCAGTGTACTCGGATTCGTACTCGATACGGCTGATCTCGTCTTCGTCGAGGGCGGAACTGACGGTGTACTCGTCGATCCCGCACTCATCGACCAAAAAGCGCTTTTCCTCTTCGGTCGGGGTGGAATAGACTTGGATCATCCCGGTTTCGCCGTCGGGACAAAGCTGAACCCGCCCGTCGATAAGGTTGTAACATTTCAACATCTGGAAATCCTCCCATTACGGCAGAAAAATCCGCCTCTTTTGGTACGATTTCCGATGGTTTGCCGAAGCCGGGGTGGCGGAACTTCAGTAGCGGAAAACTCCGGCTGAAGCCGACCGTGCCGCCACGACTTCACACCATCGGGGAACCGTTTCGTCGCTGTTGGTACTCATATTCTCCAGCCCGAAGTTAATGTTTGCGTCCAGGTTTGCCCGGGCCCCCTGCCCGCACCTGACAAGTCGAAATATAACCCCAAAACGACGATTTGTCAAGAAAAGGCGGGGTTTTTCCCGTCGCCGCCTTGACTTTTGCCGCCCCAAAGGGTATATTTGCTCCATTATGGTTAAATACGTTCGATTCCTGCTTTTGAGCCTCTGTCTTTTCGCTTTCGTTCCCAAGACGGAAGCCTTTGACCCGGTCACGCTCGCCATTCTGGCGCCGATCGCCATTCGGGCGGCGCAAGGGGCGGCGCCTTACGTCGTCCGCGGCGCGGTCAACCTCGGCAAAGGGGGAGTCAAGATCGGCAAGGATTCACTGCAGCTTTTGCGCCTGCCGTGGGGGCTCTTTCAGATGGGTTTCCTCTGGCACCGGGGCGGTCTGCGCGCCGGCATGGTCAACTCGATCCGCGGTCTGATCGCTCCCGGCAAAATGGTGGTGCACGCGTTGCTGTTGCCGGTCTATATGTTCGGCGTCGAGACCAACTTTTAAAACTTATGGGCAAACAACCCCCGGCAAAGCTCCGTCAATTCCGCCACCGTCAGCAAATGGATCGGCTATTGGGCGATTGGTACGGCAAGGAGCGAGGCGCGGTGGAGCTATCCCGGCACACCGACCAGCCGACGCCGCTCGGGGAACTGGTCGAGCAGATTTCCGCTACGCTGATCCCCCCGGAAACCGGTTTATTCAATCAACTGCAAAGCCGCTGGTCCGAACTGGGGGGCAAAATCTTTGCCCGTTTCACCGAACCATTGAGTTTGCGCGACGGAGTTCTGCACCTCGGGGTGCGCCACAGCGCCCTCATTCAGGAGCTCGCCCCGAGCCTCGGCGCGTTGCGCGCCCACTTGAATTCCGCCTTGAAAAAGGATTTCTGCCGGGAGATCCGGTTGGAATTGCGCTGACGACTTAAAAATTGTCGCTCTGGCGCACCAGTTGCCGATACTGGGAAAAGATGTCGGTCTTGAATACGAAACCCCGGAAAACTTCAGCGTCGTTGACCACCGGCAGGAAATCGGCGTCGCACTTTTCCAACGTGCTCATCGCCAACGCCAGATCATCCTCGATGCTCAACGTGCCGTAGGGCTTTTTCATCAGGTCGAAAATCACCAGTTCCTGCGCCATATCCGGGGAGATCAGCGCGGCGTTGATCTCTCCGCGGCGGATCGTGCCGCACAGTTTGCCCTCGGCGTCGACGACCGGAAAGACCTCCACCGTCGGGTGTTCCTCAAGCAAAAAAGCGGCGGCGGTCATCCCGGTTTCCGGCAAAAGATGCGGCGCTGCATCGTTGAGATTGAGCCGCACCGGCAACCGCTTG
>JAZTWK010000079.1:0-11599 GCA_045635865.1 Victivallaceae bacterium
CGACGGCGAGGTGCCGTTTTTCCAGCTCCGCCAAGGTCGCTTCGTCGGCGACGAACTTGCCCTCGCCGTGGCGCAGGGGCAACCGCACTTGGTCGATCCCCCGGGTGAATACGCAGGGGCTCGCCGGATCGGCGCGCAAAATGCACCAGTCGTCGCGGAAAAGTCCGGAGTCGTTGTGCGCCAGTGCCACCGTCTGGCGGAAATAGTTGCCGTCGAGCGCCGGCACCATGCCGAGCCGGGTGAGGGTCTGGAAACCGTTGCAGATGCCGATGACCAGTTTCCCGTCGTCGACGAACTTCTGCAACTGCGCCTGCAGCCGGACTTTCACCCGGTTGGCGAAAACCGTACCCGAACCGAGGTGATCGCCAAAGGAAAAGCCGCCGATGAAGCAGAGCAACTGATATTCGTCGAGCGTGTGTTTGGTGCCGAGATCGTTGAGATGGACCAACTCCGGAGTGGCGCCGACGAGTTTGCACGCCGCCGCGGTTTCTTTTTCGCAGTTCAGCCCGAAGCCGGTGATGACCAACGCCTTGATGTCAGATTTTTTCATAATTAAGTGTGATAATCCGCATTGATTTTTACGTATTCATAGGAAATATCGCTGCTCCAAACCCAGTAGGAGCAGTCGCCGTCGTGAAAGTCGCACCGGATGGTGAATTCCGGCTTGGTCACCGTGTCGAGCAGCGCCGACTCGGGAGTTCCCGCGTCGCCGCCGGAAAGCACCACCGGCATCGTGCCGAAAAAGATGTCGCATTTGTCGGGGTCGAAGTTCGCCCCGGAGTAGCCGAGCGCCGCCACCACTCGCCCCCAGTTGGGATCGTTGCCGAACCAGGCGGTCTTGCAGAGCAGAGAATTCGCCACCGCTTCGGCGGCGAGTTTGGCGTCGGCGTTGCTGCGGGCGTTGACGATCTCGATCGTGACCAGCTTGGTGGAGCCTTCGCCGTCGCCGACCATGCGGCGGGCGAGATCCTGCATGATCATAAGCAGCGCCTTGCGGAATTCCCGCTCCGCGTCGCTGCCGGGGGTGATCTTAACTTGCGAAACGCCGTTGGCGAAGATCATCGCCGTATCGTTGGTGCTCATATCGCCGTCAACGGTGATCCGGTTAAAGGAGTCGGCGGCATTGGCGGCGAGCAATTCCTGCAACAATGCGTTGTCGATATCCGCATCGGTGGCGATAAAGCAGAGCATGGTGGCGTGCGGCGAAGTCAAATTGGGATCGATCATCCCCGCGCCTTTGGTCATCGCCCCGATCGTGACTTTTTTGCCGTCGATCGTGAAGCTCAAGGCGTTTGCCTTGGGCACGGTGTCGGTGGTCATGATCGCTTCGGCGGCGCGATTGCCGCCATGATCCGAGAGCGCTTCCGCCGCCAGACGAATGCCGTTTTCCAAAGTGTCCATCGGCATCTGCACGCCGATCCGCCCGGTCGAAGCGACCGCTACCGAACCGGCGGGGATATTGAGGATCCGGGCGGCGATCGCCGCGCTCTTGGCGGCGGCTTCGGCGCCGGTTTGCCCGGTGCAGGCATTGGCGTTGCCGCTATTGATGATCGCCGCCTGCAATTTGCCGCCGCGAAGCACCAGCTGCTGATCGTAGCGCACCGGCGCCGCGGCAAAAGTGCAGGGGGTGAAAACTCCGGCGAAACTGGCCGGTTTTTCCGAGTAGATCATGGCGAAATCCGGCGCTCCGCTGCGTTTGAATCCGGCGGTCACCCCGCTGGCGCGGAAGCCGGGCACGCTGGTGATCGAACCGTTTTCGATCCAAGAAAAATCAGTCATCGATTTTGCCTCCGTAAGTGGCTTTGACGTTGATGGCGATGCCGCCGCGGGGGCGGAACTTGCCCACGACCTCGGCGCGGCGCGGCGCACAGGCGGCGACGACGGCGTCGAGCAGGTGGTTCACCGCTTCCTCGTGAAAGATGTTGGCGTTGCGGAACGAATAGAGGTAGAGCTTGAGGCTCTTGCTCTCGATGCAACGCTTGTCGGGGACGTAGCGGACCACGATATGACCGAAATCCGGCTGACCGGTCACCGGGCAGAGCGAAGTGTACTCCGGACAGTCGAATTCAATGACGTAATCCCGGTCGGGATAGAGGTTTTCAAAAGTTTCGAGCGCGGCTTCGCCGGGCTGTTTGGGGTAGCGCTTTTCCGAAGCGTGGAGCAGGGTGAGATCCTTGAAGCGTTCCTGCGAAAAATCTTTCATTCTTGCGTACATCTCCATAAACTGCGGCGTAGAACCGATTCCATAGCTAAAATATAGCACCGTTTGTCGGTGATGTCAACCGAATTTTCGCGGGGAAAAATCACGCTTTTTTCCGTACTTACCCTTGATAAGACGCCCTACTGATATTATATTTCAAATATGCGGAACTCTTTCGCCGCGGTAACCGGCGTTTCGGCGCCCAGCAAAGGAGGAAAACATGAGTGTTGCTGTCAATGATTTGAAAAAGTGCGCCAAGTGCGGCACGGTGGTCGAAGTGATCGCCCCCGGCAAGGCGGATGAGGAGTGCGAAAATTCGCCGACGTTGGTCGCCAACACGGTCGATGCTTCGCAGGAAAAACATGTTCCGGTGGTGGAAGATTCCCCCGACGGCATGGTGGTAAGGGTCGGTTCGGTGCCGCACCCGATGCTGGAAGCTCACTACATCCAGATGATCGAAGTCATCGACGGCAAAATGCTTTATCGGCGCAATCTGACTCCGGGCGAGGAACCGGTGGCGGTTTTCCCGGTGAAGTATCACTCCGGCATGGTGGTAAGAGAGTATTGCAATCTCCACGGTTTGTGGCAGAAATAAACCAAAAGGAAAGGGTAAAACGATGAAAAAATATGTCTGCAATGTCTGCGGTTACGTCTACGATCCGGAAGTCGGCGATCCCGACGGCGGCATCGCTCCGGGAACGGCGTTTGAGGATATCCCGCAGGATTGGGTCTGCCCGCTCTGCGGCGTGGGCAAAGACGATTTTTCGGTTCAGGAATAAATCGACAAGTTACCAAAAGGGCGCGTCGCCGGGATTTTCCGGCGACGGCTCTGGCTTTAACTTAACGGGTGGGGAAATGATAAAAGCTGGTTTGGGGGCGTTGATGTTGTTGGCGCTGTGCGGTTGCGTCAGTCCGGCGGCCAACGTCGAACACTCCAAGGATCTGCGGATCGGAATGACCAAAAGTCAGGTTTTGGAAATCATGGGCGAGCCGGTGCAGGAAAGTTTTTCCACCCCGGATTTGTGGTTTTACTACGTCGAAACGGTCTGGGGCGACGGTTTGATCACCGAGGATGAGTGTATGCCGTTGGTGTTTGAAAACGGCAAACTGATCGGTTTCGGGCGCAAGTACTACAACGAATTCCGTCTGCACAAAAAGAATCTGCCCAACGTTACCGCGCCTTAAAATGAAATCGGAAAATCGCTTCAGTCGCCAACTGAAAAAGACTTATTACCTGTTGGTTCGGGGCAGTGGTACCCCGGAGTATATTGCCCGCGGCTGGGCGATCGGAATGTTTTACGGGTGCTTCATCCCCTTTGGCTTTCAGCTGATCCTTTCCATACCGACGGCGATTTTTTTGCGCGGCTCCAAAATCGGGGCGACGGTCGGAACTCTGATCACCAATCCGGTGACGATCTTTTTCATCTATCCCGCCCAGTGCTACCTCGGCAATCACTTGTTGGGCGGCAATCTGACTTGGACCCGGATATCCGAAATGCTCGGCAACCTCACCAGCGGCAAATTGTCGGTCATGGAATCCATCCGCGACTTTGCCGGGTTGGGGTGGAAGGTGGTCGCTGCGTTCTTTCTCGGCGGGGCGATCATCACCGCGATCATGGTGCCGCTCACTTATATTGTGAGCAAAAGACTAGTGATCCGCTACCGGGATTTCCGGGAAAAACGCCGCCAACAGCGGCAGGCGGAGATGGCGGCCAATGACTGATCGCGAAGTTACGATCGTACTCAATTTGCTCCCCGGGATCGGTTTTGTCAAGTTTTCGGCATTGCGGGAGTATTTCGGCAGTGCCGGAGCCATCGCCTTTCGCAGTGAAGCGGATTATCGGCAAGTGCCCGGCATCGGGGAAGAGTTGGCGCACAAACTGCGCAACTGCGCGTGGCAGGCGGAACTGGATCGCGAACTCGAACTCGCCGACCGCGCGGGGGTGCGGGTCGTAACTTACTTTGACGAAAATTATCCCGAAGTTCTGCGCCAGATCTACGATCCGCCGTTGGTGCTGTATGTGCGGGGAGTCTTGGGCGTTTTCCCCGATCGCAACATTTCGGTCGTGGGCACGCGCAAGATGACCAGTTACGGCCGCCGGATCACCGCCCAAATCTGCCGCGAAGCCTTGAGCGCCGGGTTTACCGTGATCTCCGGGCTGGCTTACGGCGTCGATACCGTCGCCCACCGTACCACGGTGGATCAGGGCGGCACGACAGTGGCGATCCTGGGCGGCGGCTTGATGCACATCCACCCCAAGGAAAATATCCCCTTGGCGCGCGACATTGTCGATTCCGGCGGGGCGTTGATCAGCGAATTTCCCCTGAATTTCCCGGTCAGCCGCCAGAGTTTTCCCCGGCGCAACCGGATCGTCGCCGCCCTGAGCCGCGGTACGATCGTCACCGAAGCCGGTCTGGATAGCGGCGCAATGATCACCGCCAAACTGGCTTTGGAGTGCGGCAAGGAAGTTTTCGCCGTGCCCGGTATGGCGGACAACCCGGTGGCGCAAGGTTGCCACAAATTGATCAAAGAGGGCGCCACCTTGATCGAAAACTTCAACGACGTACTGGATGCGTTGGGCGCCGGATTTTTGCCCGGCTTGGCTCCGCGCGCCGGCGAAAGCGATATGGTTTACGACCGCGACGCGATCGGAGATCTGCCGGAAATCCAAAAACAGATCATGGAAGCCCTCGGCAACGGCGACCTGTCGCTGGAAGAACTCCAACTGGCGCTCGGCTTGGATACGGCTTATCTGCTCGGCGAATTGATGCAGTTGGAAATGAAATTTCTCATCGAGCAGGATAGCCAGCTGCGCTATCGCATTGTCGGGCGCGCTTAAAGCGCTTTTTCCAACTTTTCGACGATCTGCGCAAAGTATTCCAGCGCCGCTTCCACCGGGGCGGGCGAGGAAAGATCGACCCCCGCCGATTTCATGATGTCCAACGCGTCCCGCGAACCCCCGGCTTTGAGGAAGCCGAAGTAATCCGCCGTCTTGCCGGATAGGATGTCCTGCGCGAGTTTGAGCGCCGCCGCCATGCCGGTAGCGTACTTATAGACGTAGAAATTGTAGTAAAAGTGGGGGATGCGCGCCCACTCCATGGCGATCAGCTTCGAGGGTTTCACCTCGTCGCCGTAATACCGGTGATTGAGGTCGAAATAGAGTTTTTCCAAACTGTCGGCGGAAAGCGGAATACCCTTTTCGCACTGGTCGTGGATGAGATATTCAAACTCCGCAAACATGGTCTGCCGATAGAGCGTGCCCCGGATCTCGTCGGCGAGATGATCAAACAGATAAGCGCGGAACTCCCGGTCGCTACTGTTTTTGAGCAAGTATTCAAAAAGCAGTATTTCATTGGTGATGCTGGCGACTTCGGCGACGAAAATATCGTAGTCGGCATAGTGATAACTCTGCGCATGATTGCTGTAATAGCTGTGCATCGAGTGGCCGAGTTCGTGGGCGAGGGTGAAAACATCGTTGAGCGTGCCGTGGAAATTGAGCAGCAAATAGGGGTAGCTGTCGTAGCACCCGCCGGAGTAGGCGCCGGAACGCTTGCCTTTGCGCTCCGGGGCGTCAATCCACTTTTGCGCGAAAGCCTGCTCCAGGATCTTGCCGTATTCCTTGCCCAGCGGAGCGAGGGCGGCTTTGACCAGCTTTACCGCTTCCGGGAAAGTGTAGGTCTTTTTGCAGTTGGGCAAAAGCGGCGTGTAGATGTCGTACATATCCAGCTTGGCGAGGCCGAGCTTTTGCCGCCGCAACGCCATGTAGCGGTAAAACGCCGGCAAATGACGGTGAACGGCGGCAATCAGATTGTGATAGACTTCGGTTGGAATGTTGTCGCCGTCGAGCGCGGCTTCGAGCGCCGAATTATAACGGCGCAACCGGGCGTGGGCGACGTGAAGTTTGACGTTGCCCTCAAGCGTCGAAGCAAACGTATTGCGAAATTGCCGATAGGTGCGATAGAGCCGGTTGAAGGCGCGGCGGCGCACCGGGCGGTCGGCGGACTCCATAAACGATAAATAACTGCCGTGGGTGAGGGGGCGATGGACGCCGTTTTCATCGGGGAGGGTGCGAAAGTCCAAATCGGCGTCGTTGAGCATTTCAAAGGTGCGGTGCGAAGCGCCGAGCGCGTCGGAAAGGATGCCGAGCATTCGCTCCTCGGGTTCGGAAAGGGCGTGGTTTTTGCGCCGCAGGATGAAGCGGATGGAATAGTCGTAAACTTTCAGCGCCTTGCTCTGCAAAAATTTTTCCATTTTGTCGTCGGGGATCGCCAACAATTCCGGCTCGAACCACGCTTCCAACTCCGAGAGTTTGGCGAGGAGCGCGGAAACGCGATCGACGCGGGAACGGTTGGCGTTGTCGGCGGTGTTTTCGTCGCTTTTCAAGTGGGCGTAGGAATAGACTTTTTCGGCGAGGCGGTCAAAGTCGTCGCTGGCGGCGATGGCGGCGGCGCAGACTTCCGGACTCTCGGCGAGGCGACCGTGAAAGGCGTAAAACTTTTGGGCGAGCCCTTCCAGTCGGGCGAAATCTTTTTCCCAAGCCTCCGGCGAGGCGTACAGCGCAGTCAAATCCCAAGTCGGCAAAGCGGAATCCATATAGTCATCTCCCAGTCAAAAAAACTTTGCTCTTAACTTACATCGCCGCCGGAGCAAAATCAAATCCGGCACGAAAAAAATCAGGGCAGGCGGCGCTTCAGGAGAGGTTCAGTTGCGCACTTTGCCGTAGTCGGCGGGGATCTCGCGGCGGATCAACAGCGTGACGGCAAAACTTACTATCGTACTCGCCATGATCCAGAGGAAAAAGCCTTGGTAGTTGGTCAGCGAGGGGAGCAGTCGGGGAAAAACTTCCAAAAGTTTGCCCGACCACATCCCCGGCAGGCGCAGACCCAACAGCATGAAGCCGGTCAGCAGGGCAAAACAACTGGTGCGGTAAACTCCGCTGCCGTCGGCAAAGTAGATCATCATCAGCATATAGCCGGTGAACCCCAACCCGTAGCCGAATTGCTCCGCGGCGATCGCCGCCGCCTGCACCGGGAAGCCGGGCAGGGGGAAATACGCCCACAGCAAATAGACCGCGTCCGGCAGATTGAGCGCCAGCGCCATGGGCAAAAGCGCTCGCTTCAAGCCGACCCGCGAAGCGTAGATCCCGCCCAGCACGCCCCCGGCGAGCATCGCCAATACGCCGAAGCTCCCCACCGCCAAACTGTAGGATTTGAGCGGCATCGCCGCCCCGGCTTCGTCGAGCAAAAAGAGCTTGGAAACGACGCCGAGTTGCGCTTCGGCAAAGCGGTAAAACAAGAGAAACAGCAGAAACTTCGCCAGTTTTTCCCGGCGGAAAAATGCCGCAAAAGCGGCGAAAAATCCCGGTTCCTGATGATCGGAATTTTCCCGGGGCGCTTCCGGCGGCAGTACGAAAAAGTGAAACGACCCCAAAAGGATAAAGATCACCCCCACCGGGAGCAGGGCATAGCGGCGCACCCAAGGCGTTTCCGCCGCCAGTAATAGCGGCACCCCGCCGTTGGCGGCGACCATGGCGATCCGGTAGAAAACGCTCCGCCAGCCGGAGTAAAACGCCTGCCGGGGCGCGTCGAGCGCGATGATGTAAAAGCCGTCGCAGGCGATGTCGCTCGTCGCCGACAGCACCGCCGCCAATGCGAACAAGCCGAAAAGCGCGTTGCCTCTGCCGTCGGCAAGGAAGAGCGCCGCCGCGAGGAAAACCGCCCCCAAGGCAAGTTGCGTACCGACGATCCAGAATTTTTTGGTGGCAAAGGCGTCGACCGCCGGAGCCCAGAAAAACTTCACCAGCCAGACGAGTCCGAGGGAGCTTACCGCCATGGCGGTTTTTGCCGCGTCCCACTGGCAGAGGGTGAAAATGACGATGGAAACTTCGCAGATGATCGCCGCGGGAATCCCCTCGGCAAAGTAGAGAGTCGGTACCCAAAGGGCAGGGGAGAGAGATTTTGAGTTATTCATTTTTTAACCAAAGTTGAGAAAAATTTATCCATTGCCGATTGATTCCCGAAGGCTTCTTCCCACGAAAAGTGGCGGTGATTGGGGAGTTCGACGTAAAGCACGTTATGATTGCCCGCTTTTTGCAGCGCCGCCGCCATATTGCGGGAGCGCTCCACCGGCACGGTCGGGTCGAGCGCACCGTGATAGATGTTGATATTCATATGTTTAAGTTTGGGCGCCTGCGCTTCGTCGGCTCCGCCGCAGACGGCAAAGCCCGCGGTGAAAAACTCCGGGCGACGGCAGAGGATATCCCAAGTGCCGTAACCGCCCATGGAAATGCCGCAGACCCGGATCTGCGCCGGATCGACGGAAAACTCCGCGACTTTGGCGTCAAGCAAAGCCATGACCGCCTGCATCGGCACGGAGGGAGTTTTCGGCATGGTGTGCGCCTTGGCGCTCCACGGCACCTCGACCCACCGATACTCCTCCGGACACTGGGGGATGAGCATAACAAGCTTTAACTTGTTGTCCTCGATGTATTTGGTGATTTTGCCGACGGCGTGGATTTTGGTCTTTTCGTTGTCGGTGCCTCGCTCGCCCGCGCCGTGCAAAAAGAGCAGTAACGAGAACTTCCCCGGTTTTTCCGCGTTAAAAACGATTTGCCGATAGGGCAACGGCAACTCGGTTAATCTGGAAACCGCCGCCGATTCTTCCGCCCCGCCGAGCGCGGGAAGTCCCAACGCGATAATACTCGAGCAAGTTTTTTTCAGCATGGTAACCTCCAAAATGATTAATTCAATTTTTTGCCGCAGTGAGGGCAGTAGTGAATATCGTCGTCTTCTTCGGACTTTTTTGCGGAATCGTTAGTGTGGTTGCGCTCGGCGAGGTGCTCCATAAATCCGGAACTCAAGATGCCGGTCGGGATCGCCACCATACCGATTCCGAGCAATGCGATCAACGCCCCCAAGATTTTGCCGGCGGTGGTGACGGGGTAAATATCGCCGTAACCCACCGTAGTCAACGTGGCGACCGCCCACCAGAGTCCGGAAAAGGCGTTGCGGAATTGATCCGGCTGGGCGTCATGCTCGGCGTGATAGATCAACAGCGAAGCGATGATCATGAGAATAAAAACGAAAAAGAGCGATGCCCCGAGTTCCCGGGATTTTTTCTTGAAGATGTCGCCGATGGCAAGCAACGCGTCGGAGTAGCGGTTGAACTTGAAGATCCGCAACAGCCGCACCAATCGTATCGCCCGCAATCCCAGTAGATTGATCGGCAGCACCATGGGCAGGTAAAAGGGCAATATGGCGACCAGGTCGATGATCGCTATGCCGGAACTGAAATATTTCAGTCGGGCGCGCCACGGAGCAAGTTCCGGGTAGAGCAGATCGGCGGTCCAAAAGCGCAGGAGATATTCGATGGTGAAGATCGCCACCGAAAAGATTTCAAAGTGCCAAAGGCTCCGGCGGACGGCGGGCGGTGGCGAAAAGGTGGCGACAAAAACGCTGACGATGCTCAAAAAGATCAGCGTCATGATCAACAGATCGAATATCCGGCTGGCGAGTTTGCCCTCGGCGGCGGGCTGGATTATTTCAAAGACTTTGGCTTTCAATTTTTTCAACATGAAAATACTCCGGTTGGGAAAGCATTGTTGGTATAAAATACACCATCGCAAGCTAAAAGACAAACTTTTGACTGCGCAAAACGGTAAAAGCAGGAAAATAATGAGAGATTCGGCTTGAAATAAGTGAATGACAACTTATATTATATGCGCAACTTATCCTATGAATACCTTGGGGGTGTTCCGGATTCGACCGACGCAGGTAGTGGGTTGATTGCATGCCGAGGATGATCGTTGGCCTCGTAAATCATCGGTCAAAAAAACAACTGCGAACGAAGAGTTTGCTTTGGCGGCTTGAGCCCGCCACGTCGCTGGGATTGACCGGGTGCTAAATCCATAGCGGCGTCAGCAGCGCCCTGGCTGGAAGTCCCGCGGCTCGGATTTCCGGCGAGATACCAGAGTCGATAGTCTGAAATCGAGCCTGTCCACCGGCATGATGTAGGACGAAAAATCCAAAGACGGAACAAGCATGTAGACGTCATCATCACATCGCGGCGGCACGCGGGTTCAACTCCCGCCACCTCCACCAATTTTTGCCCGATGGCAAAAATTGGTGAACGAAGCCGCAAGGCTTCACTTCACGCCTTTGCGACTTGCCGCGCGCGGCAATCGCAAAAGCTCTTCACTCAAAAGGCGAGCCTTTTCTTCACATCTTCACTTTTCCAAGAAAGCCTTGCTTGTTAAGACGCTCCCTTGCGGTCGCTTGTGAAGTCGTTCGCTCCGCTCACTTGTGAAGCTCTCTCGCTTCGCGAGTAAGGTTGATGTTTAATTTGTAAAAAGTTTCCCATTGACCTATATTATTGCTGATTTTGAAATCCGTCAAGAAGGAGCTTCTACAATGCTTTTATTTTTCCCGCTCCTGACCGATTTGAAATCTCCCGGCTGTCGTGGTATAGTATGCCGCATTGAGTTGGGGAATATAGTATGAAAATCACCGTTTGCATCAAGCAGGTTCCCGGCACGTCGCAGGTCGAAATAGACCCGGTGACCGGCGTCCTGAAACGTGACGGCGTGGAGTCTAAAATGAACCCTTACGACCTCTACGCATTGGAAACCGCATTGCGCCTGAAACAGCAATACCGTGCCGAAATCACCGTCTTTACCATGGGTCCGCCGCAATCCCAGGCAGTTATCAAAGAGGCATTCATGATGGGCGTAGACCACGGCGTGCTGCTCTCTGACCGCAGGTTCGGAGGAGCTGATGTGCTGGCAACCAGCTACACCATTTCCCAGGGCATCAGTGCTGCCGGTAATTTTGACCTCATCATCTGCGGAAAACAGACCACCGACGGTGATACCGCTCAGGTTGGAGCAGAGTTGGCAGAGTATCTGAATATTCCGCACGTTACAAGTGTCTGCAAAATCCACGGAGCAACCGATAAAAATATCACTCTGGATATAGACACTCCGCTCAACATCCAGACAGCAGAAATCGCTTTTCCCTGCCTGATAACTGTAGAAAAGGGAATTTTTGAGCCGCGGCTGCCCTCCTACAAACTCAAACTGGCGACCGCAGACCGCGAAATCAAAGTACTGACGCTCGATGATATGGCGGATAAAGATGCCAAACACTACGGCGTGAACGGCTCTCCGACCCAAGTCAAAAGAATATTTCCTCCTGAAAACAGCGTTTCACACGAAAACTGGGAGGGAAGCAGTGACGAATTGACCTCGCGCCTCTTCAACTTCCTCAACGACAACAAATATCTTCAGCAGCTGAGGTGAAACATGCCGCACATTGAAATACATCAGGATAAAGCCGCAGATAAAAACGCATTGCTTTCAATTTGTCCGTTCGGAGCAATCGAACTTGCCGACGGAAAACTTG
>JAZTWK010000080.1:0-64497 GCA_045635865.1 Victivallaceae bacterium
GGGGAGATCATCGAGCAGCATACCACTGCCGGCCGGACCAGCGAGAGCGCGTTCAGCTTCCACGTGGTGGTGACGGACTTGGCGACCGGCTTGACGCTGTGGGAAGATACTTTCGACATTTCCAAGCAGGAAACCGCCAGCTTGTTTAACTTCTAAAGCGACAAGCAAAGTGACGGGGAGCAGAAATGCTCCCCGTTTTTTTTGCCCGAAAAAGAGGTGCTATCGAGTGTCGATCGCCCGCCCCCAGCGTTCATATTTATCCTCCACATAGTTGCGGTGATGTGAAGAGGAACGGTGAGGGTTGATACAACCTCTTATTACCATAAATAAGAACCCGGATATGATAATGATCCAAATGGTGGCGGCGATTCGGTTGAAGATCTCATCGCTGTCTTTCATCTTTGACCTCCGTTGAAAAAGTATTTGAGGGGCAGCAAAAGCACTTTGAGGTGCAGGGAAACGATGCTCATGTGCAGCATCAGTTTCGCAACAAGCGGAGCGAAACGGCGATATCTCGCCCAGCACTTCAGGGCATTGAGCCGGATCTCCTCGTCTTGGACAATCGCGTAGTCGTCCACACCCAACAGGTAGAAAGGTTTCTCGGCATCGGGTTGCGTACCGATGGCAAACCGGATCGCTTTGTGCCGGTACACCATCGCCAAACGGGTAATCACCCGCCCGAGAGATTCGGCGACCTTGCGGTTGCCGAGGGCGTACATCCAATAGAACTTTTCCATGGCATTACTCCTCTTGGGCGGTGATTCCGCGGGTGATTCGTAGTGCGTATCTCATTTGGAGTCACCTTTCTTGCGAGCTTCCGCTTCCTGCATAGCTTTTCTTACTTCGTCACGGATCGCCCGTAACTCTTTGCGCTCCTCGATCAAGGGTTTGATTTCCAAGTGGTAGCCCATGACAAAGGCGAGTCCGGTAAGGAAGATAAAGATACTTCCTAATATCCAGCCGATGACGGTGAGGATTGGTCCGGGGATCAGGGTTATCAGCCAACAGATCAGGAGGCAGAAAAAGAAGGTAGCGACGAGTGCGAGTCCTTGGAAAGCGGGTCCACTTAGTGAAGGAAATTTTTCTTTCATTTAAGACCTCCAGTGAAAAAGTGGGCGGATTCGGCAAGCCGAAGTTGACGGGTGGGGGTGTTTTTCATACTGCGCTCTCCTTATATTTTGGAGCAACGCATCAAGAGGCGTTGACGGCGGGTGCCGCCCGAGTAATTTTTTGATCTTGCGATCCGCATCCGCTATCGGCAACCCTTGCCGCAGCGATTCACCGTGGGTACTCGACCTCGGTTGACAGGCGTCGACTCGACGCCACTCCTGATGCACTGAAATTTACCATATCACCCCAACGCCCCAAAGTCAAGCCGCGATCAGAAGAAAAAACAAAACTTTGCAAACCATACCAATTGGACTAAAATATGATGACGCGTATATCAAAATCTGCACAAAATTTAATTTTTCTGCACAATCAGCCTTGAATTTTGTGCAGATAAATGTATTGTATATGCAGAATATCCAAGGAGAAATGCCGATGAGAAGATTCGACTATTCAAAGTTCCCGGAAAAGCTGCTAACGCCGGAGATCTGCAATCTGATGTCACTTCTCCACGAGTATCGTGGGAAACAGGAGTTGTTCGTTTCCGCCAAGAAGGATGTTCTCAGCACGCTTCTGGAGATCGCGGTGATCCAAAGCACGGATGCTTCCAACCGGATCGAGGGGATCTTCACCTCGGACAAGCGTCTCAAAGAGTTGGTCGCCCAGAAAACCGAACCGGCGACGCGCAACGAGAAGGAGATCGCCGGGTATCGAGATGTGTTGGCGACTATCCATGAGAACCATGAATTCATCCCGATCCGCCCCAACACAATTTTGCAGTTGCACCGAGACCTTTATTCGTTTCAGGCATCCGGAACCGGAGGACATTGGAAGAACGGCGACAATCTGATCGCGGAAAAGGATCCGTCCGGAAAGAGCCGCGTACGCTTCGTTCCCATATCGGCCCTTGAAACTCCGGATGCCGTTGAGTGGCTTTGCGATGCGTATTCGACCTCCATTCGGCAAGGCTTGTATGATCCCATGTTGCTGTCGATGTTGTTCATATTCGATTTTCTCTGCATCCATCCGTTTGACGACGGCAATGGTCGCATGAGTCGACTTCTGACCTTGCTTCTTCTCTATCAACATGGTTACATCGTCGGAAAATACATCAGCTTGGAGATGCTCATAGAAAAGAGCAAGGCGACCTACTATGAAGTTTTGCAGGCCAGTTCGGATGACTGGAACCGAGGACGGAACGACTATATTCCATTCATCCGTTATATGTTCGGCATCGTACTTAAGGCATATCGCGAGTTCGAATCTCGGGTCGCTAATGTCATCAGCCGGAGCGTCACCAAGACGGAACGCATCCGCCTCGTCTTCGACAACACGCTCGGAAAGATCACCAAAGCGGATATCGCCGCGCAATGCCCGGACATCAGCATCTCCATGATCGAGCGGACATTGAAGGAATTACTCGACGCCGGGGTGATCGCCAAGATCGGCAGCGGCAGAAACACCGCCTACGTCAAACGTTGACCGCAACTGGCGGCAATTTGGTCATTTTGATTTCGGCTCAAAATTTGCAGGAGTGGTGAAATATCCGTGTGCCGTGTGCTCTTTTGAAGAATACACCGATATTAAATTGCCGGGAACGCTGTCGTTGCGGATATCCAAAAACAGCGTTTCGGGATAATCCGGCATTTGGACGAAGACTCGGCACTCGAACGGTTTGAAGCCACACTCCGCCAGCATGCTTGACCCCTTGTATCGGCTCTGCGTCAACACCCCGGCATGGGTGAAACGATTGCTCATGACCAACTCCCCGTTTACGAATGAACCGAGATAAATGCCGTCTTCCGTTTCCTTGATGTAATAAAAACTCTCTCCGGTCGTGCGGATCAGAATCCCGCCGTCGAGTTCCCTGATCGTTTCGGCGGAAAGCCGTCGCGCGGGCAGCGTCTTGCCGATGTCCGCGGCTTTCGCGGTGTCGAACGGAAGCGGCGGCATCTTGAGCGGCACTACCGCCCGCGGTGTTGGTTCGATCTCGTGACCGTCTATGGTTTTGACCTTGCCTCCCGAAAAGAAGACGGAGGTGCTGAAACGCTTGTCCTTCAAATAATATTGGGCGATGACCGCGCGCGGAGTAAGCGAAAGGATGGAACAACGGTCGAATTTATCTTCCGGGATATCCGGATGGAAATCACGGTTCAGGAATTGCTGCGCCTGCGCACCCAGACTTGGCGTGAGATAAAAGACAAAACCGCTTTCCGCCAACTTATCCCTGAATATGAAGACATGATCGAAGGTGTGGAAGGCGTCTTCCCCGTATGACGCGACAAAGGAAAAATAAAGTTTCTGCTTGGAGCTGTAAAGCGTGAGGTGGCACGTGTCCCGCGGCGAGAAGACGAGCGACGCCCAGCAGATCTTCGAAAGCATCTCCGCCGTAAGTTGTTCCTTGCGCTCCAAGGCGTCCGCCCGCATCGGGCAAAACGCCGCCAGCGTCAGCATGAGGAACGAGGCAAATAAATGTTTCATCCTTCAAGTCTCCTTGGTGTGAGCGGTACGGTGTTCATAGCAGTTCCCGATACCGGGGATAATATACTGTTCGCACCCGACGTTTGCAAATCGCTCTTTCGGCTTGACAATCCGCGGTTTGCGGGATATTGTAATGCAAATCGACACAGGAAAGACCGAAAATGAAAAAACTGCTCTTGATCGCCGCGCTTTTGGGTTGTTTTTCCGCGCTTCGGGCGAAAGAGGTCACCTCGGAGCGGTTGGCCCAATACCGCGCCGCAGCAGAAAAAGGCGACGTTTGGGCACAGTTCGCGTTGGGGTTGTGCTACAATGAGGGGAAGGGCGTCCCGAAGGACGCTGTGAAGGCGGTTTACTGGTACCGCAAGGCCGCCGAGCAGGGGCTTGCCGACGCGCAATTCAATCTTGGCGGGTGTCTTGAACGTGGCGAGGGTGTGCCGAAAAACGCGGAAGAAGCGGTTTATTGGTACCGCAAGGCCGCTGAGCAGGGTGAAGCCCGGGCGCAGAACAATCTGGCATGTTGCTTTCGCCGCGGCGAAGGCGTGCCGAGGGATCTTGAAAAAGCCGTATATTGGTACCGCAAAGCCGCTGAACAGAACAATCCTTTCGGGCAATACAATTTGGGCTTGCATTACTACCATGGAGGAGGAGTGCAGCAGAATATGTGGATGGCGGTCCATTGGTTTCGCAAAGCCGCGGAAAAAGGTCATCGCACGGCGCAATACTATCTGGGCGTGTGTCTTGAGCACGGTCAAGGCGTGCGGCAGGATCACGCTCAGGCGGCGCATTGGTACCTTAATGCCGCCATGCAGGGACTTGCCGACGCGCAATACAATTTGGGCGTCCTTTATTACCACGGCAACGGCGTCCCTCAGGATACGTCAAAAGCGGTCTTCTGGTTTCGTAAAGCTGCCGCGCAGGGCGATGCCGACGCGCAAAGCGCGCTAGAAAAAATCGCCGAAGAGAAAAAGCACTCCGGCAAATAATGCGGTCACGAGGTCGCCGGTTCGACTCTGCCAACGTCGATTTTCATTAACTCTGCCCTTCGCCTTTCTGCGTTTTGAGGCAGGAGGGCGCGCCCTCAGGTGTTTTTCAGCAGATAATGTTGCGCGGTGAAGAGCACCTGTTGCCAAATCTTGCCGTCCGCCCTCCTGTCGGCTCACTTCTGAGGTCAAATCGGAGGTCGTTTTGCATAGTTAATTGAAACCGAGCGTTTGCAGTTAAGTCGAAAAAACGGAGGGCGAGTGGCGGTTTTGATTGAAAACGCACCCTATCGGTGCGTCGTTGCGAACCGACGCCCTCCAGACTGAAAATCGTAAAACGCGCTCCAATATCGGCTTATGACGAGGCGACCTCAGACTTACCCGTTTTCGGCGTTTTTTCGCGATTTTCTCCGTGTCTTTCCGGAGAAGAAAATTCTCTACCTGAGGTCGCGTAAGCAAGAATTGAGAGAAATTGGGGTCGATTTTTCGTTAAAACGTGCGCCAGCCCTCCGGTCGGAGATTCTCTCCTGAGAATTCGGTCGCGAAGGACATCTTTTGCAAAGCCCTTTGACACAATGGGTTTTGCAAGCGGCAATAAAAAAGTCCGGACCCAAGGGCTGGCCCGGACAGATGGATCGATTGGGGTGGTAGGCCGGACTCGAACCGGCGACCTCCTGGGCCACACGGCGCGAAGCGGCGAGCCGAAGCGAAGCGTAGGCAACCATCCTCAAGCGTCCTCCTTCGCTGAAGCTACGGAGGACAGGCAGGAAGGATACAGACTAAACCACGATTTTGCGAAAACTTTGCTGACCTCCTGGGCCACACGGCGCGAAGCGACGAGCCGGAGCGAAGCGTAGGCAACCATCCTCAAGCGTAGGAGGTGCGCGACAGATACGATGTATCTGGCGAGCGCAAGCGGTGGCGAAGCTACGATTTTTTGCGAAAACTTCGTTTTCAAAGCAAAAAATCGGAGGTTCGCTAACGCGCACCTCCGTGTATACTACACAAAATGGGGTGGTAGACCGGACTCGAACCGGCGACCTCCTGGGCCACAACCAGGCGCTCTAACCAACTGAGCTACAACCACCACAAAAGATGTCCTATAAGATACAGCCGGAACGGCTTATTTTCAAGCGGCAAGTCGCATTTTGCTTGAAAAAAGTCGAGTCGGCATCAAGGCTGGCGGGGTTTGGTGGTGCGAGTGGTCGGCGCGGTGTTGGCGGGATCGTCGGGCCAGAGGTGCTTGGGGTAGCGGCTTTTCATTTCCTTTTTGACCAGTTCCCACGAAGTGCGCCAAAAGCCGGGGAGATCGCCGGTGATCTGCACCGGGCGTCCGGCGGGCGAGAGCAACTCCAGGCGCAACGGCAGGTGATTTTTGCCGACGCTCGGATGCACCTTTACCCCGAAAAATTCCTGAAGTTTGGCGCGGACGGTCGGCTGTTCGCCGGAGTAGTCGATACCGTGCGACGCCCCGGCGGGAGTGCGGAAAGCGGCGGGGTAGAAACGCTCCAGCGCGGCGAAGCGGCTTTCCCCGAGCGCGTGGCGCAGGAAATTGCTCCACGGGAGTTTCGCCAGTTCATCCAGCGAGCGAAGTTGCGGGAAAAAAGCCGCGAGGTTTTCGGTGAGCAGTTTTTGCCACGCTTCGCCGCTCCAGTCGGGGAAGTCGGCGTCGCTGCGGGCGGCGAAGCGGATCCGGGTCAGCAACGCTTCGGCGGGAGTTCCCGGCGGCGGCAGGGCAAGCTGACGGCGAAATGCCTCCTGCAGCAGCAGTTCGACCGCCATTTCGGGCGGCGGGGCGATCGGCGTGCGCCCCAAGACGATCGCCCCCAAGCGTCTTTCCCGGGCGGCGACGACCTTGCCGTCGGCACCGAGAGCAACGCTATCTGCAGTGGTGATCTCGGCGGCAAAATCTTCTTCCAGCTCGGCGACATCAAGCGGAGCGGCGATTTGGATGACGGCAGTTACTCCGCTTTTGCCGCCGAGCCGCCCGACGGCGAGAAAATCACCGGAAATTCCGGCGGCGTCGAGCAAGCGCGCCCCGCCGCTCCCGGCGAGGAGGAAATCGGCACTGCCGGGGGCGCGTCGCTTCGCCACGTAGCGGGGAAAGGCAAATGCGAGCAGTCGGCCGCACTCCTCAAGGCGGAGCGCCTCGGCTTTGATGTGCAACTCGGCGCGGAGTTTATCCGCCAAATTCCGCACCCGCGGCGGCAGGTGCGCGAGCAAGTTCCGCAGATCCACCGAGCCCGGGGCGGCGGCGGATTCCGACAAAAAGGCGGCGATCGCCGCGGCGGTGGCGCCCATACCCAAATTTTGAGCGCGAATGAGCATCGCCCCCAACCGGGGATGTACCCCCAAGCGGGAAATTTGCCGCCCCAAGGCGGTGATCTCGCCCGAAGTGGTGCACGCCCCGAGTTCGGCAAGTTCCGCTTGGGCGGAAGTGAGGCGGAGCGCGTCGGGCGCGTCGAGCCAAGTCAATTCCCCGGCTTTTGCGCCCCACGCGGCGAGTTCGAGCG
Source organism: Victivallaceae bacterium (assembly GCA_045635865.1). Classification (GTDB taxonomy): domain Bacteria; phylum Verrucomicrobiota; class Lentisphaeria; order Victivallales; family Victivallaceae; genus UBA1784. The sequence continues at coordinate 7,082 of JAZTWK010000080.1, forward strand.
CCAAGGGGAGCAGGTCGCACTCGGTGATCTCCGGCGGGTTGTCCGCCGCGAGGGCGGCAAAATCCCGTTCGGCAAAGAGGCGGATCGCCACCCCCGGCGCGGTGCGTCCGGCGCGCCCGGCGCGCTGATCGGCGCTGTGGCGGCTGATCCGGCGACTTTCAAGATAAGTGAGTCCGGCGTGGGGGGCAAAGCGCAGATATTTTTCCCAGCCGGAGTCGATCACGCAGGTGATCCCGGGCACGGTGATGCTGCTTTCCGCCAGATTGGTGGCGAGGCAGACACGGCGGCGCGGCGAGGCTTCGAGCGCGCGGTTTTGCTCGGCAAAGGAAAGCTGACCGTGGAGTTTCACCACATCGATTTCCGGCGGCAACTCGGCAAGATAATTGGCGGTGCGCTCGATCTCGCCGACTCCGGGCAGAAAAACGAGGATATTTCCGGAAGTCGAAGCCAGATTTCGGGCGACGGCGCGGGCGCAACTTTTGGCGATCTCCGGCGTTTCCGGCGGGGCGTATTGCACGGTGACCGGAAACATTTTCCCCGGGGCGCTCAACACTTTGCCGCCGAGCAACGCGGCGATTTTTTCGGTGTCGATCGTCGCCGACATGATGACGATTTTCAGCTTTTTGCCCAGTTCCCGGCGGGAGTAGAGGGCAAAGGCGAGGGCGAGATCGGCTTCCCAATGGCGTTCGTGAAATTCGTCGAAAATGATCGCCGAGACATCGCTCAACCACGGATCGTCCTGCAGTTGGCGCAAAAGTACGCCGGGAGTTACCGACAGCAAGCGGGTGCGGGCACTGTGGCGCTGTTCGCCGCGCACGGCGTAGCCGACTTGCTCGCCGACTTTTGCCCCGATCGCCGCGCTGACCCGCTCGGCGGCGGCGCGGGCGGCGACCCGGCGCGGTTCCAAGAGCAAAATTTTGCCGGGGAAATGCTCGAGCAACGCCGCCGGGACCAAGGTGGTCTTGCCGGCGCCGGGGGCGGCACTGAGGATGAGGGAGTCGGAGTTATCCAGCTCCGCGAGCAACTCCGGGAGCAGTGCGTAAACCGGGAGATCGGTGAAGTTCATTTCGCCCTCGGATGCGCCTTTTGATAGACTTTTTTCATCTGTTCGGCGCTGACGTGCGTGTAGATTTGAGTGGTGCTCAAGCTCTCGTGGCCGAGCATTTCCTGCACGCTCCGCAAGTCGGCGCCCGCGTCAAGCAAATGAGTGGCGAAGCTGTGGCGCAACTTGTGCGGCGTGAGATCCGGCGGCAATCCCGCCGTGTTGAGATAATTTTTCAAATTGCGCTGATAGGAGCGGGGGGTGAATCTTTCCCCCTGCTGATTGACAAATAGCGGCGCTTCCCGATCCCGCCCGGCGTAGTTGCGGCGGAGCCGCAGATACTCCAACAGCGCGTTGACCGCCGGGGTGCCGATCGCGCAGAGCCGTTCCTTTTTGCCCTTGCCGCGCACCCGCGCCAACTGTTCGCCCAAGTCGATGTCGCCCAAATTGAGATTGATCGCTTCGCTGATCCGCATCCCGCCGGAGTAGATGACTTCGGTGAGCGCGCTGTCGCGCCGCGCGGAAAATTCGGCGCTTTCCGGAGTTTTGGCGTAGCCGCCGGACGCCGCACTTTCCCAGTAGGCGGGGATCGCGTTGAGCAGTCGCTCGATCTCGCTGATATTCAGAACTTTGGGCAAGGGTTTATCCGCCTTGATCGGGGCGAGTTTGGTAAAGGGATTATCCGCCACCACTTCGTGTTGGATGAGGTAGCGGAAAAACGACCGTAGCGAGGAAAGTTTGCGTTGGATGGAGCGCTTGGAATCCCCGGCGTGGTGGAGCTGGACCAGAAAGGCGCGGGCGCGGTCGGTGTCGATCTCCTGCCAGCGGTCGAAGTCGGCTTCGCCGTCGCAGATCTTGGCGACGAACTCGGCGAGGTCGCGGCGGTAGGCGGCGAGGGTGTGCGGCGACGCATCGCGCTCGTTGGCGAGATGACGAAGAAAATTTTGCACTTGGCTCATACCGGATGCTCCCCCGACGACTTTTGCGGAAATAACGGCAAAATCTTGTGAAAAAAACTTGCAGTGATCCGCAAACAAATCTATATTTATTACCAGACTGCTTAATTTATCCCGTTGCGGGGATTAAGTCAAATTCAACAACCCGAAAAAGCGAGGTCAATAATGAAATATTATTGGAGTGCGATGTTGGCGGCGCTCTGCGCGCTGCCGCTGTTTGCCGGAGTCACCGGCAAGGTCAATGCCAGCCGGCTCAATTTGCGGACCCAGCCCGCCGTGACCGCCCCGGTGGCGGCGCAGGTGGCGAGCGGCGCCGAGTTGGAAGTGCTGGCGGTCAAGGACAACTGGGTGGAAGTCGTCGCGCCCGCCGAAACCAAAATCTACGTTTCGGAAGCGTTGATCGACAAAAACAAGACGATCCGGGCGATCAATATGCGCCTCGGCATGGGCGGAACTGCGCCGGTGTTGGGCGAACTCCCCGCCGGTACGGAAGTCAAATTGCTCGACGAGCGCGCCTACGGTTGGGTGCGGATCGCGCCGCCGGAAAATCTGCGGCTCTACGCGGTGAAATTCTATATTGACTTTGACGCGGAAAAGCTCGCCAAGGAAGCGGCGAACCCCGCTCCGGAAGCCGCGCAAGCGGAAGTGAAAGCCGAGGCGCCCGCCGCGCCCGCGACTTCGGAAGCACCCAAGGCGGAAACTTCCGCCCCGGCGGAAGTTCCGAGCGGCAAAGTCGTCACCATTCCGCCCGCGGCGGATGCTCCGGCGGTGGCGAAATGAGTTTGGCGACGCTCAAGGAGTTGGACCCCGGTTTGTTGGTCATCCCCTCCGGGGACGGCAACGTCTTGGTTTCCAATCATTTTCAGGGGCGGATCTTCGTCGAGATCGACGGGGTGCTGTTGCACCGGTTGGTCGAAAATTTGGCGCGGCATCCCGATCCGGTGGAATTCAACAACCTGGGCGGCAATTCGCTCTGGCCCGCGCCGGAAGGCGGTGAATTCGCTTTCAACTATCCCCCCAATGGCGGGTGGATGGTGCAATCCGGGATCAATTCGGTGCCGACCCGCACCGAGTTGGCGGGGATCGATCGGGTGCTGATCGGCAAGCGCATCGAGTTGGGCAACCGCCGGGGCGAGAAACTTGCGGTGGGATTTTCCCGGTTGGTGTTGGCGGCGCCGAGCCTTTTCGACTGCCGAGGCGCCGGTTTGAAAGTCGTTTCCTACAACACGGTCGATCGCTTGAGCGTACCCGCGGGGATCCCGGCGGAACGGGCGTTGCTCGCGGCGTGGAGTTTGGAGCAGTTCCCCGGCGCCGAGGAGGTTTTTGCTTTCGGCAAGTGCGCGGGCAGTGCGAAACTGGCGCTCAATCTCGACTTTTACGGCGACCCCCGGCCGCGCCTCGCGTGCGAGGGGGAATTCTGGGGGTTCCGGCTCGGCGGCGAAGCCCGGTTGCAGATCGGGATCAAGGCGGCGGCGCGGCCGCTCTTTATCGGCGCCTACTCGCCGCGGCGGAATCTCGTGGTGTTGCGGGCGACGCCGTTGCGGAGCGACGGGCGCTACTTCAACATCGCCGACAACGATCAGCCGAATGGCGCATTTTCCACCGGGGATATGTTCAGCGTTTTCAACGGTTCGCAGGAGTTGGACTTCCACGAGTTGGAAACGATCGCGCCGGTCAACATCCAGAGCGACGGCACCCTGGGCGGGAGCGTGCTGGAGTCGCACACCACCTTGCTCACCGGCAATAACGACGCGTTGCGGAGTTTCCTGATCGGCAAGCTGGGCGTGCCGGAAAAGTTCCTCGGTTGAAAAAGCGCCAATGCTTTTTAAGATCATCCTCATCGGCAAGGTTCGGGATAAATTGATCTCCGAGCGCATTTCCGAGTACGTCAAACGCCTGGGCGCCTACGGCAAGGTGGAGCAGGTTTCCCTCGCCGACAGCACCGTCGCCGACGAGGGTGCGGCGATCCTTCGGGAACTCAAAAAGGAGCGCAATGCCAAAGTTTTCGTCTTGAGCGAGGAGGGGCGGGAGTTCACTTCGCCGGAGTTGAGCGCCGAGTTGGGCAAACTCGACCGCAAGGCGGTCTTCGTCATCGGCGGACCGTTCGGGCTCGCCGACGAGGTGAAAAAAGCCGCCGATACCCTCTGGTCGCTCTCGAAACTTACTTTTCCTCATGAAATCGCGGCGCTGCTCCTGTTTGAACAGCTCTACCGGGCGGAAAATCTTGCCCACGGCGGGAGTTACCACCACTAAATGAAAAGCTGGCGCAAATATCTGTGGGCGCTCTTGGCGCTGCTCCTTGCCGGGTGCGCGGAAACGCTGCCCGACGACGAGGAAAATCCCCCCCTGCCGCCCCCGGCAAGTTCGGCGGCAACGACCTATCGGCATCTGGCTTACGGCGTACCCAAAGCCACCGATCTGCGCTTGGATCGTTGCGGTTTTGCCCTCGGTTACAGCCGGAGTTTCCGGCAGGCTTTGTGGGTGAGTTACGAGCTTACCGCCGAAGAGTTGGCGATGCCGCAACATCCGCGCCTGCGGCAGTTTTCCCCCGACCCGGCGATCGCCGATCCGGTAGTTTCCGCCGACTATACCCGCAGTGGTTACGACCGGGGGCATCTCGCGCCCGCGGCGGATATGGGTTACTCGGCGGAAAGTTTGCGCGACAGCTTTTATATGAGCAACATTTCGCCGCAGAAGCCGGACTTCAACCGGGGCATCTGGAAGCATTTGGAAAGCCAAGTCCGCACTTGGGCGCGGCGCGAGGGGCGGGTGATCGTCGTCACCGGGCCGATCTTTGCCGCCGCACCGGGAAAGATGAAGTGCGGCATTCCCGTTCCCAGCGCCTTTTACAAAGTGATCTACGACCCGACTCCGCCGGAAAAGATGATCGGTTTCATCCTGCCCAACCGGGGCGACAAGCGCAGTTTTTTCGTCTTTGCCACCACGGTCGACGCGGTGGAAAAAGCCACCGGGTGCGACTTCTTTTCCGCCTTGCCCGACGACCGCGAGGAGGCGTTGGAAAGCAGCTGTAAGCCGGATCTGTGGCAATAAAAAACCGGCTCCCCGTATCCCGGAGAGCCGGATTTTAACTTCCTTTTTTTCAGCGGACGCGCAAGATCAGCGTGTCGTAGCAGGGGACGCTCTTATCCACCACCACGCCGGTATCGGTCGTCTGGAATTCCAACGGGCGGTAGATGCCGTCATGGTCGAGGAACTCCACCGACTTGACCGGGAGTTTCGTCCGCAAGTCGACATTTTTCAACGCATCAAAGCCGAGGTTGACGAGCGCGAGCAAGTACCCGCCGGAAGCGAGTTTCCCGCACCGGAAGTGGATCGGTTGCTCCTCGCCGACGTAGAACGGCACCGCCGATTCGTCGAGGCGGCGCAGGATTTCCAAAATGACGTCTTTCACCGCCGGGCCGTAGTCGTTGTAAGGGTTGTGGCCGATCGCCACCGCGCGGGTCACCACGACTCCACCCGCCGGATTGCGGTAGAGGATCGTCGCCGGGGCGACGGTTTTGACTTCACCGGTGGCGCGATCCGCCATCCGGCACTCGCTGAGGACTTCCACCCCCGGCGCGAGGTTGTCGAGGTAGGGCAGCGTGAAGTTGTTTTGGAAGCGGTTGCGCTTGGCGGTCGCCGGGAAGAGGAAGAACTCCCCACTGCTCCGGTAGGGCTTGTCGACCGGGGTGCAACCCAAATACTCGGCGAAGCCGCGGCTGGCGATCTCTTTGGCGGCGTAGCCGTCGACGATCGCTTTGCCGCTCAAGACGGTTTTGAGTTCTTCATCGTCGAGGCACTTGACCACGTCGTCGGTGAGCAGGAAGATGCCGCCCTTTGCCTGCGGGATGTACTCGTAGCGGCCGGGGATGCCGTAGATGTTGAAAAGGACTCGCTGCCAATCGTTCCACAAATAGAAGTTGGCGCGGGCGCGCGCCGGGTTGAAGTTTTTGTGCACGTCAATAAGCGGGGTGACCGCACCGACCCACTCGATGCCATCCATTTCCGCCCGGAGCGCGTTGTAGAAGCCCAGGTTTTTGCGGATGATCTCCTCGTACGCCCCGGTGCTGACCAGCGTGCCATTCATCAGGTCGGTGATCCAGAGTTTGCCGCCGGTAGTGCCGTAGAGGATGCTCCCGGCGATGTGGCTGTGCATACTGATCGCGCTCTTGCTGTACCGGCTGTGCGGGCAGGTGTCGCTCTCGTCGAGGATGTAGTCGATATCCCCGGCGGCGCGGGATTTAAAGGCGCACTGGTACATGGAAATATTGAAATCCCGGGTCTGCTGTTCCAGATAATTGGCGTCGTTGATCCGCAGGAAAGATTCGTTTTTCCCCGCGAGGGTGCGGGCGATGTCGCCCATGAGCACATATTCGCCGCCGCCGGCGCAGTAGCCGCAGGGAATGGAGGGATCGACCGAGTCGATCGCGTCGCGGATCAGCTTGACGAAACCGAGCAGAAGTTTGCGGCGCTCGGCTTCAAAGATTTTCACCACCGGATCGTCCGCCGGAGCCTTTTCCAGATAGTGGATCAACTCCATGCGGTCGGAAAACTGGCGCGGCATGATCTGGTTGTAGTATTTCATGTGGCTGTCGCAGAAGCACTCGACGCCGTTGACGCTGTTGTTGATCAGCCGGGTGTCGTCGTCCATCAGGAAAAACGCCGGTTTCTGCTGGGCGAGCAGCACCATACTGTCCCACACATACTTGCGGAATTTGGGATCCATCATGCACTGGCGGTGAACCGTCTTGCCCAGCTGGTTGTAGGAATACTCCATGCCGGTTTCCGATTTCGCCGCGCCCGCCCAGCCGTGGCCGACGAGGCTCTGGATGAGGATGCCGACCTGAATGTCGGTATCCGCCAGACTGCTCCGCAACTTGCCGAAGGCTTCGGCATAACCTTTGACCGCCTTGAGCGGGTTTTCCCCGACCGGCAGGATGTGCAGACAGTAGGCGTTTTTCTTAACTCCGGTGGCTTCGGCGGCGCGCTTGGCTTCGGCGGTCATACCGGGGATATCGTTCGGAGTGAAGCGGACGATGCTGATGAAGTTCATCTTTTTGGCGTTGGGATGCGCGAGCTGCGGGGAGTTTTCCGCCGTGGGGGCGGTGGCGCACCCGGCGATGCCCAGCGCCGCCGACAGGAAGAGGGCGCTACTGAAAAATTTTGGGTTCATAATTTTCTCCGTGGTTTATGGTTTTGGCTCGAAAGCACTTATTTTACTCGCAAAATCAGGGGTTCGTAGCAAGCGACCTGCCGGTCGATGACGATCCCCCGCTCGGAAGTCGTGAATTTCAGCGGCTTATAGATGCCGTCGCCGTCGAGGAATTCCACCGAATTGACCTTTTGGGCGGTACGCAAGTCGATTTCGGTCAAGGGGTCGTAACTCAAATTGACCAGCGCCAAAAGATAACCGCCCCGATCGTGCTTGCCGCACCTGAAATGCACCGGTTGCTCCTCGCCGATGTAAAAGGGGATCAATTCGGGGTCGAGTTGGGCAAAAATTTCCAGCAACAGGTGTTTGACTTCCGGGTATTCGTCGTTGACTCGGGCGATGCCGACCGCGCTCGCCCGGGTAACCACCGTACCCCCCGCCGGATTGCGATAGAGGATCGTGCCGGGGCCGGGATCGGGGAGTTTACCTTTCGTACCGGCGCCGCCGGCAAACCGGGTGATGATCTGCGCCTGCGGCGAAACCTGGGTGAGGTTGGGCAAGGTGCCGTCGTTGTGGACGACGAGGGTGTATTTCGGCTCGGTGCATTTGATTTCCCCGCCGGGGCTGTAAAGCTCCAGCTTGGGGGTGCAACCGAGGTAACTGGCGAAGCCGCGGCGGGCGATCTCCAGCGCGGCGTGACCGTCGACCAACGCCTTGCCGCTTAAAATCGTTTTGAGTTCTTCGTCGCTCAAACACTTGGCGAGGGTGCCGTTGAGCATATAGACCCCGTTGCCGTCAACATATTCATAGCGGGCGGGGATGCCGAAGCGGTTGAGATTGCAGATCTGGTAATCCTGCAACCACGCGAAACTCTGCATCGCCCGCGCCGGGTTGAAGTTCTTGCTCGCGTCGATGAGCGGAGTCACCGGGCCGAGCCAGGTGGTGTGGGGCATTTCCGCCAACAGTGCGTCGTAGAAGCGGCGGTTTTTCTTGATGATCTTTTCATACGCGAGGTTGGACTCGCGCATTTCCGGATTGACCAGATTGGTGATCCAGAGCTTGGCGCCGCTGGTGCCGTAGAGAATACTGCCGGTGATGTGGCTGTGCATGCTGATCGCGCTCTTGGCGTAGCGGTTGCGGGTGTAGGTGTCGGCTTCGTCGAGGATGTAGTCGACCTTGTCCTTGGCGGCGCGGGCGCGGAAGGCGCAAAAGTACATGACGATATTGAACTGCTGGGGATCGAGCTCCAAGTAATTGGCGTCGTGGATGCGCAGAAACGACTCATTTTTCCCGGCGAGCGCCTTGGCGATGTCGCCGGCGAGCAGATATTCGCCGCCGCCGGAGCAGTAGCCGCAGGGAATGGAGGGATCGACTTCGTCGATCGCGCCGCGGATCAGCTTGGCATAGTCGAGCAACGTCTTGCGGCGCTCTTGCTCAAAAATCTTGACGCAGGGGTCGTCGGCGGGAGCCTTTTCCAAATAGGCGACCAGTTCGCGGTCGTTGGCGAACTTGCGCGGCATTCTCTCGTTGTAAATTTTCATGTGGCTGGCGCAGAAGCACTCGACGCCGTAACTGCTGTTGTTGATACTGCGGAAATCATCGTCGATCAGGAAAAAGCTCGGCTTCTGCTTGGCGAAAGCGACGATGGCGTCGTGGATATACTTGCGGAAGTTGGGGTCCCGCATGCAGATACGGTAATTGAGTTCGCCCTTTTGGTTGACGGTGAACTCCATCGGCTGGTAGGGCAGCAATCCGATCGTCCACCCCTGACCGATGGTGCAGACGATGAGGATGCCCGGCTCGACCTCGGAACCCGCGAGCCCGGCGCGCAGTTTTCCAAACGCTTCGGCGCGCTTGACGACATCCTCCGGCGGCGCGTAGGGGTAGATGCTGAACTTGTAGGCGTTGCGGGTGATCCCCGAAGACTCCGCTTCGCGGTGCGCTTCCTTGATCATATACGGCACCTGCTCGGGATCGAAGTAGGTGATGCTGATGAAATTCATCTTTTTGGCGTTGGGATCGGCGAGCAACGGCGAATTTTCCACCGTTTCCCGGGGCGCTTGGGCGCAACCGATCAAGGTTAGCAATGCGGCGATCATTCCGGAAGTCGCGGCAAATTTCATAAGTCACCACCTTTTTTTTCAAATTGCGGGGATCCAAATCACTCTTATAATACACTCGCGCGGGCGGAAAGTCAAGCCGGAACGGCGACAAAAATGACTAAAAAGTGTGGCAAAGAACCGCCCCCGGACGCCCGAAATGATTGACAAAACCGCCGAGTGTGGTATATTTATAACCAGTAAGTGTTTTTCTCTAAAGCAGACAGGCAGGCACCCATGGAAGAGGCAGAAAAGAAATTTCGGATTCTGGTGATCGAAGACGACGACAAGACCGCGGCGCTGTTGGTCGAGGCGTTGCAGGAAGCCGGATATGCCACGATGCGCGCCGCCGACGGCCCGTCGGGGTTGAAGTTGGCGCGGGGCGGTTTCGATCTGGCGATCGTGGACATCATGCTGCCGGGGATCGACGGCTTTACCGTCATCGAGACGCTCCGGCGCGAGGAAGTTCGCAAGCCGCTGGTGATCTTGAGCGCCCGCGGTTCGGTGGACGACAAGGTCCGGGGGCTCGCCACCGGCGCCGATCTCTATCTTGCCAAGCCCTTTTCGATCACCGAGTTGCTCGCCAACATCCAAGCGCAGTTGCGCCGGTTGTCGATGAATTCGGAGCGGGTGACCACGCTGGAATTTGCCGATCTCACCATGGACTTGTTGGCGCGCACCGTCCGTCGCGGCGGCGTGAGCATCGACTTGCCGCCCCGGGAATTCGACCTCTTGGAGTACTTGGTGCGCAACGCCGGCAAGGTGGTCACCAAAAATATGATCATGGAAAATGTCTGGCAGTACAGCTTCGACCCCCAGACCAACATCATCGAAACCCGGGTATACAAATTGCGGGAAAAAGTCGACGCTCCCTTCGACCGTAAACTCATCCATACGGTGCGGGGGGTAGGTTATGTGGTGGAATAAATTTCGCCGCCTCTCGCTCAAAACCCGCTTGGCGGTCAGCTACGCCGTCTGCTTTGCCATTTCCTGCACCGGAATTTTCGCGCTGGCGCTTTATCTCCTCGACCGGGTGTTCAACGAAATTTACGATTCGCGGTGCCGGTCGCTGGTCGAGCAGGTCACCGGCACTTATTTGCTCGGCACCCGGTATTTGCGGTTGCGCGAGATCGTTCCGGCGGAAAAATTGCCCGAATCCACGCGGGAAGCGATTTTTTCCAAGTATCCGAATGCGGAGATCCTGCTTTCCTACTTCACCCCGGATACTTCGGCGGAATTCTGCACCAGCTGTATCGCTTTTAGGCAGAATTTCTATGAGGTCCGCACGCGGGATCAGCAGGTGATCTACTCGCGGCAGATCAACATCGCGGCGAATTTGCCCGCGATGCATAATTTTTGCGATAAAATGTTCAGCGCCAACGGGCGGCGCAATTTGTGGATCTCGGTGCTCAACCCCGACGGCGGGGATTTGGTCAACCCGAAATCGGCGGTCGGCAAGCAGTTGATCCCCCATTTCCAGACCGGGAAAAATCCGGTGGCATTTGAGCAGTCGCGCCTGCGCTGTTTCGGCAAGTTATTGCCCGATCATCGGGTGATCGTCGTCGGGTGGAACACCGCTTCCCGCAATCTTCTCATCGGCAGGGGCATCATCATTTTCGGCGTGATCGTCGTGGTGGTGGCGACGTTGGGCATGGCGGTAACTTTTCTGCTCACCCGCCACTTTATCCGCGGCATCCGCGCCACCACGCTCGCGATGAAGGAAATTTCCGCCGGCGACTACAGTTACCGGATCGGCATCACCGACAGCGACCGGGAAATTTTGGAGTTGATGGAAACTTTCAACTCCGCCAACGCCCGCACCGAGGCGTTGCTCCGGGAAATGAAGACCATGTCCGACAACGTTGCCCACGATCTGCGCACCCCGCTGACCCGCATATCCGGCACGGTGGAGCTGCTGTTGCGCGACCGGAATCTGGAGGAAAAGGTCCGCAACGTCTGCGTCAGCATCGCCGAGGAAACGCTCCGGCTGACCGAAATGGTCAACACGATGATGGATATTTCCCGCACCACCGCCCAGCCCGACGCGCTCAATCGGGAGGCAGTCGATCTCAATGCCATGATCGCGGACTTTTATGAATTTATGGCTCCCGCCTTTGAGGAAAAATCCTTGCTGTTTAAGTTGGAGTTGCCGCCGGAACCGGTGATCGTTTCCGCCGATCGGGTGAAGTTGCAGCGGTTGTTGGCGAATTTGTTGGAAAACGCGCTCAAATTTACCGACGCGGGCGCGGTGACGATCTCGCTCCGGCGGGAAAACGACCGTTGGCAACTGAAAATATCCGATACCGGTTGCGGCATCGATCCGGCGGATCAGGCGCAGATTTTCCGGCGGTTCTACCGCGCCGACCGCAGTCGCCACCGCCCCGGCAACGGCTTGGGGCTGGCGCTGGTGGAAGCGATCATCAAGGCGCACGGCTGGTCGATCGCCTTGGAGTCCGCCCCGGGCGTCGGCAGTACCTTTATTATCACCATGGCATAAAAAAAGACCGCCGGGCGACGTCTCGCCCGGCGGTTCGCGGTTTCCCCCGAATTATTTGCGGAGGATGATGATCGAATCTCCGGGCACGTCGGTAAAGACCTGTTCCTTGCCCTGATAATTGACGGTGAGCTTCTTGACCGGGTCGTAGCAGAAGACCGCCGCGCCGTTTTCGCCCGCCCAAGTGGTGCCGCAGGGAATTTCACGGATAAAGGGCATCCCGGTAACTTGGAGCGCTTCGTTGATCTTGGGATTGAGTTTCCCGGTGCGCTCGATCAATTCCTTTTCGTGCGGCCGCCGCTCGAAGTCGAGCGCATAGCCTTCCACATGGGTCAGCATGAAGCAGTCGTACATCGCCATTCGGAAGTAATCCAGATCGATGTCGTCGATGAAATCGCTGTAACAGAGACTGCCGATCAGGCTGAATTCGTTGCCGGCAAACGGCGCGTACTTGGTGCGCCGATACCAGAAGGAGTTGAGCCCCAGCGGCGTCTGCCCCTCGATGCCGAAGGGGATGTTATTCTGATGATAGTAGCGATAGATCGGGATGATCGCATCCAACCCGGTGCCGGACTCCTCGCCGGAAAAGTCGATGTTGGAAGTGAGCGCGCCGCCCATATCGGTATAGATCGCGCCGATGCCGTTTTTGATCGCTTCGTCGATGACCCCGGTGTACCACTTGACCGTATCGGGATTGCCGAAGTTGAGCACCGGGTGCTTGCCGAAGTAAGAGTAGATCGTGCCGTCGGGGTTGCGCAGGAAGTAATCCTTGTGCTGGAAAACCGCCTCGCCGTCGCCGTGAGCGTAATCCGCCGCCGTCCACGGGCGCGGCAACATACCGTGTTTGCGGATGAACTGATATTTTGCCACGTTGCGGGGGATCGACTCGATCGGGCTGGGGCAAAGCTGCAAATGGAATTGCTGGAAGCCGAGTTTGCCCGCCGTTTCGATCGCAAGTTCGCTCTGCTCTTGGAACATGGTATTGGTGTGGCTGGCGGTCGGCACCGAGGGGATTTCCTTCAGCCCCGCCACTTTGCGCAGGTGGTGGCGCATGAACTGGTAGAGCCCCAGGTAATCGTTGTGTCCCCGCTCCGGTCCGGCGGAAAAGGCGTGCCAGGCGTACTGGGTGGAGATCGGCGCTTTGCGGCGACCGACGGTGATATCCAGCACTTCCCGGACGAATTTATCCCTTTCGCCGATCGTCTGGCGCAGTTCGGTCAGGATCGGCGCCTCGACGAAAGTGGCGAAGATCGCCTCGGGGGCGACCAGATAGGAAAAGGGCTGACCGGTACCGAAGAAGTTGAAGCGCCCGGTATCGGCTTTCTCTTTGCCGGAAAAATCCATATCCGCCCAGCCGCGCGGCGTCGCGTAGCAGGCGAGGCGCTTGGCGCGATGACCGGCGAGGGTCTTGCCCAGTTTCATGTCGTAGTTGAAGCTGATCGTCTGCAGCAAATCGGCGTATTTTTTGACGATCACCCGATCGGCGACGGCGTCGTAATGCCGCCCGTCGATGTCGAGCGTGCCCGCCTTGAACTGCCAATCAAATTCGCCCTTGGAATTGCTGAACGAGAGGATCACCGTGTTCCCGTCGACGCGGGCGCCGAGGAAATTCCACGGCTCGGCGTTGATCTTTTGGTATTTGACTTTGGTATCGACCGCTTCGGAGGTGTCGCTGGTGAGTTTTTCCAGCGCGGCAAAGAAGCGCATTTTCGGCAGTTCGGCGTAGCGCAACGCCGGAAACTCGGCGCCGGGATAGGTGATGCTGACCACCCCGGACTTGGCGATGTTGAGCTTGGCGCCGCCGGGGAGCGTCGCCACGTTGCCGTCGATCGCGGCGACGCCGGAGTTATCCGCCAGACCCCACGCCGGATCGGTTATCGTCACGGAAACTTCATCGCGCATTTGCGGCGGCGGCACCGGGCTGTAATCGTAAAGTTTGGCGGTGTCGAACTGTTCCTTTTCGTGGGTGGCGTAGCCGATCACCGCGGCGATCAGCCGCTTGCCGTACGCCCAGGTCCAGAACTGGCGCAGTCCGCTTTGGCGGCTCCACGAAAAGCCGAGGTAGATCACTTTGCCTTTGCCGATCGACTTTTCGGCGATCAGCGCGCCCAACGTTTCGCCGTCGCCCTCGGTGGCGATCAGACGCGAAAGCACCTGCGCCCCCGGGAGCGGGGTGTTGCGGCAGGTGGTGAAATAGACCGGGAATTTTTCCGGCAAAAAGGCGAAATCCGGCGCTTCCGGGCGGGTGCCGGAAAGCAACATCAATTCTTCACGATCCAAGCCGCTGCGCGAGGCGAGATCGACCGGGATGAATTCCTGCAGGGATTTGGGCACGTTGTTGTCAAAGACCACCACGCCGCCGTTTTCCAAATATTCGCGGAGTTTGGCGATGCGCTCCGGGGTGAAGATCTTTTCCATATTTTCCATGGGGATCGCGCAGAACATCACCGCCCGGTAGTTGCCCAGCCGCGCAAAGCCCGGCGTGATGCCGTCGGCGGCTTTCGGCTCCACCTTGTCGGAAAGGAAGTTTTTGATCGACGCGCCGCCCAGCCCGTCGAGAAAGGCGGAGTTTACGAGCGTAACTTTGCCGCCGCAGGTGGCGAGTTTCATCGCCGTATCGGTAGCGGTCCACGGGCGGCCGCCGTGAAAGAGCAGGATCGGGAAGTGATTGTCCTTGCCGCGCAATTCCAGTCTCAATTTGCCGAAGCGGATCTCGCCGCGGGTGGTGTTGCAGACCGCGGGCAGGGGCGGGAGCTTTTTGCTCTTTTTCGGCTTTTCCACCGCGGCGGCGGGCTGGGAAGCCGTTTCCGTAGCGGCGGGTTTGGCTACTGGGGCGGAAGCGGCGACGGATGCCTCGGCTTCCGGCTCGATCTCGGGAATCTCCTCGACTTGCCGCGGCGATTCCGGGGGAGTGAAGTTGGAATCGGTGGTGAAGATCAGCGAATCGACGCGAGAGTGCGGCGACTGCGGCGTCAACAACACGGTGAATTTCTTGTCGCCCAATTTCACACTGTTGAGCGAGCGTTTCCACGCGAAGCGGTGCGGTCCCTTTTCGCCCTCGTCGCCGAAAGTGCCGATGTTTTTGCCGTCGATGCGGACTTGGGTGCGGCGGTACTTTTCGCCGAAATCGAGCGTCCGGATCCAGACGAAATATTTGCCCGGCTCCGGAGCGACGAAATCGGCGCTTATGGCGTTGGCTTCGCCGCGGGTGTTGCCGCCCGCCCACAAAGAGGTGCGATTGATCGCCTGGTCGGTGCGGTCATAGCGCCATTCCCGAAGTTCCGGGAACTTTTCCGTTTCGATCCGGAATTCCACGGCGCCGGCGAGCAACGTCGCTCCCAACAGGGCAATGGTCCACAATTTTCGCATTTTTCGTTCTCCTAAAAAAGGGTTGATTTTTTTCGCCTTCAATTATAACTTATCGCCGGAATCGTTATTTGCAAGGGTAGTTATGTCGCCAAAATTGTCATTTTGTCGTCGGGGCAAAAAAAAGCGGCAGTCGCGGAATTTTCCCCGACTGCCGGAATGATGAGCGCAAAAGGAGTTAACGCTCTTTATCGATCAGATATTGACGGAATCCGAAACGGTTGGTTTCGCCCGCCTTATCCAACTGCCGATCGACCTTGTCCACAAATTCGGCATCGACCGGTTTCTGCGGCATGATCTCGGCGACGACCACCAGCTGCGAACGCTTGGTCGATTCGCTCTCGGTCGAGAAGACCCAACCGATGATCGGCAGATCCTTGAGGATCGGCAGACCGCCGGAGACCCGGACCACATCCTTTTTCTCGATGCCGCCGATGACCAGCTGAGTGCCGTCGTTGGCGACGAGGAAGTCGGTGTTGATCTCCGCACCTTTCTGGATGCGGGGCGAACCGTCGGAGGTGTAACCGATCAGCGAAGTATTGGTGATCTTGACGTTGAGGTTGACCGCTTCGCCGGCGACGATCGGGGTGAGTTCCATCTTGAAACCGTACTTATTCAAGTCCGCGTCGTCAGCGGCGACGAAGTTGGTGATGTTGCCCTTGGCGGCGGTCACCGAGTTATCTTCCATTTCGACCAGCTCGTCGACGACCGTCGAGGCGCGAACCTTGGTGCCGACGCGGGCGCCGTCGACGATGAATTCGCCGCCCTTATTCCGCAGGATATAGGTGGAATTCTTGTCGTTGGGCGCGGTGAGCTTGATCGCAGTCACTTTGCTGCCCGCAGTCGCGATGATCTCGTTGTCCTTTTTGTCGGTGCCGACCACGGCGTCATCTTCGATAACCGCTTTGGAACCGGCTTCGCCGTAGGTTTTGTCTTCCGCCTTTTGCTGGCTGGCGTAGAAGAACTGCGAGAAGCGTTCCAACTTCGCGGTCTCGCCGGTGCGGGCGGTGATCTCGCTGGAAAGCAGGATCTTCGCCTTGCCCTTGGCGGTCAGGAAGTCGATGTACTTGGTGTTCCACTTGGGGTTGAAGTTGAAGAACTTGGTGTCGGCGTACTTCGTACCCCGGGTCAGCACGTCGGCATTGGCGTTGCGCATGAAGCGACCGCCGACGTTGAGCAGATCGATGCCGTCGTTGTTCTTCCACGCCTGGAAGTCCAAACCGAGCTTGGTGTCGTTTTCGGCATAGAGCTCGTAAACGGTGATCTTGGCGCGCATTTCCGGATAGGCGAAGTCGTATTCCTTGAGCATGTTTTCAATGCTCTGGCGCGAGAAAAGCGGCGTCTTGAAAAACAGCAGGTTCAGACCGGGATCGAACTGCAGCAAGTCGGTGCCGCCCTCGACCACGGACTCTTCGCCGTAGGGAACCGGCACGACTTTGGGCACGTTGGCGCCGACCGCATTGAGCATTTCGATCAGCTCTTCGGCTTCGCGATACTTGGGCGAATAGACGTAGCAGGGCGAACCGCTCGCCGCCTTGATGCCCGGCTTGTCGAGCATCTCGACCAACGAGTCGAAGCCCTTGCCCTCGGCGCTGTCTTCAAAGCGCTGTTCTTCGGCGGAGATCATCACGATCCCGGTGCCGTCGTTGAATTTGACCGCCTGCACGCCGGTATCCTTCTCGTCGATCCGCCGCGCCCGCACGATCTGGCGCAGATATTGCCGGATCTCGTAGGGGTCGGCGTGCTTGAGCACGTAGGTTTTGGTGATCACGTTGGGATCGGCGGTATCGCGGACGAAATAGACCGTATCCGTATCCGGCTTGACAGTGACGTTGAGCCGGGCGTTGACGCTGGAAGGAGCATACCATTCGGACGCCGGATCGGCTTGCGCCGAGCAGAGCGCGAATGCGCAGACACCGAAAACAGTGAATTTATTGATAAGTTTCATGATAACAGTTCCTTACCGCTTGACCAAGTCGTCGAAATCCGCGGCGACGCCGGGATCCATCGGCTGATTGTGCTTGACATCCACCGCTTTGGCGGTGACGACGTAACGGACGATCTCTTCATTTTCGGTCGTGGTGCCGAAAATGTATTTGAGGATCGGCAGTTCGCAGAGGAAGGGCACGCCGATCGTCTGCTCGACCTTGCTGGTCTTATTCCAATCGGCGAGGACTTTTTCATGCTCGAAATCCAGCGTGACGGCGGATTCGATCGAAGTCCGGGCGCTGATTTCCGCATCCATGCTGTTGCGCTCGACGACGTTCTGACCGTTGATCGCGTAGTTGAAGTTGACCACCTTGCCGGTCACGACCACGTCGCTGATCGTCGCGCTGAGCGTGCTGTCGCCGCCGATGTTGAGCGAACTCTGATGCGTTTCCGGATCCTTGGCGAGCTGCTGGTATTCCGGCGAGAAGGAAACGTTGTATTCTTCCTTGCTGTTGGAAACCATCACCGACGCGGTGCTGTTGATGACCGCCTTGCCGTCCTGCTCCAAGACGCGGACGAAGGAAAGATCAAACGCCGGGGCGGTGTAGAAGCCGCCGAAACCATAGGTGAAGTTGCCGGCGAGGTCGAGGAATTCGGGGAACGCTTCGGAAATGAGCATTTCCGCCGCCTTGAGGCTGAGCGCTTCATAACCGGCGCTGAAAAGATTCAGACCGGGGCCGTTTTTCCACGCCATGTAGTCGATGCCGATGTCGCGCAGATCGCTCTCGCGAATCTGGTAGATCTTGAATTCGATCTTCGCCTGCGGCGCGGGACGGTCGAGCCAGGAAAGTTTTTCCTTGATGTCGAGCACCAGCGACGGAGTATCTTTGAAGTAGAAGAGACCGGTCTTGCCGTCGAAGCGGACCGTGGAGTTCTGCTCACCGCTGGAAATGCCGCCGTAAACGATGATGTCGCGCATCTTTTCGTTGCCGCGGAACTTCGGCGAGTAGGTGCCGTAGGCGACGCCCGTACCCTCGATCAGCGAGCCGTAGCTGTTGAGCTTGCCGGGGCGATCCAACGCCGCGACCATGGAATCGACGCTCTCGAGCATGCAGACTTTGGTGTTGACCAACAGCAACTCGCGATTGTTTGCCGCGTCGGAGATTGCCGACACTGTGGAGCGCGGATTGCAACGCTGGGTGGCGGTCAGCACGAAAGGCGCGATATCGGTCGCCTTGGCGTGCTTGAGCACATAGATTTTGGAGTACATGTAGCTTTGGGCGTCATCTTCGATGAAGCCGATCCGCTGAACCTTTTCTTCGGCTCCGCTGGGGGCGGGCAGATCGGTCGCCGTGTCGGCGGCCAACGCCAAGCCGGGGAGCGCGAGCGCGGCAAAGCACACCGCGAACCAACTCTGGTAATTTTTCATTTTTTTTCCCACTTGTTATACCATAACTATAACTCTTTCGGGGTTGGGTCGCCGCCGAAGCGGACGAAAAATTTAAAACGGGAAAGGGAAGCTCGCGATCAACCCCAAAAAATCGTTGGCTTCCGCTTTCCCCGTGAAATCGCTCTTCCCCACACCTCCTTTTGCCGTTGGCTTGTCCCTTTTAGTTTGACAAGGCTAATTTTTGTAGCAAAAAACAAAGTTTCGTAATTGTTCGTAAACCGAATACCCTTAATATAATCCCGCAAAAGATATTTGTCAATTAGATTTGTCTAATTTTTTTGCAAAAATTTGCCCGCCGCGGCAACAGCCGGGCGGGCGAAAAAACCGCGAAGCCCAAAATTACGAGATCACCCCGGTGACCTTTGCCGCCCAAAGCGCGGTTTCCTTGATCGCATCTTCCGGCGAGCAGTGCGGATGATAATCCAAGTCGCGGATCGCCTTTTCAATAGTAAAGCACATGTGCGTGGCGAGGAAGCGCAAGCCGGTGATGTTGGTCTCGCTTTCGTACTTTTTCACCATTTCCTCAAGCGGCACATAGTTGATGATCGCTTTTTTGCCGAAAACTTCGGCGGTGATCTCGAGGTAGCGGTTGAGGGTGACCGCGTGATCGAGGCAGATGTTGTAGATCTGCCCGATGCTGCGCGGCCGGGTCAGCGCCAGCACGAAACTGCTCGCCAAGTCTTCGACGTGGATCGGCTGCAACAACGCCTGACCGTCGTTGGGGAGATCAAGCGGAACTTCGTTATAGACGTCGGGGATGAAGTCCTGCCGCCGATCGCCGAGGTTGTCCAACGGCAACATACCCGGTCCGGTGATGTAGCAGGGGCGGATGACGGTGGCGGGGAAGCCCTCTTTCTGGAACATGGTCATGACCATCTGGTCGTAGAGCATCTTGCGATCCCACCCGGAGCCGAGTACGAAGCCGCGATAGGGCGCGGTCTCGTTGCCGGGTACAAAGGGCAACGGCGCGTAGCCGCCGGTACTGCTGCAGTGGATGTAGTGCTCGCAACCTTGCGCAAATTTCTTTACCCACGTGATCGACTCCACGGTCGGCACCGTGTCGATGATGTGCGAGTAGCGGGTCTGGAAAACTTCGCGCATGGAGTTTTCGTCTTTTTTGTCGGCGATGATGGTGGGGAACTCGTTGACTTCGCCGATGAATTCCGACTTTTTGCCGCGGGTGAGGATGGTGAAATCAGCGCCCGCTTTCGCCAGTTGCAACGCGATGTGGTGACCGAGCCACCCGGTGCCGCCCATGAGCAGAATTTTCATTTTATTTGCCCTCAAAAATTCAATCAGTTGATCGCCACTTGGCTCGCCTGACAGAATTCGATGCCGGAATCTTTCATCAATTTGACCAGTTTATCCAATTCCCGCGCCGCGTAGTCGCCGCAGTTTTTGATGATGAAAGGATCGGGCAGCACCGCGCCCTCGCCGGAGTGGATCAAGCCGGCGGGCATCGGGGCGAATTCCCACGGGTGCATGTAGAAGCAGTAGAAAGGCGCCACGTTGCGCTCTTCGCAGTAGCGGCTGTAACCCTCGATATGGGTCATCACCGCGGCGGCGCTTTCGGTGCGCCACAGCGGCCACTGGTCGAGGTCGCGGCCGTACTGGTCGTGCGATTCCATCGAGAGATCCGCGAAGTTGGGGATCTCGATGATCTTGAGGTCGCCCTTTTCCAGCCAGTTTTCCGCGCTGGGATGATAGGGCACGAGCTGTTTGCGGTAAAAATACATCGGGTAGGTGGCGTCCGAAGTGTAGCCCAGACGCTCCAAGGCGTTGACCACCTGCGTCGAGCCGAAAAGCCGCGGACAGCGGAAGCTCGTCGGGTGGGTGCCGGAAATTTCGGTGACGATCTCGGTCGCCAACTCGATGCGGTGGATGACTTCCTCGGGCAGCACCGGCATCATGCCGGGAATTTCAAAAAGCGAGTCGCCGATCGTTTCGTGAAAGAGGGTGTGGCAACCGATCTCGTGCCCGTCGTCGCGCACCGCCTTGACCAGATCCGGGTTATGCTTGGCGGCGTCGGCGGTGAAAAAGAACGTGGCGGTTATACCGTTGTTTTTCAAAATGTTCAAAATTTTCGGGGTGCCGATGCGGAAGCCTTCGTACCAACTGGTCCAGCTGCCGATATCGGTTTCCATGTCGAATCCGAGAACTGCTTGTTTCTTGCTCATAAGATCACCTCAAAATCCTGCTGTTGTATTCGGCGTTTCCGCCGGGTTTGTCAATCGCTACCAATATATCATATCAAATCGGCAAAGTCAAGCCGAAACCGACGGCTTTTCGCTTGAAAAAGCGCCGGATGCGGGTTATATTCTACACCGCAACAATTTACCGATGACAGGGGTGCCCGTGCGGGGCTGAGAGGGCGGAAGTCGCCCAACCCTTGGAACCTGATGCGGTCAGTACCGCCGAAGGGAGGAGCGGAAAAGCGATTTTCTTACCCGGCCCGGTTCCACCCCTGACGATGAGCGAGGGAGCAAGAGAATTTTATGCAGGGAACTCAATTTGAGGCGGCGGTGCGGGGCGAGATCACCCCGGCAATGAAGCAAGTGGCGCTTCGGGAACGCCGGGATGCCGAATTCATCCGCGCCGGCGTGGCGGCGGGCAGGATCGTCATTCCCGCCAATATCCATCACACCAATCTGGTCCCGTGCGGCATCGGGCGGGAACTTTACACCAAGATCAACGCCAATATCGGCAATTCGGCGACTTCCAGCTGCCCGCACGACGAGTGGGTCAAACTCGATACCGCCGTCAAATACGGCGCCGATACGGTTATGGACTTGAGTACCGGCAGTAATATCCAACTTATCCGGCAGGCGTTGCTGAAACGCTCGACGATCCCGGTCGGCACCGTGCCGATCTACGAAGTGGTCGCCCGCTTCGGCGCGGTCGGCATCACCCGAGAGAATATCCTCACCGTGATCTCCGAGCAGGCGGAGCAGGGGGTGGACTACATGACCATCCACGCCGGATTGAAGCGCGAGTATGTACCCCTGGCGCTCAAGCGCAAACTCGGCATCGTCAGCCGCGGCGGGGCGCTTCTCGCGGCGAAAATGACCGAGGAAAAGTGCGAAAATCCCTTTTATGAGTACTTCGACGAAATTTTGGAAATCTGCCGCCGCTACGACGTCACCTTGAGTTTGGGCGACGGCTTGCGCCCGGGGTGCCTCGCCGACGCGAGCGACGCCGCGCAGTTCGCCGAGCTGGATACCTTGGGCGAACTGGTACGCCGCTGTCGCGCCGCCGGGGTGCAGGCGATGGTGGAGGGTCCCGGCCACGTGCCGATGAACGAGATCGAAATGAATATGCGCCGCGAGCAAGAAGTCTGCGACGACGCGCCGTTTTACATTTTGGGTCCGGTGGTCGCCGACTGCGCCCCCGGCTACGATCACCTCACCGCCGCCATGGGCGGGATGCTGGGGGCATACTACGGAGCCGCGATGCTCTGCTACGTCACCCCCAAGGAACACATCGGTTTGCCGGAAAACGAGGATGTCCGCGCCGGGGTGGTGGCATTCAAACTCGCCGCCCACGCCGCCGACGTCGGTCTGGGCAAGCCGGGGGCGCGCGAGCGCGACGACGCGATCAGCGATGCCCGGGCGCGCTTCGATTGGGAAGCGCAGTTCGACTTGGCGCTCGATCCGGAGTGGGCGCGGCAGTCGCGCGAGGAGTCGATCAAGCGGAGCAATCAGCCGCCAAACTCCGCCCACGGCACGCCTTTTTGCACCATGTGCGGTCCCGATTTCTGCTCGGTGCGGTTGAGCGCCAAACTCAAGGCGGCGCAGGAAGAAGCCGAAAAGACCAAATGAAGTATATCGACGTCCACAACCACATTTTCCCGCACGAGATCGCCGCCAAGGCGGTGACCGCGCTGGAAAATTACTACGGTTACCACTGGGAGGGCACCGCCGAGGTGGACGATCTGGTTTCCAGTTGCCGCGAAGCGGGGATCGACCGCTGTGTGGTCTTTTCCTCCGCCACCAAGCCGGAGCAGGTGCCGCACATCAACGACTACATCGCCAAAGTCTGCGCCGAGCACCCGGAACTATTCATCGGCTTCGGCACGCTGCACCCCGACTATCCGGATATTGCCCAAGAGGCCGAAAGGATCCGGCAACTGGGGCTGTCGGGGATCAAATTTCACCCCGATTTTCAAAATTTCGCCATCGACGATCCGGCGGCGTTGCCGATGTATGCGGCGGCGAAAGACGATCTGGTGATGCTCTTTCACATCGGCGACGCCCACAGCGATCTCTCGTCGCCGCGCCGCTTGGCGAACGTGTTGGAACTTTTCCCCGCGGCGAAGATCGTCGCCGCGCACCTGGGCGGTTACAGCTGTTGGCAGGAGGCGGAAAAGTATCTCGTCGGCAAGCAGCTCTACTTGGATGTTTCCAGTACCGTTTCGACCGGCAAGATCAGCTACAGTGAGGCGCGCCGTCTGGTGCTCGCCCACGGGGTGGAAAAGGTTTTATTTGCCAGCGATTACCCGGCGGTGCGCCACCAAAAGGCGATTTTCGACGTCCGCGAGTTGAAACTATCCCCCGCCGACGAGGAAAAAATCTTTCATCTCAACGCGGAAAAACTCCTCGGCATTCGCGGTTGAAAAAACCGTCTTTTGGCGCTATATTAAGTAGATACCCTTATTTTCAGGCGTTTGAGCGGGTAGTACAAGGATACGGAAAATGGAAAATCAGTTTACGCAGACAGGTAAACGCATCCGGGAAATTCGACAGGTGCTGGATATTCCGGTAGCGGAAATGGCACAGGTCACCGGAGTTTCCGAGGCCGAGTATCTGGAACACGAAGAGGGCAAGGTCGACAATCCCTTTGCCTTTCTCCATTTGTGCGCCGAGCGCTTCGGCGTCGACGTCAGCGCCCTCATCAGCGGCGAAGCGCCGAAACTTTCCTTTTACAACCTCACCCGCGCCGGCAAGGGGATGCCGATCAAGCGCCGGGCGGAATTGGAGTATCTCCACCTCGCGCCCAAGCTGAAAAATCGCCATGCCGATCCGCTTTTCGTCACCGCCCAGCCGCAGGATGAAAGTCTGCCGATCCACCTCACTACCCACAGCGGCCACGAGTTCGACTACGTGCTCAAGGGTTCGCTCCGGATGCAGTTGGGGAGCAAGATCGAGATCCTCAATCCCGGCGACAGCGTGCTGCTCAATTCCTCGCAACCCCACGGTATGGTCGCCGCCGGAAATGAACCGTGCGAATTTCTGGCGATCGTCATGCAGGGCGAGGGCGACTTGCCCCGCCCGGTGGAAAACGTGGCGGTGCCGGCGGAAAAGACCCGCAACGATTACGATTTCATCTATCGCCGCTATATGACCGAGGAACTCGACGAAAACGGTCACCTGAAGGGGATGAAATTCCACTATCCGGACAACTTCAACTTCACCTACGACGTGATCGACGCCTTGGCGGAAAAGAGCCCCGACAAGGTCGCGTTGCACTGGGTGAGCCGCGATTTTGAGGAAAGGGTCTTCACCTTTAAGGATATATCCGAACTTTCGGCGCGGACGGCGAACTACTTTGTGAGTCTGGGCATCAAAAAAGGCGACAAGATCATGTTGGTTTTGAGCCGCCACTGGCAGTTCTGGGTCATCATCAACGCGTTGCACCGTATCGGCGCCACCGCGGTACTCGCCGCCAATCAGCTGCTCAAGCACGATTTCACCTACCGCTTTGACAAGGCGGGCATCAAGGGGATCATCTGCACCGGTTACGGCAACGTGATGAAAGAGGCCGAAGCCGCCGCCGCCGAGTGCCCGCAGATCACGCTCAAGATCGGTGTCAACGGCGACACGCTGTTGCCCGGCTGGGTCAAATTCGACGAGGAAAAACTCGAACTTTACAGCAACCAATTCAAGCGGCCCGCCGATCAAAAGGTGACCGACCCGATGCTGATGTTTTTCAGCAGCGGCACCACCGGTTATCCCAAGATCGTCGCCCACAGCTTCAGCTATCCGCTGGGGCACATCATCACCGCCCGGTGGTGGCAAAACGTCAATCCCGACGGCTTGCACCTCACCATTTCCGACACCGGTTGGGCAAAGGCGATGTGGGGCAAGCACTACGGTCAGTGGCTCTGCGAAGCGGGAATTTTCGTTTACGACTTCGACCGCTTTGCCGCGGCGGACATTATGCCGATGTTTAAGCGGTGCGGGATCACCACTTTCTGCGCGCCGCCCACGATGTACCGCTTCTTCATCCGCGAAGATCTGTCGAACTACGACTTTTCCAGTTTGGAAAATGCCTGTATCGCCGGCGAGGCGCTCAATCCGGAAGTCTTCTATCAGTTCCAAAAGGCGACCGGCTTGAAGATGATGGAGGGCTTCGGGCAGACCGAGAGCACCGTCATCATCGGCAACTTGGTCGGCATGGAGCCGAAACCCGGTTCGATGGGGCGGCCGACGCCGCTTTACGAGGTGGCGTTGCTCGACGCCGACGGCAAGCCGGTGCATCCCGGCGAGACCGGTGAGATCTGCATCAAGACCTTGCCGCACCAGACCCCGGGGCTCTTTTACGAGTACTACAACGACGCCGAAGCGACCGCCGAGGCGTGGCACGACGGCTATTACCACACCGGCGACACCGCGTGGGAAGATGAAGACGGTTACTACTGGTACGTCGGCCGGACCGACGACCTCATCAAATCCAGCGGCTACCGGATCGGGCCGTTTGAGATCGAAAACGTGCTTATGGAATTGCCCTACGTGCTCGAATGCGCCGTGGTCGGCGTGCCCGACGAAGTGCGCGGCCAGGTGGTCAAGGCGTTCATCGTGCTGACCAAGGATAAAGCGCCGAGCGAGGAACTAAAAAAGGAAATTCAGGAGTACGTCAAGCACAACACCGCTCCTTACAAGTATCCCCGCAAGATCGATTTCATTGCCGAGATGCCCAAGACCGTGAGCGGCAAGATCCGCCGCAACGAGTTGCGGAAAATTTACTGATCGTCGGTAAAGTTAAACCGCCGTCCGAAGTTTCGGGCGGCGGTTTGCTTTTTCAACAGTTGCGGAATTTGCCGGGGGGCACGCCCCGCTCGCGGTGAAAGAGGCGGGAGAAGTAGTATTCGTCGTCGTAGCCGACCTTTGCCGCCACTTCCGCCACCGTGAGTTCCGGCTGATCGCGCAGGAGTTTCGCCGCGAGCGAGATGCGCTTGTCAATCAGAATTTCCTTGAACGAGGTCCGGAAGTTGCTCCGCAGATAGTGGGTCAGACCGGAAACGCTCATCCCCACCTCGGCGGCGAGCCGGGGCAGCGCGATCTTTTCCGCCAAGTGGCGGTCGATATAGCGCAATATGAGATCGTATTTTCTCACTCCGGGCAAAATCACCGATTCGCGCGAAGCAATATAATCGACCAGCGAACTGAAAAGCGCCAACCGCGCCGCCAGTTCCTCGGCCGGAACTTCCGGGAGTTCGTAAAACGCCTTGCGTTCGGCGGCGGTGAACCCCGCCGGGGGGTGCGAATCCTGCGCCCGAAACTGCCCGATGATGACGAATCCGGCGCACTGGTCGCCGATTTTTACCGGGGCGATCGCTTCCATCAAATTGGCGTGGCAGGTGTAAACGGTAAGTTCTCCGCGCTCCTGCGCCACGCGGCATTGGTCGCGGTCGAGTTTCAGGCACCGCTCCCGGCCGCCGGGGCGGGCCTGAAGCAAAGCGCAACAGCGGCAGATCGACTCCTCGCGCCCGTGCAAAAGCAGATTGCCCTCGGAATCCATAAAAACGGCGTGGACCTGGAATGCCGCCGAGAGGTGGTCGAGCAGCGAGCGCACTTCTTGCGAGAGAAAAAGCGACATCACCTTTTCGTATTGGTCGCGCCGCTTTTTCATTTATTGAGCCGATCGCGGATGAATTTTACCGTTTCGCAGACTTCCTCAAAGGAGCGTTGGGTATTTTCCCGCTCGATGACCAGCGCGCCGTCGAAGCCGATCCGGCGGAGCGAAGCGAGGTATTTATCCCAATCGACGTCGCCTTTGCCCGCCTCGGTTTCGACGAAAAGTTTTCCGGTTTCGGCGATGAGCTGCTGAATGCCCCCGGTGGCGAAGGCGCGGTAGATCATTTCCGGGTCGCAATCGCGGAAGTGGCGACCGTCTTTGATGTGGGTATGCACGATGTAAGGCGCGAGCGCCGCCACGGTTTCCTGCGGCGGTTCGCCGGTCACCATGACCATATTGCCGGGATCGAGATTGACGCCGACTCCGGGGGCGGCGGCTTCGTCGAGCAACTCGCGCAACACCGCTCCGCGCTCCGGGCCGGTTTCGATGGCGAACATGGCGCCGCGACTTGCCGCGTAGGCACCGATTTCCCGCAACGAAGCCAACTGCGCCTGGCGCAACGGCGAATCCGCTTCGCGGCGAATTACCCCGATGTGACTGGTAACGATGTTGCAACCGAAATCCAGCGCGAGGTCGATGTTGCGCTTGGTCCGCTCGATCTTGGCGGGGTTTTCCGCTTTTTCGCGGAAACCGAAACCGCCGACTTCCCCGCAAATGGAAAAGGTCTTCAAGCCAAAGGACTCGATGTACTCGCGCGCCTGCCGCCGCTCCTTTTCGCTATAAAGCAAGAGGTCTTCAAACGGAGTGCGGGAGTACAACTGCACCCCCGACACTCCGGTAATGGCGGCTATCGCGATCGCATCGGCGAACGGCAGCCGGAAACGCTGGGCGATCACCCCGATTTCCATGGCAATTACGGCAACTGGTGGATCTGTTTCGCCATTTTTTCCGCCAACGCCTGATCGGGCAGAACCAGATTGGGCAACCGCGAAAACGGGATCATTTCCACCGTAAACGGCCCGGTGTAGCCGACTTCGGCAAAGGCGGCAAAGAGCGCCGGATAATCGACGTCGCCGACCAAGAGGTCGTCGCCGAAGCCGAGCAGGGTGCCGCCGCAATCCTGCCCCTTGAAGTTCTTGAGGTGGACGGCTTTGATGCGTTTGCCCAGCGCCCGGATGTAGTCCACGCCCTGGCAGTAGAGCGCGCAGTTGCCCACGTCAAAGTACATGCCGATAAAGTCGGAATTGAATTGATCGATGAAAATTTTCCACTCCATGGGCGAAAAGAGGAAGCGGGTCCAGACGTTTTCGAGCGCGATGACCACGCCGCACTTTTCCGCAAAGGGCAGAAGTTCGCGGAGCGAAGCGGTCGATTTTTCCCACGCGGTCATATAATCGACGATCGGTCGCTCCGGCGCCCACGCCACTTGCGTACTGCCGGGGATCACCAAAATCGTGCCGACGCCGAGGTTTTGGGCGATCTGCAAATACTTTTTGGTGAATTCGATCGCCTGTTGCCGCTCGGCTTCGTCGGCGGCGCCCAGCGACATAGCGCCGTAGCAACCGGTGGCGATGCTCCGCAGACCAACCTTTTTTTCTTGGGCGTAAGCGGCGATCTTGCGGCACTCGTCGGCGGAAATATCCACCGGGAGCGCGTCGCCGACGGTCAACTCGATGCCGTCGAGGTTATTTTCCGCGGCGAAGTCGATGAATTCATAGGGCGTGCGCGCCCCGTCGAAACCACCGAATACCCAGTAATTAAGCGCTTTATACATATTTGATCTCCTCGGTTTGGTGATGGTCGATCGAATCCAGCTCCGCCATCAACACGCGGTAGGAGTCGGCGATCTCATCGATGTTTTGGTATTTGGTCGGCGCGACGCCGCGTT
Source organism: Victivallaceae bacterium (assembly GCA_045635865.1). Classification (GTDB taxonomy): domain Bacteria; phylum Verrucomicrobiota; class Lentisphaeria; order Victivallales; family Victivallaceae; genus UBA1784. The sequence goes on from JAZTWK010000080.1 coordinate 35,252, forward strand.
TGACGCAGTCGACGAAGTAGGCGAGTTCCTGGTGCCAGCCGGTGGGGAGATCGGTCGGCATGGTCGGGGTGATGACCTGCCCGTCGGTCGTGTAGATGTGGTAGCCGGAAGCATCGAGTTTGAGGGTCGCCTTTTCGCAGACGATGGTGAAACTCATTTCAAACGGCGTACCCTTGGCGGGCGCCCAGCCGCCCTCGGCGGAAACCAGCGTGCCGTTGCCGAAATCGTAAACGGCGATGCAGTGGTCGACCGCCTTATCGCTCACCACGCCCCGCGCACCGAAAGCGGTGACCTTTTGCGGCCGCCCGAAGAAATAACGCACCAGGTCGGCATCGTGGGTGTGCAGGTCGATCAGCGCGCCGCCGCTCATGGCGTCGGCCATATACCAGTTTTCCCAACCGTTGCCCGCGACCGAGGGGGAAATGCGCTTGAAAGTGGCGCTTTGCAGCTTGCCCGCCTTGCCGGAAGTGTAGTACTCGTAGGCGTGGCGATATTCCGGCCAAGCGCGGACGCACATGCCGAGGTTGAAGTATTTGTCGCTCTTTTTCACCGCGTCAACGATGCGGGCGATGTCCTTGCGCTCGCGGCAAAGCGGCTTTTCGCAGAAAACGTGCTTGCCGGCTTGCAGTGCCGCCACCACCAAGTCGGCGTGGAACGGCGTCGGGATGCAGATGTCGACCACGTCGATTTCCGGATCGGAAATCAATTTGAGCGCATCATCGTAAACGCGCATCTGGCTCAGATCCAACTTCGCGCCGCTGCCGTCGCCCAGATTGCCGGAAACCTTGCTGATGTCGCCTTTGCGCTTGTCGGGGTCGGTTTCCGCCACGGCGACGATTTGCGCGTCGGGCAAGGCGGAGTAAATGCCGAAGTGCGTGGTGCCCATAAATCCCAGACCGATGAGACCGATGCGGACTTTTTCCATGACGATTCTCCTGTAAAAAATGAGTTTTGCCCGCCGATGCGGGATTTTTTATCTGGGTAAAATATACCCGGAATTACGACGGACAACAATGGATAAACCGGCAAAAAAATGGATTTTATGCTAAAAGTTAGCTTTTTGTCCAAAATCTGGCGTCAAAACTTTGGCGGCGGCGCGTTTTTATTGCCGGGAAATTTTTTCCAACGCGGCGAATGCCGGGGCGGCGTAGAAGCGGTGACCCTCGTCGCCGATCACGAATTCGCAACCGTTTTCCCGCCCCATAAGGCGGTAGATATCCCGCACCCGGTCGAATTCCGCCGCCGCCGGAGCGACGGGGAAGATCGTATCGCGCAACCCGTTGACGATCACCAGTTTCTTGGGGGCGCACAGTCCGGCGATCTCCGCCATGTTTCCCCAAGTGAGGAGGTCGGGGATGTAGTTGCAGTTGCAATGGGAATTGCGCACGATCGAGTCGACGAAAGTCGAGAAACAGCCGGAAGCGATCACCGTGTCGAAGCGGTCGAGCACCGCCCCGGCGTAGAGCGAAGTGGTGCCGCCGCCGGAGTGACCGAGCAACCCGATGCGCCGGCAGTCGATCTCCGGCCGCGTGGCGAGGAAGTCCAAGCCGCGATCGACGTCAAAGACCCGGTCGCCGATCATCGTGCGGTCGAGTATCCACGCCGCCCGGGCGGAAAATAGATCATTGTGCTTGTGGTCGGTCCTGCCGCTGCGCTCGCCGAGTCCCCGCTGCTCGATGCAGAGCGCGGCGTAGCCCCGGCGCAGACACTGGAGCGCGAAATCGCGGTCGCCGGCGATCTCGATCGGGGTGACTTCGTCGGTGAAACTTACCGCGATCGAGTTGTGCATCCCGGTGGAGTGGCCCTGCAGGCAGATGAATACCGGGAACGGGCCTTGCCCCGGCGGGGTGCAGAGATACATCGGCATATCCAAGCCCGGCTCGGTGGTGACGACGAATTTTTCGATCGTGCCGAGCGGAATGGTGCGTTTCCACCGCGAACGGGGATTCAACTCCACCCGCGGCGCCGCGAGGCGGCCGTCGAGCCGGAGCAACTTTACCAATTCGGCGCGCGCCGCCGCGCTCCACGCCGCCGGATTTTCGGCATCGAAGCGGCAATGGGGGGAAATTTGGGCGATTTGTTTTTCCAGCCACGCCGCATAAAGTCCGTAGGGCATGATCGTGATCTTGCCCAATTCCGGGGCGCTGGGTCCCGCGGCTTTTTCCGCCGCGACCGCATGAATCGGCGCGGGCAGGGGCGCGGCGAGACGGGCGAATTCCCGGAACGCATCGGCATCGGCGGCGAGGGCGAGGCAGTTATCCGCCGCCCCGGCGGCCTGATAGATCGCTTTCAGTCGGGCAAATTCCGCCGGGTCGGTCGGCGCGTTGAAAATGAGCGCTTTGGGCGCGCCAAGTCCGGCGACTTCCGCCAGATCGCCGAAATTGAGCATCCCGGGGATATATTCGCAGTTGCAGTTGGAGTGGCGGATGAGCGACTCCCGGAAACCGGCGAAGTTCCCCGGCAGGATCGCCCCGGAGATCCGGTCGAGCACCGCCGCCGCGTAGAGCGAAGTCGAGTCGCCGATGATCGAAATTCTCTGCCGGTCGATCTCGCTTCGACTGCAAAGGTAATCGATGCCGCGATCGACGTCAAAGACCCGGTCGCCGAGCAAAGTCCGCCCCAAGAGCAACGAGAGCCGGGCGAGATAGAGATCGTGCGGCAAATAGTCCTCTCTGCCGCTGCGCTCCCCGCAGCCCCGCTGCTCGATGCAGAGCGCGGCGTAGCCGTTTTTGAGGCACTGAAGCGCCAGATCCTGACCGGCGGGTACGGTGATCGGGGTCGTTTCGTCGGCAAAATCCACCGCGATCAGGTTGTGCATCCCGGTGGAGTGATCCTGCAGGCAGATGAAGACCGGGAAGGGCCCTTCGCCCGGCGGAGTGCAGAAATACATCGGCATATCCAGATCCGGCTCGGCGGAGATCACGATCTTTTCGATCGTGCCCAGCGGCGTGGAGCGTTTCCACCGGACCCGGGGATTCAGCTTGGTCCGGGGCGCCGCCAATCGGCCGTCGATTTTGAGCAGTCGGGTCAATTCGGCGCGCGCCGCCGCCTGCCACGCGCTGAAATCGGTGCCGGCATTGAAGCGGAAGCGGGGCGAAAGCCGATCAAATTGAAACTCCGCAAAGCGATTGGTCAAATTACCCGCCGCATCGGCGGTGATCTCGCCGTAAGTGTTGCCCATTTCGTGCTCTCCGTAATAGTAATAGAAATAGACCGCGGCAACGCCGAGCAGCATCACCGCCGAAATTAAAATTATGCGCTTCAAAAGTGCACCAGATCCTTTATCCAAACCGGGCGTTTTTCCGCCAACGAGATATTGGCGGCGATGCCGGTCAAAATCGATGCCGCGCCATCGTGGAAATCCGCCGCGTGACCGAGCGGATCGTCACCGGCGCCGACCAAGAGATCGCGGAGCAGTTTCGGGTCGCCGCCGCCGTGACCGCCGGGGCTGGTGGTGTAAGTGCGGACTTCCGGCTTTTGCCAGAAGCGCTGGACGATCAGCTCCGGCACCATGCCCTTGCGGTCGAGCGCTTCGCCGCTGGGGACATCGTCGCGCATACCGAAAACCGACAAATCCTCGCCGGGCGAGGTGAAGCCCTTTTCCACCGCGAGCACTTCCAGCCGACCCGCCGTGCCGTTGAACGCCACCCGGTAGCCTTCCCACGGGCAATGGGCGCACAAGGTGTAGTTCATAAAAACGCCGTTGCGGTAGTGGACGAGGACGCCCATATTGTCTTCGATCGTGATGTTTTCGTCAAAGACGCTCCGGTCGCGGTAGTAGTGATCGTACTTTTCCGTGTCGTAGTAGAGCATTTGGTTCTGACTTTCGGCGGGCACGTGGAGCGCGAAAGGATCGTGCCGGGCGATCTCGTTATCCCGCGCCCGGTCGTAAAATTGGGTGACGCCGCGCCGGACGGCGTTCTTGCGCCCGTAAAAGCGCAGTGCGCCCTGCGCGAAAACCATTTCCGGCACCGTATCCATCCACCAGTTGACCAAGTCGAAGTGGTGGGTCGATTTGTGGACGAGCAACCCGCCGGAATTATTCTTTTCGCGGTGCCAGCGGCGGAAGTAGTCCGCGCCGTGACTGGTGTCGAGCAGCCACTCGAAATTGACGCTTGATATCTCGCCGATCTCGCCGGAGCGGATGATCTCTTTGACCTTGGTGTTCCGGGGGTTGTAGCGATAATTGAATGTCACCCGGTAGTTGCGACCGGTGCGCTTTTGGGTGTCGATGATCTCTTGGCATTTGGCGGCGTCGACGGTCATGGGTTTTTCGGAAATGACGTCGCACCCCAGCTCCATGGCGCGACAGCCGTAGAGGTGGTGGGTGTAGTCCGGAGTGGTGATGATGACGACGTCCGGATGCGTTTCGGAGATCATCCGGTCGAAATCCTGGGCGGCGTAGGCGGCACAGCCGGGGTGATCGTGGCACACCTCGTGCATAAAAAAGCCGTTGTAGTACTCCAACCTGCCCGGATTGGTGTCGCAGATCGCCACCAGTTCCGCCACGTCGGCGAAGTCATTGCAGATCGACCGGATGAAAAGTCCCGCCCGATTGCCGGTGCCGACCAGCGCGTAACGCTTTTTTGCCATACAAAATTCTCCTTGTCGTTTACTACAAAATATCCCGCGTCGCCGACTTTTGCAAGGGTAAAAATGTCGAAAAAAAGGGTGTTTTGGTCGCGGTCAAGTTAAAAAATTAGAGAAAAAGTTATCGTCCGTTGCCCCGTAACCTTGAAAAAAGCGCCGCCGACTGCTAAATTAACCCCGATAATCCACCGTAAAAATCGTCTAAAGCAAAAGGGGAAACAGACTATGAGTTGGATCGATTGGCTGATCGTCGTCATCCCGACGATCTTCGTGTTGTATATGGGCTTTTTCAGCCGTCGCTACATCACCGGGGTTTCCGACTTTCTCGTCTGCGGCCGGGTCGCCCGGCGCTACATGCTCACCACCGGTAATTTGGTCGCTTCCATGGGGTTGGTGACGATCATTTCCTACGTCGAGCGCTACTACAAGACCGGCTTCGCGCTGTCGTTTTGGAACGCGATGACCTTGCCGCTGGGGGTGATCCTGGGCTTGTTGGGGTACTGCACCTACCGCTTCCGGGAAACCGGGGCGATGAGCATCGGGCAGTTGATCGAAATGCGCTACAACCGCAGTTTGCGTATTTTTGCCTGCTTCGTGCGGACGATTGCCGAAATTATGGCCAACATTATCATGCCGGCGCTCGCCGCCCGCTTTTTCATCGCCTTTCTCGACTTGCCGCGGGAAATTTCCCTTTTCGGGTGGAGTTGCCCGACTTTCATGCTGATCGTGGTCATCACGCTCATCATGGCGCTGACCCTGATTTTGACTGCGGGCGAGCTGTCGATCCTCATTACCGATACGATCCAGTGTCTTTTTTCCATGCCGCTCATATTGCTCGTCATCATTTTGGCGTTGGTCAAATTCGACTGGGCGACCGAGGTCGTGCCGGTGATGGCGGATCGGGTTCCGGGCGAGAGTTTCCTCAACCCCTTTGACATTTCCAAATTGCGTGATTTCAATCTGTTTATTCTGATGGTAACTTTCGTCAACGCCGGGATGCACCCCATAAGCGGCGTCACCGGGGCGAGCAACTCCGCCAAGACTCCGCACGAGGGCAAAATGGCGAATGTGCTCGCCAACTGGCGCACGATTTTGACGGTGATTTTCTACATCGTGGTGGCGATGGGGGTGATCGTGGTGCTCAACCACCGCAATTATGCTCCGGAAGCCAAGGAGATCCGGTGCGAAATTTCCCGCAAGGTTTCCGAGGAAATGATCCCCGATCGGGCGAAGCAACAGGAATTTATGGCCAAGATCCAAGCGATCCCGGAGATTCGCCACGAGATCGGCGTCGATGCGCCGCTTTCGCAGAAAAACACCCTCGATCAACCCTATTTTGATACAGCGGAAAAAACCTTCAACGAGCTTTCCGCTGATAAGGGCAAAGCGAGTTATCAGACCCAGCAATTTATGACGGTCTTCCGGCAGCTGATGTTCCCGATGACCTTGCGTAAACTCTTGCCGGTCGGGGTGTTGGGACTTTTCGCGCTACTTATCGTACTGCTTATTCTTTCCACCGACGACAGCCGGATCTTCGCTTCCGCCGCCACGCTGGTGCAGGATTGCGTGGTGCCCCTCTGCAAGTCGGAAAAACTGCCGCCGGAACGGCACATCAAATTGCTCAAAATTTTCGCGATCATCGTCTGTTTGATTTATCTGCTCGGCTCGTACTATATGGCGCAACTGGATTATATTGAGCTGTTTGTCAATATTATGTTCGGCTTGTGGCTCGCCGGTTGCGGCCCGATGCTGGTATTCGGGCTTTACAGCCGTTTCGGCACGACCGCCGCGGCGTGGTCGTCGCTCTTGAGCGGTATGGGGCTCAATCTGCTCGGGCTGATCGCCCAGCGGACTTGGGCACCGATTATCTATCCGTTTTTGGCGCGGCATAATTGGGTCGATCCCGTCGGGCGGGCGCTGGAGATCATTTCCGGACCGATGCATCCGTGGGTGGTGTGGAAAATGGATCACCTCAAGTTTCCGATCAGCAGTTACGAGATCTACGCTATCGCGATGCTGAGTTCGCTCATCGTCTATCTCGCAGTTTCCGCCATTACCTACCGCCGGCCGTTCAATTTGGATCGGATGCTGCACCGCGGCAAGTACAATCTCGAGGGCAAGCAGGTTGCCAAGCGCGACTGGAGTTTGCGCGGCATTTTCGGCACGCTCATCGGCATCGATTCCGAATACACCACCGCTGACAAGGCGATCGCGTGGGGGGCATTCATCTACTCGTTCGTTTGGCAGTTCGGACTTTGCTTCCTGTTGGTATGTCTGCTCAATGCCGTTGGGGTGTGGCGAGCCGAGTGGTGGGGCAACTACTTTATGGTGGTGTCGCTCATCGTGCCGGGGATCGTGGCGGCGATCACCACGGTTTGGTTCACCTGCGGCGGAGTTCGGGATGCGCGGGCGCTCTTTCACGATCTTGCCGAGCGCAAGAGAAAAGGCGTCAATCCGTTGGATAACGGTATGGTCGAGGGCAGTATGTCCATCGCCGAGCGCGAGGAATTGCTCGCCCGCGACAAGAAATAAGGTAGATCAAGTACGGCAAGCCGCGGTCACTTGGCCGCGGCTTTTTTGCGTTTGAGTACGAGGATGAAACTGATGATCGACCACAAAATGAACATCGCCACGGAAAAGCCGAAGACCGATTTCCAGCCGATGGTGAAGACCAGGGTGAGCGCCAGCGCCGTCCAGATGCCGCCGCCCATAAAGGGTTCGTGGAAAAGCTGTTTGTAGCCGAATGCCGTCGCCGCCGGAGTGCGGTTTTCGGGATCGACCGTGCGCAACAGCATCAACCCGGTGGCGGTCACGCCCAACGCCTGACCGAATTCCGCGATCGCACACTCAAACCACGCCTGCGGCAGGAGTCGCGGCGCGACGAAAACCACCATAAATACCCCCCACGCCAAGCCGGCGAGGCTCAACGCCAACAGCGGCAACCAGTGGTCGAGCACGACCGAAAGCCGGATGGTTGCTACCGCCGAAACGATGAGGAAGTCCAGCGACGCGCCGGAAATACGCTGCATCTGCCCCCGGCTGATCAGCGGCGTCGCCCGGAATTTGGCGACCAGAGACTGGACGATCACGCCGCCGATCATGCAGAGCGGAAAGAGCGGGAAACCATTGAAAAGCCGGGTCTTGACGTTGGGCAGCAGGGCGATTTCCACCTGCTGTAACCCGATCAGCAATAGATAGCCGATCAGCACCGCCAAGCCGATCAGGGCGATGTGCCACGCCAGAGAGTCGATCGAGTCGCTGAAAACGGTCTGTTTACCCGCGTCCGGGCCGTGATAGAAGCGGTAGATGCCCAGGCGTTCGTTGAGGGCGCGCTGGTCGAAGGAAACCACCTGCTCGATGTGTTTGCGGCGCAACGCCCAGTTTATCAGTATCATGCCGACTACGATGCCGAGGATCATGCCGACCGTCGCCATAGTAAAGCCTAGCGCGATGCCATCTTCCCAGCCGAAAGCGCGAAAGGATTCCGACATGCCGCCTACTGTGCCGTGACCGCCCTCGAAACCGATTTCCAAAAGATTTCCAAATGCGGGTACCGTGCCGAAAAGCGGTACGAAAATGAAACCGATAATGCCCAGACCGAGGATATATTGTCCCCACGCGATCAGTTGCCCCATGCACAATTGGGGCAGGGCAATCCGGAAAATGGTGCCAAGTTTTGGGGCGACGGTGCCGAGAAAGAGCGTGGCGAAGATGATGTTGATGAGAAATCCGGGCAGTCGCCCCATGATCTGCAAGTATTCCGCCGGGATGTAGGCTTTCAGGCTCGTAAAGAGGATTAGCCCGATTATGCCGCCGATCAACGAACTGGGCAGATATAGTCTTTGCAGCAACGGCACTCGTATGCGGACGATCTTGCCGGCGAAAAGCAACGAACACAACAGACAGAAAACGATTATAGCAGTCATTCCAACCTCTTTTTTCGGTAAAAAGACTCTATAAAATAGTCCGAAGTGGCGACAATTACAAATTTATCCGGCAAATTTCCGACTTTTGCCCCTTGATAAAAGTCGTCGCGGGGGTTATATTGCCCAGTAGGTAACCGGGAGTATGGATTATGGAAATCATTTTGCCCGCGGGGGTGCGGCTCAACCCCGACGCCAGTTATGCGGAAAAGATCCTCGCCGCGCGCGAGCGCAAGGGCGGCTACTGCCCCTGCCGGGTGCAGAAAACTCCGGATAATTTGTGCTTGTGCCGGGAATTCCGGGAGCAGATCGCCGACCCGAATTTTTCCGGTTTCTGCCATTGCAAACTTTATTTAAAGGAGAAATAGGTTATGGGTATTGTGCATGTGGATAAAGCCGGTTTCGAGCAACTGATTTCGCAAAGCGCCAAGGATGTGCTGATCGATTGTTTCGCCACTTGGTGCGGACCCTGCCAGATGTTGACCCCGGTGTTGGAGGAGATCGCCGCCGCCTATCCCGATCTCGTGATCGGCAAGGTCGATGTTGACCGCACCCCGGAAGTGGCGATCGCGCTCGGCGTCGATTCGATCCCGGCGCTTTTCCTCTACCGCGACGGCAAGGTGGTCAAGCGCATCATCGGTTTCCGCAACAAAGCGCAACTTTTGGCGGAGATCGGCCGCCAGTAAAAAACATGTAAACCAAAGCGCCGGGTTTTCGCCCGGCGCTTAAGTAAAGCGAAAACTGATCCCCGACCGTGGAACACGCCGCCCACCCATAGTTGCCGCTGGATCAGTTTCTAAAATAACGTACTCCTCGAATTGCCTCGTGTCAAATTATTTTTTGAAAAAAATTTAGCTTTTTTAGAGTTCCTGATAGTTGCCGAGGAAGACGAATTTGCCGTCGTCTTTTTGCAACTCCGCCAGCAGATTGCGCACCTGCGGGTCGGCGACCGAGGCGTCGAAGTCAAAGTAGAACATATACTCAAATTCCTCGCCGGGGATCGGGCGGCTTTCCAGTTTGGTCAAATTGAGGTTGAGCACCGAAAAGCGCGAGAGCAACCGGTAGAGGGCGCCGGCGCGGTGGGGCAAGGTCGCCATGATGCTGATGCGGTTGGCGCCCGGGTAGATCTCCAATTCCTTGGAAATGCAGATGAAGCGGGTGAAGTTGAAGTCGTTGTCCTGCACCTTGACTTGAGCCGCTTTGAGTCCGTAAAGCTCGGCGCAGAAACCGCTGGCGATCGCCGCGACGTCGCGCCGGCCCGATTCCGCCGCGGTCCGCGCCGCGAGCGCGGTCGAGGCGCAGTTGCTTTTCTTTACTCCGGGCAGGGTGGCAAGGAACTTGCGGCACTGCTTGAATGCCTGCTCGTGCGAGTAGATTTCCCGGACGTCCTCAAGTTTCACCCCCGGGGGCAAAAGCAGTTGGTGCTGGACCCGGAGCCGGAAACTGCGGACGATCGAAAAATGGTGGTCGCGCATGAGGTCGCAGACCGCGTCGACCGTGCCGGAAGTGGAATTTTCGATTGGCAATACTCCGTAGCGGCAGAGTTTCTTTTCCACCGCCTGAAAGACGCCGTTGAAGTCGTTGACGTAGGTTATATCCGCCAGCTGAAAGAGTTTGTCGGCGGCGATCTGGGCGTAAGCCCCCGGCAAGGCGCAGCACGCCACCCGGGCGGTCTTGGGGAAAAGCGGCTCGGTGTTTTTTAGCGCGTGCTGAAGTTTTTGGGCAAAGATATCGTCGCCGGGATCGGTGCGGCGGCGGTAGCTGTTGCCCAACTCGGTCAAGGTGGAGTAGAGCACCCCGGCGTAGTCGGCGATCTCCGGCAGGGCGGCGGCGCGGAAGTCCAGCAACCGGCGGCGGTCGCACTCCGGATCGTTGCCGGGGAGTTCCTTTTCCAGCGCGAGGCGGCGGTTGAGGATGTCCAACAACTCGGAATCGAGTTGCGAGAGGGAGTTTTTGAGTTTTTCGGTCATGATGATTATTCTCCAATTTTTGAAATTTCGACAAAAATAAACCCGCGGTGAGGAGACTCCGTCACGGCGGGCAGTTTAAGCGCAGGTGAATAAGATTTTTTCAGCGCACGAAACGACTTGCCCCGCCCAGCGACGGAGTCCAAGTAAATCGACGGCTGAAAAACTTTTTCATAAAAAATCCTTGTGTTGCAACAGAATATAGCTCTGCAAGCAAGATTTGTCAAGCTAAAGTTGGCGGAAAACCAGTTGCGGACGCAAGTCGCCCGCGGCATTTTGCGCCGCTTCCGGCGGCACGAGCCCGGTAGCGAGCAGTACCGAAACGAAGCCCGCCCGGTTGCCGCCGCGGACATCCGAATAGAGCGAATCGCCGATCATGACGATGCGGGAATGATCGGTGAAATCCTGCTCCGGGTAGAGTTGGCGCAACCGATCGAGCGCGCAGGCGTAGATCGGAGCAAAGGGTTTGCCGAAAAAGACCGCTTCCTTTTCGATCCCGGTTTCGGCGAGCGCGCTCACCAAATAGTCGCTCACGCCCGCCGAGGCGAGGTAGAACTTGCCGCGACCGTCGGGATAGCAGTGGTCGGGGTTGGGCGAAATAAGTTCCGCCTGCGGGTGGCGGATGAAGAAGTTGAAAATCTTGTTGAGCAGCGAGATCGGCGCGATCGAGTCGAGAATGATGACGCCGCAACAATCGTCGAGTTCATCGGGGTCCACGGTGTAGGCGACCCCGGCGCTTTCGGCGTAAAAGTTGCTTTCCGCCCCGGCGCTGTAGAGAAAAAACTTGCCGCCGCGATAGTGGTCGCGCGCCCAGTCCGCCAAGGGGTGCCCGGCGGAGATCAATTCCTCGGGCGCAACCGCGAGTCCGCAGTCGCACAGCAACTGCGCTTTTTCCACCGGGTTGCGGGAGCAGTCGTTGGTCAAAATGAGAAAGGGAAAGTGGATCTGGCGCAACTTTTCGAGCAACTCCGGCGCGCCGGGAAGCGGCTTTTTGCCCCAGATCAGCGTGCCGTCGACGTCAAAGAGCAATGCGGAGTAATCCCCCCGATGTTCCTCAAAAAACCGGGCAAAGGAATCCATGGTTTCGTCAGCTCAAAAAGCGGGTGATGAAATCCGCCATTTGCTCTTTTTCCACCCAGTCGAGGTGGCGCGGGGGAAGCGAGCGGAGCGCCGCCAGCGGCGCGGGGATCGCCGTGCCGGTGAGTTTCGCCAACAACTCCAGTTGGGCAAAACCGTCGGCGGGGATCGCCGCACTCGTGATCGCCGGGAGCACCGCCGGGGCGAACTTGTAGGGCGACGCGGTCGAAGCGATGACCGTCGGGCGGTCGTCGCCGGTGGCTTGCCGATATTGATTATAGACGTTGACCCCGACCGCCGTGTGCGGGTCGCAGAGATAGCGGCGCTCGGTGAAAAGTTTGCCGATAGTCGAAGCGGTCGCGGCGTCGTCGCAACTGCCGCCCCAGAAATCCTTTTGCAACTGCGCGCGGGCTTCGGCGCTGATCGTATAGCGCCCGGTGGACTGCAACTCTTTCATCAACTGGGCGATCGCATGGCTGTCGTTGTGGTAGAGCAGGTAGAGCAGACGCTCCAAGTTGGAAGAAATGAGAATATCCATCGACGGGCTGGTCGTGGTGAAAAACTCCCGGTTGCGGTCGTAAATGCCGGTATTGATGAAATCGGTCAACACCCGGTTGGCGTTGGAAGCGCAGATGAATTTGGCGATCGGAATGCCCATATTGCGGGCGTAGACCGCCGCGAGGATGTTGCCGAAATTCCCGGTCGGCACCACCACGTTGATCGGATCACCCATGGCGATCTTGCCGCTTTTGACCAGATCGCAGTAGGCGGAAACGTAATAGACCACCTGCGGCACCAGCCGCCCGAAGTTGATCGAGTTGGCGGAGGAAAACGCCAAATTGCGTTCGGCGAGGAACTTGCGCATCTTTTCGTCGGCAAAGATCGCCTTGACGCCGCTCTGGGCGTGGTCGAAGTTGCCGTTGATCGCGCAAACCGCGACGTTGTTGCCGACTTGGGTGGTCATCTGGAGCTTTTGCATGTCGCTCACGCCGAAGCGGGGGTAGAAAACGATGATCTTCGTGCCCGGAGCGTCGGCGAAGCCCGCCAGCGCCGCCTTGCCGGTGTCGCCGGAAGTGGCGACCAAAATCACCGTGGTCAACCCCGGCGAGACCTTGGCGACCGCTTTGCCGAGCAAGTGGGGCAAGATCTGCAACGCCATATCTTTAAAGGCGCAGGTGGGGCCGTGCCACAACTCCAAAAAGTGCACTCCCGGCTCGACTTCCACTACCGGAGCCGGGGTGGCGGTATCGAAATTAGCTCCGTAGGCGGCGGTGACGCACTCGGCAAGTTCCGCTTCGGAAAAATCAGTGAGATACTTGCCCAGCACGAACTTCGCCCGATTGCGGTAATCCATATTCGTCACGGCGGCGAGGTCGGCGGCCGTCAACGCCGGGAAACTTTCCGGCACGAAAAGTCCGCCGTCGGCGGCGAGCCCCCGGGCGATCGCTTGCGCCGGAGAAACTTCCGCGCCACTGCGGGTGGAAAAAAACTTCATTTTACTTATCCTCAACCTTAAAATCTGTTGTTATAACCACCATATAACATACATCGTCAAGGCGATTTTTGCAAAAAAACCGGGGGGAAGCGCCCCCGCTTTTAGAAATTTACTGCCGGTCGATATAGATGATGCTGTCGCCGGGAAGGTCGGTGAGCACGTTGCCCTCGACGCCGCGAATTTTCCAACCTTGCGGCAGATCGAGGGTGAGTTTTTTCACCGGGTCCCAGAAGAACATCACCGCGCCGCCCTTGCCGTACCAGACCGTACCGAAGTCGGTTTCGCGCACGTAGGGCATCCCGACGAAATCGAGCGCTCCGTTGAATTTGGGCGCGAGGGCTATCGCCCGCTTGCCCCGATCAACTTCACCGACGACCCGGTCGAGTCCGAAAGTCGTGCCCGCAAACTCGAAAGCGACGAAGGTGCCGTACATCCCGGTACGGAAGTAATCCAGCATCAAACCGCCGTCGACGTCGCCGTAGGGGAGCGCCCCCACCAGCGCAAACTCCTTGCCGTTGAACGAGGTGTACTTGGCGGGGCGATACCAATACTGATCGATCACCAGCGGGTTGGCGCCCTCGATCGACACCCGGCAGTCGTGATCGTGGAAGAACTTGTAGAATTTGATCTGCTCCGCCAAGCCGTTGGGCGACTGCGGCAACGCATAATTTACGACCGCCGCGGCGGCGCCATCCATATCGCGATAGACCCACTTGACCCCGGCGTTGATCGCCTCTTTGAGCACTTGGCAGTACCACTGATAAAAATCCGCGTTGTGCAGGTCGATCACCGGGTAGTTGCCCGGATAGGCGAAGATCGTGCCGTCGGGGTTTTTGCAGAACCAGTCGGGGTGTTCCTTGATCAACCAACCGTTTTTGCCTTGAGTGTAACTGCCGGCGGTCCAAATCAAGGTGCCGACTCCGGCGGCGGCGATGCGGCGGTAGATTTCCAAATTGCGCTCACCGTTGATGCTGTTGATCGACGATTCCGGGTGCAGCGGATAGATGAAGCGGAAGCCGCACTCGCCGGCGTAGCGCTCAACGCGCTCCTTTTCCGCCCCGGAAAGCTGATGGCTATACCACACCACCGGATAGACCGGGAGTTCCCGAAGTTCGTTCTGGCGGCGGTAGAGTTGGCGGAGTAATTGATACATCGCCAAGTATTCCTGATTGCCGCGCTCTGCGCCGTCGCTGAAAAAGTGCCAGTAAAAGTTGGTTTCCACCGGGGCTTTGACCCGACCGACGTCGTTGAGGCGGCGTTCGCGGATGAATTTTTCCGTCTGGTCGCGCACCAGCTGCGCCGACGTCGCGCGGGCGCTTTCGGCGGCGGCGAGGTAAACGCCGTCCCGGCAGGCGATCAATTCAAACGGCTGACCCGAGCCGAAAAAATTCCAGGTGTGAGTGTCGGCGAGTTTTACCGAGCCATCCATGGGAAATTCGGTGTAGCCGCGCGGCGGCGAGTAGGCGTCGAATCTCCGGGCGTAGCGGGCATCCGGCAGTTGCAGTTGCGCCGAAAAGGCGAGCTGATTGATGAAAAGCGGGCACTCAAGGACGATCGCCCGCTCGGCGATGCCGGCATACTCCCGACCGTCGAGTTCCAGTTTGCCGACCTTGAACTGCCACTGGAGTTTACTTTCCGGCGCGGTGTAGTGGAGCGTCACGACGCCGCCCTCTTGAGTGATGCGATCGAATTTCCACTTGATGTCGGCGGCCTTGACGACCTTGGTCAAGTCGTCGGCTTCATAGGAAAGATTGTCGGTGGCGACTTTGATTTCGGAAAATGCCACCGTCGGAATGGCGAAGTTGCGGATATAGGGCTGATCTTTGCCGGGGAAAGTGAGATCGACCGAGCCGTCGGGGTTGACGTCCAATTTCGCTCCGTCGCCGAAGCGGACGCTGCGCTCAAATATCTGCGCATTTCCGGACGCATCGGATATCTGAAGTTTCGGCTCGGCGATCCGCACCGAAGTTTGCTCGATCTCCCGCCGCGCCGGGGGAGTTTCGTAGCGCACCAGTATTTTTTGCGGGTCGAGCTTCAACTCGCCGCACTTGGCGGCAACCGCGGAAATGAAGGAGCACGCGTACGCCCAGTTGGCGAATTGGCGGATGCGGTGGGGAGAAATGTATTCGGCATTGAGGAAACTCACCGTGCCCTTGCCGACTTGGCGGCGCACCAGATAAGGTACGAAATCGGTGCCGTCCGCGCTTTTGATTACGCTCAACACCTCGGCGTCGGGCTTGGCGGCGACGAAGCGACAGCGCTCGAAAACCGGGAGCTTTTCGGTGAATATGGCAAACTCATCCCCCGCCGGGCGCGTGGCGAACATGGTCTCGTCGACTTCCTGCAAGTCGTCGCTCTGCACGATCGGCATGATTTCGGGCAGGAGGTCCGACGGCGTATTTATGGTAAAGAGCACGTGGCCGCCGTTTTCAACGTATTCCTGCAACATTTTCGCCCGTTCGGGGGTGAGGATGGCGCGCAGGTTTTCGGGGGTGATGTGGTTGAAGATCACCAACTTATGGCTTTTCAATATCTTGAAAGCGGGGGTGATGCCGTCAAAAGGGGTCGGCTCGACCTTGTCGCCCATGTGCCGTTTGATGCTCGCCCCGGAGTAGCCGGCGAGGTACTCGCCCACCAAGCCGCGCACCCGGGCGCCGCTGGCGACCAGCAGGTCGCGCACCTGATGCCCCTGCCATGGCCGACCGCCGGCAAAGAGCAGTACCAACGGACCGGATTTGCCGACTACTTTGGGCGATTTCTGCTTAAGCGGAGTATCCGCGGCGACGAGGATCGCGGAAGTCAAAATAAACGCGGCGAGCCAGCCGAGTCGGGTGTGCATGGGGGCGTTCTCCTTATTTTAATTGCGGTCGATATAGATGATGCTGTCGCCGGGAATATCGGTGAGCACGTTGCCCTCGACCCCGCGGATCTTCCAACCTTGCGGCAGATCGAGGGTGAGTTTTTTCACCGGGTCCCAGAAGAACATCACCGCGCCGCCCTTGCCGTACCAGACCGTGCCGAAATCGGTTTCGCGCACATAGGGCATCCCGACGAAATCGAGCGCTTCGTTGAATTTGGGCGCGAGCGTGGCGGCGCGTTTGCCCCGCTCAACTTCCCCGGTGATGCGGTCGAAATTGAACGCCGTACCCGAAAACTCGAAGGCGGCGAAGGCACCGTACATCCCGGTTCGGAAGGGGTCGAGGGTCAATCCGCCCCTGAGATCGCCGCTCGGGAGTCCGCCCACCAGCGAGAACTCGTTTCCGGCAAACGAGGTGTACTTATCCGCCCGATACCAGTATTCGTCGATGACGAGCGGCAGCATCCCCTCGATCGACACCCGGGCGCCGTGGTCGTGGAAGAATTTGTAGAAGCGGATCTGCGATTTCAAACCGTAGGGGCTTTCCGGTACGGCGTAGTTGATGCTCCGCGCCGCGGCGCCATCCATGTCGCGGTAGACCCACTTCACGCCGGAGTTGATCGCATCGGTCATGACCTGACAGTACCAGTCGTAGAACTCCGGATTGTTGACGTCGATGACCGGATAGTTGCCGCCGTAGCTGAAAATCGAACCGTCTTCCTTTTTGCAGAACCATTCCGGGTGATGGTTGATGATCCAGCCGCCGTCGCCCTGCACGTAGCTCCCCGCCGTCCAGATATGCACCGAACTGCCGGCATCGGTGATCAACTTGTAGACTCCCTTCGCCGCCGGAGAGTTGGTCTTTTCGATCGGGTTTTCCGGCATCGGGGGGTGAATGAAGCGGTAACCGGCCTTGGCGGCGGCGTCGATGACCGCCTGCCGCTCCTCGCGGCTCAATTGATAGCCGAAATTCACCACCGGGTAGGGGGGCAGTTCCAACAGGTCGTTTTGCCGCCGGTAACGCTGGCGGATGAATTGGTACATCGCCAAATATTCCTGATGACCGCGCTCCTTGCCGGGGCTGAACCAGTGCCAGTAAAAGCTCGTTTCCAGCGGCGCTTTGATGCGCCCGACCGCGTGGAAGCGGGTCGCTTGAATGTATTTTTTACCCTTTTCGCGGATGAGCCGCGGGGTGGTGGCAAAGGCGGTGTCGACATTCGCCAGATAGACCCCGTCCTCGCAGACGATCAATTCAAAGGGCTGACCGGAGCCGAAGTAGTTCCACGTGAAAGTGTCGGATTTTTTGACCGAGCCATCCATGGGGAAATCGCTGTAACCGCGCGGCGGCGAATAGCAGGAGAAGCGGCGGGCGAATTTCGGCTTGGGCAAGCAGAGTTCGCTCTCGAAGTTGATCTGATTGACAAACAGCGGGCACTGGGTGATCTTGACCCGTTCGGCGACGCCGACGTACTCGCGACCGTCCAGATCCATTTTGCCGGACTTGAACTGCCAGATCATTTCACTGCCCTTGGCGCGGTAGTGGATATTGAGGACGCCGTTTTCGGCAGTCAGCCGGTCGAACTGCCACTTGATGTCGGCGGCCTTGACCACATCGACGAGGTCGTCGGCTTCATAGGTCAGCTTGCCGGTGGTGACTTTGGTTTCCGAGTAAGCGACCGCGGGGATCTTGAAGTTGCGGAGGATCGGCGCTTCGCCGCCGGGCAGGGTGATCTCCACCGCGCCGTTGGCGTTGACTTTAACTTTTGCGCCGTCGGAAAAAGTGGCGGTGCGGTCGGAAATTTCGATTGCCGCGTTGCTGTCGGTGACGGAAAAAGTCGGTTCCGCCAGGGTGAGGGTGCTGTCGGCGATTTCCTTGCGCTCCGGGATCGCTTCCAGAGTGTCGATCAGCTTGGCCGGAGTCATTTTCAAATCGCCGCTTTCCGCCGCGGTCGCCACCCAAAAGGCGGCGCAGTAGGCCCAGTTGGAAAAGTCGCGGAACTGTTGCGGATTGATTTTTTCGGTATTGAAAAAGGTGACGCTGCCCTTGCCGAATTTGCCCTTGACGATAAAGGGGGCAATCACTTTGCCGTCGGCGTCTTTGATGAAACTCAAAACTTCCGCCCCCGGCTTGGCGGCGGCTTCGCGGTAGACGCGGAAATAGGGGATGTCGGTCGGGAAAATCTCAAAGCGTTGGCCCGTCGGGCGATCCACTTTCATGTTGATATCGGTGATGACTTTTTCCCCCAAGGTTACCGGCAGGATCTCATCCAAAATCCCCGCGGGCATTTCCACGGTGAACATCACGTTTCCGCCGTTGGCGACGTACTCTTTGAGCAGGGCTTGCCGCTCCGGAGTGAAAAGCTTTTGCAGATTTTCCGCCTTGATAAAAGCGAAAATGACCAGCGGATAGTCTTTCAATTTTTTGAAAGCGGGGGTGATGCCGTCCAACGGCGTCGGCTCGACCTTGTCGCCGAGGTGTTGCTTGATGCTCGCCCCGGATAGCCCGGCAAGGTATTTGCCGACGACCGGGGTAACTTTGGCTCCGCCCTTGATGAGCAAATCTTTGGCGATGTTGCCGTCGCGCGGCCGACCGCCGTGAAAGAGCAGGATGCTCTGACCGGATTTGCCCTCCTTTTTGGGCATGGAAATTTTGAGTTGAGGTTCGTCCGCCGCCAGGGCGAAAACTGCCAGCAGCATCGAGAGCAACACTTTGAGTTTCATCGTTTTCCCTTTCTTGGTTTTTCGGGTATTATGCGGCAATATAACACCGGAAACGGCGTTTTGCAAGCAAAAAAATGGGGAGCGGAATTGCCCGCCCCCCGGATCGGAGTTCGACTTACTTGCGGTCGATGTAGATGATGCTGTCGCCGGGAATGTCGGTGAGGATATTGCCCTCGACGCCGCGGATTTTCCAACCTTGCGGCAGGTTGAGGGTGAGTTTCTTGACCGGATTCCAGAAGAACATCACCGCGCCGCCTTTGCCGTACCACACCGTGCCGAATTCGCTCTCGCGGATGAACGGCATCCCGACGAAATCGAGCGCCGCGTTGAATTTCGGCACGAAGGACGCACTGCGCTTGCCGCGTTCGGCTTCGCCCAGCACCCGGTCGAAGTTGAATGCCGTACCCGAGTATTCGTACATGATAAAGCACCCGTACATGCCGGTCCGCAACGGATCCAGCCCCAGACCGCCGACGATGTCGCCGTTGGGTTGCTGCCCGACCAACGCGAATTCCTTGCCCGCGAAGGGGGTGTATAAGTTGGCGCGGAGCCAGTATTCGTCGAGCACCAACGAATTCATGCCCTCGACGCCTACCCGGGCGCCGTGGTCATGGTAGAATTTGTAGATGTCCACCTGCGAACGGCCCGCCCATGGGCTTTGCTCTAAACCGTAGTTGACCGTGCTGCTGGCAGCGCCATCCATGTCGCGGTAGAACCACAGCACACCGTGGTCGATCGCGTCTTTGTAAACGCCTTTCGCCCACTGCCGGAATTCCGCGTTGTTGATGTCGATCACCGGGTACTTGCCGAAGTAGTTGAGGATCTTGCCTTTTTCGTCGCGCACGAACCATTCGGGGTGATTGTTGATGATCCAGCCGCCGGTGCCTTGAGCATAACTGCCCGCCGTCCAGATGCGGACTTTAGCGCCCAGACTGGAAATCCAGTCGTAGTTGGCGATGCTGGCTTCGCTGTTGATGCCCTCGATCGGCGATTCCGGGTTGGGGGGCGACACGAAGCGATAACCGGCTTGAACCGCCGCCTTGATCACCTTTTCCTTTTCCTCGCCGGTGAGCTGATAATCGTAGCGCACCACCGGGCAGGCGGGGAGTTCCGCCAGTTCGTAGCGGTTGCGCAGCAGCTTGCGGACGAATTGGTACATCGCCAGATATTCCTGATGACCGCGCTCCGCGCCGTCGCTGAAGTAGCGCCACTGCCACGGGGTCTGCACCGGGGCGAAGACCCGGCCGAGCGCGGTGTTGAGCGAGGTGTGGATGAAGGGCGCGCCCTTTTGGCGGATGATCTTGCCGCCGCCGGAACCGATGTCGGTCGTGTGCGACAAATAGACGCCGTCTTTGCAGGCGATCAGTTTGAAAGGTTGTCCGCCGACGACTTCCGTGTTTTCCTTGCCGGTCAAATCGAAATCCTTGTAGCCACGCGGCGGCTGATAGCAGTCGAAGCGGCGGGCGAATTGCGGATCAGGCAAGTCCAAATCAAACGGCGCATTGATCCCGCTGAGCAACAGCGGCGACTCGAGCATTTCGGTCTTTTCGGCGATACCGGGATAGACTCTGCCGTCGAGGTTCATTTCCCCGGCTTTGAAGTGGCGGGTCATCTTGTTTTTGCCGCTGGCATCCGCATAGGAAAGGATGAGTTCGTTGTCTTTGGCGGAAGCGCCGGTGAACTGCCACTCGATCTTGACCGTCTGGTTGTCTTCCTTGACACCGACCGCTTCGGCGGTTTCGGAATCGAAAACTTTTTGCTTTTTGGAAATGCTCACGGTCGGCGCGGTGGCGTTGCGGATAAAGGGCTTATCCTTGCCGGGCAGCGTGACGCTCACCGAGCCGTCGGCAGTGATATCCACCACCGTACCGTTGCCGAAGGTCGCCCGATTGTCCTGCAGTTTGACCGCCGCTGCGTCGTCGGTGATCGAGAGCACCGGATCGGCGATCGCCAAATTGACTTCGGCGAGTTCCGGACGCTCCGGGATCGCCGGGAAGGTGGTCATCTGGGGCTTGATCTTCTTGCCGACGCAGTCGGCGACGACTTGAGCGAAAAACGATCCGTTGTACGCCCAGTTGGAAAAATCCTGAAAGCGGGTGGGGTTGATCTTGTGTCCGTTGAAAAAGGTCACCGTACCGGCGC
Source organism: Victivallaceae bacterium (assembly GCA_045635865.1). Lineage (GTDB taxonomy): Bacteria > Verrucomicrobiota > Lentisphaeria > Victivallales > Victivallaceae > UBA1784. The sequence continues at coordinate 56,024 of JAZTWK010000080.1, forward strand.
CGATTTTGATGCGGGCGATATAAGGTACGTTGAGATCGGTGCCGTCCGGAGTGTGGATCATACTCAAAACTTGCGCTTCGGGTTTCGCCTTGGCGACGCGGAAGTAGCCCAACACCGGCAGTTTTTCCGGGAAGAAGGCGAAGTTTTCCCCGGCGGGACGGTTGGCGGCAAATATCTCGTCGATCGTGTAGGGCTCATCCAAAGTGACCGGGAGCAACTCCTCCGCCAGTCCGGAGGGAGTATTGTAGGTAAAGAGCACGTTGCCGCCATCTTCCACGTACTTGCGGAGCTTGGCGACGTTTTCCGGAGTGAGGACTTTCGCCATATTGTTTGCCGGGATCTGGTGAAACATCACCAACTGGTAGAGTTTGGGCTGGAGCTGATTGAAAGTCGGGGTGATGCCGTCGATCGGCTTCTTGGTCGGCTTGTCGGAAATGAAGTTTTCAAAGCTCGCCCCGGATAACCCGTTGAGGTTCTGACCGGAAATGGTACGCACCCGGAAGCCGTAGATCGTCAACAACTTGGTTATGCCATCCGCCTGCCACGGCCGACCGCCGTTGAAAAGCAGGATCTTCGGGCCTTTTGTGCCGACCCACTGCGGCATTTTGAATTTCGGTGCGGCGCCGCCCGCCGCGCAGAGCGTCACGGCGAATACGCCGAGCAACAGACAATTCAACAGTTTTTTCATTTGTTTCCCCTTTTTAGGTTGTTTTTGGGCAAAAAAGCCGATTACCTTGGCAATATAACACCGGATGATTATAATTGCAAGTCGTTGCCCGCAACTCGGCAAAATCCGGGCGAAAAGAGGACGCCCCTATTGACAATATACTCTAAAGGAGTTATATTAAGAAACGACAAAATGTTGCAACGGCGGAAGTTCGCCGGGGCGAAAATCAAGGAGTATCGGAAAATGCCAGCGAAAAGTCATCGCATCAGCATCAGCGCCGATGAGTGCAAGGGATGCCGCCGGTGCATCCCCGCCTGTCCCAAAAAGTTGATCTCGGTCGGTAACGAGATCAACATTCAGGGCTATGTGGCGGTCAAGGTCGACGACCCCAACGCCTGCATCGGTTGCGGTTCGTGTTTTCACCAGTGCCCGGAACCGGGCGCGATCACCATTTACGTCAACGAGGAGTAACTGACTATGAAGTACAATCATCGGCTGTTGCTCAAAGGTAACGAGGCGGCGGTTTACGGCGCGCTTTTCGCCGGTTGCAACTGCTATTTCGGCTACCCGATCACCCCCGCCAGCGAAGTCGCGCAGACCGCGGCGCTGCTCTTCCCCAAACTCCACCGCACCTTTTTGCAGGCGGAGTCGGAGATCGGGGCGATCAATATGGTCATCGGCGGCAGTGCCGCCGGCTATCGGGTGATGACCGCCAGTTCCGGCTTGGGCATCTCGCTCAAGCAGGAGGGCGTCAGCTACCTCGCCGGATATGAAATGCCGGCGGTGATCATCGACGTCACCCGCGGCGGCCCCGGCTTGGGCAACATCGGACCCGAGCAGGCGGACTACTTCCAGCTGGTCAAGGGCGGCGGTCACGGCAGTTATCACTGCCTGGTCTTCACCCCCAACTCGGTGCAGGAAATGTGCGATATGACCATGAAGGCATTCCCGATGTCCGAAAAGTACCGGATGCCCGCCTACGTTATGGCGGACGGCGTCATCGGGCAGATGATGGAGTCGGTCGTCCTGCCGGAACCGATCGAGTATTGCTACGATCCCGATTGGAAAATGGGCAAGATCGTCGACGGCGCCGCCAACTGCATCACCTCCATTTACATGGAGCACGATGACTTGGAAGCGCAGAACATCAAGTTGCAGAAAAAATACCGCGAGATCGAAGCCAACGAGCAGCGGTGCGAAAAATATCTCGCCGACGACGCGGAACTCGTCATCGTCGCTTACGGCATCTGTTCGCGGATCGCCCGCGGAGCGATCGACCGCTTGCGCGCCGAGGGGCTGAAAGTCGGTATGATCCGGCCGCAGATGGTCTATCCTTTCCCCAAGGATGCGTTGGTGGAAGCCGTGGAAAAAGGCGCCGCCAAGGCGTTCATGAGCTTGGAAATGAGCGCCGGGCAGATGATCGAAGACGTCAAACTTTCGATCGAGTGCAAGCGTCCGGTTTATCTGTGCAACCGCATGGGCGGCAACGTCCCCAGCGGCGACGAAGTCTGCGCCGCCGCCAAGAAAATCATGACGGAGATGGGAAAATGAGCGAAAAAGTTAAATTCGGGCGCTCCAAAGTCTTCTTCGACCCCTTTGAACGGCGTCCCGGTCCGATAAAGAAAAACATGCACTACTGCCCGGGTTGCGGGCACGGCATCTTGCACAAGCTGATCGCCGAAGCGATCGAGGAGTACGGGATCCAAAAGAACACCTACTTCATCGCGCCGGTCGGCTGTGCGGTCTTTGCCTACTATTACTTCAACGTCGGCAGTATCTCGGTGCCCCACGGTCGGGCGCCCGCCGTCGCCACCGGTGCTTCGCGCGCCAACCCCGAGAGCTACGTCATTTCCTATCAGGGCGACGGCGACCTCGCCGCGATCGGCTTCAACGAGTTCATCCAGGCGGCGAACCGGGGCGAGCGCATGACGGTATTTTTCGTCAACAACACCAACTACGGCATGACCGGCGGTCAGATGGCGCCGACCACCTTGCCGGGGCAGATCACCACCACGTCGCCCTACGGACGCAACACCGCGACCGAGGGATTCCCGACCAAGGTGTGCGAGATCATCAACGCGCTGGAAGCGCCGATCTACATCGAGCGGGTGGCGCTCACCTCGACCGCCAACATCCTCAAGGCGAAAAAGGCGGTGGACAAGGCGATCCGCAACTTGCGCGACCGCAAGGGTTTTTCCTTTGTCGAAGTGCTGTCGCCGTGCCCGGTCAACCTGCGGATGAATGTCGAGCAGATCAACGACTTCATCGAAAACAAGATGACCGAGTTTTTCCCGCTGGGTTGCGTGCGGGATCGTTCCGATTCGACTCCGGTCGGCGAATTGCCGCCGCCGGTGATCCGCGAGCCGGAGCAGATCAAGGCGCAGCTCCTTTCCGCCGAGAGCGATCACGCCAGTTCGATCGACGGCACCAAGTTTGAAATTTTCCGGCAGGAGCGCCGGATCAAGATTTGCGGCTTCGGCGGGCAGGGCGTCCTCAGTCTGGGGCACAACCTCGCCAACATGGGGCGGTTGAGCAAACTCAACGTCAGGTGGATGCCCTCTTACGGTCCGGAGCAGCGCGGCGGCGCCGCCAGTTGCGCGGTGATCGTTTCGTCGGGGGTGATCTCTTCGCCCATGGTCGACAGCAACTGCGACATTTTGATCGCCTTGACCCAGACCGGGTTGGATAAGTTCCGCCACGTGCTGGGCGAAGAAGGGATCCTGATCTACGACCACTCGGCGATGAGCGAGCCGAAAATGGGGCCGAAGCAGAAAGTTTACGGTTTGGATGCGTTGGCGACCGCCAACAGCGTCGGCAATCCCAAGTGCGCCAACTCGGTGATCTTGGGGGCGTTGTCGGTGATCTTGCGCGAAAACGGGTTCAGCGAGGCGGAGGAAAAGGCCTTCGACGCCGCTTACCAGAGCGCGATCACCGAGAGTTTCGCCGCCAAGCCCAAAGTTTTGCAGCAGAATTTTGACGCCTATGCCGCCGGCAAGGAGTCGTTTCGCAAATAGTAAATCAATGGTTCTGATATAGGAGAAGCAATTATGCCCAAGAGTGTCAAACGCGTTACTCAAAAAGTCGCCGCCGCCACCGGTAAGGTCGGCAAGCGGTGCGTGAATCTCGTCCACCACGACGTGCCGGGCCGCAACGTCTGCGTCGCCGGCAGTTTCAACAACTGGCAGCCGGATAAGAAGTTGCAGGATAAAAACGGCGACGGCGTCTACCGGATCCAACTCCGGCTCGTCCCCGGCGAATACCAGTACAAGTTGGTCATCGACGGCGAGTGGCGGCTGGATGCCGAAAACGAAAACTGCGTGCCCAACGAGTACGGCACGCTCAACAACATCCTGGTAGTCCAGGGGTAAATTAAGAAAAAAATACCCGGCAGCGCGAATCAACTCCCTGCCGGGTTTTATCAAGCAGAAAAAAGGGGATTTTTACCGATCATGGGTTTGCAGCTTTACAATGTCGCACCGCGGATTCCGAAAGAGATCAAGTTTCTGGAGGTGCTGGCAGATAATATTTGGTGGTGTTGGAGCAAGAATGCGATCGATCTTTTCGTCCGGATCGATCCGGCGTTGTGGCGGCAGGTTTCCGGCGCCGCCAAGGAATTTCTCCGCAAGGTGCCGCAGGCGCGGCTGGAAGAACTCGCCGGCGATGCGCTTTACATCACCCAACTCAAGGCGGTAAAAGACGATTTTGAACGCGAAACGGCGGGGGTGTTGGATTTCACGCATCGCTCGATCGCCTATTTCTCGTTGGAATTCGGCATCCACGAAAGCATCCGGATCTTTTCCGGCGGCTTGGGCGTGCTCGCCGGCGACCACCTCAAGGCCGCCAGCGATTTGAAGCTCCCCCTGGTCGCGGTCGGACTGCTCTATCGCCAAGGCTACTTCCGGCAGGTGCTGGATCGTACCGGTTGGCAGATCGAACGCTACCCGACGGCGGAAATTCAGGATCTCCCGCTGGTGCGGGGGCGCGACGCCGAGGGCAAGGAGATCACCATCACCATTCCGCTCAAGGATCGCACGCTCCATGCGGCGGTCTGGGTGCTCAAAGTCGGCAACATCCCGTTGGTGCTGCTCGACACCGAGTTGCCGCAGAATCCGCCGGACTTGCGGAGCGTTTCGTGGAAGCTCTACGGCGGCGACAAGACCATGCGGTTGCATCAGGAGTTGCTCTTGGGCATCGGCGGCGTCAAGGCGTTGCTCGCGCTGGGTTGCGACCCGGCGGTCTGCCACATGAATGAGGGGCACGCGGGCTTCCTGTCGCTCGCCCGGATCGCCCACTTGGTCAACGACTGCGGGTACGATCCGGATGTGGCGCTCGAGGTCGTCTGGCGTTCCAACGTTTTCACCACCCACACCCCGGTGCCGGCGGGCAACGAGGTTTTCGATATCGAACTGGTGCGCCCCTATCTGAAGCGGTTCGCCGACGAGGCGAAGTTCGACATCAACCGGGTGATCGACTGGGGTATCGCGATCGGCGATCGCGGTCATACTTCGGAAATTTCCATGACGGTTTTCGGCTTGCGCATGGCCGCCAACTACAGCAACGGCGTGAGCAAGCTCCACGGCGAAGTGGCGCGGGATATGTGGAAGCACTTGTGGCCGGGGCGCTCGGTCGCGGAAGTGCCGATCGACCATGTCACCAACGGCGTCCACGTCGCTTCGTGGATCTCGCATCGCCACTGGGAACTCTACGACCGCTATCTCTGCCCGCAGTGGGCGAACAATCCGGACGAGGCGACCCTGCGCGAAGATGTGGAGCGCATTCCCGATGAAACCTTGTGGGCGACCCATGAACTTTGCCGCCAGTCGCTGATCCGCAACATCCGCCGGCTGTCGGAAAATAATTTCAACTATCTGGTCGAGGGCAACAGCGATTCGATGCGTTCGCGCAGTTCGCTTCGCCCCGACGTGCTGACGATCGGTTTCGCCCGGCGGTTCGCCACCTACAAGCGGGGCACGTTGCTTTTGCGCGACCAGAAGCGGTTGCTCGCGCTCTTGCGCAATCCCGACCTGCCGGTGCAGTTCGTTTTCGCCGGCAAGGCGCACCCCGCGGATAACGGCGGCAAGCAGCTGATCAAGGACTTGATCCAGTTCGCCCAGCGGGAAAAAGTGCAGGATCGCCTGATCTTTTTGGAAAACTACGACATCGGTCTGGCGCGTTCGCTGGTCCACGGCGTCGACGTTTGGCTCAACAACCCGATCCGCCCGCAGGAAGCCAGCGGCACCAGCGGCATGAAAGCGGCGATCAACGGCGTCATCAACTGCAGTATTCTCGACGGTTGGTGGGCGGAAGCCTACAACGGCGTCAACGGTTGGGCGATCGAGAGCAGTGAAGACTACACCACCGACGAAGATCGCGACCTTTACGAGAGCCAGCAGCTTTTCAACTTGCTGGAAAACGAGATCATTCCGCGTTACTACGACCGGCGCTCCGGCGATATGCCGCGGCGGTGGATCAAGATGATGCGGGAATCGATCATCACCGGTCTGGCGCATTTTTCCAGTACCCGGATGGTGGAAGACTACAATCGCAAGTTCTACGGCCCGGCGACCGAGGCTTATCAGAACCTCATCAAAGACAACGCCGCCCACGCCCGCGAACTGGTGGCGCAGAAAGCCGCGCTCAAAGAGAACTTCAACGGCGCCAAGGTTTTCATCGACAATCCGCAGGTGATCGGTTCGTTGGATAATCTCCACGTCGGCGATCAGTTTGAGTTGGCGGTCGAGGTTTCGCTCGGCGGCTTGACTCCCGAGGCGGTGGAAGTGCAGGCTTACTACGGTACGGTGGATGCCCACAACCGGATCACCGCCAGCTTCTCCTGCCCGATGCAGCTGATCGAAGATCACGGCAACGGCAAATATCGCTACGGCGCGAAGATCAAGTGCGCCGCCGCTGGACGCTTCGGCGTCACCGCCCGGATCAAGGCGGCCGGCACCGAGTGGGACGACAGCGTGCCCGGATTCATGTGCTGGCCCAAATAAGCCAGTGACAGTTCGGTGGTGAGTAAGAGGGAGGTTGCTATGGAACGTCGTTCGGCCAAGAATCGTCGCCCGAGTACCCCGACGCCGCGAGTGTTGGTGGTCACTCCGGAAATTACCTATCTGCCGCACGGCATGGGTAACGCCGCCAACTATCTCCACGCCAAGGCGGGGGGTATGGCGGATGTTTCCGCCACGTTGGTTTCGGCGCTCTACCGCGCCGGGGCGGATGTGCACGTCGCCTTGCCGCACTACCGGAAAATGTTCCATGTCCAGGTCGGCAATCTGATCAGCGAGGAGTTGCGGGTATTTATGAGCAGTCTGCACAACTCGCGGATCCACCTGGCGGAAGATCGCTGTTTCTACTACCGGGATTCGGTTTACAGCAACTACAATTCCGACAGTTTCCGGCAGGCGATGGCGTTTCAGCGGGAAGTGATCAACAACATCATCCCGATCGTCAAGCCGGATTTGATCCACTGCAACGACTGGATGACCGGGCTGATCCCCGCGGCGGCGCGCCGGTTGGGGATACCGTGCCTGTTTACGGTGCACAATATCCACACCCAGCGGGCGACCTTGGCGGAGATCGAGGATCGCGGCATCGACGCGGCGGCGTTTTGGAACAATCTTTATTTCTCGCGTCCGCCCTACAACTACGAGGAAAGCCGCGACAACAACCCGGTGGATATGATGGCGAGCGGAATTTTTGCCGCGCACTTCATCAACACCGTCAGCCCCACCTTTTTGCGGGAAATGGTCGACGGCTACCACGACTTCGTGCCGGACGGCATCCGCAACGAGATCCGGGGCAAATTCTACGCCGGGTGCGCCAGCGGTATTCTGAATAGTCCCGATCCCAACTGCGACCCGGAAATCGACGACCTTTTGGAAATGAAGTACGACGCCGATCATCACCTGCACGCCAAACAGGTCAACAAGATCGCGTTTCAGGAGCGCACCGGCTTGATCGTGGATCAGAATGCGCCGCTCTTTTTCTGGCCGCATCGCCTCGATCCCAACCAAAAGGGCTGTGCCTTGCTCGCGGATATCCTCTATCAGGTCGTGCACAAATACTACGACCGGCATTTGCAGATCGCGATCGTCGCCGACGGCAGTTATCAGCAGGTTTTCCGGGATATCGTGGCGTTCCACAACTTCTACGACCGGGTGACGGTCTGCGATTTCGACGAAAAGCTCTCGCATCTCGGTTTTGCCGCTTCGGATTTTATGCTGATGCCGTCGCGGTTCGAGCCCTGCGGCTTGCCCCAGATGACCAGCCAGTACTACGGCAGTTTGCCGGTGGTGCGCGATACCGGCGGGCTCCACGATACGGTCGAGGACTTAAGTCCGGACGGCAACTACGGCAACGGTTTCCGCTTCCGCGATTACGATGACGGCGGTCTCATGTGGGGGATCGACTCGGCGATGCGCTTTTTCGGCGAAAGCGAGGGCTTCCGCGACCGGGTGATCGCCCGGGTGATGCGCGAAGCGCGCGCCCGCTTCAACCACGACGTCACCGCGCAGGAATACATCAAAATCTACGAATCCATGCTCGCGCGTCCTTTGGTACGCCACAATTACGGCGAGACCGGGGAAAAGTGACCATGGCCAGTGCGGATTCGACGAAACGGATCGCCAATACTCCGCAGAAATTCGGCGAAGACCCCTATCTCGCGCCCTATCGGGAGGTGTTGGCGCGCCGCGCCCAAGCGGCGGCGGATATGCGCCAAAAACTTGCCGGCAAGGGAAGTCTGGCGGATTTCGCCTCGGCGCACGAGTTTTTCGGTCTGCACTTTCGCTCCGGGCACTGG
>JAZTWK010000081.1:0-22520 GCA_045635865.1 Victivallaceae bacterium
GCTGGCGGTTTCCTGCTTGGAAATGTCGAAAGTATCTTCCCACAGCGTCAAGCCGGTCGCCAAGTCCGTCACCACCACGTGGAAGCTGAACGCGCTCTCGCTGGTCCGGCCGGCAGTGGTATGCTGCTCGATGATCTCCCCTGAAAGGCTCAGATCCGGCGCGATCACCGTGCCGCGTTTCTGCACCGTCGCTTGATTGAAAAGGTCGTCGTTTTCCAGTTCGCGGACCTGCCGGGTCGCGTTGTCTTCCGGACCGTTGCCGCCCACGGCGGTGGTCACCACCGCCTTGCCCGAAGCGAGCATCGCCTGGCGCATTTTATTGGTGAGCAACTGGGTCTTGATCGAAGTGCCGGTGGAGTTCTTGATCGTGTTGATCATAACGATCGACTTGCGGCCGTCCGCCCGCACCAGCGCTCCGGAAGCGATCAGCGAATTGACCGCCTTGTTGGAAACTTCCTGCCAGTCGCGGGTATTGACGTCCCGCACCGTCGTAACGCCCTCGGTCGCCGGGTCGATGCGATGCGCGGAAGTCCCGCAACCGGCCACCAGAGCGGCGATCGCCGCCGAAGCCCAAATCACACTGCTTTTTTTCATTTTGCTTATTCCTTGTTGTTATCGTTATCGGTACTTAATTTACGCGTTTTTCCACCACGCTGAGGATGAAATCCCGGCACCGGGAATTGGGCGCGACGCCCTGCCAGTACTTCGTTTCGCCGGGGGTAAAGACCGCTTCCTGCCAACTGTCGGCGGCGGTCGAAACTTTCATACCGTTCTCATCGAACCACTCGAAGCGGTAAAGCACATGATAGGGATTGGCGTTGCGGATCGTACTCCACGTTTCCGCCCAAAAGCCGTATCTCTCGCTGCGGATCGCCGCCTGCACCATCATCACTCCGCCCGGAGTGGCGGCGCGGCGGCAGGAGACCATTTGGAGCCGGTCGCGGCAAAAGCTGTCGGTGACGAATCTGGAAGTGTCGACATTGTCCGGGGTCATGGCGAGATCGCTATTTCCCGTCGTGTTGACGGTATCCTGGCAACCGAATGCCCCGCACAGGGCGATCGTCACGCCGCCCAGCCAAGCCCAATGTTTAAGTTTTCCGCCGAAGTTCTGCATATTTTTTCTCCTTCTTTTGAGGTTGTTGATTTACAATATCGGCCGCGTCGCCTGTTTGGCAAAGTCGATGGTGGTTTCCCAAACGGCGATGCCGGTGGCGAGATCGGTCAGCGTGAGGTGAAACATATAATAACTTTCCTCGGTGCGCCCGGAAAAGGAACTTTGCTGAACGATCATCCCGGCAAGGCTGAAATTGGGGGCGGTGACCGTACCGCGCTTTTGCACCGTGCGCTGATCGAACAGATCGTCGGACTCTTTATCCCGGATCCGGCGCACGGCGAGATCGACGTTGCCGCCGTAGCCCACCGCCGAAGTGACCGCCGCCTGACCGGATTTGAGGATCGCCTGCCGCAACCGGCTACTGAGCAGCGAAGTTTCCAGATGCAGCAGGGTGTAATTGCGGATCCGGCTGATCATCACCACCGGCGCCTGCCCGTCGCTGCGGCGCAACACCCCCGACGCCAACAGGGAATCCGCCGCCCGCGCCGAGACATTCAGCCACTCGGCGGGATCGACCGAACTTACCGTAACCAGCGCCTCGCTCCCCGACGGATCGATGTAGTGGGCATCGGTGCTGCAACCGCCGAAAAGTGCCGCCAGCAACGCCACGCCCACTCCCCAATATATGCTTTGTTTCATTCCATGCTCTCCCAGCACTTCAAAATATATTTTCCGTCATCCAAAACCCGCACATAGACCACCGCCCGGTTGGTATCGGGCGCGATGGCGATCTCCTCCTGCGCCTGCCCGTGACCGGGCAAATCGAGCATCAGGGTGAATTTCCGCTTATCCGGCTCCGGCGGCAACGGCAGGTGCGCCAGAGTATAACTGCGCGGCAAGGTGATCCCCCCCCGCCACTCCAAATCCTTGACGTAAGCCCGCCCGGTCGCCGCCACCAAGACCGCGGCGCTCGCCACGGCAACGGGCTTAAAGGCGTTGTCGTCCATCGCCGTAGCGACGGCGAGCGAGGCTACCGCCGCGGTGTGCGCGGCGGTCATCGCCACGGTCGCTTTATATACGCCGTCGACCATTTTGGGGAACATCCATTGCCAGTATTCCTCGTCGATGATCTGCGAAAGATCCGCGAGTTCCGTCCCCTTGACCGATCGCCCGTCCAAATTTTTCAATTCAAATCCGGGATCGGTGAATTTTTGATAATCCGGGTAGCTGAATTGCCAGTCGGTCGGCACCTGCCCGGAAAGTTCAAAGCTGGTGTCCCGGGAGTTCCAACCGTCCTGCCGCCCCCGCCCGACGATGACGCACAAGACCTGATCGTCGGGCAACGGCAACATTTCCCGGCGCTTCCCCGGCGAAATGCTCCGGTCGCCCAACGCCGCTTCGACCATCACCGCGTCGTTGCGGTAAAGATAATTTTGGGGATCGAGCCGCAACAGATACTCAAAGTCGATTTTGGCTTCTTCGTACTCGCGGTCGAAAAGGTAGCCGAGCACCGAGAGATAAAAGGCGAGCGGATTGTAGTAAAGCGGCAACTGCGGCCGCCGCCGCTGGCTGTACTCGATGTAGGCGTCGTCAAGTTTCGCCGCCTTGAAAATATCTTTCAGCGTGGCGTCGTCCAAGATTTTTTTCATCGCCAACGGGGCGATGTTGGTCTTGCCGCTGTGCGAACTTTCGTACAGCCGGATCTCCGGATCGGCAACGTTGAGGATGTAGTTGAATTGGGAAGTGCGCAAGCGGCGGATCTCGACGAGAAAATCCTCCAGCTTGCCGACGGAAAGGTAGTTGAAGCCCTTGAGCAGATGCAACAGCAAGCGATCGGAGCGCGACCCGACATAGCGATCCACGCCGGGGTACTGGAAGCGCGGCCGACCGTTGCCGTCGAACCGGTAAAGCAGTTTTTCCGCCCGGTTGAGCGCACGCATGGATTTGTCGTAGTCGCCGAGATCGAGATAGACGTTGCCCGCCTCGAGGTGCCAAAGCAACGCCTCGGTATTGCTCTCGTCGCCGAACTCGTCGCTCATATTTCCGGCGAGAGTGGCGGCGGCGGATAGATCATTGCGGTAGTAAAGCTCGGCGAGCTCCTCGTGTTTCGCCGTCATGTCCACGCTGGAACACCCGGCGGCGACCACCAAAGCGGCAACGGCGAACAAACCGGCACAACTGCGGATCGTCGCCGATCGGATTGCCCGGAATTCTCTCACCGTTTACCGCCTTTCCCGCGCATCAGCTCAATTCGCCATCGGGTAAGCGGGCGCCGGAGCCGGGGCGGCGGGCGGGATCCCGTAGGGGGTTTCCTGCTCCGACGCTTCGATCGAACGGCAGATCGCGCCTTCCTTGATCGGCGCCAACACCTTGCCGGCGATCCTGGCGATACTCATGTCGGGCACGACCTGCACGACTTCGATACCCGCCGCTTTTTCTTCCGCCACGCCAAGCTTGCGCTTGGTCACCGGGTGGATGATCTCCCGCCCCGGATTGTAAACGACAAAGAGCATGCCGGGGAAGACTCCCGCCCCGGAACCCCGGGTGAGATAGACGCCGGAGTCATCCACCGCCGCGACGCGGATCGGGTCGATGCGCTCGAGCAGGCGATTGCCCGCCGCCACGGAAACTTTTTCCAAAAAGGCGTTGTCGTAATCGGCATCCGTCCAGTTCAGCCGGGATTGCGCGGGGATGTCGGTGCTCTGCATTTCCTGCCGCAGGCTCTCTTGGGCGATGACCCTGCCGGTCTTGACTTCAACGATGCGCAAGTTGAGTTGGATCGTCAGTTTCTGCTTGCCCGCCGCCGCGCCGGCGATCTCGGTGCCCGAGCTGATCACGCGGTTGGAAAACTGATTGATCTCGCCGGTCACCAGATAATCGGCGATCTTGAGTTGGGCGATCTTCGACAGCTGCCCGGGTTCGACCAGATCGCTATCCACGAAGCTGCTCTCTTTGGCGATGGCGGCCAATTCGCTCCGGGTAAGGAGTTCCATACTGCCGGATTTGAGCAGAAACGAAGATAATTTCGCATCCAGTCCGGCGGCGATGCCCGCCCCGGCACCGGCTTGGTCGCGCAACGGGAGCAACACGACTTTTTTGACGAGGTCGTTGTCGGCGGCGCCATAGAGCAACCCCATTTTGTCGAGGGCGGTGTCGAGCCGGGAGACCAAGCCATCCACCGACTTGGCGGTGATCGTGTAACGCTGGCTCTGCCGGATCTTGCCGGTGGAGCAGTCGATCACCATGAGGGTCATCGACAAGCGCGAACCGAGTTTGGCGATCGAATAGGTCAAGAGACAGTCCACCGACTGCTGGGAAAGTTGCTTCTGGGCATCCGCGTCGAGCACCAGCCCGGACTGATTGAAGGCGTCTTCTTTAAGCATCGCGCTCAACGAAGCGCGCGAAAAAATATCGTAGTTGCCGCCGAGTTTGCTTTCCAAGTAATCGGAGATGCCGGCGAGACTTTCCGGCGAAATGCCGCCGACGGTGCGCGGCTCCGCCACGGCGATCTTTTCTTTCGCCGACACCGCCGCGGCGGCGATCAGCAAAAACGCGAACAGGACTTTTTTGAGATTGAGAAACTTTTTCATAACAGTATCACTCCGGTAGCGTTAACGGTTTTGCTCATCTTTGGCGAATTGGCGGTCGATCTCCTGCGCCGCCTGCCGCACCGCCTGCTTCATCAGTGCTCCGAAGCGGTCGGTATCGATTTGCTTGAGGAATTCATTGTGCATTTCCCGGGTGTGCCCGGTCACGAGCCGGGAAAAGACGACCCGCGAAGTGGCGACGTCCACGACTTTCACCAACAGATCCAGCGAGTAGATCACGTTGTTGGTCTTGACGCCGTAGCCGGAAAAGGCGCGTTCCTGCACCCGCAGATCGGCGACGGTGGCGTAAAGGATATGGGTGGCACCGGAAATTTTCGCCAGTTGGGTGCCGGGAAATTCCCCCGACTGCAACTTCGCCATATCGGTAAACGCCTTTTCGACGGTGTCGCGATTGACGACTTCGACATTTTCGCACTCGCCGAGGGCGGCTTCCATATACTGCGCCCCGATCACGACCGGGCGGCTCTTGGTTTTGAGCAGTTTGTCGGCGAGACGCTTCTGCAATTCGAGGTTGCGGTCATTTTCCCGATCGGCGCGCAACCGGGCGTCGTTCACTGCGTTGCTGAGGGTCTGGGCGTCGATCATCTTGATAAAGCCGAGCATCACCTCGTCCACGGTGTTCCGATCGGCGTCGGTGAGCGAATCGTAGGGGCGCACCTGCACCTTTTGATCGGTGAAGTAGTAAAGATGCTGCCCCTGAATATCGATCGTGGTAAAGTCGTACACGGCGATGCGGGGTTTGCCGCTCGGCGCGGGCGCGGGAGCCGGCGCGGGCGCGGGGGCGGGAACTTCCGGAGTTTCCGCCGCGCTGACCGAGAGCGCGGAAACTACGGCAAAAGTGACGGCGAGAATCGATTTGTGAAACATTTTTGCACCTCAATCCGATTGGGTTTTTACCACTATTTCATGTGAGAAAAGATCGCGTTTGTCAATGGTGATCCGGTAGCGCATCCGATCCCGGAACAACCGCCCGGAAACGCTCCGACCATCCTCGAGCGTGATGGAAACGATAAAACTGCCGTCGGCAAGTTGTTTGCCCAGTTTCACCGGGCCGTTGTGCCGACTGCGCACGCCGGTCCTCCGCAGTGCGGAAGCGGCGAGGCGCTGAAGTTGCTCCGGCGAGGGAAATTCCGGTTGTTCCGCCGCCGAACCGGCTTCGGCTTCAACTTGCGGAGCCGGCTCCGAAGCGGGAGAAGTTGAGACAGTTGAGGCGGTCGAGGAAAAACTCCGCCCCGCCCAAAAGGCGACTCCGAGAGCGACCACGACGACCGCGCCCCCCATCAAGTAGTATCGCAAGGTATTCTTAAACATGGTCAAAATCTGATTAAAGTGCCCACTACCAATACTATAGCATAATATAGGCATACTGCAACTATAATGCAAATTTCCCCCGGCACATTTTGGAAAAAATAATCAGCGGGAAACCGGCAGGGCGTCGAGCGCCGCCAACACCTGACGGGCGATCAGCGCCATTCCCGCATCGCCGGGATGCCACGCCACGCCCGCATGATCGACGCGGTGCGCCTTGCCCGCCGCGTCGCGGACGATCGCGCCGAGCTTACTGCGGTACTCCGGCTTGCCGTAGCTTTCCGCCAGCGAAGCGTAGGCGACGCCGCACTTGGCCGCCGCCGCCGGGCGGATCGCGTCTTCCCGATTGCCCCACGCCCCGATCACGATGATCTTCGCCCGGTTTCCGGTGCGGCGCTGAACGAAGCGGATCAACTCCTCGTAATCGGCGGCGAGCGTCCGGCGATCCTGCACGTTTTCCCCCAGTTGGATCGTCACCAGCGAGACCCGCTCGTCGAGCAACGGCACCAAATCATCGAGTACTTGGACACGATCATGCGCGGTGCGCTCCCAGTTGGCGAAATTGACCACGCGGGCGTCCACCTTGCCGAAACGTTCGCGCAACCCCTGCACTACCAAGTGAAAATAATCGTGTTCGGCATCGCTCGCCGCCATGCCGACCTCGTTCCACCAGTGGTTGTTGATACTATGCCAAGTGATGCTGTTGCCGATGGCAAGATAATTGTAGGTGTCGGCGCTCCAAAGCGATTTCGGCTCGGCGGCGGCGACTTTTGCCTGCAATTCGGCAATTTGTTTTTCCAACTCGGCGATGCGTTCCTCGTGCTCACAACAGCGGCAACCCGCCGCCAGTATCGCCAGCACCCCCGCGCCAAAGAGTGTCAGTGCCAATTTTTTCATAGTTTCCCCCCGTTTATTCCGCGCCGATCAACAGCGCCGCGTCGTTTCCGGTAAAGGCGACTTCGCCCCGAACTTCCCGATCGCCTAAAAGATCAAAGCATTTTTCCGGCAATCCCAAATCCGTGAACTTCCACACTTTGGGCGCACCGGTATCGTTTACCAGTGCCACCGCGCGCCGTCCGTCGATTTTTCCCTCAAACTCCATAGGCCAGATATTGGGAATGCTATTCAATGGCCGCGCCTCGCGCATCCTGATATTTTGAGCTTTGGCAAGCAAAGCGTTGCGCTCAGGGGAGATCGTGCCCAAGTGGTCGCTGGTGAAACTTATCCCGCTCATAATTGCTCCTAAAACGGAAATTTTCGCCTCTCCGAGCGTATACTGGGCATTGTCCTGCCGCGCCATGACCACGTCCGGATCGGCACGGAACCACCGGTCGAAGCACCAGAAATTCGCCATCGACACATGAAAGGCGTCGGAAATGTTGCTCGAGCAGAATTTCTTGAAGTTCCGCGGCTCGCGGCTGCAAAACCCCCGCGAGGTATCGTTGCCGACGCGGGCATTGTCCACCAACCCCAAACAGGGCAGGAAAGGTGCGGAGCACGCCATGAGCAACGCATCGGGCACCGCTTCGCAGATCGTTTTGAGCAACTGCCGAAAGGCGCTTACCGAGGTGGCATGAGGATCGTGACGGAGCCCCGCCTGCAGCCCGAAGTACAGACCATCCATTTTAAAGTAGGTAAATCCCCACGACCGGAAAGTTTTGAATATGTTGGCGATATGCGTTTGCGCTTCCGGAAGCGTGGCGTCCAGACACGCCCACATATTGTCCGGCGGCGGCGTCCAGCCGCCCAAAGTCACGGTATTCCCCGCGGCGTCCTTCACGAACCACTCCGGGTGTTCCCGGTAAACTCGACTGGCGGTGGAAGCGGTCGTCGGCATGAGCCAGATGCCCGCTTTCATACCGGAATCGAGAATTTTGGCGGCAATGCCTTTCAGCGGCAGCGGCCACTCGGAATTCTGCTCCAGCCAGTCGCCCTGAAAAGTTTGATAACCGTCATCGATCTGGACATACTCGGCGGCGTAGGGCGAGCGGTTGGCGGCGAGCGCCTCGATGTTTTCCAGAGTGTGCGCCTGCGTCACGTTTTTGTAGTAATAATACCAAGTGCAGTAACCGGTCAGGTTGCGCTCCGCGACAATGGGTTTGACTCCCATTTGCCGGGCGGCGAGATCGGCGTATTGGGTCAAGAGCATGCGCCAGTCGGAGCCCTCGAGCACCACCACCTTTTCCGGAGTTTCCCCGGGGCGGATTTCCGGCTGATGAAATTCGATCCGGGTGATGCGCCGCTGATCGTAGATCGCCCGCAGTATCGTCAGCGACCGAAACGCGGTGACCGCGCCGACCAAAACGAAACGGTCGTCAACCCCGACCACGATGACGTTGGCGCTGGAAACGCTCCCCCAGGCGTACAGATCGGAAACCAGCGCCGGCAACGGGCAGGTCTGCGCCATCATCATATTGGTCGTATAGATCAGCGACCAGGCGGGGAAATCGACCTCGATCCCCGAAGTGTATCCGCTTGCTTCGCACCACTGATACGACATTTTATCCCCTCAACTAATGGGAAATACCGCTCTTTTGGCAAAACTGGCGATAGGCTTCAAAGTAACGCCGCCCCAACTCGTGTTGGGAAGCGGTATCGAAGTGGACCCGGTCGCCGACGTGCTTCAGACCTTTGGCGCTCACATAGCGGAAACTCGGATCACTGGCGGCGATCTCCGCCAACGCCTGCTCGACGAGTTCGACGTGATCCTGAATTTTTTCCGGGTAGAAATCCGCCAAGCTCCCGGCGATGAACGGCACCTCCGCGCCCAAGTTGAGATCCCGCCGGAAATTGCTTATGACCGTCTGCAGTTTTTCCCGGTATTCGGGAGTCTGCCGACTCGCGTCGCTCTCGCCCTGATGCCACAAGACGGCGACGATCTTGCCGCTTTTTTGCGCTTCGCGCGCCTTGGCGATCGCCTGATCGTAGGGGCAAGTTTTATGATCCGCCGGGTCGATGCCGCCGGGCATCCACGCGGCGATCGGGGTGCCGCCCACCGCGCAGGGGATCAAGCCGACGGTCTTGCCCGGATTTTCCGCCAGCAAAAGCCGCCCGAAGGTCCGCCCCAAGCCGACGCCGCGAACTTTCTGCCCCGGCTCCGGCACGATGATGTCAAAAGGTTTTTCCAGCGGCAGTTTTTTGCCTTGGGCGCTCCACAGCCCGACGACGTAGCGGTCGCGGGTAATGGGCTCGACCGCCGGTTGCCAGTGATGATCCGGGCGGATCATCACCAGGTGCGGAATGATCGCGAGATCGTCCGCATCGGCGTAGCCGCGCCCCGCCATATTGGACTGCCCGACCAGCAAGACCAAAAGTTTATTGGGATCGCTCTCGCCGTAATCCCGCTCCGTGGCAGATAGACCGATGAATCCACCGCACAGCAGTGCGACGATTATGCTCAACCAAAACTTTTTCATGATCTTCCCCTATATCACTTTATTTCGAGTATTTTTCCCGCTTCCTGCCAAATGGTCGCGGCGGTGTCGTTCAAGAGTTTGATCGCTTCCGCCTTTCTTCCGGTGACGAGCAGATTTGCCGCCGCCGCTTGCGCGATTTTATACCGCTTGAGCGCATCGGCTTCAAATTCCCGCCATGTTGCCGGGATCTCCGCCGCATAGCCGCGCTCGTCAAAACTTTTCCACGCCGCCGCCGACTAGCGCAGGTCGGTCATTTCCGCCGGGAACTTTTCGGTGCCGACGGGGACCGGGATGCAGATCGTGTGGTGCGGCGGCCCGACGAGGAAATAGCCGGTGGAAAGCACCTCCGGATATTGCTGATCGATCTCCAAAGTCGCCGCCGAATTGGTGCTCTTGGAGCACAGCGTGCGCTCGATCGGCGAACCCGCGGGCGTCGCCGTGGTGCGCGACAGCGCCAACACATCTTTAAGCGTGATCCGCCCCCGCTCGCGCCGCACCCGGTTCAAGTTGCTCCAAACCATGTATTCGCGGTTGCAGCTGTTGAGCCAGGCGTCAATGGAACTGTCGGCGACGCTCGCCATATCGGCGTTGCGCCAGACGTTGGCGCGAAAGGCGTAACCGTGGTCGTAGCGGGCGACCGAGCAACGCTCGGCGGTAACTTCGGCGACGTAGCCCTCGCGGGTATCCATAAACAGGAAGATTGAGCCCCGCTTGCCGTGCGAGTAGCGGCGACTTTTGAGGATATTCCGCAACTTTTCCACCGCCTGACCGGCGGTGTCGCACTCGGCAAGACACGCCTGCACGATCGCCGGGGTACCCATATCGCCATGGGGGTCGCTGGGTTCGGTGGTGGCTTCGCCGCTGTTGACGACGGCGGCAAGCCCGGAAGCGTTGATGCCCATACAAACGTAAATCTTGCCGGAACCGTCGCTTTTGCCGTCGCCGAGCCCGATCCACCGGCGCGGCGAATCGGCGGAACTGCGGAGCGGCTTCAAATTGCGCGGCTTGGCATCCCGATTTTTGTGCAAAATGTTGGTGCCGTTGCCGGTCAGGTCGGAAAAGATCATCCAACTGGTGCACTCGTGCTCGACTTCCGCCGCGACGACATTGACCGCCAGCGCCAGCGCTCCCGCTATTTTGAGCAAACATCTGAACATCGGATTTTCTCCTTTTGTTGGGATTCGTCGCCCGCGCCGGGGCTCGTCTATCTTTTCAATCGCGCCAGATGCTTGCGAAGCTGCGACAACTGTTCGCCAAAGAGTCCTAAAACGAAACTCAGCACCCCCAGCATGACCAACATTACCGCTGCCGAAGTGATCGTGCGCGAGCGCAGGTAGGTGAAAGTCCCCCACCCGATGCCGAGCAGCAGCGACACCAGACCGATGCGGAAAAAGGTCGTCAGGGGGCGCAACAAAATCGCCAGATTCAGTATTTCCGCCAAGGTCACCAGGGCGGTTCGGGTGGCGATGGTGCTCTTGCCGGCGACCCGGGGAGCGACCTCGATGTCAACTTCCGAAACCAGCGCCCGATCATTCACCATCAACAGCAAGATCACGTCGCTGAACGCCATGGTGTTGGGGCAGAGATCCAAATAGGGAAGCGTTTCGCTGATCCGGTAACATTTCATCCCGGAATTGAGATCCCGTACCGGCAGTTCCAAAAGCGAACTTGCAAACGCCCGGATCACCCATTTCCCGATACTCCGGTAGCCGCCGGAAACGCTGTTGGTTCGGGAGCCGACCACCAGATCGGCATCGGTGGCTTGGATGTGCTCAAAACACTTTTCCACGTCTGCCAGACGGTGCTGGCCGTCGGCGTCAATGGTGATCGCAAAGGGGGTATTCACCGCCCGCAACCCAGTCTTGATCGCCGCGCCGTAACCGCGATTGCACTTGTGATTCACCACCTGCAAATGGTCATTCTGCCGCGCCAGATCCGCCAACCGGCGGGGCGTCTGATCCGACGAACCGTCGTCAACGGCGATGACTTGGAAATTCCGTTCCCGGGCAAAGGTCAGAACTTCAGGGAAAAAAGCGGAAACATTCACTTCTTCATTGTAGCAGGGAATAACGATCGTCAACCGGCTTTCCATGGCTTTCCTCACTTGATTTTTTCCCAGAGTCGAACCAGACTTTTCGGGGGCATCGGCAGTTCGCGCAGATCCGACCGTTGGAGCAAGATTTCCACCCCCGATTCCTTCTTATTCCAAATGACATAGTCAAAATCCGCAAAAGTCCGAATATCCGGCCGGGAGGTTTCCATGGCCCGGGCCCGCCGCATCCCGCTGTAATACCACTCGATGCTGGCCTCGCGGAACCACACCTTGGGGGCGGGGCTTCCCTGATTCAGCTTGCCGATCTGCTTGCCGCAGGCGTAGCGCATCTGCGATTTGGCGGAAAAGAAATTGCTGGCGCCATTGATCACCTGCCCCAGCATGAACGCAAACAGCACCACCACGAGGATGCGGGGCGGAATGAATTTTGCCACCCATTGCCACACGCCGATAAGCCCGGTGAGGGTAAACACCATCAAAAGCGGCACATCGGGCAGAAAATATCGATAGGCGGCAAGATTCGTCGCCTTGAAAATCAACGCGTTGCCAACGACCACCGCCAAAAAGACCCAATAGAAATTGTGCCAGCGGATCTCCGGCGGGAGCACCGGGCGGGAAGCCTTTTTTCTACTCACGATCATCAGCAGAATTATCCCGATGAGGACGAAAATCATATACAGCTCGTATCCGCCCCGCAAACTCTGGCGGAAAAGATACCACCACGACACACTCGGCGCGGTCGGGACCGCGGCGACGACCGGCGCGGAAACGTTGCGATTCCACAAATCGGTGAGGGCGCCTTGGACCCTTCGATCATAAATGAATTCGCCCGTGGTATAAAACAACAGCACCATTCGGCTCAATAGAGCAAGCGCCCAAGTCGCCCCGGCGGCGAGAGCCGGCAGGATCGGCGGCAACTTCTTTTGCCGAATTGCCGAACTTGCCCAATACAGCACCGCGCAAAGGGCGATGACCCCGGCGATGCCGACCCCCTCGCTCCGGGCGAGCGAGATGCCCCCCAAAGCCGCGCCGAAACCGATCCCCAAGCGGATCGACCGGAAATTGGTTTCGATCAAGCGATAGAGGAGCAACAGCGCCAACACGATAAAGAAGATCTTGCCGGAATCAAGCAGACTCGTGCACGACAGGCGGATGATCTTGGGGGTGCAGGCAAAGAGCAACGCCCCGACCGCCGACCAGCGCTCCGGGAAGAACAATCTTAGCAGCAGAAAAAGTACCGGTATGGTACCGACGTAGAACCACCCGGAAACCAAGCTCATCGCCTGCTCCGGGCGCATCCCGATCGCGGAAAATCCCCACGAAAGCAAAACATTCAAACTCGGGATCGAGGGGTGAAACGCCTGGGCGAAATCCCCTTGCGCCAGCGCGCGCGCCAAAGGAACGTAGACGCCGGCGGCGTCCCGATACAAATCGACCGAAAAGAAAGCGTGGAGCAAGCTCAAAACCAAACCGACTGCCAGCGCCGTCAACAACAAAATCCGCGTGGGCAAATCCGTCGGGCATAAAAATTTCAGCATCTTCGACTTCCTGTAAATATGAAGGACTGCCAAGTCATTTAATATAGCATCGACGACAGCCAATTTCAACTCCGCTCATATTTTCGCCAGCGGTATTGATTTTTCCCATTAAAGGTACTATTTTATATCATTAGTCAAATTGCTGAATCCAGATGTTCTATGCCCTATCCGATTGAGGAAAAACTGGTGGTCGCGGTCGCTTCGAGCGCCCTTTTTGCGCTTGACGAGGCGGATCGGGTCTTTCGCACCCAAGGGGTCAACGCCTACCGGGAGTATCAGCGGGAACACGAAAAAGATGTGCTTTCCCCCGGCGTCGCCTTTCCGTTTGTGCGGCGTTTTCTGGAACTCAACAACCTCTTTCCGGAGCGGCAACCGGTGGAAGTCGTCCTGCTTTCCCGCAACGATTCCGATACCGGCATGCGGGTATTCAACTCGATCGAACACTATAATCTCGGCATCATCCGGGCGGCGTTCACCCGGGGAAATTCGCCGTTTCGCTACATTCCCGCCTACAACGTTTCGCTCTTTCTTTCCGCCAACGCCGGCGACGTCAGCGAAGCGATCGCCAAGGGCTTTCCGGCGGGTTTGGTGCTGCCCAGCGCCGCCCTTGACGACGATTCCGACCGGGAACTGCGCGTGGCGTTCGACTTTGACGGCGTGATCGCCGACGACAGTTCGGAAAAGGTTTATCAGGAAAAGGGCATCACCGCCTTTTACCGCGCCGAAGTCGCCCACGCCGACGACGCCATTTCGCCCGGTCCCTTGGGCGACCTCTTCCGCAAGCTCGGCAACTTGCGCGCTCTGGAAGACGAGCGCGAAGAATCCGATCCCGCTTACCGCCGCTTCCTCAAAACCGCGATCGTCACCGCCCGGAGCGCGCCGGCGCACCGCCGGGTGGTCAGCACCTTGCGGAGTTGGCACATCACCGTCGACGAGACCCATTTCCTCGGCGGCATGGATAAGGGGCGGATCCTCGCCACTTTGCGCCCCCATATTTTCTTTGACGATCAACAACATCCGCACTTGGATTCCGCCCGGTCGTTCACCCCCTCGGTACACATTCCTTTCGGCGCGGCGGGTCAGCGTTGACAGGACACAATAATCCTATTTTTGGCACATTTTTATCATTTACAAAGCCGAATTGTCGTGCTATCTTATTGACGTAAGGCAAAAAAACAGGGGGCGGCAAATGAAAAAGTGGTGCTTCATCGGCATCGGACTGCTGATTTTCGGCTTGGTCGCGCAGGAGATCCGCCTGAATGCGGAAAAGTTCACGCTTTCGGAACACTGGAAATGCGTAACTTTTTTGGGCGAGAGCGCCTTGGAAGCCGTGAGCAAGGGCGGCGGAGCGACCGCCGCGATCGAACTGACTGCTCCCGGTCAATACCACTTGTGGGCGCGGGTCGCCACCCACGGCGAAAACTACCGCCGCACCTCCATTTTGGTCAACCGGATGAAGTATCTCACCGCCGGAGATGAAAAAATTTCCGGCGAGTTCCCCCGGTGGCACTGGGTCAAGGCGGCGGCGGAACTTCAACTTCGCGCCGGCAAAAATCAAGTGGAACTTCGGGCGGGATCGCCCTGCGCCCGCCTCGCCGAAATCGTGCTGACCGATCAGGCGGATTTCTCCCCCGCCGCCGCCGAGAAAAAAGCGGCGGCAAGTGAAGTTTACTCCCGCGAAAAGGAGGGTATCTTCCCCCGCCCCCTGCCCAGCGGCAACGGCCCGGATATGTTGCTCTTGAGCGGCGGCCGCCCGTGGGTCGGCAACGCCGTTGCCAATACGTTTGCCGCCGGCGGCTATCGGGTAAAACTGCTCAACAGCGTCTATCTCGCCGGCTTGGGCGGCGCGAGCATCAAGATCACCCCCACCGACCCGGTCGAACCGGAACCGTTGGACGGCATCACCCCGGAATTCAACCGGACAAATCGCTATAAGATCATCGTCATCAACGACATACCCCAAGAACTTCAGGCGCGGCTTCTGACCCCCGAGCGGGTGGAAAAGTTGCGGAAATTCATTGCCGACGGCGGCGCGTTACTGCTCACGATCAATGCCCCGCTGCGCGTTTTGAGCGACCTCGCCCCGGTGGAGCCGACGCCCGGCACCGAGGGGGAATTGTGCGAACTTGAGGATTTTTACGTGCGCCGCCCCGACCGTCCGGAATTCAAATCGTTGCCGGAATCGTGGAAACTCTGGCGCTCTTTCCGGCTCTACAAAACTGCCGCCGGGGCGGAAACACTTGCCGAGATCCTCACCCCCGACGGCACTCCCAGCGGCGTGCCCTATCTCGCCCAAAAGCATTACGGCAAGGGAAAAGTCCTCTTTTGGAACTCGCAGATCGGGCGACAACAGAGCGCCCAACAGCTTTTCAGCTGGGCGTATCGGTCGGCGTTGGCGACCGCAGTCGCCGCCGTAATTTCTCCCGGTAAAGGTGTCGATCCCGACAAATTGACGATCCCCCCCGCGCGCGAACTCGACTCCCAAGTCCTCCCCGCGGCGACGGCAAAAATCACCGACCCGGTGATGAAACTCGTCCCCCTCGCCGATCCCGCCTCGATTCAGGGCAGAACCATCACCTTTGCCAGCGGTATCAAAATGGTGGTAAAGGATAGCGGCATCGACGTCTATTATCCGGGTTTGGCGCGCCCGGTGATCAGCGATCTCAACTTCCCGGCGGTCTTCCTGCCCAAGGGCGCGGATAAAGTTGACGACCACGCCAGCGCCGAAGCCGTCGGCACCAAATCGCAAACCGCGAGATCCCAAATCAGGTGGCAAGTCGGCGCGATCACCGGCGGGGAAAGCGCCAAAATCGAATTATCTGACGGCGAGAATCGCTGTGAATGGATATTCACCACCGCCAAACTGCAACTGGACGGTCGAGAATTTTTCGGCATCGGGCAACAGATCAAGCTGACCAGTTTTCCCGGTCAGCTGATCGCCGATCTCGTGCTCAATTATCACGTCGATGTCGAAAATCGCAACTTCCGCCGCTTCGCCTGCTATCAGGCGCCCCGCGGCTACAAAAACTTCGACTTTTCCGGCAAAGTGGATTCCGACACCCGGCGGTGGGGATTTTTCGGCGACGGTCAGCCTTTCACTTATCTGGAAGGCGCGGCGGCGGTCTTCACCGAATTTGTCGATGCTCCGGCGGCGGTTTCGACCCAATATCAGGTAAAAAAGGGCGACCGCTTCGCCACCGCGCAGACGCAATTTCGCTTCGGGCGGGTCAAGGCGCCGCAGACTACCCCGGTGCTCTACCAGCTGATCGGCGCGGCGAGCTACCACACCTCCAACGACTGGATCGCCATGTACCAGTTTGTGCGGCACTACCTGCGGCAAAAAACCGGCTTCCCGGAGATCCCGGCGCACCCGATCGCCGACAGTATGAATACCTGCACCGACGCCGAAAGGCGGCAGATCACCCAAGCCGCGGCGGACTTCGGTTTCAAGGTCAAAAAAATCGGCATCTGCCCCTTCCCGATGGAGTCATTTGAAACGCCCGAAGTGCTGGCGTACTTTGACGAGTGCAAAAAGGTCGGCATCGCGGCGCGGCCGTGGTTCCCCTGCTGTCACTCCCCCGACAAGACCCGCACGGTCGTCGAGCATCCCGACTGGTACAATCAGGATGAAACCGGCAAACCGGCGAAATACTTCGGCCACTTCTATACCGCGGATATGAACAACCCCGAGTTCCGCAAGTGGCACTTTGGCGTGATCGACCAAATGTTTGACCACGGCGTCAATTCGGTCTGGTACGATATGGCGGGCGCGGCGGCGGGTACGGTCAACTTCGGCACGCCGGAAAGCCCGATCGGGTTGGGGGCGCAGCTGGAAATTTTCCGCCACTACGCCGATAAAGGCGGCTTCGTGGTCTCCGAGGGGATGAATCCCCTGGTGCTCGACGGCTACATTTTCCGCGAAAACGTCTATAACGAACCGGTCGGAAACGAGTTTGCGATGATCGGGGCGCAGATCGAACTGGCGGGGTGGCGGTGCGATTTCTTCCGCTTGGCGATGTACGATATTTTCTTCCCGATCCCGCTCGACCCGCTGGTGCTGGATTTCGAGTACACCTTGGGCGGCATCGACCAGATCAAGCGGGCGATCAGCTTTATCCCGACACTGAATAAACTTTTGGCGCAAGGTATGCCGTTCATCCGCGAAACGCCTTTCGGCACCTCGTGGGTGAGCGCCAATGGCGGCGCCTTCTTTTTCTGGGACGGAGTCGAGGATTTCCGCGCCGAAGTGCCCGCCGATTTCGTACCGGAAAGTCTGGTCACCCGCGACGGCATAACGCCTTTGGCGGGCAAACTGCCGCGCACCCTCCCCCGCGAAAGCATCGTCACTTTCACCCGGCGGAAATAAAAAACCGGGAGGAGCGACTCCTCCCGGCAAATATCCTCACCAATTTTTTTATTCGCCGCAGAGCTTGGCGAGATTGCCGCCGAAGTTGGCGAAAAGTTCCGCCCGCTTCGCCGCGATTTTAGCAGTGAGGGCGGCGACGTCGTCGCTCGCGCTCACGCCCTCGATCGGCGAAACGATCCGGTAATCGCCGAGCACGACGTTTTCAAATTTGAGCTCCGCCTCTTGCCGCGGGATGGTGAAACGCGATTGCTCGCTCCCGGTGCTGATCGCGGCGCAGTTTTTCATTTCCACCGCGCCGCCTTTTTTGGCGGAAACGAAAATGCTCCGGCGGCAGTTGCTCTTGATATAGACATTGTCGAGGATATTGACCGCCATACCCTGCGGGTTGAAGTCCGTGCCCAGCGAATCCTCGACGTAGAAATTTTCGTGCGAGCAACGGGCGTTGCCGATGTGGCAGATCGCCGAGGAGTTGCGGATCGACACGAAGTTCCGGGCGTCCATTTGCACGTTGTTGTGGGCGCTGATGCCGTCGTCGCCGCACTCGACCGCCGCGCAGTTTTCGATCCGGAGATTGCCGATGTTGCCGTGGAAGTTGAAACCGTCATTCCAGACGTGCGTAGCGATCACGTTTTTGATCACGATGTTGGCGATGTGCGGCTTACTGCAATCCGCAGGGCACTTGGGAGTACACTTGCCGGTAAGTTTCACCCCGCACATCATTTTCGGTTCCGCCCACTTGCCGTCGGCAAGCGTTTTTTCGCCCGCGCCGAGTTTGATGTAAAACTCATATTCGCCCCGGTCGTTGCCCCGCTTGTCTTCCCCCGGATTGGGATCGACGATCGTCCACTCGCCGGGTTGAAGTTCCGCCAAGGGTTTCAGCGGCGCCGAGCCCTCGCCCTTGGTGAATCTGCCCATGCGCACCGCTTTGCCGTTGTGGATCAGGAACAAGCGCGTATTGTTGTTGGGGGTCGAGATGAATTTGCGGCAGAAAAGCCCCGGTTCGACCTCTTTCCACTCATTCGCCTTGAGCGGTACTTCGCCGGTAAAGATGTTGTTGCCGCCGTCAATGGTGACGGGAGCTTCGGGGGTACCGCCGAGGTCGTTGTTGATCACGATTACGCCCTTAATAGGTTGGTCGCTCGGTAGCACGTGGATCGTATCCCCGGCGGAAACCTTGCGAAACGCCATATCCAAATTGTGGAGCGGCGCTTCTAACGTGCCGGGGTTATTCCGCTTACCTTTATTGTAATCGACGTAAATATCCTTGGCGCTCAACGTCGCCACCAAAGTCGCCGCGATCAACCACCCGAACTTCATAGCTTAAACCCTTACTTATTATAGGTTTTGAAAAATTTTACAATGTTTTTCGCCCCGTGATTGAATACCGGGGTGTCGCCCTTTTCCCACGCCGGGCCGTGCGCGCCGCTGACCGAGTGATTCATCGTCTTGTCGGTCGTGCCCAAATTGTTGTAGGCGGCGTAAGTGGATGCCGGGGGGCAGGTCACGTCGATGAAGCCGACCGACATTTCGGTCTTGCACTTGACCCGGGCGGCGAAGTTGACCAAGTCAAAGTACGGGGCGGTCTTTTCCGCCGCCGGCACATTTTCCAACAGCTTGGGCCAGCCGGGGAGCTGCCCGGTCTTGGCGCCGAAGTGGTTGCACATCGCCGTGGCGTTGGAAGCGCAGTATTTCACCTGCGGCACCAGCGCGGCGCAGACGAGCGCCTGACAACCGCCGAGACTGCCGCCCATGGCGGCGAGCCGCACGCCGTCGAATTCCGGCCGCTGCATCACATAATCCGCCGCCAACGCGGTGCGCAGGAAAATTTTGCGCATGGCATATTTTTCCGGCTCATCGGCGAACTTGTACTGATAACGCGCCACCTGCTTGCGCAGCGGCGCCTCGACTTTGCGGTCGCGGATCGCCAGATTGGGGAAGGCGTGGAAATTGGTGTTGAAGCAGATCGCGTGGCCCCGGTTGGCTTCGCAACCCGCCATTTGGAAACTGGCGTTGACTTGACTGGCGCCATTAAAGGTGAGCACCGCCGGGAGCGACTTGGGCGCCGCATTCTTGGGCAGCACGAGGAAGCCGGTCACGGAAATATCGCCGCGTTTGACTTCGACTTCGTACCCGTCAAAGCCGGGGCGCGCTTTCATAATTTCCGGCGGGAGCGGCGTTTCGCGCACGATCTCCAGCGGATTGGCGCGCATCTTTTCCAGTTCCTTATCCCAAAACGCATTGAAGTCCGCCGGGCATTCGTGCCCGGGGAGGATCTTTTCCGGCTCGACCGCCGCGCCGCCGTTGCGGATGATCGGCTTGCCCTGATCGTTGGTTTCGCCCGCATTGAGCGAGATCAAAATAAATCCGGGCTTGGTCGCCGTGTAAGTCACGCTTTCGCCCACCGCCAGCGGTTGCTTTCGGGCGATGACTTCATTGCCGTCGAGCAAGGTGTAGGTCATATTTTCCACCGGGTCGATCACCTTGAATTCGATCTTTTCGCCGACTTGGTAAACGGCGGATTTCCTGGTGGCGCGGATCTGGGTGGCGCCCGCCACCCCGGCGCAGAGCGCCAGAGCCAGCGCGGTAACGGCTTTGAAGTTCATCTTTTTCTCCTTGACTTATTTTACCTTTTTCAGGAATATAACGCTTTCGGGCTCGATATTATTGAGCGTCTTGCCCTCGACGCCGTCGATCACCCAGTTTTCCGGCAACTGCAGATCAAGTTTTTTGACTGCGTCGTAAAAGAAGAGCGCGCCGGAGTTTTCGCCCATCCAGATCGTGCCAAAGGGAGTTTCCCGCACCCACGCATCAGGCACGCGGGCAAAGGCTTCGTTGAGCGCCTTGTTGACCTTGGCGGTGCGCTTGACCGACTCCTGCTCGCCGGGGAAGCGGTCGAAGTTTTCCGCGAGTCCGTCAACGTGGATATTGACCGTCGCGTTATACATCAGGATCCGGAAGTAGTCGAAATACATCTGCGGGCGATCCGCGGAAATCAGCGGCGTGCCGCCGACAAAGGCGAACTCCTTGCCCACCATGGGCACGAAAGCCTGCGAAGTAAAGAGCGCCTGATCGCGCGCCAGCGGGTTCATGCCCTCGACCGCAAAGGGGATATTGTGGTCGGACCAGAATTTGAAAACCTTGGTAACGCCCTCGACATTCGCCAACGCCTCGTCGCCGCCGTAATTAACGTTGCTCGACGCCTGCCCCATCATATCCATATAAACTTCGCCCAAACCGTTGGCGATCGCCTTTTCCATGACGCCGAAGTACCACTCCTGCGCCTTGGGGTTGTTGAAATCCAGTACGGGGAGCTTCTTGCCGTAGGCGTGCACCTTGCCGTCGCGGGTGGTGATGTAGAAATCCTTGTGCTCGGTGAAATCCGCATCGTACCAGCCGTCGGCGTAACCGCCCGCCGTCCACGCGTGGGGCACCATGCCGTATTTGCGCACCAAATCGTAGTGCCGCTTGGCGGCCTCGCCGGCGGGCTGACTCATCCGCGCCTGCCCGAAAAAGAGGTAGATCGCCTGGTAACCAAGCTCGGCGGCGGTAGCGATCGACTTTTCTTTCTTTTCATCCGAAACGCCGTGCAGATAGAAACTTGCGGTAGTAAGTTTGGGGAAAGTCTTGATGCCGCACTGCTTGCGCAGGTACTGGCGCACGAATTGCCAAGTGCCCATAAAGTCGTTGTTGCCACGGTCGGCGCCGGCGGAGTAAAAGTGCCACATGCCGGGGGCGCTCACCGGGGTCCGCCGCCGCCCCAGGATCAGCCGCAACATACGGGTGGAGCCGCCGGCGGTCTTGAACGCCCGCTGCCGGACTTCGCAGGGCACCGGCTGATCGGGAAATTCGATGATCGTGCCGCTTTCGGTCATATTGTAGGTAAAGGGCATACCGCCGACGAACATCACCCAGCGGCCCAACTCCGCAAGTCCCTCCTTGGCGTCCAACTTGCCGGCGATATATCCCCGGGGGCTGGAGTAAGTCGCCATCCGCTTGGCGGAACCCGCCGGGAAGATCGCCTCGCAGGCGAGCGACTCGAGCAGGATCGGCATCGTATCCATTTCGACGTGATCCTTGACGCCGACGAACTTGCGGCCGTCCAGATCCCACGTGCCGCCGGTGAAAACCCAGCGCATCTTGGAGCCTTCCGAACCGGTGTAGGCAAATTCGACCGAGTTGCCGACCAACTTCATCCCGTCGTAGGTCCACTTGCAGGTGTACTTTTTATCCATGAACTTATCGACGATCGCCTCACTGCGGTTGATCGGCTGGGGCGCGCCGGAAAGGCGAATTTCCGGCGGCGAAAATTTGAGTTTTTCCCGCCCGGCGTCGGGGTAGAAAAGTTCGACCACACCGTCTTTGCGGGCGCGGATTTTGACGCCGTTGCCGAAAACGGCAAAGGAACCGACTTCCTGAACCGCCGTGGTATCGACGGTCAACGCGGAATTCGCCTCGTCAACTTTGAGCGTCAACTCCTCGTGGGTTTTCCGTTCCGGCGGGGCGGGCGGAGTCTCGACCACGTTGGCGATGTTGAGATTGAGTTTGCCCGCGGCGGAAACCAGTCCGCACATCAACCCCTTGGAGTACGCCCAGTATTGGAACTGCTTGCGCGAAGAGCCGTTGTTTGCCCAGTCGCCGTTGTAGAACCAGACTTCGCCCTTGCCGAAAGGCATCCGGGCGACGCCGACCGAAACGACCTTGCCGGATTCGTCAAAAAGTTCGCTGAGCGCTTCCGCGCCCGGGGCGAGTTCGCAGGGGCGGTAGGCGTAGAGTTTCTGCCACTTTTCCGGCAGCAGAGAAAACTCGGGATTCCGGGGACGGTTGGCAGTGATTTTGCCGTGCGGAGCTTCGATCTCGCCGGTAAATTTGACCGGGAGCAACTCGCCGAGCGTTTCCGGGGCGGCGTAGTTGAGCAGCAGCGCGCCGCCGTTGGCGACATAAGTTTTCAGCGCCGCGATCCGCTCCGGAGTGAGCATTTCCTTGAGCAGATGCGGCGGGATCGAGCTGTACATCACGACCTTGTACTTGTCGAGTCGGGCGAATTCCGGGGTGATGCCGTCCGCCTTGGGCGGCTCGACCGGTTGGCGGGCGCGCACCTTGGTACTGGCCCCGCCGAAGCCCGCCAGCTGGGTGGAGTCAATGAGCTTGACCGTAGCGCCCGCCCACCCGAGCGACCG
>JAZTWK010000082.1:0-12412 GCA_045635865.1 Victivallaceae bacterium
CAACGATCGCTTCTCTCACGCTTTTTTGATCCGGTGCGGCGATCCGATGCGGGGGCGGGAATTCGCCACCGTCGTGGCGCAAATTTGCGGCTGTCCGCACAGCCAAGCCGGAGTTCCCGACATCGACTGCCACTTTTGCCGCAAACTCGAGTCGGGGCTCTACCCGGAGATCCACATTCTCACCCCGCAGGGCAAGATGTTTCAGATCCGGGTCGGCGATATCGAAAATCCCGAACCGAATACCATTCGGCGCTTCCTCTATGAGTTATCGCTGACCGCCAGCACGCTCTACCCGCTCAAACTGGGCTTGATCTGCAACGCCGACCGGATGAACGACCAAGCGCAAAATGCCCTGCTGAAAACGCTGGAAGAGCCCGACGGCGACACCTTGTTGCTGCTGTTGACCTCCAAGCCGGATGCGTTGCTCGCCACCACCCGCAGTCGCTGTCAATTCATCGACTTGCCCGATTCCGGTCAAAAGATCGACTTTCCGGGGTTGAGTGAATTGTGCCGAATCCTCTTTCGGGCGGCATTCGCTCACGACGACGACCCCGCCGGAGCCGATCAGGAGGCAACCGAGTTGATCGAACTTTTCGGCAATCTCCAAGCCGCCGCCAAGGCGCGGAGCAAAGAAACCTTTGCCGCCGAACTGGAAATGGCGAAAAATCTGGAAGACCCGGTGCTGGTGAAAAAGTTGGAGGAACGGTGCGAAAACGCCTCCTACGGCGACTACATGCTCATCCGCAATGAACACTTGGCGGCGATCCACGCCTTTTTTGCGCAAGTTTATCTGCTGTCGCAGGGCATCGCTCCGGAAGATCTGCCCCACCCGGAACTTTTTGCCGAATTGGTGCTGCCCGCGCCGATCGCTCCGGCGCGCGGGGAAAAATTGCTCGCCGAAGCGGAAGACCTGCTCAACACCCTGCGCTTCAACGTCAGCGAAGATCTGGCGCTCCGCGCGTTTGTGATTTCCCTGCCGTTGGCGGGAAAGTGATTGCAAAAATCGCCCGGCGGCGTTAAATTATATCGGAAACTAATGACCAACCCGGATTGGGAGGATTTTTACATGGCACTTTGGGGCGGCAGATTCAGCGCCGAGACGCAAGCGGAAGTCACCCGCTACTCGGAATCCATTTCTTTTGATCGGCGGCTTTATCACTGGGATATCGCCGGCAGCCGGGCGCACGTCAAAATGCTCGCGGCGCAGGGCATCATCCCCGCCGAAGCCGCCGAAAAGATCCGGGCGGAGTTGTTGGAGATCGAAAAACGCATCGACGCCGGGGATTTTCCCTTTGACATCAAGCTCGAAGATATCCACATGCACATCGAGAGCGCGCTGATCGAGAAACTCGGCGCCGAGGGCGCGCGGGTCCACTCCGGCCGGAGCCGCAACGATCAGGTGGCGCTGGATATCCGTCTCTATCTCCGCCACGAGGCGCAACTGATCATCGACGGCATCCGCGCCTTTCAAAAGGCGTTGGTCGGCGTGGCGGCGCGCTATCCCAAACTCATCATGCCCGGATTCACCCATTTGCAACACGCGCAGGTGGTGCTTTTTGCCCACCATTTGCTCGCTTACGTCGAAATGCTCGACCGCGACGCGGCGCGCTTGGCGGATTGCCGCGAGCGCTTCAACTATCTGCCCTTGGGGGCGGGGGCGTTGGCGGGTTCCACCTTGCCGCTCGACCGGGAAATGGTCGCCCGGGAGTTGGGCTTCGCCGGGGTCACCCGCAACAGCATGGACTCGGTCGCCGACCGGGATTTCGCGCTGGAATTCGCCAGTGCGCTGGCGATTTTCGCCGTTCACGTTTCCCGGCTGTCGGAAGATCTTATTTTGTGGAGCAGTCAGGAATTCGACTTCATCGAGTTGCCTGATGCCTTTTGCACCGGTTCCAGCTTGATGCCGCAAAAGAAAAATCCCGACGTCTGCGAACTCACCCGCGGCAAGAGCGCGAGAGTCTGCGGCGACTTGCAGACGCTTTTGATGCTCTGCAAGGGGTTGCCCATGACCTACAACCGCGACCTGCAAGAGGATAAAGTCGCCCTCTTTGACGCGATCGACACCGTCGAGCAGATCCTCGCGGTCTATCCGCCCATGGTGGCGGAAATGTCGCCCAAGGCGGAAAATATGGCGCGCGCCGCTTCCGATCCCGCGCTCATGGCAACCGACCTCGCCGAAGCGTTGGTAAAAATCGGGGTGCCTTTCCGCGACGCCCACCACCGGGTGGGGTCGCTGGTCAAATTCTGCCGGGAAAAGGGCAAGGCGCTCAACGAGGTGACGCTCGAAGAAATGCGTCAATCCATACCCGAAGCGACGCCGGAATTTTTGACCATGTTCGATCCCGTTGCCAGCGTCGCCAAGCGGCAGATCATCGGCGCGACCGGCTTTGAGCCGGTGGCGAAACAACTTAATTTTTGGCAGGAGAAATTGAAATGACCTATCAGTATCAGCCCCGCGGCGTTTGCAGCCGCAACTTCGAGATCGAGTTGGACGATTCCAAGACCGTGGTGAAATCCGTCCGCATCACCGGCGGTTGCCCCGGCAACACCATCGGCGTTTCCAAGTTGGTCGCCGGTCGCCCGGTGGCGGAAGTCATTAACCTGCTTTCCGGCATCAAGTGCGGCACCAAGCCCACCAGTTGCCCCGATCAGCTGGCGCAGGCGTTGCGGGAAATCACCGCCAAGTAATTACTTTTTCGGCAATAAAAAACGCTCCGGCGGGCATTCCCGGCGGAGCGTTTTCTTTGGCTTTTTTACATCGATTCCGGCACGCCGATCGTCAAGGTGGCAAGACCGTCGCGGAGGATCTTGCCCACGCTCTGCGCCAGCGCCAAGCGCGCCGCCGCGAGCGCTTCGCTTTCCGCCGCCAGCACCGGACACTCCCGGTAGAAGCGGTTGAATGCCTTTGCCAAGTCGAGCAGATAATCGACCACCCCCGAGCAATCGCGTTTTTCCGCCGCGATGTAAAGCGTCTGCGGATAAAATCCCGCCTTGACCGCGAGTTGGTGCTCGGCTTCGGAATCCAGCAAGCTCCAATCGACGTTTCCGGTCGCCAGACCCCGCTCCGCCGCCTTGCGGGTGATGGAGTTGATCCGGGCGCAGACGTACTGCACATAGGGTCCGGTATCGCCCTCAAACTTGAGCGAAGCCGCCGGATCGAAGATCATCGTCGTCTTGGGGTTGAACTTGAGCAGCATGAATTTGAGCGCGCCCAAGCCGATAATTTCGCCCCGGCGCCGCAGCTCCGCCTCGTCGGCGGAATCATCGGCGCGGCGGCGGCACTCCGCGGTCGCCAGATCCGACATTTCGTCGAAAAGGTCGTCGGCGTCCACCACCGTGCCCTCGCGGCTTTTCATCTTGCCGTTGGGCAGATTGACCATGCCGTAGGAAAGGTGGTAGAGTTTATCCGCCCAGTCGTAACCCAACTGGCGGAGGATCTCAAAGAGCATCTGAAAGTGGAGTATCTGCTCGTCGCCCACCACCCAGATCATACTTTCGGGGTGGTAATCCTCGTACTTGCGGAGCGTCGTACCCATATCCTGCGTGATATAGACGCTGGTGCCGTCACTGCGAAGCACCACCTTGGTGCCGAGTTTGCCCAGATCGCAGATGACCGCGCCGTCGGCGCGCCGGGCGAATACCCCGCTTTCCAACCCGCGGGCGACGATGTCCTTGCCCAGCAAATAGGTTTGGCTTTCCAGATAAGTGTGATCAAAGTGGATGCCCATGCGCTCATAAGTCTGGGCGAATCCGGCGAAAACCCACGAATTCATCTTTTCCCAGAGCGCCCGAACTTCCGGATCGCCGGCTTCCCAGTCGCGGAGCATTTTTTGCGCCCGCGACCCCAACGAAGTTTCGCCGAAAAGTTCCTCGTCGGATTTTTCGTCCCACTCCGGATGCGCCGCGCGCAATTCTTTCAGCTCCTTGCCCAGCTCGGTGTTGAAGCGGACGTAATAATCGCCCACCAAATGATCGCCCTTGATCCCGGTGCTTTCCGGCGTTTCGCCGTTGCCGAAAAGCTGGTAGGCGAGCATCGATTTGCAGATGTGGATACCCCGGTCGTTGACCAGATTGATCTCGATCACCTCGTGCCCCACCCGCTTGAGGAGCGACGCCAGCGACATGCCGAGCGTGTTGTTGCGGACATGCCCCAAGTGTTGCGGCTTGTTGGTGTTGGGCGCCGAATACTCGATCAGCACCCGGTGCCGTTCGGCAGCCGGTAACGGGATTTCAGCGAGCAACGAGTCCGGAGCGGTGACGCCGGTGCCATTCATCAGCGGCATACCGTGAAGTTTGACGTTGACGAACGCCTTGACCACTTCGACCGCCGCGACGTCGCGGTGCGCGGCGAGAAATTCCCCCGCCGCCTGCGCCGCCGCCTGCGGATTGCCGCAAAACTTGGCGATCTTGAAACAGTTGAGCGTCAAGTCGCCATTCTGCCCCGGCGGGCAGATTTCCGCACTCAAAACACTTTCCGCCGGATACCGGGGAAACTTTTCCCGCAAATGCGCTTCCAAATCCGTCAAAAATTTCATCATCGAATCGTATCTTTATCCTCTTTTAGAGCGTACACTTCAACACGACACTGCCGGATCCCGCCCCGGGCAGCAAATTGTAGATCCCGTAATTGGCGGGCACCAGCACCACTTCGCCGGGAGCAACCGTCAGCGCCTCGCTGGAGTTGCCCGGTTGCAGAGTCACTTTTTCATCCAAGGGGATCAGCAAATGAAAACTTCCGCCGATCGCGGTGTCGTCGCGCCACTGGGAAACCAACCGCAGATCCCAAATCTTGCCGAAATTGTACTGCTCGACGATATTGTACTTGCGGTTGAACTCGGTGTGCCCCACCGTGCCGACGATCCGTTGCGCGCTCCGATTGTTGAAATCGACCGACGACAGTTCGGCGGAGTAGCGCGACGGGGAGTCGTTGAGATCGCCCAAATCGACTTCGGGCTGACCGTTTTTCTCAAACTGGATCAGGCGCAGATTTCCCTCGGCGCTATACATCACTCCGGGCGGGAGCAAGTAGGCGTCGCCGGGGATCGCCGGATAGGTGTGGAAAAGTTTTTCCATTTCCGGAGTGCCCAGACTTTCCAAAAGTTGCAAGCGGGTGGCGCGACCGTTGAGCCCCACCCGGATCTTGGCTTCCGGATCGGCAGCGAGCACATACCAGATGCCGAAATTGGCGGCGCCGGCGGGAAAGAGATGCCACCCCAGCCGACCGGAAAACTCCATGAAGCGAAGCCGCAGGGGAAATTTTCGACCGTCTTCCCACTTTCTGCCCAAGAGCGCCCGCCCGTAGTAACGGGTGATCTCCCCCAAACTCCGACCGGCGAGGGCGCCATTTTGCACCGTGCAAAGCGACTCCTCAAGATCGGATAGTTCCTGCAGACTGATCCCGGATTCCGACCGGGAATAGAGAGAAATTTTCAGCGGATAAAGTTCCGCGGGATCGAGCATACCGGACATAACCTTACCGAAAATTCACAGCTTCATCTTACCGCCGCCCCCTCCGGGCGACACCGTTGGTTATTATAATACCGGAACGGGAAATTTTCAACCGGAACCCCGGGAAAATTTTCGCTTATTGCCGCTTTTGCAATGCTTCGGGCAAGGCGGCGATCAACCGGGCGGTAACTTCGGCGATGCTCAAGCCGGTGGTGTCGATGATCTCGGCGTCGGGAGCCGCCCGCAACGGCGCGGTGGCGCGTTTGGAATCGCGCTCATCCCGGATCCGAATTTCCTCCATGACCGACTCCAAGGTCGCGCCGGAGGCATTTTCGCCCCCCTGCGCCAACCGGCGGCGCGCCCGCTCCTCAATGGAAGCGGTGATGAAAAACTTGCACGCCGCATCGGGAAAGATCACCGTGCCGATGTCGCGCCCTTCCATGACGATCCACTCGGACTCGGCGGCGTGCCGCTGCACCGGCAAGAGATACTCGCGCACGATCGGAATTGCCGAAATACGGCTCGCCCCGGAAGCGATCTCCGGGCGGCGCAAGGCACTGCCGGGGTCTTGCCCGTTGAGCAACAACACCCCGGAGCGATACTCCAATTTCTGGCGGGATAAAAAAGCGGCGTCGACCCGTTCCGGGTCCACGCCTTCCTGTTCGGCGGCAAGCGCCAAACTCCGATACAAACTGCCGGTATTCACATAGGTAACGCCGAGCTTCGCCGCCAGTTCCCGCGCCACGGTGCTCTTGCCCGCGCCGGCGGGACCGTCGATCGCGATGACGGTAACCTTTTTCCGATCAGCGGCCACTGCGACTTTTCAACCGTCCGCTCTTGAGGAAACCCTCGTAATGGCGCATGGTCAAGTGCGACTCCAACTGCGTCATCGTATCCAAGGTCACCCCGACCATGATCAGCAAACTGGTGCCGCCGAAAAACTGCGCCACCATAAACGGCACTTTGAACGTACTGTACAAAATCGTCGGGAACAACGCCAGAACCAGGAGGAAGATCGCTCCCCCGGTGGTCACCCGGGTCATCGCCGCATCCAGAAAATCCGCGGTCGGCTGACCGGGGCTGATGCCGGG
Organism: Victivallaceae bacterium; assembly: GCA_045635865.1. Classification (GTDB taxonomy): domain Bacteria; phylum Verrucomicrobiota; class Lentisphaeria; order Victivallales; family Victivallaceae; genus UBA1784. The sequence goes on from JAZTWK010000082.1 coordinate 6,540, forward strand.
AATGTAGGCGCCCTCTTTTTTCAAATTGTCCGCGATCTGCAACGGATTGAACTGATTGGCCACCCAGAAAAAGGAAAACAGCACGATCAGCAAACCGTAAACGATGAGATACCCCATGCTGTCCTGACGCAGGAAGTAGAGCAACTTCATCCAGATCGCCGCGGCGTTCGGCCGACCGGCGAGCGTCTGGAAGACGAATCCCACGATCATCAGGATCGAACCGGCGAAAATGATCGGCATGACGTTGGCGAAGTTGACCTTGAGCGGCATATAGGTAGAGCCGCTGGTCATCTGCCGGCCGACCGTCTTGCGCACCATCTGGATCGGCACCCGGCGATACCCCTGCGAAAGCAGGATCGTCGCCGCCGTGACGATGAAAAACACCACCAGCAACAGCAACAACTGCACCGCGTGGAAGTTTTCGCCATTCATTTCGCCCTTGCTCGCCATACTGATCAATTCGAGGATCGCCTGCGGCATCCGCGAAACGATACCGATGGTGATGATCAGCGAAACGCCGTTGCCGATGCCGCGCTCGGTGACCTGCTCGCCCAACCACATGAAAACCATGGTCGTGCAAGTGAGCACCAGCACCGTCATCGGCACGAAAAGCGCCGCACTGCCGACAAAGAGCGGCGAAGCCGGATTGGGCAGGCCGATCTTGCTCGGATTGATCATCGCCGCCGCCACCATGGTGCCTTGGATCAGGCAGACCAAAATGGTGAGGTAGCGGGTGTACTGGGTAATTTTCTGCCGGCCGGATTCACCCTCGCGCTGCATTTTTTCCAACGTGGGGATCACCGGCACCAGCAGTTGCATGATGATCGAAGCAGTGATGTAGGGCATGATCCCGAGGGCGCCCAGCGCGAAGTGCGCCAGAGCGCCGCCCGAAAAGAGATCGATCAGCCCCAGAAAATCGTTACCGCTGCTTCCGGCGGAAACTTCCTTAATGAAACTTTCCAGTGCCGCCGGGTCGACCCCGGGGCACGGGATGTTGCTGGAAAACCGCACCAGCACGATAATCAACGCCGTGAATATCAGCCGGGAACGCAGTTCCTTGACTTTCAGAACATTGAGAAAAGCCCGCCACATGATCAGTATTTTTCCTCGGGGTTAACTCAGCCGATGACTTCGACCGTGCCGCCCAGCTCCTGGATCCGCGCCGCCGCCGCCGCCGAAAACTTTTCCGCCTTGACGGTCAGTTTTTTGGTCAGCTCGCCATTGGCGAGGATCTTGATGTCCTTGGCGGATTTATTCAGCAAGTTCTTGGCGCGCAAAGATTCCATATCGACGACGTCGCCGTCGTTGAAGTTGGCTTCCAACACCGAGAAGTTGACCAGCGTGTAGACGATCCGATCGGCATTCTTGAAGCCGCGTTTGGGCAACCGCCGGAAAAGCGGGATCTGCCCGCCTTCAAAGAACGGCCGGATGCTCGAACCGGTACGCGAATGCTGACCTTTTTCGCCCCGACCGGCGGTCTTGCCGTAGCCGGAACTGTCGCCCCGGCCGATCCGTTTCCGCGACTTGCGCGAACCCGGAGTCGGACTCATATCATGAAGTTTCATTGTTTTGCCCTCAACATATATCGGTTAGTTGTTTTCCGGAGCTTCGACCGGAGCCGCCGCCGCGACGGCGATCCCGCGCCGCGCATAAGCCTGCTCCCGGGTGCTCAACCCCGCGATCGCCTTAAAGGTCGCCTTCGCCACGTTGGCGGCGTTGGCGGCGCCCAGCGACTTGGAAAGCACATCCTTGACGCCGGCAAGTTCCAGAATCTGGCGAACCGCGCCGCCGGCGATCAAACCGGTACCGGCGCTCGCCGGACGCAACAGCACCCGCGCGCCGCCGAACTTGGCTTCGATCTCGTGCGGCAAGGTCTGACCATTCATCGGCACCTTGACCATATTGCGCCGGGCGGCGTCGCCGCCTTTGCGGATGGCATCCGAAACTTCGTTGGCTTTGCCGTAGCCGTAACCGACCCGGCCGTTTTTGTCTCCGACCACGACCAGGGCGCCGAAGCTGAAGTTCTTACCGCCCTTGACCACCTTGGCACTGCGATTCACCGAGATGACGCTCTCGTCGAACTCGCTGGTCACGGCAGGCTCATTAACAATTTCGCGTTTTCCCATTTGAAACACTCCTTAAAACTTGAGCCCACCCTCGCGGGCGGCATCGGCGATCGCCTTGATCCGACCGTGGAACTTGTATCCGGAACGGTCGAACACCACTTCCTTGACGTTGGCGGCAAGCGCCGCTTCCGCCGCCAGCTTGCCCAAGATCGCGGCACCCGCCACATTGGGCCGGGCATTCTGCTCCTTGAACTTGGCGGAAAGACTCGAAACCGCCGCCAGCGTGCGACCACTGACGTCGTCGATGAACTGGCAGTAGATGTTGTTGGCGGTAATGCTGACACAGAAACGCGGACGCTCCGCGGTGCCGGAAACCTTGAGCCGGATCCGGGCGTGGCGGCGAGCGCGTTGCACTTTTTTATCAATAACAGCCATGTTTTACACTCTTTCTTTGTGCCTATACGGGGGATCAACCCACCGACTTGCCTTCCTTGATAATGATGCGCTCATCCACATACCGGATGCCTTTGCCCTTGTAGGGTTCGGGCGGACGGAAACGGCGGATCTGCGCCGCAGTCTCCCCGACCAGCTGCTTGTCGCAACCCTCGATGATGATCTTGTTTTCCGGAGTGACCGTGGCTTTGATGCCGGCGGGCAGCTCGTAAACGATCGGGTGCGAGAAACCGAGCGACAGATTCAACTTCTGCCCGGCGAGGTTGGCCTTGTAGCCGACCCCGACGATCGCCAGTTCTTTTTTGAAGCCCTCCGAAACCCCCACGACCATGTTGTGGATGATACTGCGGGTCAGCCCCTGCATGGCGCTGGCTTCGCGGGCATCGTCGGTCTGACTGACCAGAACTTTGCTATCTTCGACCGCGACGGCGACGTGCGCCGGCAGATTGAAGGTGAGCTTGCTCTTGCCTTCGACCGTGACGACTCCATTGGCAACGGCCACTTTGACCGCCGCCGGAATGTCGATAGGTTTATTGCCAATACGCGACATATTTATAATTCCTTGTTTTACCAGACGTAACAGAGGACCTCGCCGCCCAGCCGTTCTTTACGGGCCTGACGACCACTCATGATGCCTTTGTGAGTCGAGAGGATCACCGTCCCCAATCCGTTGCGGACCCGGGGAATATCGGCACTGCCGCAGTAAACCCGACAAGAGGGCTTGCTGACGCGCTCAATGCCGCCGATGACCGACTTGCCGTCAACGTATTTGAGCGTGACGACCACCTGACTCTTGACGCCCTCGCCGGAAACTCCGGCGTCGGCGATGTAGCCTTCCTCTTTCAAAACCTGAGCAATGGCCTTTTTCTCTTTGGACAGCGGGATTTCCACCGTCGGGAGACCGGCCATACCGGCATTCCGAACTCGCGTAAGCATATCGGCGATAGGATCTTGCATACTCATTTTCGCTTTTCTCCTTTCCCGATCACCAGCTCGCCTTGGTCACGCCGGGGATCTGCCCCTTGGACGCCAGCTCGCGGAAACAAATACGGCAAAGCTGGAACTTGCCGATGTAAGCCCGGGGACGACCGCACGCCTTGCAGCGGGTGTAATTGCGAACCGCGAACTTATTCGGACGGCTGGCTTTGACGATCAAACTAAGTTTAGCCATAGAATTATTACTCCCTTATTCCCCGAACGGCACTTCCATCATCGACAACAGCTCAAAAGCCGCTTCGTCGGTCTTGGCGGAAGTGACCATAGTGATATTCACACCGAGCGGATATTTCAGCTTGTCGGCGTCGACTTCGGTGAAGACCGACACATCCGGCATACCGAGATTGTAGTTGCCGACCCCGTCGAAACCCTTGCGGGGCACGCCCCGGAAGTCGCGGACACGCGGCAACGCGTTGTGAACGAAACGATCGAGGAATTCATACATCCGGTTGCCGCGCAGCGTAACCATGACGCCGACATTCATGCCGACCCGGAGTTTGAAGTTGGCGACGTTCTTTTTGGCCTTGGTGATGACCGGTTCCTGACCCGCCAGGGCGCCGATGTGCTTTTTCGCCTCGCCGAAAGCGTCACGCTCCATATTGGTGGAAATACCGGTGGAGATGACGATCTTCTGCAGCTTGGGAATATCCATCGGGTTTTTGATCCCGAGCTTCGTCGCCAGGGCCGAACGGACCTCTTCGACATATTTTTTCTTCATATCAGGCATTTTTACTTGTCTCCATCTTTCTTGGCCGCGGCTTTCGCCTTGGCGTCGGGTTTCGCCTTTTTCGCCTCATCGGTCAAAGCAACGTTGGATACATGCACTGACACCGAACGCTCGACCATGCCGCCATTGGGATTGGTGCGGCTTTTTTTGAGCGTACGCTTGCCCAGTTGATGCGGAGTTTCGCCGGAAATTTCCAGCACGACCCGATCCTTGGCGGGGAGCATCGCCTTGATGGTGGCTTCGGCGCCCTTGAAGTTGCCGGAGATCACCTTGACGCTGTCGCCCTTGCGAACATGATATTTTTTCATAATTAAAGCACCTCCGGCGCCAGCGAAATGATCTTGATGAAATCCTTGTCGCGCAGTTCGCGGGCAACGGGTCCGAAAATACGGGTCCCGACCGGATTCTTATCTTTGTCGATGATCACAGCGGCGTTGTCGTCAAAGCTCAAATACGAGCCATCGGGACGACGGATTTTCGATTTGGTACGGACGATGACCGCCTTGACCCGCTGACGACGCTTGACCGTGCCGTCGGGGATCGCTTCCTCGACCGCGCAGCTGACGATGTCACCGATGCCGGCGATTTTGCGCGCCTGCCCCAACACGGTGATGACCAGGAGCGATTTCGCGCCGGAGTTGTCCGCCACATCCAGAATACTTTGCATCTGAATCATGATGAATTATCCTCCTCGAAATTACTCTTGCACCGCGCGGCTGATGATCTCGATCAACCGCCAACGTTTGCAACGGCTCAACGGACGAGTTTCGGCGATCCGGACGGTATCGCCCGCCTTGGCCTCGTTTTTCTCGTCGTGAGCAGTGAATTTCTTACTGACCTTTACGGTCTTGCGATAAAGCGGATGGGTGGTACGACGCTCGACTTTGACGACGATGGTCTTATCCTGCACATCGCTGACGACGATGCCGACCCGCTCTTTGCGGTTACCGCGGGAGACGACTTTTTCTTCACTCATTTGGTCACCTCGGCCTTGGCTGCCCGTGCCGCACTCTCGGTGAGGCAACGCGCGATGTCGCGGCGAACCTCACGCACCCGGGCGGTCTTTTCCAACTGCCCGGTACGGGACTGGATCTTAAGATTCAACTTTTCGCGACGCAGTTCCGCGACCTTGGCGGTCAATTCGGCGTCGGAAAGCTCTCTGATAGCTTTGTTTTCCATGGTCCTACTCCTTACGCCTCACGGGAAAGGAATTTGCAGCGCACGCACAACTTGTTGGCGGCACGGCTCATCGCTTCCTTGGCGACCGCTTCACTGCAACCGGAAACTTCAAACAGTACCCGGCCCGGCTGAACCGGAGCGACCCAGCCTTCCACGGCGCCTTTTCCCTTGCCCATACGGACTTCCAACGGCTTCTTGGTGAAACTGCGGAAGGGGAACATCCGGATCCACACTTTGCCCCGACGTTTCAGGTGGCGGTTGATCGCCACACGCGCGGCTTCGATCTGATTATTGGTAACGTACCCGCGGGTCATCGCCTGCAACGCGTACTCGCCGAAGTCCAACTTGTTGTTGGTCGTCGAGAGTCCGGCGTTACTTCCGCGCTGAACCTTTCTGTACTTTACTCTTTTTGGCATTAACGGCATGATCTTCTTCCTCCGCAGAGTCCTTGT
>JAZTWK010000083.1:0-15710 GCA_045635865.1 Victivallaceae bacterium
GGCTGATCTCGTAGTTTTGGCAAAAGACGCATCGCAGATTGCACCCGGAAAAGAAGATCGTGCCCGAACCGCGACTGCCGCTGATGCAGGGCTCTTCACCAAAGTGCAGCGCCGCGCGGGCGATCACCGGGTTTTCGCCCATACCGCAGAAACCGGGCGTTTCGGCGCGATCCACCCCGCAGTTGCGGGCACAGCAACGGCATTTGCTCATAGTCGGCATCCTCCTTGATTACAGCGTTAAATATAGCACGGGAACGCCCGGCAGGCAAAAATTTTTTGCTTAAAAACGCAATCGGCGGTATATTATCAAACTTTTATGGAAAAGCACGATGACACTCCTGCGGCGCTCCGGCGCCGGATTACCGGACTTTTCGCCCAGTTGAACTTGCGCGACCAGGCCCGGTTGCGGCATCGTCTGCACCGCGACGCCAAGAGCAACGATCCCGAGGTGCTGACCAAATTGGCGGAGCTGTTGCAGGATCTCGCCCCCCGCAGTATAACTTCCGTGGCGGAAAAGCTCAACTGTAAACTGGACCCCGAGCTGCCGATCACCGCCCGCGCGGTGGAGATCGCCGATGCCGTCAAGCGCAGTCAGGTGGTGATCGTCTGCGGCGAAACCGGTTCGGGCAAAACCACGCAACTGCCCAAGATCGCCCGGCAGTGCGGCTTCGGCCGACTGGGGCGGATCGGCTGTACCCAGCCCCGGCGGCTCGCCGCCACCGCGCTCGCCCAACGGGTCGCCCGGGAAATGGATACTCCGTTGGGGGAGGGGGTCGGGTATCAGGTGCGCTTCGACAACCGCACCTCGCCGCAGACCGCGGTCAAATTTATGACCGACGGCATATTATTGGCGGAAACCCGCCGCGATCCGAACTTGTGGCAGTATGACTGCATCATCTTGGACGAGGTCCACGAGCGCAGTCTCAATATTGATTTTCTGCTCGGATTTCTGCACGAATTGTTGCGGCGGCGGCGCGATCTGCACTTGATCATTTCTTCCGCCACGCTGGAGTCGGAAAAACTTGCGGAGTTTTTCGGCGGCGCCCCGGTCGTCAAGGTGGAGGGGCGGATGTTCCCGGTCGAGGATTATTATCTCGCCGCCGACCCCGAAGCGGAGATCACCGATCAGGTTTGGCACGGCGTGGAATTCCTCTGGAAGCTGCCCGGCGACATACTGGTATTTCTGCCCGGCGAACGGGAGATCCGCGACTGCGCCGACTTTTTGACGGGCAAGCAACTGCAAAATTGCGAGATATTGCCGCTTTTCGGGCGGCTTTCCCGCGCCGATCAGCAACGGGTCTTTTCGCCGGGAAAGTTGCGGCGGATCGTGCTTTCGACCAACGTGGCGGAAACTTCCGTGACCATTCCGCGCATATCCATGGTGATCGATTCCGGCTTGGTGAGGTTGAGCCGTTACAATCCCCGCACCCGGATCCAGGAATTGCCGATCGAGGCGATCTCCAAGGCGAGCGCCCGCCAGCGGCGGGGGCGGTGCGGACGGTTGGGCAACGGCGTTTGTCTGCATTTATACAGCGAGGAGGAGTTTGCCGCCTTTGCCGATTACACTCCGCCGGAAATTCAGCGCTCGGCACTTTCCGGAGTGCTGTTGCAAATGGCGGATATGGGGTTGCCGCCGATCGAAAAATTCCCCTTGGTCGATCCGCCGTCGCCAAGCGGCATCCGCGAGGGGCGCGAAAGTTTGAACGATCTATTGGCTTTCACCCCCGAGGGCAAATTGAGCGACGAGGGGAAAAAGCTCGCCGCCTTGCCGCTCGATCCGCACTTGGGCAAGATGTTGCTCGCCGGGGCGCGGCTGGGGGTGTTGGCGGAAATGCTCCCGTTGGTAGCGTTTTTGAGCATCCCCGACTTTCGGGAGCGACCTTTTGAGCAGGAAAAGGCGGCGGATACCGCGCACCGCTCCTTTGCTGATAAGGCGTCGGATTTCGGCACGATCCTCAACCTTTATTTCGCCATTGAAAATGCGGCGGTCAGCAACAATGCCCTGCGCAAATTTTGCGAAAAAAATTACTTGAACTACCGCCGGGTGCGGGAATTTCGCAACCTTATGGAAGATTTGCGCACGATGTGCGTTGAACTCAAACTTGCCGAAAAAATCGCCGCTCCCGATCCGCAGAATTTGAGTTTTGCCTCGATCGATCGCGCCATTCTCGCTTCTTTGCCGCGCCACTTGGGAGTCTGGGAGCCGGAAAATCGCCTCTATCACGACTACCGCGGACGGAAATTTACGATCTTCCCCGGTTCGGCATTGGCGGGAATGAAAAATCCGCCCCCGGCGATCCTCTTTTTCAGTTTGGTGGAAACGAGTCGGGTCTATGCCCGCACGGTGACGGGGATCGACCCCGCACTCTTGGAGACCGTGGCTCCGCAGGTTTGTACCAAAACTTGCGATGCCCCCACGTTCGACGAGTCGAGCGGCTTCGTTTACGCCCGGGAAAAAGTGACCTTGGGGCAGATCGTCATCCACCCCGGAAGGCGGTGCCTTTACAGCAAAAATTTCCCCGCCGAAGCGCGGGAGATCTTTATCCGCGACGGTCTGGCGGCGGGCAAGGTGACGGCGTCCCGCACCTGGGTAGAGGATTTCAACGCGCAACTGGCGGCGCTGCAACTGCGGGAAATCAAACTTCGCCACCTCAACAGTCAGGTGGATAGCGCGCTTTTGGCAAGCGAACTGGAAAAAACTTTGCCGGGCAATATCGCTTCCACCGCCGATCTGGTGGCGGATTTTCGCCGCTTCCGCCGGGATCGCTCCCCCGACTGGCGGGCGGTCACGCCGGAAGCCGCCCCGGAGTTTTCGGCGGCGGATTATCCGGACGAGTTGCGGGTCGATACGGAAAAGTTCCCGATCACCTACGTTTACGATCCCGGCGAAGAAAACGACGGGGCGACCTTGTGGACGACGGCGGAAAAGTTGGAGTATCTGGATAACGCGATGCTCGACTTTGCCATTCCCGGATTTTTGGTGGAAAAGGTCGCCTTTTATCTGCGTTCCCTGCCCAAAAGTCTGCGTCGCCCCTTTACCCCGATCGACGATACCGCCCGGCTTTTTGTGCTGGCGGTGCAGGAGCAGGAGGTTTTCAGTCATGCGCCGCTTACGGAAGTGCTTTGCTCCTACTTGAACGACAATTTTGCCGCCGACTTGACCCCGGATATCTTTGCCGCGATCGCCGTGCCGGAGTACACCGTGCTCAAAGTGGCGCTGACCGATGATCGCGGCAACGTAAAACAGATACTGCGGAAATTGCCGGAAAATCCGGCGCGCCGTTTCCAACTCAACCGTTATTCCCCGGCGGCGAAAAATTACAGCTTAAACGGCTGTGCCGCGTGGGCGGGAAATGACGCGATGCCGGAAACGTTGCCGTTGAGCGCCGACGGCAAAATGCGGGGCTTCGTCGCCCAGACGTTTGATCAGGGCGAATTCGGGCGGGCGGTCTTTCGCCGCGAAGCCGAGGCGCGCGCCAGTCATCGGCAGGCGCTCCGCCAACTTTACCGGCAAAACTCACCGGTGGTCGTCAAGTATTGCCGCTCCGCCCTGCGGGTATCCAACGAGGCGAAATTAAGTTGCTTTTTATCCTATCCGAATTGGCAGGAAGACGCGGTCAATTTGGTGATCGAGCGCGCCTTTGGCGGCGATCTGTGGCAAATCCGCTCGGCGGCGCAGTTTGATGCCGCCGCCCGAAACGCCGATGGCCGAGCCTACGCCGACGCGGTGGAATTGGCGGAGCAGATCGACCGCTATTGCCGGGAGGTCCGCGTTTTGCGGGGATTGGTAAAAAAACTTCCCGCACCAGCTCCGACGGCGGCGGCGATCACGCAAGACCTTGACTTCTTTTTCCGCCCCGGATTTTTGCGTACGCCGCAACTTTTATCCCGCTACGACCGCTATTTCAAGGCGTTGAATTTGCGCTTGCAGCGGGCGATCGCCAGTCCCGCCAAAGACGAACGCAAGGGCGAGGAGATTTTCCCCTATCACGAGTGCTTTTATCTCACGGTGGATAACGTCGGGGAACTGGCGCCCGACAGCGATTTGGAAAAGTTTGCGCTCCTGCTCATGGAAGCCAAAATTTCCGTATATGCTCCGGAGATCAAACCGCTGGAAAAATGTTCCGAGCCGATCCTTGCCGAGCGCTGGGAAGCGGTGCGGGTTTAAGGAATTTCCAGCGTGTCGGGGATCGTCGCCAAGTTTTGCACTTCGCCCGTCGGGGAAAGATAGACCAAGTCTTCCTGCCGGATCCCGCCCCATTCCGGATAGTAGAGCCCCGGCTCGACGGAAAAGACCTCGCCGCCCTGCAACGGCGCGGAATTTTTGGGGGAGATCCGGGGCGACTCGTGGATTTCCAAGCCGACCCCGTGACCCAAACCGTGGAAAAAGCCGAAATCGCCGGCGTCGTTGTGCCCGGTGCGGAAGCCGTGCGCAAGCAGGATGCTTTCCGCGTTCCGGTGGAGTTCCGCCGGGATCGCGCCCGGGCGGATCTGCTCGATACTGCGTTTTTTCGCTTCACAGACCGCGGTGTGGGCGCGGCGGACGATTTCCGGAGCTTGCCCCTTGACCACGGTGCGGGTGAGGTCGCCCCAATACCCGGAGTCGATGCTCCGCGGGAAAATATCCATTACGATCGGCATGCCGGCGCGCAACGCGCCGTTGCCGACGTGGTGAGGATAGGCGCTCTGGGTTCCCCCGGCGCAGATGGTGCCGGTGGGGAGCATGCCGTGCCGGATGAGTTCCGTGTCGATCTCCGCGCGCAATATCTCGCTGGTGAGCGTTTCATTTTGCCAGACGATCTCGCCGGAGTCGCGGACGGTCGCTTCCGCCAACACCTGCATCGCCCGGAGCGCGCCCCGCTGGGCGGCGGATTCGGCGGCGGCGAGTTTTGCCACCTCGTCGGGAGTTTTGAATTCCCGCTCCGGCAGTAGCCGACTTTGCGGAGTCAGGCGGAACCCGGCATCCCGGAGTTTATCCGCCCACAGCAACGGAAAATCCGCCGCCACCTGAAAATCCGTGATGCCGAAGTGTCGGGAAAGCCAGGCAAAGATCTTCATCCGCTCCGGACCGTCGCAGTCCACGTCGCACCAGACTTGACAATCGGCTTTGGATAGCAGTTTGCCCCGCTGGTACTCCAAGGGGGAAAGGATCGCATAAGTGCGGCCGTCGATGTTGAGGGCGATGAATTCGTCCGGCGTGGACAGCCCGGTGAGGTAGCGGATATCGGGCGAAGCCTCCCCCGAAGCCAACAGCAATATGGATTTTTTTGTCATTTTATAGTTGCAAAAATGCCGAAGTTAAAATATATTTTATCATATTATAATTTGGCAGTTGCCAAAATTCAAGTTTTTGAGGTGGGTTATGGCGGAAAAAGTTTTGGTTGCCGGCGGGGCGGGTTATATTGGCAGCGCCTGCGCCGAGTATTTGCTCGATATGGGCTATGAAGTGGTGATCTTTGATGCGCTCATCACCGGTCATCGCGACGCGGTCGATCCGCGCGCCCGCTTCATCGAGGGCAATCTCGCCGACCGGGAAGCGCTGATCGAACTTTTCAAGCGGGAAAAATTCGACGCGGTGATGCATTTCGCCGCCTTTTCGCTGGTCGGGGAGTCGATGAAAGATCCCTCCAAGTACTTCGTCAACAACCTTGCCAACGCGATCAATCTCGCCGATGCGGCGGTGCAGGGCGGGGCGCAACGCTTCGTCTTTTCCAGTACGGCGGCGACCTTTGGTCAGCCGGAAAGGGTGCCGATTTCCGAAAATGATCGTCAGGTGCCGATCAACCCCTACGGCGAATCCAAACTTTGCTTTGAAAAGGTCCTGCACTGGTACAGCGAGATCTATGGTTTGCGCTACACCGCGTTGCGCTATTTCAACGCCGCCGGCGCCACCGAGATCCACGGCGAGGATCATCGCCCGGAAAGCCACCTGATCCCGATCATCCTGCAGACGGTGCGCGGCAAGCGCGACAAATTGATGCTCTACGGCGACGACTACGATACGCCCGACGGCAGCTGCATCCGCGACTACATCCACATCCTCGACTTGGCGCAGGCGCACGAGCTGGCGCTCCACGCTCCGCGCAGCGGGCACTACAATCTGGGCACCGGCAACGGTCTGTCGGTTTACGAGATCATCCGCGCCGCCGAAAAAGTTACCGGCAAAAAGGTTAACTTCGAGGTCGCTCCGCGGCGGCCCGGCGATCCGGCGCGGCTCATCGCCTGCAGTGATCTCGCCCGTAGCGAGTTGAAGTGGACCCCCAAGTACGAGTCCGCCGAGGCGATCATCGAATCCGCGTGGAAGTGGCAGTTGAAACACCCCGACGGCTATGCCCGATAAGTGGTACGATCTCGGCCCGTTCACCGTTTTTGATCTGGAAACCACCGGCATGAGTCCGGCGTATGACCGGATCGTGGAAATTGCCGCGGTCAGGGTGAATACCGACGGCACGATGGTGCGTTATCAGTCGCTGGTCAATCCGGAGCGTCCAATATCCCCTGCGGTCACGGCGGTGCACCACATCGACGACCGCATGGTGTGCGACGCCCCCTGTTTCCGCGAGGTCGCCCCGGAATTCACCGCCTTTGCCGCCGGTTCGGTGCTGGTCGGGCACAATGTCCGCTTCGACCTCGGCTTTTTGCAGGAAAGCCTCTATCGGGAGGGCTTGGAAACTTGGCAGGGCAAGGCGCTGGATACCATAAAGCTATTGAAAAAATCGCATCCTGGTCTGGCTTCCTACCGCTTGCAGTATCTGCGGCGGCTCTTTCAGTTGGATGATATTTCCGAATTTGGCGCTCACCGCGCCGGTGCCGACGTCGAGTGGACGGTTCAGCTTTTGGCTATCGCGCTCGACCGGCTGATGCTCAATCCCCGCTGACCGGGGCGCGGGACGCGGCGGGAATCTGCGGAATCCGCTCATACAGCAGTTCCGTGCGTTCGACGATGTTGAACAAATGGCGGGAAATTTTGCGAATTTCTTCCAGTAATTCCAGAAACAGTATTCCGGCTTCGGGGGCGCATTTGCCCTGATTGATCCGGGCGAGGTGTTCCGCTTCCGCCAGATCGAGGCGGCCGGATAATTCATCGCGGAGTTGCAGCGCGGTATTGCGCGTTTCCGTGGAATGGTTGCCCAGAAGTTCCACCGCCGCCTTGGCCAGTTCCGCCAGCATGGTGTGAAGCTCGGCAAATTCCTGTTGCGCTTCGTCGCTGAATTTGGCGGAGCTTTGCGCGAGGCGATCCATGAGCGCTTTGACGTCTTCGGCGTGATCGCCGATGCGTTCGGCGTCGTTGGTGCAGTGCAACAGTACGGGGATCCGCGCCGCGTCGCGGGCGAAAATCGGGCGCGTCATGAGTTTGGAAAGGTATTCGGTTATATCCTTTTGGCGGGTGTCGATATCGGCTTCGCGCTCTTCCAGAGCGTCCAGAATTTCCCGATCTTTGGCGGTTTCCCTGCCGGGAAGTTTCAAGGCGGCGTCGACATTTTTCCACGCTTGTTTAAGCATCTTGCGCAAGGCGGAGGAAGTCTGGGTAAGCGCGAGGGCGGGAGTCTTGAGCAGATTGGGTTCCAGCCGCCGATAGCGGACGGCGCTTTCCCGTATCGGGAGCAATTTCTCGCAGATTTTCACCAGCACCTGGATGAATGGCAACAGCACCAGCGTGGTGACCACGTTGAAAACCGTATGGGCGTTGGCGATCTGGTGAGCGATGCTTCCCTCTCGACCCGAAAGCAATCGCACCAAAGTGAAAAACACCGGTTCGCCGTGGTAGGTGATGAAAAAACTCCCGGCGACGATCAGCACCCCGATCAGGTTGAAAAGCGTGTGGGCGAGCGCCGCCTGCTTCGCCACCTTGTTGGCGGTCGCCGCCGCCAGTTGCGCGGTAACCGTGGTGCCGATGTTGGAACCGAGAATGATCGCCGTGGCGGTGTAGATATCCAGCAGTCCGCTGGAGCCGAGCGCGATGACGATACCGGTACAGGCGGAACTGCTCTGGAGCAGTATCGTGCCGACCAGACCTACCGTGATCGCCCCGGTAAGCGTTCCCAACGGCAAATAACCGTAGGATACCGGATCGCAGTCAAAAAGGTGGAAAAACTGCCGGAAGCCCGGTTCGGTCGCCAGCTCTTTAAGCTCAATGCTCATCAGATTCATGCCGTAAAAGAGAAAGCCGAAACCGAGTACGGTCATGCCCCAGTTGGTGATCGATCGCTTTTTGGCAAAGCCCATGATCAACCCGACGATGATCGCGGGCATGATGAGGTATTTGATGTTGATGGCGATCAACTGGGCAGTGAGCGTCGTACCGATATTGGCACCGAAAATTATCCCCATCGCCTGCGTAAGAGTGATCAAGCCGGCGTTGATGAAGCCGATGACCATTACGGTGGTGGCGCTGGATGACTGTATCGCGGCGGTAACCACCGCTCCGGAAACTACCCCGACGAAGCGATTGGCGGAAAACATATGCAAAATGCCGCGCAGTCTTTCGCCGGCGGATAGCTGCAAACCTTCGCTCATAAGCTTCATGCCGAAAACGAAGATCGCCAATCCCCCGAAAACGTTGAGGGCAAGTTCCAAAATCTCGGTGCCAGTCATAATATCCCGGTGTTGCCGCCTTTTCCGGCGGCGGCTCTGGCTTGATTGCCACTTTCACAATATAGCGCCGAAAGTGCGCAAAAACAAGTTCGGCGCGCTTGCTTTTGCCGATTTGCCGGTGTATCTTTTGAGTAAAACACGGCTAACCATGGAGAAGCGGTTATGGCACAACAAATCGTAAAAAAGCATATATTCGGCGACATGCTCGCAATTTGGGTCGGTGACGGCGAGCGGGTGGAATTGCAGATCGTTCCCGCCGGTATGGAAACGCAAATCGTTCCGCCCCGGGACAATCTCAACGATACCGTCGCCTGCCGGGTGCTCCACAAGGTCTGGGATATAAACTTCCCCGGTCGGGGTGTGGAAAGCGCCATTCAGTACAAACTTTCTTCCGACGGTTACGGGCTGATCAGCAACCCCGGATTTACCATGCGCGATTCCGACAGCGTGTTGGCGCAAAAGCATTACGAATTCACCGACTTGCCCGACGGCGTGCGGTTGAGCGTGCGGGATGATCGGGGGATCGAATCCACTCAAGACGTAACTTATCGCCCCGGCGACCGGTATGTGAAAGTTACGACGACGATCGCCAACCGGGGAGCCGAGGCGGTCGATCTGGAGTATCTCGCGTCGTTTTCGCTCGGCGGCTTGTCGCCCTTGGTGAGCGACGACGGCCCGGAAAACTACCGCATCAGCCAGTGGAGCACCGGTTGGAGCGCCGAGGGGCGGCTGGTCGAGCGCAAACTCGAAGAGTGCGGCTTGGAGCGCTCGTGGGCGGGATTTGCCCCGCGCAGTCTCCGCTTTGGTCAGACCGGCACCAAGCCGGCGCGGGACTTTTTCCCGCAGATCGGCTTTACCGATGTCAAAGCGGGGGTCGTCTGGGGCGCGGTGCTGGATGTCTATGGTCCGTGGGAAATGGAAGTCAGTCGCAAACTCGACGGCGTCTATCTTTCCGGCGGCTTGGCGAGCCGGGAAGTGGGGCAGTGGAAAAAGACGCTCGCCCCGGGCGAAAGTTTCACCGCTCCGGCGGCGGTGATCACTTGCGTGCGCGGCGACATTCAGGATCTGCAGAATCGTCTGGTCGGTTTTGCCGAGGGCGAGGTCCGGGAAAACGAAAAAGAACTGCCGTTGCTTTTCAACGACTGGTGCACCACTTGGGGAAAACCCTATCCGGAAAACCTGCTCCCGATCGCCGACAAATTGCAGGGCTTGCCGATCCGCTACTTCGTCATGGACGACGGCTGGTTCCGCAAGGATAAGGAATATGACATCGGCGACTGGCAGGTGGTCGAGGACAAGTATCCGCAGGGGATGCGCAAATTCTGCGATCAACTGCGGGAACGGGGATTCATCCCCGGCATCTGGTTTGAATTTGAAAACGCGGTCTTCAATTCCCGGGTGGCAAAAGAGCATCCCGACTGGTTGCTGACGCTCGACGGCAAAGTGCTTCGGTGCGGGACCCGGAATTTCCTCGACTTCCGCAAAAAAGAAGTCATTGACTATGTGGCGGAGAAAGTGATCAAATTCCTCAAGGACAACCGCATCGGCTACACCAAGATCGACTACAACGCGATCATCGCCTTTGGGTGCGACGGGGCGGAGTCCGTCGGCGAGGCGTTGCGGCAACATATTGAGGGCGTGATCGCCTTTTTCCACCGGCTGTTGGCGGAGATACCCGATCTCGTTTTGGAAGTCTGCGCTTCCGGCGGCAGTCGGACGACGGCGCCGTGGTTGCGGCTCGGCTCAATGGCGAGTTCTTCCGACGCCCACGAGGGGGTGGAAATACCGATTTTGGCGGCGAATACCGCCGCGCTCATTCCGTTGCGGAAAAATCAGATTTGGGCGGTACTCCACCCCGAGGACGACGACCGGAGATTTTATTACTCGCTCGCCGCCGGCTTCATGGGGCGGCTCTGCTTTTCCGGCGACATCGCGCCCTTGAGCGATCATCAAATGGAGATCGTCCGCTCGGCGTGCGCGCTCTATCGGCAGGCGATCCCGGCGGTCGAAGTCGGCGACAACCGCTACGAGCGCGAAATCGGGCTCGCCTATATCGATCCCCGGGGCTATCAGGTTTGGAAGCGGGAAAACGACCGGGGCGCGTTGGTGGTCGTCCACACTTTCCGGGGATCCCCGGCGCAGTTGGAGTTGCCCATTCCCGCCGCGTGGAAACTTGCCGGGCAACTTGTGGGGGGCGGCGTAGAAGTTTCCCGCGCCGCCGATCAGTTGACCATTGGCAATCTCGCCGACTTCACCGGCTTGGTGTTGTGGTTTGAAAAGTAGTTTTCAGCGGGGATTGCGGAAATAAAGTTTCCACGCCCCCGGCAATAGCGGATCAAAGTGCAGGGCGCGGCAGTTCCAATACCGGAATTGCCGCGTCGCCTTTTGACGGCGACAGCAATATGCCAGCCCGTAGGCGTTGCGGGCGAGTCCGGCAAAAGCCGATCGTTTGAGTCGGCGCCGGGGTATCCCGGTGGCGGCGCTCCAAGCCGGCAGTTTCGCCAAACTGTGGCGGAGCAGGTTGTATCCGGCGCGGTACATCCGGGGCAGATCGTTGCTGAAATTGCGATCGTGGAGCGTATAGACGGCGAGTTCTTCGGGCAGGGCGGAAAACTCCCCGACCAGCGCCAGATCCAAATAGAGTTTCCAATCGTCGGCGGGGGCAAACTCCGCCCGAAAGCCCAAGTCGTTTTCCGTCAGCGCCGAACGCCGGATCATCACGCAGCTGCACGACGTTATGAAGTTTTGTTTCAGCAAAGGAGTCAGCACTTGCCCCTCGTAAAGCGGATAGTCGGGGAAAGTTCGGGTAGTCGGACCCTCGCGGCGACAGCGGGTGTAATTTAAAACGCACTCCGGATGCGCTTCCAAGTTTTCCCGCTGGCGCGTTAGCTTGTCGGGCAAAAAGATATCGTCATGGTCGAGCAGGGCGATATATTTGCCGCCGGCGCGGGCGATCCCCGCGTTGCGCGCGCTTGCCATGCCGCGATTATCCTGATCGACCACGATCAGCCGCGGATCGGCAAATTCCGCGAGAATTGCCCGATTTTTCGCATCGGAACCGTCGTTGACGATGATGAACTCGAAATCGGTGAAACTTTGCGCCAGCACCGAGGAGATCGTCTTGCGGACGATCTCCCCCGGATTGTAAAACGGCATGACAACGGAAATTTCCGGCATAAACATTCCTCGGGTTTGACAAAATATAGTTTAAGGCGAACCGATAGTCAACCCCGCAGCGGGAAAACTTCCCGATTTTTCGGCGGGCGCAACTTGTAAAACCCCGTCCGGTCGTTTATATTAGCCCCCAATAACATAAAAGAGAATCTTCGGTTTTTATGGACTTGCAAGCTTACGCTCATTTGTTGGTGCGGGTGGGGATCAATCCCGATCCGGGGCAGGCGGTGGTCATCACCGCCAACGTCGAGGAATATGAATTCACCCGCTTGGTCGTCGAGGAGTGCTACCGGTGCGGCGCGGGCAAGGTCGTGCTCAACTGGGGCGACATGCCGATCGCCAAACTGCACCAGCTCCACCAAAGCGAGGAAGCGCTCTCGACCGTGGAAACGTGGGAACTTGCCAAATTGAAGTGGCAGGCGGAAGAACTTCCGGCGCGGCTGTGGTTGGATTCCGACGATCCCGACGGCATGGCGGGGGTGGACCCCGGCAAGCGCACCCGGATCCAGGCGGCGCGCTACCCGCTGATCAAGCCCTTCCGCGACGCCATGGAAAATCGGCACCAGTGGTGCATCGCCGGCGTGCCGGGGGCAAAGTGGGCGCAAAAGGTCTTCCCGGATCTCCCGGTGGAAGAGGCGAAAAATAAACTCTGGCAGGCGATCCTCGCCGCTTCCCGCGCCGTGGGCGATCCGATCGCCAACTGGCAAAAGCACAACGAGGTGATCCACCGCCGGGCGGAAATGTTGAACAACTGGCATTTTGCCGCCTTGGAGTACCACTCCGGCAACGGCACCGATTTTCGGGTCGGACTGATGCCGCAGGGCGTCTTTGCCGGGGCGGCGGAAACCGATCTCGCCGGGCGAGTTTTCAACCCCAATATCCCGTCGGAGGAGATTTTTACCACTCCGCGCCGGGGCGTGGCGGAAGGTCTGCTGGTGGCGACCAAGCCGCTCTCGTGGCAGGGCAGTCTCATCGAAAACTTTTCCATCCGTTTCGCCGCCGGGCGGGCGGTCGAAGTCAGGGCGGAAAAAGGTCAGGAACTGCTGGAAAAGATGATCAAAATGGATGAAAACGCCGCCTTTTTGGGCGAGTGTGCGCTCATATCCAAAAACTCCCCGATCAATCAAAGCGGAATTCTCTTTTACAATACGCTTTTTGACGAAAATGCCTGTTGCCACGTCGCCTTGGGGCGGGGCTTCGACAACTGCGTCAAAAATTACGAGCGCTACACCCCGGCGGAATTGCGGGAAATCGGGGTCAACGACAGCATGATCCACGTCGATTTTATGATCGGCGCCGAGGATTTGGATATCGACGGCGTTGCGGAAAGCGGGGAAAAGGTGCCCGTGTTCCGCGCCGGGGACTGGTGTTTCTGAGTACTTACAAGGGGAGGGGGATATGTTCAAAACCTTTATCAATGCGATCTTTGCCGGACTATTCATCGGCATCGCCGGTACGGTCTATCTGGCGACGCCCAACGCGATGTTTGGGGCAGTGCTTTTCGGCTTGGGGTTGCTGACGATCGTCTGCTTTGGCTTCAAACTCTACACCGGGGCGGTCGGTTATCTGGTCAACCACGGTAAGGATTTCTGGCAGTATCTCGCTTCGCTCGTCGTCATCTGGGCGGGCAACTGGCTCGGCACTTTCGCGGTCGGATTTGCCGTGCGCCACAGCCGCACTTATCAGCTGATCGGTCGCCGCGTCGAGGCGATGGTGCAGGTGAAAATCGCCGACTCCACTTTGAGCTTGCTTATTTTGTCGCTCTTTTGCGGGATCTTGATGTATCTGGCGGTGGAAACTTTCCGCCGCGACGATCTGCCCGGGATCTTCCGCTACTTTGGCGTGGTATTGCCGGTCGCGGTGTTCATCCTTTCCGGATTCGAGCACTGCATCGCGGATATGTATTACTTTTCCGCGGCGGGAGCGTGGAGCTTCAAAGTCTTGGCGATCACCGGATTGTTGACCTTGGGCAATTCGCTCGGCGGCGTGCTGATCCCCCTGGGCGACAAGATTCGGCGCTGAATAGTCTTGCATAATCTTCGCCGGGGTGGTATATTATCCGTACTCAAATAAACTGGATCAATGTGACTTATACAAGAGGCGTGGCGATGTATAGAAAACTATTTTTTTTGAGCGTGTCGGTCGGGTTGCTGGCGGGATGTTCATCGGTCGAGGAACGGGACGTTTCCTACTACGTCGCCGCCGCCAACAAATATCTTTTTGATGCTACCGGCGCTTCAGTCGGCGAGGCGAAAATTTACTGCGCCGAGGCGGAGATAACCCGCGAAGATGCCGATTTCACTCTGGAAAAACGCAGGTTCACCGGCACGATCGACGAATTGCGGTTGCGCGCCGCGGGCGCGGGCGACGAAATTCGCCGCCAAGCGATGGATCCGGATGCTCCGGAGCATATCAATGCTCTCAAAAGCGCGGCGCTGTTGCACTTGTATTTTTCGCGGTCGGATCGGCGGAAGCTGTGGGATATTTACATCATCGGGCGCGGCGGCAAGGACTACGCATTGTGGGCGTTGGCGCAAAACGGCGACAAAGAGGCGCAGGAAAAACTTTGGCGCTATCTGGAAGCCGCCGCCAACGGTGCCATGGCGCAAGCCTTGGCGTATCCTCACAACGGCCCGGTGCCGTTGAGCGACAGCATCCGGATCACCGAGCTGGAAGTCGCCATTTCCGCCGCGGGCAATGGCGAAGATCTTACTTCGGAGTGTCGGAATTATCTTACCAAAATCGCCGATGACTACCGGGGAACTCCCGCCGGAGCGCAGGCGATCCTCGCGCTCGCCCGCCACGGTGCGGTGGAAGGTGAAAAAATTTCCAACGACTTGGAGTATTTCCGCGTCCACGGCGCGGATAGCGAGATCATCTCTTACTACATCCGGGCACTGGGCGAGATCGGCACCGCCAAGGATATCATCACCCTCGGTTGGTATCTGGACGGCGATGAACGGATCGCGGTCGACGCCTCGGGGGCGATCATCAAGATCAACCAGCGGCTTCCCAAATACGGTGTCAGATATGAGTAACGCCGTAATTGAAGCGATGATTTCTCGCCGCAGCATCCGGAAATTCAAGCCGGAATTGCCGCCCGAAGCGGCGATCGCGGAGATTATCCGGTGCGGCACTTACGCCGCCACCGGCAGAAATTACCAGTCGCCCCGGATCATCCGGATCGTTGATCCCACCGAGCAGGCGCAGATCAGGCAACTCAATGCCGAGATCATGGGCAAGGTCGATTTCGACCCCTTTTACGGCGCGCCGGTGATCTTGCTGGTGGTCGCCGACCGCCGCCGCCCGACTTATCTTTACGACGGCAGTCTGGTGATCGGCAATCTGATGCTCGCCGCCCACAGCCTCGGCTTGGGCAGTTGTTGGATCCACCGGGCGAAAGAGGAAATGGAATCCCCGTGGGGGCGGAAGTTGTTGGAAAAACTCGGGCTTTCCGCCGACTTCGAGGGGATCGGGCACTGTGCGATCGGCTACCCGGATATGCCGTTGCCGGAGCCGCCGCCGCGCCAAAGTGATTACGTTTTGACAGATTGAACATACCCAGGAGTTGCCCATGAGAGCAGTGGTTTCGGTGATCGGCAAAGACGCCGTCGGCATTATCGCCAAAGTCAGCGCGGTCTGCGCCCAGTGCGGAGCGAGCATTTCCGATATTTCCCAGACGGTTTTGGACGAGTATTTCACCATGATCATGATCGTGGAAATCGGTGAGCTCAATTTGCCTTTTGACGCTTTTTCCGACCGGATGAGCGCGCTGGGCAAGGCGGAAAAACTGGATATCCACGTCATGCACGAGGATATTTTCAATTCCATGCACCGGGTTTGAGTTATGCTTGAAGCCAGAGACATACTCGAAACGATCAATATGATCCGGGCGGAAAATCTCGATATCCGCACGATCACCATGGGCATTTCGCTCTACG